>CAKPBC010000002.1 GCA_934140155.1 uncultured Bacilli bacterium | reverse complement strand
GAACACAGAAGTTAAGCACCGTAGTGGCGAAGGTATCCCTTTGGGCGAGAATAGCGAGCTGCCGGGCTTTTTTTTTGCTTTTTGAATTACTTATTTGTTTTACATATTAGCCAATATGTGCTACAATATTGTGTCATAACTATTGAAAGGAAGGATTACTATGAATATTGATAAACAAACTCAATATGGTGGAATTAATATTTCTATTGAAGCTATTGGTACTGTCGCAGGTAATGCTGCAACGGAATGCTATGGTGTTTTGGGATTATCAGATAAAAAATCATCTCTTTCCTTAATTGATAGTTTACTTGTAAAAAAAGAATATTATAAAGGCGTTTGTCCGCACAAAATAAAGGATGGCTATGCGGTCGACTTATATATAGTAGTGGCTTATTGTGTCAAAATTACAGAAGTTGTCACCGAAGTCCAAAAAAGAGTCAAATATGTCCTTGAAAAGACTTTTGACGTCAAATTTAAAGCCATCAACGTTTATGTTCAAAGCATAAAAAGTATTTAATTTAAGGGGATTTTATGATGAAAGTTATCAATAGCGATACGCTAAAGCGAATGATAATTTCAGGCACTAATAATTTATACAATCATTATCCTGAAATAGACGCACTAAATGTGTTTCCTGTCCCTGATGGTGATACAGGAACTAATATGAATTTAACAATAGCCTCAGGTGCTAAAGAAGTTCAAAATAGAAATGACACTGATGTTTATTCTATAGCTAAAGCATTTTCTAAAGGCTTATTAATGGGCGCTAGAGGAAACTCTGGTGTTATCCTTTCTCAAATATTTAGAGGCTTTTCTCAAGCTTTAGAAGGAAAAGAAGTAATTACTGTAAAAGATTTATCTGATGCATTTATTAATGGTAAAGATGTGGCTTATAAGGCTGTTATGCGACCAGTAGAAGGTACAATTCTTACAGTTATTAGAGAATCAGCACAAGCGTTACATGATAACATTGCTCGTGTTCCAACTATTGAAAAAGCTTTTGATGTTTTATTAAAAGAAGCTCACGAATCATTAGAAAGAACACCAGATTTATTACCAGTACTTAAAAAAGTTGGTGTTGTCGACTCTGGTGCAGCGGGATTAATAAAAATTTTAGAAGGTTTCCAATCTGCTGTTAAAGGCAAAATGATTGAAAAAGAAACAGTGTCTGCTTTAGAAAAAGAAGAACAAAAAATGGCTGGCGCTAAAATTGAAAATGATGAATTTGGCTATTGTACAGAATTTATCTTACGTCTTGCTAAGAGCGAAGATGAGCATAAAAAGAACTTCTCAGAAGCTAGATTTACTAACTGGCTTAATGCTCATGGCAATTCACTTGTTGTCGTTAGAGATGAAGATTTAATTAAAGTACATGTTCACACTTTAACACCGGGAAATATTCTTAATTTCGCTCAACAATATGGTGAGTTTGTTAAATTAAAAATTGAAAATATGACTGAACAACATACTAAATTAGGTGAAGCAGATTTAGTTAATGATGATAAAGATAAAAAGATTGAAGAAGAACAAAAAGAATACGCAATTATTGCAGTTGCGGCTGGTGAAGGCGTAGTTAATATGTTTAAAGATCTTCGCGTTGATTATATTGTAAGCGGTGGACAAACAATGAATCCTGCGACTGAAGATTTCGTTAATATTGTTCAAAATTGCAACGCTAAGAATATATTCATCTTACCAAATAACTCAAATATCATTTTAGCAGCTTCTCAAGCATGTGATGTTTGTGAAAATGCCAATGTACGTGTGATTCCATCTAAATCCATTCCACAAGGTTTAGTAGCTTGTATGATGTTTAATCCAGAAGCAGATGCGGATGAGAATTATGAACAAATGTGTGAAGCATTAAGCAATGTTACAACAGGTCAAGTAACATTTGCAATTAAAGATACAGTTATAGATGGCGTTGAAATTAAAAAAGATGAATTTATGGGCATGAAAAATAAAGAGATTATTTGCTGTGTAAAAGATAAATTTGAAGCTGCTCATACATTATTAGATTCAATGCTTGATGAAATGTCTTCAATTGTTACTATTATTTATGGTGAAGATGTTAGTGATGAAGAAGCGAAGGCTTTCGTTGATGAAATTGCTTCACAACACGAAGATCTTGATATTGATATGAGAAAAGGTGGACAACCAGTTTACTCATTTATTATTGGTGTTGAATAGAAAAAAGGGATTTCTTCCCTTTTTTTCGGTTATATTGATTAAAAAATAAACTTAATTACCGGATTTTTCTAGTAACGCTACTATATTATTAGTGGAGGAAAAATTTATGAATTTTTCTAGCTCAGAACGTATTAATTTAGCTTTAGATAAAATGGGCATAGTATCAGTAGAAACATTAATAGAACATTTACCGCGTTCTTATAATGATTTTCATCTTACTCATGAAACAAATTTAGAAAATAAAGAAAGAGTAGTTATTTTTGCTCGTCTTGTTTCTAATCCAACAATTATCAAAAAAGGCAAATTAACAATTATACGCTTTTCCGTTATTACTAAAAATAATAACTTTTTTCGCGTTGTTATATTTAATCGACCATATATTTATAAAATGCTTAATTTAGCTAATTATTATACAATTGTAGGTACTTTTGATAAAAGTAATATGACTATTAATGTCATGAATATTGTTAAAGGTGAAATACCAGAAAGTGAGAATTATAAAGCGATATATTCTTTACCTAGTGTGATTGAAAATTATCAATTCGCTAAAATGGTGCAAAAATATTTATTAAATGATAATTACAATATACCTAATATTATTCCTAATTATTTAATGGAAAAATATCATCTTGTATCAAGAAAAGAAGCTTTTAAATTAGTTCATGTACCTAAAAATGCTCAAGATGTGCATCAAGGATTGAGAACATTAAAATACGAAGAATGTTTATTATTTACATTACAAACGCAAATAATTAGAAAAGAAAATAAATCATTACAAAAGAATACTAAATTAGATATTGATACCCAAAAAATCAATGAATTTATCAAATCATTAGATTATAAATTAACCCATGATCAAGTAGTGGCGGTAAGAGAAATTATTTTAGATATGAAGGATAAATCATTAATGTATCGATTACTACAAGGAGATGTAGGCACTGGTAAGACTTTAGTGGCTAATATTGCTATTTATGGTGCATTTTTACGTCATGATCAAGCGGTTCTTATGGCGCCTACTGATGCGCTTGCTAGACAACATTTTGAAACTCTTACCAAGTTATTTGATGGAATATTAAAAGTCGATTTATTAGTGGGAGGAATGTCTGCTTCAGCAAAAAAAGAAGTAAAAGAGCGCATTGTTAATCATGAAGTTGATGTTATTGTTGGTACACATGCTGTCTTTTCAAAAGATGTTAATTATGCTTCTTTAGGTTTAGCGGTTATTGATGAACAACATAAATTTGGTGTAAACCAAAGAATGCTTTTAGCTTCTAAAGGTACAAATACAGATTTATTACTTATGTCTGCGACTCCAATTCCTCGTACTTTAGCACTAACATTATATGGTGATTTAGATGTTTCTACTTTATCAGAATATCCAGTACTTAACCGCCATATTGAAACAAAAGTCATTGAAGAAGATGAAGATGTTATTTTTAAATATGTTGATAAATCGTTGATGGAAAACAAAAAAGTATTTGTAGTTTGTCCATTAATTGAAGAAAAACTCGATAAATCATCTGTTGAAGGTGTCTATGAAAAGTATCGTGCTAAATATCATGATAAAGTCGGATTATTACATGGAAAAATGGATGATGAAGAGAAAGTAAATGTTTTGGAACAATTTAAAAATGGCAATATTCAAATATTAGTATCAACAACAGTAATTGAAGTAGGAATTGATATTAAAAATGCCAATTTAATGGTAATTTATGACGCTAACAACTTCGGATTAGCTTCTTTACATCAAATTAGAGGAAGAATTGGGCGTGATGGTAGTCCTTCAACTTGTTTATTAGTGCATAAAGAACTAGAAGAGGAAGAAATAGAAAAATTAAAAATTTTAGAGCAAACACTTGATGGATTTAAAATTGCTGAAGCTGATCTTTCACTTCGTGGACCAGGTGATATGAATGGTTTAAAACAATCTGGTATGCCTAATTTTGCTTACGCCAATATTATTTCTGATTTCAAAATGTTTGAAATAGCAAGAAATGACGCTACTACGATTTTAAGTAATAGTAACAATCCGGAATTTAAAGATATTATTGAAAAATCAACGACATTAGCAAATAGTAATAAATTCCATAATGTTTAAGCATACAAAATATTTTGATATTATCTATTACTATTTTATGATAAAATAAATTTATAGAATAAATTTAGAAGGTGAAACTTATGATTAAAATGGTTATAGATACTATGGGAAGCGATAAAGGAAGTAAAGCCACTGTCGCAGGAATTATAAAATTTTTAGAAACACATAAAGATGTTGAAATTATAGCAGTTGGAAAAATTGAAGAATTAGAAGAACTTAAAAAATATGAAAATGTTACTCTTGTTGATGCTCGTGACATTGTTCCAATGGAAGCAGGAGCGTTAGAAGTAATGAGAATGCGTGGTTCTTCAATGATGATTGCAATTAATAAATTTTTAGAAGTAAAAGCTGACGCTATTGTATCCGCTGGCTCTACTGGAGGCTTTTTATCTGCAACAACACTAAAATTAAAACTTATTGAAGGTGTTGAACGTGCGGCTTTAGTTTCGCCTTTTCCAACATTGAAACAAGGAAAATATGTAACAATTTTAGATATTGGAGCAAGTAATGAAAACACCCCAGAACAATTAGTGCAATTTGCTCATATGGGTAAAATTTACGCTAATAAGATTTTTCATATTGAACAACCTAAGGTTTATTTATTAAGTAATGGTGCCGAAGATGAAAAAGGTAGTCCAGTTGTTAAAGAAGCTCATAAATTATTAAGAGCATCTAATATGGAAGGATTTCAAGGCAACATAGAAGCAAGATATGCATTAACAGGCGATGCTGATGTTATTGTTACAGGTGGATTTGATGGAAATGTTTTCTTAAAGGCAGTAGAAGGTACTGCTTCAATGATGAATACCTTAATTAAGAAAGCATTTAAGAAAAACATATTCACAAAAATTGGTTATTTATTTGCCAAAAGTGGATTTGATGATTTTAAGAAAACAATGGATTATAAATCAACAGGTGGAGCAATGCTATTAGGTGTCAATGGCGTTGTTGTAAAAGCACATGGATCAAGTGATGGTTATGGCTTCTCTTGCGCTATGAATGTTGCTTATAATATGGCTAGTGTTCACATTGTTGATTTAATGAAAGAGGGTATTAAAGAAGATGCATAAAAATATTAATGAACTATTAGAATCGCTTAATTTAGAAGTTAATAGTAGTGAATTATATGAATTAGCCTTTACTCATTCTTCTTTTAATATTGATGCTAAAACATCGCACCATGATTATGAGCGCCTTGAGTTTGTTGGAGACAGCGTTATTAACTTTGTTGTGGCCGATTTAGCTTATTCTAAGCACCAAGAAATGTCTCAAGGTGATTTATCTAAACTTCGCGCTTTTATCGTTCAAAGTAGTTCTTTAGCGGAAAAAGCTAAGAAATATAATTTCAATGAATATATTAGATTAGGTCATAGCTTACCAGAAAACACTCGTAATACCCAACGTATACTTGAAGATGTATTTGAGGCATTTATTGGGGCAATGTATTACGATAAAGGAATTGATTTTACATATAATTTTGTAAAAGAACTTTTTAAAGACGATGTTGATCATTTTAATAAAAATCAATTAAAAGATTATAAATCCGAACTTCAAGAAGAAATGCAAGCAGAACATCGTGAATCGGTTAAATACAAACTTGTTGAAGAATTAGGATTACCGCATGACCGTACATTTGTTGTAGAAGTTTTATATGAAGATACTGTTCTTGGAAGAGGACAAGGAAAAACTAAAAAAGCCGCTGAACAAATGGCGGCATTAGATGCATTAAGAAAGAAGGCGAAATAATGGGACTTTTTTCGTATTTAAAAGAAAAAATATTAGGAAAATCGACAAAACAAAAAGATAAATATGTTGTTGGTTTAGATAAGTCTCGCAAGAACTTTGCAGATCGTTTAAAATCTTTATCTGCCCGCTATAAAAGTGTTAACGAGGAATATTTTGATGAATTAGAAGAAATATTAATTGAAGCAGATGTTGGTGTAAATTTAGCTTTAGATATTATTGAAGCTACAAAAAATGAATCACGTGAACAAGGGATTACAGAACCAACAAAAATCAATGAATTATTAGTGGATAAAATGTTTGTTAGTTATGTTAATCAAGGTCAAGATATTGTTAATGAAATCCAATTTGAAAAAGGAACACCAACTGTTTTATTAGTTGTTGGCGTTAATGGAGTTGGAAAAACTACGACAATTGCTAAACTAGCTAAACGCTATATTGATAAAGGTAAAAAAGTTACATTAGTAGCTGCAGATACTTTTAGAGCGGGAGCAATCGAACAACTTTCTATATGGGCTGATCGTTTAAAATGTCCAATTTGTGTTGGTAAAGAAAACGCTGACCCGGCTTCGGTAGCTTTTGAAGGTGTGCGTTTAGGTAAAAATAATAATTCAGATTTAATTATTGTTGATACTGCTGGCCGATTACAAAATAAAGCAAATTTAATGGCGGAATTAGCAAAAATTCGCCGTGTAATCGGAAAAGAAATTGAAGGAGCGCCGCAAGAAGTATTTTTAATTATTGATGCCACAACTGGACAAAATGGTGTTATTCAAGCTAAAGCATTTGGAGAAGTCACTAAACTTACTGGCGTTGTTATTACTAAGATGGATGGAACTTCTAAAGGTGGCATTATTCTTGCTATTCGAGATGAACTAGGTGTTCCAGTAAGATTTATTGGTTTAGGTGAACAAATGGATGATTTACAAGAATTCGACTTGGATCAATATTTATATGGCTTATGTTTAGGTAAAGAGGAATAAAATGAATAAGTTAGAAGAATTTGATTATATCAATAAGTTATTATCATTATATGAACCTCTTTTAACTAACACACAACAAGATATAATGAAACAATATTATGCTTATAATTTATCTTTGAGTGAAATTAGTGATAATAAAGATATTTCGCGTACAGCGGTCTTAGATTGCATTCATAAATCTATTGCTAAATTAAAAGATTATGAAAACAAATTACATTTATCGGAAACAAAAGACAAATTGTTAAGTAAGATTGAAGAGATGAAAAAAGATTTATCTATTGATAAAATTGAAGAATTAGAGAGGATGATTGACGATGGCATTTGAATCATTAACTGATCGATTAAGTGGCATTATAAAAAAAATTAAAGGAAATTCTACATTAACAGAGTCTAATATGCAAGATATGTTAAAAGAAATACGTATTGCCTTATTAGAAGCTGATGTTAACTTTTTGGTTGCTAAAGAATTCGTTAATAATGTTAAAGAAAAAGCACTAGGACAAGAAGTATTAAAAAAACTTAATCCAAGCCAAATGGTTGTAAAAATTGTCCATGATGAATTAGTGGAACTTTTAGGTGCTGATCAAAGTGAAATTAAATACAATTCCAATAAACCAACAATTATTATGCTTTGTGGTTTACAAGGATCTGGTAAAACTACCACAGCAGGTAAATTAGCAAAATTAATGAAAAATAAACTTAATAAAAAAGTTTTACTTGCCGCTTGTGACGTTTATCGTCCTGCCGCAATTGACCAATTAGTAACTATTGCTAAACAAGTTGGTGTTGATGTAGTTAATATGGGAACTAAAGCAAATCCTGTAGATATAGCTGCGGCTGCCAAGAAAAAAGCTTATGACGAACGTTATGATGTCTTAATTATTGATACCGCTGGTCGTTTACATATTGATGAACCATTAATGGAAGAATTAAATAACATCAAAAATTTAGTTAATCCTGATGAAATATTATTACTTGTTGATGCAATGTCTGGTCAAGATGCCGTAAATGTTGCTAAAACATTTAATGAAAAACTTACTCTTACTGGATGTATTATGTCTAAGTTAGATGGTGACGCCCGTGGTGGTGCGGCTTTATCTATTCGCCATTTAACTGGTGTACCAATTAAATTAACCGGTGTAGGTGAAAAATTAGATGATTTAGAACTTTTCTATCCAGATCGTATGGCGGATAGAATCTTGGGAATGGGAGATGTTATGTCTCTTATTGAAAAAGCCCAAGAAAACATTGATGAAAAAGAAGCACGTAAGAGTGTTAATAAAATGATGGAAGGTATATTTGATTTAAATGATATGCTTCAACAAATGAAACAAATTCAAAAAATGGGATCTTTAAGTGGTATTTTAAAATTAATTCCAGGTATGCCAAAAATATCTGAAGAAGATAAAGAACGCGCGACACGCGAAATGAAACAAACTGAATCAATTATTAATTCCATGACACCTTATGAAAGAAAACATCCAGAAGTATTAAAGAACTCACGCAAAGTACGTATTGCTAAAGGATGCGGACTTACAAATGTAGAAATCAATCGTTTGTTAAAGAAATTTGAACAAATGAAAGAAATGATGAAACAAATGAAAAATTATCAAAAAGGTGGAAAACTTCCACCAATGACGGGGTTTGGAAAATAAAAATAAGCTCAATTGAGCTTATTTTTTTATGAACTTATGTCCTTTATTAATAGCGTCTATTTCCCATTTTCCAATTTCATTATTTTCAATTTCCTTCAATAATTTTAAATCTTTTTTAGAAAACTCATATTTATTGAACAAATCAGGGCGCAAAGTTTTAGTTAATTTTAAACTTTCTTTTTGACGCCATTTAGCAATAGCTTCATGATTTCCTGAATATAAAATGCTTGGTACTTCTTTACCATCATAATCAAATGGCTCAGTAAATTGTGGATATTCTAGAAGTCCGTTTTCAAAAGATTCTTCGACAATTGATTCGCTAGATATTGCTCCATCAATTAATCTTATAATCGCATCACTAATAACCATTGATCCAAGTTCTCCACCAGTAAGTATATAATCACCAATAGAAACACATTCATCAATATAATCATTTACACGTGAATCAACACCTTCATAATGACCACATATAATAATCAAGTGATCAAGAGCAGCGAACTCATGTGCGATTTTTTGATTAAAAGTGCGTCCAATTGGAGACATAAGAATGGTGTGAGAAGAAATACTTTTGACACTTTTAAGAGCGTCTAGTATTGGTTGGCATTTCATAATTAATCCTGCGCCACCACCAATAGGAGCGGAATCAACGCGACCATATTTATCTTTGGTAAAGTCACGAATATTTATTATCTCAATTTCAACGCTTTCTTTTGCTAGAGCCCTTTTTATTATTGATGTATTTATAAATCCATCAAACATTTCAGGAAATAAAGTTAATATAGTTATTTTCATAGTAATCCCTCAATAACATGAATGATTATTTTTTGATTTTTTATATCAACTTTTTTAATAAATGCTTTTACAAAAGGTACGAAGAAGTCTTTAGCATCTTCTCTTTTTACTCGTAAAGTTTGATAAGAAGCATATTCTTCCACATCTTTAACTTTTCCTAATTTATTATTATTCTCGTCATATACATCGCAATTTTTCAAATCGGAATAGTGATAAAATCCTTTAGGTAAAATAGCATCGGATTTTTCAATTTGTACTAAATTATTAATATAAGGAGTAATAGTTTCTATACTAGAAAATTCTTCAAATGAAACAATATCAAATTCCTTATCTTTTCTAAATGATTTAACTATACAATTTATACGCTCTTTAGTTTTTTCATTAAAAAGAGTAACGTTGTTTCCTTTTTCGTAACGATTATAAGAAAAATCAGAAGAAGAGTAAATTTTAACTTCACCTTTTAAGCCGATAGTTTTAACAATTTTTCCTAGTGTAATGTATTCCATAATTTTTTCCTTTAAAAAAATGAGGATAATTAGTCCTCATTTTCTTCTTCAAAAGCTTCAAATTTTAAGTGTATTCTTTTGCCTTCTAATTTTCCTGCAATAGAAATAACTTCTCGTAAAGCATCCGCAACTGAACCTTTACGGCCAATTAAACGCGCTGTGTCGTTAGCATCACTAACAACAAGAAGTACAACATCTTTTTCTGATTCACTAGGCATTTGTCTAATGATCATTGATTCAGGTTTTTCAACGAAAGAATCTACGAAAGCATGGATAATCTTTTCGTAATCCATGAGAATTATTCTCCTTTTTTAGCTTTTACAATGATACCTTGTTTTGAAAATAAAGCGCGAACTGTATCAGAAAGTTGAGCACCATTTCTAATCCATTTGATTGCTTTTTCTTCATCGATTTTTGCAGCATTGTTTACATCTTTAGGATCATATGTTCCTAATAATTCAATGTAACGTCCATCACGTGGGAATCTGCTATCTGCAGCAACAATTCTATATGAAGGATCATTGTGACGACCAGTTCTTGTTAATCTAATTTTTACAGCCATTTTAATAATCTCCTTTTTTAACGTTATTAGTATAGTAGAAACATTTACTGGTGTCAAGTATTTTTACTTAACAGTAATAAAAAATTGGAATTTAGCCAAAATAAAAATGTATTTTATTTGACATATACCCACCAGGGGTATATATTAATATCGTAACGAGGTGAATTTTATGAGTGGAAAAAAATGTTGTTGTGCTGAGCGAAACAAATTAAGAACTCAGGAAGAAAAAAACAATTTAGAAAAAAGGTTAAATCGTATTATCGGACAAATGAATGGTATAAAGAAAATGATTGAAGAAGATCGTTATTGTAGTGATATTATTATTCAATTGTCCGCAATCGACAAAGCGATAAAAAGTTTAGCTAATTTAATGATTGATAATCATATTCGCACTTGTGTTGTCGAACATATAAAGAATGATGATTATTCTGATATCGAAGATATATCGACATTCTTTAAGAGGTTTCAATAATGAAACAAAAATTTTCTGTTTTAGGCATGAGTTGTGCAGCTTGTGTTGGTCATGTAAATAAAGCAGTAGCGCGTCTTAATGGCGTTAACAATGTTGATGTTAACTTATTATCGAATTCAATGGTAGTGGATTATGATGAAAAAGTAGTTAATATTAATAATATTATTAATGCAGTTAGTGATGCTGGATATGGCGCAAAAATATATGAAAAAGTTAATAATGATGCAGCATTAAAAAAAGATTTACATAAATTAATTGCAGCATTTATCTTATTAATTTTACTAATGTATGTATCTATGGGTCACATGGTTGAATTACCATTACCACCATTTTTAACTGGACACTCGAATGCCTTGTGGTATGCATTAACACAACTAATAATTACTATTCCGGTGTTAATTATTTACCGTAAGTATTTTATATCTGGTTATAAAAAATTATTTAAATTAGCGCCAAATATGGATTCTCTTATTGCAATAAGTGCTACGGCGTCAATGGTTTATGGAATATTTGCTATTGTGATGATTTCAATTGGCTTAGCTAGTTCAAATATGGAATTAATTAGTGAATACCATCATAACTTATATTTTGAATCAGCAGCAATGATATTAACTTTAGTAAGTTTTGGTAAATATTTGGAACAATTATCTAAAAGAAAAACTACACAAGCTATTTCAAAATTGATGGATTTAGCACCTAAAAAAGCACTAGTTTTAAAAGATAATAAAGAAGTTGAAGTACCTGTTGAAGAAGTTAAAGTGGATGATTTAGTTGTCGTAAAAAAAGGCTTTGCTGTACCTGTTGACGGTGTTATTGTCGAAGGAAATGCTGCAATTGATGAAGCTAATATAACTGGTGAAAGCATGCCAGCTCAAAAAAGCATCAACCAAAATGTTTATACATCTACGACTATAAATTCTGGATATATTATTATTAAGGCTACAAAAGTAGGCGAAGATACATCAATTGCTAATATTATAAAATTAGTTGAAGAAGCTAGTAATTCTAAAGCACCGATTTCCCAATTAGCGGACAAAATTGCCAGTATATTTGTTCCGATTGTAATGTGTATATCATTATTGAGCTTTGTAATATCAATTATTGCAAGCAAAGATTTTAATTTGTCATTTAACTTTGCTATTTCCGTACTTGTTATTGCATGCCCTTGTTCATTAGGCCTAGCAACACCAGTAGCTATTATGGTTGGAACAGGAGTTGGAGCAAGTAATGGCTTATTAATAAAAAATGCGGAAATATTAGAAAAATCACATCTTATTAAAACTATTGTATTTGATAAAACAGGCACATTAACAAATGGGAAACCAACTGTTACAGATTTTATTAATATAGATAGTGATAATGATTTATTATCAATAATATATAGTATGGAAAATAAATCTGAGCACCCTTTAGCTAGCGCTATTACGAGTTACGCGAATGAAATAGGCGCAGAAATCATCAATATAACCGACTTTAAAGCTATTGAAGGTCAAGGAATTGAAGCTAAATTTAATAATAGTACTTACTATATCGGTAATGCAAGCAATGTAAAAATTGATGAACAAAATCAAAAGAAATTAGAACAATTATCTAAAGAAGGTAAAACATCATTAGTAGTTACCAAAAATAAAAATCTTGTAGCAATTATTGCTTTAAAAGATGAAATTAAGAAGAATTCAGTTTTAGCGATACATGAATTACAAAAAATGGGCATTAGAACAGTTATGCTTACTGGTGATAATAAAATAACTGCTCAAACTATTGCTGATGAAGTAGGAATTAGTGAAGTAATTGCAGAAGTTTTGCCAATTGATAAGCAAAATGTTATAAAATCATTAAAACATGATGATAAACATTTAATAGCTATGGTTGGCGATGGTGTTAACGATGCTTTAGCGCTTACTACTGCAGATTTAGGTATATCACTTAAAGGTGGTAGCGATATTGCTTTAGAAACAAGTGATATTGTTTTATTAAGAAATGATTTACTTGATGTTGTTAATGTTATTAATTTAAGTAAAAGAGTTTTACGCACAATCAAAGGAAATCTATTCTGGGCATTCTTTTATAACTCAATTGGTATTGTATTAGCTTCAGGCTTATTATATCCATTATGGCAAATCAAACTTGACCCTATGATTGGATCATTAGCAATGAGTTTAAGTAGCGTATTTGTTGTATTAAATGCTTTAACAATTAATTTCTTTAAACCAAAAAAATATATTGAAAACGTAAAGGAGGAAAAGCAAATGAAGGAAATCGTACTCAAAGTTGATGGAATGATGTGTGAACATTGCCAAAAACATGTAGAAAAAGCTTTGCTAGATGTTCCAGGAGTGGAACGTGTTGAAGTATCTTTAAAAGAAAAAAATGCAAAAGTCTACTCAAATCAAGAACTTAATCGTAATGATTTAATTAATGCAGTTAAAAATGCTGGTTATGATGCAAAGTAAATTTGTTGTTATATTAGTGTAGATGTGATAAAATTTTAATACAAACTTATAAAAGGACGTGTAAAAATGAATATTTATGAATCATCAGAAGACTATTTAGAGCGTATTTTAATACTTAAGGAAGCAAAAGGCCATGTAAGATCTATTGACATAGCGGAATCTATGAATTTTTCTAAGCCTAGCGTAAGTGTGGCAATGAAAAAGTTAAGAGAGAATGGTTATATCCTTGTTGATGAAGATGGTTTTATCACTTTAACAGAAAAAGGTATGCAAATTGCTAATCATACATATGAAAAGCATAAATTATTATCTTCTTTGTTAGTTGAACTAGGAGTATCAAAAGAAACTGCTAGAGAAGATGCTTGTAAAATTGAACACGACTTAAGTGACGAAACATTTACGGCAATAAAAAAATATGTTGAAAAGGTTAAAAATCCACGTTAATCGTGGATTTTTATATATATTATAGTTAGTTTAGACAAACTATTTGTAAAAAAGTATTGACAATTAGTTATGAATAACTATAATTTAAATAGTTAGCAAGAACTAACTTCTTTGCTAACATATTTTTTGTGGTATGGTTAGATTATTCTAACTGAAAGAGGTGATTTTATGCCACTAGTATTAGCCCCAACAGACGTTGATTTAAAAGTCATAAAAATTTTGGTGGATGATAAGACAAAAAAACATTTAGAAAGTCTTGGCATAACTATTAATTCTACTATCAAACTCGTTTCTGCTTCAGGTGGAAATGTAATCTGCATAGTTAAGGATGGTAGATTAGCCTTAGATAAATCTATTGCCACTAAAATTCTTGTCGCATAAGGAGGAAAATCAATGGAAAAGAAATTAAGTGATTTTAGAATCACTGAAGAAGGCATCATTAAAAGTGTTGCTGGCGAAGGCAAGATTCGTAGACGCTTATTTGATATGGGTGTTACACCAGGTGCTCAAGTTACTCTAAAGAAAAAAGCACCATTAGGCGACCCAATTGAAATTACAATTAGAGGTTATGAACTAACATTAAGAAAGTCAGAAGCTGAGTTAGTTACTATGACTGTTACTAAGGAGGTTAAATAAATATGAAGAGATTTGCTCTTGCAGGTAACCCAAACTGTGGTAAAACAACATTATTTAACTCTTTAACAGGTGCAACTGCACACGTTGGTAACTGGCCAGGTGTTACTGTTGATAAAAGAGAAGGTAAGTACAAAAAATTAAAAGAAGTAATCAATATTGTTGACTTACCGGGTATTTATTCTTTATCACCATATACTCCAGAAGAAGTTGTTTCAAGAAATTATGTATTAGATGAAAAACCAGATTGTATCATTAACGTTGTTGATGCTACTAACCTAGAAAGAAACTTATACTTAACAACTCAATTACTTGAAATAGATGTTCCAATGGTTATTGCATTAAATATGATGGATGAAGTCAAGAAAAAAGGCCAAAATATTAATGTTAAAGAACTTGAAAGAAAATTAGGAGTTCCAGTCGTAGAAATTTCTGCTTTGAAAGGCGACAAGATTGATGAATTAATGAAAGTCGCTCTTGAAACATCAAATAGTCCTCGTAAAGGAACAACAGTTATTGAAAATAGTGATTTAACTCATTTAATTCAAGATGTTACAATCGCATTTACTGGTATGGGTGTAGAAAATCCTTTATTCCATGCAGTTAAATTAGTTGAATTAGATGAAATTGAAGTCAAGAATCATGAAAATTTAGTTCCAATGGTTAATGATTTCAAAAAGACATTTAAAGATGATGTATTTGGTAATGACTTTGAAGCTATCATTGCTGATAAGAGATATGCTTACATCAATAAATATTTCTCAAATGTTGTTGTTAAAACTAAAAAAGAAGATGGCGGATTAACAAAATCTGACAAAATTGATAAAGTCTTAACAAATAAATGGGCGGGTATTCCAATCTTTTTATTAATTATGTTTGTGGTATTCCACTTCGTATTCTCTGAAGATTTATTAGGATTGAATACTATATTTGGATTAGAAATTCAAAGTAAAGGATGGATTAATTTCTTTACTGGTATGGGTTATGAAGACTTAATAGCTGATGGAGAAACAGCTTTACAAGGTATTCCTTCACTAGGTGTATTCTTACAAAGTTGGATGGGTTGGTTAACTGGATCAATTATTGATTTGTTTGCTAGCTTTATGCCAGAAGGCAAATGGTACACAGGACTTGTATGTGATGGTTTATTAACTGGTATTGATTCAATCTTTAGTTTCATTCCACAAGTATTATTGTTATTCTTATTTATTTCTATTCTTGAAGATAGCGGTTATATGGCTCGTGTAGCATTCATTATGGACCGTGCATTTAGAAAATTTGGTTTATCAGGTAAATCGTTTATCCCTCTATTAATGGGATTTGGTTGTTCAGTTCCTGCTATGATGGGAACAAAAACTCTTGAAGATGAAAGAGAAAGAGACTTAACAATTAGACTTACTCCTTTCTTCTCATGTGGTGCTAAAGCTCCTATTTGGTCATTACTTGCTACTTGCGTAATTGGCCGTTTCTGGGGAGATATATTCGTATTTAGTATTTATTTATTAGGTATTGTTATTGCTATTGTTTCTGCTTTAGTTATTAAAGCATTCTCAAAACACTATGAAGTACCTCCATTCATTATGGAACTTCCTGCTTATCACCGTCCACAAGTTAAAAATTTGTTAGCTCACTTATGGGATAAGTTCAAACACTTCTTATACAAAGCTTCAACAATTATTACTGCTTCAATTATTCTTATTTGGTTCTTATCTAATTTCGGTTGGGCATTCTGGAACGGAATGGTTGATATTGAAAAGTCAATGCTTGCTGATCTTGGTAGAGTCTTACAATATGTATTCTATCCATTAGGATGGGCTCAAGGCACTGATGGTTGGAAATATTCAGTTGCTTCTATTACTGGCTTAATTGCTAAAGAAGACGTTGTTGGTACAATGGGTACATTAGGTTTAGTAAAAGGAACAATTAACTTATCAAATGCTGCTATTTATTCATTCGCTGCTTATAACTTATTTACATTACCTTGCTTTGCTGCTGTTGCTACTGCTAAATCTGAAAGTAGTAAAAAAGGCTTTAGAGTAACATTAGCTTGGTGGTTACTTGCAAGTTATGTAATCTCATTCATAGTTTACTGGGTTGGACACTCATTTGAATTATATTGGTGGTTAGGATTAATCGTCGTATTAGTTCTTGTTGGTATCTGTGTTGGCTTAGGATACTATGTTGTTAATAGAAACAAAAAAGCTGCTGTAGCTGCTTAGAAAGGATGTTGAGATTATGGAATGGTTTGAACCGCTTATTGCGATTGCCGCAATTGCGTTAGTTATATTGCCATTTATTCTAAACCATAGAAACAAGAAGACTGGAAAGCCATCTTGTACTAGTGATTGTAGTTGTTGTTCATCAAGTGGTCAATGCATGCATAATTTCAAAGAATATCTTAAAGAGCGCGAAGCTCATAAAAAATAAAAAAATCGGTTGTTACTTTAATTGGTAACAACCATTTTTTTATCCTAATGCCACGTCTAAAATCATCATTACACTAAAGCCAAGTAATAAACCTATTGATGCTAATAATTTATTATCTTTAAATGAATCTGGTATTAATTCACTTGTAACAACCGCAATCATCGCACCAGCAGAAAATGATAGCAAAAACGGCATAATATTTTGAACAAACATTGCACCAATAGCAGCGATAACACCAAATATTGGTTCAACTATGCCCGACATTTGTCCATAAAAAAATGCTTTCTTTCTTGACATACCGCTTTTTCTTAATGGCAAACTTACACATAATCCTTCGGGAAAGTTTTGTAAACCTATTCCTAAAGCTAGTAAACAAGCGCCAATCAAAGAAACTTCTGGTATATTTAATGATAAACTACCAAAAGCCACTCCGACAGCCATACCTTCTGGAATATTATGAAGTGTAACAGCACTAGTAATTAGAAGTGTCTTTTTTTTATTTTCTTCCACTTTAATTTTTTTTGATAAGAATATGTCAGATAAAAGAATAAACGATCCGCCCAAAATAAAGCCTATAGATGTTTCTAAATATTTTGGCCTATTTAATTGTTCTAATAGCGATATAGCGGGAGCTAAAAGTGACCAAAATGAAGCTGCAATCATGACCCCAGCGGCAAATCCCATCATAATATCAAGAATTTTTTGATTAAAGTTTTTAAATAAAAATACTATTGAAGCACCTAAAATGGTAATAATATATGTAAATAAAGTTGCTAAAAATGCTAAAAGTATTGGATTCATTTAATCACCCTAGTTTATAATATGAAGAACTAAAATGAATGCGATAAAAAAGTTAAAAATATTCTCGACTAGTTAACTTTATTTACAAAGAAAAGTGTATATATTATAATTATTTTGTAATTATAATATTTGTTATGAATTAACGAAAATTTTATTTAAACATTCTTTATTATTTTTACAATAAAGAAAGGGCATTTATGGTCAAAGAAGAGCAGATGAAAAAAGAGATAGAAAGTATTGATACTAAAAATACTGATGAAGAAATAGTAATTAAAGGAAGTAAAACTTATCTTTTTTTCAAAAGAGTTTTAGATATCGTGGTTTCTTTTATAAGTATAGTATTTTTAATGGCTACATTAATTTTTCCTATTATTTCATTGCTTGTTTTAATATCGACACATGGACAAGTAATTTTTAAAGATGAAAGAATGGGCTTAAATAAAAAGAAAATTCGTATATATAAATTCCAAACAATGTTTTCTGATGCGGAAACAAATTTAGATAAATATTTAGATGAAAATCAAAAAAAGAAATGGCAAAAGGAAAGAAAGCTAGATGATGATCCACGTGTAACTAAACTGGGTAAATTTTTACGCAAAACATCATTAGATGAATTACCTCAATTATTTAATATTCTTGGTGGTAGTTTATCTTTAGTTGGGCCTAGACCAATTACTAAACAAGAATTAGAAAGTAATTTTACCGAATATGAGCAAAACCAATTAATGAAAGTAAAACCAGGGTTAACAGGCTATTGGCAAGTAAAAGATCGCTCATTAGCAACTTATGAAAGTGGAGAACGCCAAAAAGAGGAACTTTACTACTTACCAAGAAGAGGATTTTGGTTTGATGTTAAAATTGTATTATTAACAATACCAGCGATATTTAAGGGAAAAGGCGCTAAATAGAATGGATAAGATTCGTGTAGCCCAAGTAATAGGAACCGCTAAAGCGGGAGGCGTGGAATCAATGATTATGAATTTGTATCAAAACATTGATCGAAGCCAAGTTACTTTTGACTTTTTTGTAGAAAATACTTGTCCAATTATTGATGAAGATAAAATCAAAGAATTAGGCGGGAATGTAATAATTATTCCACATTACGCAAATGTTTTTAAATATGTTCACACATTAAAAAAATTGTTTATTAAAGGCAAATATGATATTGTTCATTCTAATATGAATGCTTTAAGTGTTTTTACTCTTTTAGCGGCTAAAAAAGCTAATGTTAAAGTACGTATTGCTCATTCACATTCAACTGCGAATAAGAAAGAATGGTTAAAAACATTAATCAAAAATATTTTAAGACCATTTTCTAAAAAATATGCCACGCATTTATTCGCTTGTTCAGAATTATCCGCTAGATGGCTTTTTGGAAATAAAGTAGTTGATGATAAGAAAGTAATTATTATTAATAACGCTATCGATTTAACGCGGTTTGCCCCAGATAATAATAAGCGCATAGAAATGCGAAATAAGTTAAATATTGATAATAACGACCTAGTAATTGGAAACATTGGAAGATTTGTCCCACAAAAAAATCACGCTTTCTTAATTGATATATTTAAAGAAATAAAACAAATTAATCCAAGTTGTAAATTATTATTAATTGGCGATGGACCTTATTTAGATAAAATAAAACAAAAAGTGGAAAAACTAACATTAGCAAAAGATGTTTTGTTTATTGGCACAGTTAAGGATGTAGAATTATATTATCAAATTATGGACTATTTTGTTTTACCAAGCATTTATGAAGGTCTTCCAGTTGTGGGTATTGAAGCTCAAGCAATGGGCTTAAATGTTTTCTTTTCTAAGAATATTACTAGAGAAGTTCAAGTGAATGAAAATGTATATTTTTTATCTTTAAAGCAATCACCCGCTACTTGGGCTAGACAAATAGTAAATTGTTTACCAAGCAATCGCATACAAAATCACGAGAATATGTTAAAATCACAATATGATATAACAGTAGAAGGAGATAAATTACTTAAAATTTATAAAGAAATTTTAAAATAATTTAGAAAGGTTAATAGTAATGGAAAAAATTAGAGTAGCAATATGTATTCCTACAACTAATATGGGTGGCGCTGAAACTATGGCAGCGCAACTAGCAAAAGCATTAAATAAAGATATATTTGATGTTTCTTTTATTGTTAATCATTCTTTGGATTCTGGAAGAGTTTTGGATATTGTTACTGATGAAAATATCAAAATTTATTCACTTAATGAAAATGAAGGTATGTCGCTTCGTGCTTTAAGAAAAATGTACAAACTTTTAAAAATTATTAAGCCACAAATAATTCATACACATTTACATACATATCCTTATGTAATGACTTATGCAATAGTTCATCATGTAAAGATTATTCATACAATGCATAATATGCCAGTATATGAGTCCACAAAAACCGGACAAAAAATATTACGATTTTTATTTAAACATAAATATGCTTATCCAGTTGGAATATCTTCTATAATAACTAGTCAAATAGAAGAATTATATAAACTAAAAAATGTAGTTACTATTTATAACCCTGTTGACACTTCTAAATTTGTTTCTTGTAAAGAAGTACATGATAAATTTACATTTATTACAATAGGAAGAATGTCTCCGCAAAAGAATCAATCTTTGCTTTTAAAATCATTTAGTAATATTGTTAATTATAATAAAAATGTATCTTTGATATTTATTGGTGATGGTGAATTAAAAGAAGAATTATTTTCATTAACAAAACAATTAAATATCGAAAACTATGTAAAATATATTGGAAATGTAAGTAATGTAGAATGCTTTTTAAATAAAGCAGATGCTTTTGTTTTGTCTTCAACTTATGAAGGATTACCAATGACAATTTTAGAAGCTATGTCGATTGGTCTTCCAATTATTTCCACTAATGTAGGTGGAGTTAAAGATGTAGTTACTGATAACGGAGTATTGGTGGATGTAAATGAAAATCAATTAACTGATGCGATGAAACTAATAATGCAGAATAAAGAAAAATATGATTATTTTGCTACTAATTCTAAGAAAAATGCTAAAAATTTTGATTTGAAAATTATCGCTGAAGAATATGAAAAAATATATTTTGATCACCTTAAAAGAAATGAGGTGAAAAGAAAATGAAACAAAAAATAACTCGTTGGGTGTTATTAGTTTTATTAACATGTTTATATGTTGTGCTTAAATATAATGGATTAATAATGCCCTCAAACATTATTTCTATTTGTATGGGTATATTGCTTTTCTTGTTTCCTTTAAAAGAAAAGATATATGCTTTGCTTTTCTTTATTCCATTCTATTTATACATATATGTATTTAATTTTGCTTTTTATAATGTTATTTCATTATTAACACTATTTCATATGATAATTGTCGGCAAAAAATTTGATATTCGTATAATAATGCTTGTAGCAGTTTTATTCGGAGTGGATATTTTTTGGCAAATATATGTGGGGCATACATCTTTCACCTATACCATTAAGTGGGTATTAACTTTATTTTTGTCTTTTACAATTATGAAAGATGAAGAATTTAATTTTGATAAAAAATTTGCTTTATTTGCTTATTGCTTAGGAACTGCAATTATTAGTGTTGGCACTATTATTCAGTTTATTGGAGTAGATATTAATTCCACTACTAGAGGAGAAATAGGTGGGGCTTTATCTTCGTGTAATGCAAATACATTTAGTTTTTATTGTTTACTAGCTTTAGTTGGCGGATTTTATCTTATCTTAAATAAAAACCTTTGCAAAAATAGCATTTATGAAAATAAATTAGTTAAATTATTTATACTTGCATTAAGTTCTATAAGTGGTGTTGCGGGCGCTATGATGCTATCAAAAGCATATTTTTTAACATTTATTATTTGGCTAATTTTATTAATTGCTTTTAATTCTAAAGACATGCGCCAATTTGGTATATATTTTGGAGTGGTTATAGCAATGTGTATATTTATTATGGCTGTTCCAAAGACTAGAGAACTTGTTTTTAAAGTTATTGATAGATTTAATGAAAAAGGATCATCGTTAAGTGAAATAACAACTGGCAGAACAGATATTTTTAAGTATTATTTTGCTGCTTTATTTAATCATCCTTTTAATTTAATGTTTGGTGCAGGTTTATCAAGTTATCAATGGTTTTTTAATGTTCCTATTAAAACTATTGAAGGTATGCCAATAATAACACATAATTTAATTTTAGAAATGGTTTGTTCTTATGGAATATTAGGAATGGTTATTTTACTATATATTTATTACAGAATAATTACAAAATATTGTAAATCTTATAGCAACTTGAATGATTTGATGTTGCTTATTATATTTGTTTTCTTTTCCCTTTCTTTAGCACTTTATCATGAAGATGTTACTAATTTTGTTATTTTGTTATGTATGATTGCTGCTAAAAATAATCAATATGTAAAAGAAGAACAAATAGAAAAAACTAGTTACTACATAGTACCTAAAGAAAGTGGCGTTGGTGCATAGTATGTCCAAGTTATCTGATTTAAAAAAGAACTATATATTTAATATGGTTGTAGTGGTTATTGAATCAATTATTACATTACTTTTAACACCAATTATGGCGCGAGCTTTAGAATCTTCTGGCACGGGTATATATAGTTATACTTATTCGCTTATTACAATGTTTACCTTAATAGGTGCTTTAGGAACTTCCACCCATGCTCAAAGAAAAATTGCTATGAATTTAGATAACAAAGATGAGTATTCTAAAATTTTTTGGGAGATATTTATTCTTCGACTTATTTTTGTAATGCTTTCTTTTTTGATTTTTCTTTTAACAATTTTATTATTAAACAAATATGTAATGTTTTTTATCATCCAAATACCATATTTTTTGTCATCTATTATTGATATCAGTTGGCTTTATGAAGGATTAGAAAAATTTAAAAGATTAGCGCTTAAAAATCTAATGTTTAAAATTATTGGGGCTGTTTTAGTTTTATTATTAGTGCATAATAAAGATGATTTGTGGATTTATTTGTTGATATTATCTTTATCATCACTATTAGGACAAGTTGTTTTATGGATGAATATTGGTAAATATGTGAATAAAGTTAAGATATCGGAATTAAACATTAAAAGACATTTTAAAGATATATTGATGTACTTTGTTCCAACAATTGCTTATCAATTTTATTCTTTAATTGACAAAGTACTTTTGGGACTATTAAGTAGTGAAGAAGAAACAGGATATTATGAAAAAGCTCAACAAATAGTGGCTTTTTGTGCCACATTATTTAATGCCTACAATGTAGTAATAAGGTCAAGAATATCATATTTATTTATGAAAAAAGATCAAAAAGAAATTGATGATAAAATTACAAATTCATTATCTTTTGTTTTCGGATTATCTTTGCCAATCGCATTAGGAATTATTGGAATTGCTAATAATTTTGTTCCATGGTATTTAGGAGAAGGATATGAAAAAGTGGCGATACTTTTAATGATATTAGCACCAGTGGTAATAATAATGGCTTTAAGAATGTGTATCGGATCAATTATATATACACCATTTGGCTTACAATCTAAATCTAATGTTGCTGAAGTTATTGCCGCTGTGTTTAATTGTGTATTAACCGCAATACTAATTCCACTTCTTGATTCTATCGGAGCATCTATTGCTTCAATTTGCGCTGAATTGTTAGTTTTGATATTATTTGTAATTTATGCGCAAAAGCATCATTATTTAAATCTAAAAGAAGTTTTGAAAAATATATATAAATATATTATTTCCGCTTTTATCATGTTTGTTCTTGTTTATTTTATTGGCAAAGTCTTAGAAGGAGCATTGGCAACCATTATTCAAATACTTGGTGGTGCTGCTATTTATTTCTTGTTGCTTTTACTCTTAAAAGATAAGATATTTTATGAGACAATAAAATCTTTATTTTCTACTAAGAAAGAAGGAATTATAAATGAATAATAAAATAAGTGTATTGTACTTTGTTGATTGCTTGGAACATGGTGGAATACAATCTCTATTATTAGAAATTGTTAAGCATTTACATAATAATTTAGACGTTTCATTCTTAGTATTTGAGTCAGACAAAAAAGAAGTATTAGAAGATGTAATGGCTAGTTACGGCTGTACTATTTATAAAATTCCTAGTTTAGTGAAACATCCTCTTAAATGTTTCCGTGCATGCGATAAACTTTTTAAAAATCATCATTTTGATATATTACATTGCCATTCTTCATCTAAATCTGCTATTCCTTTAAAAGCTGCTAAAAAAAATAATGTTAAAGTGCGTATTGAGCATGTACATAGTGATCGTTTTCAAACAAATAATTTTATAAAAACATTATTTGGAAAAACGCTTATTAATCCAACATGCAAGTACGCAAATTATTATATGGCTTGTTCTAACTCGGCGAGCAAATGGATGTTTAAGAAAAAATATACAAAAACAAACAAACCAATAATTATTAAAAACGCTATTGAGATAGATAGATTCGCTTATAATACGATTAATCGCAATGCCATTAGAAATCAATACGGAATTGATAAAGACGAATTTGTGGTTGGACATATTGGACGATTCATAGAAGTAAAAAATCATTATTTTTTATTAGATGTTTTTAAGGAAGTTCTATTACAAAATAATAATTCTCGCCTTTTATTAGTGGGAGTAGGACCATTAATGGAAAAAGTAAAAGAAAAAGCAAGCCAATTAGGAATTATAGATAAAATTATATTTGCCAATTATCAAGATGATACTTCAAAATTTTATTCAGCTTTTGATGTTTTTGTGTTACCTAGTTTATTTGAAGGATTACCATTTGTTGGTATTGAGGCTCAAGCGGCTGGATTACCATGTTACTTTTCTAACAATGTTTCTAATGAAATTGTGGTTTGCCATAAACAAAGTTTTTTACTTGATTTAAAAGATTCTCCTAAGTCTTGGGCGACTACGATTATTAAAAATGATATAAATCGTAATAGAGAAGAATCATCATTAGTTATGAAAAATGCTGGATATGAGATTAGCGAAGAAATAAATAGATTATATGAATTTTATTTAAAAAATATTAACTTATAATAAAATATGCGATTAAATTATTTATATAATTTAATTTTATGTTAAAATAAGGTACTTGAATGGAAGGTGTTAACAAATGGATGAAAGTAAAAACAAATATAATTTTACTTTTAAAATGTTGTTAGTAACATTAAAAAGACAAATATTAACGATTATATATTTCTTTGTATGTTTTACAATAATAGGAGCGGTTTATTCTTATAAATTTTATGCTCCAACTTATGAATCAACAGGTTCGGTAGTTGCAGAAACTTTAAATGATAATATTTATAATGCTTTTTCTAATGTTGTTAAAGCAAAGGTTCCTCAATTAGTTATCGAAGAATTAAAAAGTAAAGATATTACAGATAAAGGAAAAACTATATCAATAAAAGATATTGAAAATGGTATTGTTATTCAAGAAAAACCGACATCTTATAGCTCTTATATTCTTGATATTAGTTTTCGTAATAAAAATGATAATATTACAAGCACAATTTTAAATATCGTGTTAAAACAAGCATGTATAACTTTTAATGATGAAACGTCGACAACAGCAAAATTAACAAAATTTGCTGTTCATCATGAAGCAAGTAATCCTACAGCAATCACTAAACCAATCGTAAAAATGGCATTATTTTCTGCTGCGGGATTAGGCTTAGGAGTTATCTTTGCTTTAGCAAGTGGATGTTATAAATATAAAATTAATTCAACTCATGAATTACAAGATTTAGACATTTTGACATTTAAAATTGAAACGAGGGGTGAAGAAAATGAATAAAAAAGAATTGAAATTCATTCAAAAATTTAATAAAAAATCATTTGAAGACTCCGTTATAAAATTAACTAATAATATTGAAACATTTGCTCAAGGGTCAAAAATTATTGCTATTACCTCTGTTTCTGATTATTTTTATGAAACTATTCTTAGTTATTACTTAGCTAAAGCGTACGTTGATAATAATAAAAAAGCTCTTGTAATTGAAACTAACTATATTGAACCATTATTACAAGATTTACTTGCTAGTCTTGATGAAGAAATAAAAGATGATAGTAAGGAAATAATAAAATTAAACAATGGTATTGATGTTGTGTTTTCTAAAAAAACAAAATTTAGTGCCGAAGAATTGCATTCTAAAGCCTTTGAAGAGCTTATAAAGAATGCTAAAAAAACATACGACTATATAATTTTACTAGTAACACCATTAGGAGTTAACAATGATTTATTTGCTTTAAATAAAGTTATTGACGTATCTTTATTAGTTGCTAAAAAAGACAAAACAATCTTAGCAGATTTATATCAATCAGTTGAAAAAATAAAAATTAATAAGTTACCATTTTTAGGTGTAACACTAATCAAATAAAATATAAAGGAGTAACAAGCAATGAATAAAAAAGTATATATCGCAATGAGCGCTGACTTGATACATAATGGACATATTAACGTTATAAATGAAGGAACAAAACTAGGAGATGTTTATATTGGTTTATTAACAGATGAAGCTATTTCTAGTTATAAAAGACTTCCATTACTACCATATGATGATCGAAAGAAAATTTTTGAAAATATTAAAGGTGTTGTAGAAGTTATTCCTCAAAAAACATTAAATTACACAGACAATTTAAAAATGCTAAAACCGGATTATGTTGTTCATGGCGATGATTGGAGATCTGGTATACAAAGTAATATTCGACAAAATGTTATTGACACATTAGCGGAATGGGGCGGAAAACTCATTGAAATACCATATACTCGTGATATTTCATGTACAACTTTAGAAAAAGAATATCGTAAGATGTTTAACACTCCCGATAATAGACGCGCTAAATTAAAAAGAATGCTTGCCGTTAAACCATATGTAACTGTCATGGAAGCAAGTAACGGATTAACTGGTTTATTAGTCGAAAATACTAAAATAGAAGAAAATGAACACGTTAGAGAATTTGACGCTATGTGGGTTTCTTCTTTATGTGATTCAACATTTAAAGGAAAACCGGATATTGAATTAGTAGATTTAACTTCAAGAATTAGAACTATTGAAGAAATAATGGAAGTAACCACTAAACCTATTATTTTAGATGGTGATACTGGTGGAAGAATTGAACACTTTACTTATAATGTTCGTACACTAGAAAGATTAGGCGTATCCGCAGTTATTATTGAAGATAAAACTGGTTTAAAACAAAATTCTTTATTTGGAACAGATGCAAAACAAGTTTTAGATGATCCTTATGAATTTGCTAAGAAAATAAAAGCAGGTAAAACATCTCAAATTACAAAAGATTTCTTAATCTTTGCAAGATGTGAATCTTTGATTGCTGGACATGGTATCGAAGATGCTTTAAAACGCGCCAAAATATATATTGAAGTTGGTGGAGCGGACGGTATTGTCATTCACTCCAAAGAAAAAGATGGTGCGGAAATTAAAGAATTTTTACGTCAATTTAGAGAATATTCTAAGACTATTCCAGTTGTCGTAATTCCAACATCTTATAATCAATTTAAAGATGAAGAATTACATGCTTGGGGCGCCAATATTATTATTTACGCTAACCATTTCTTAAGAAGTGCTTATCCAGCTATGAAAAAATGTGGCGAATCTATTTTGAAAAACCATCGTTCTAAAGAAGCTTCCGAAGAATATTGTATTTCTATTAAAGAAGTATTGTCTTTGATTCCAGGAACAAAGCAATAGAGGTAATTATATGATTAACACAAGTGATTTTTATCAAAAACTATTAGATAATAATATTGATTTTTTTGCGGGAGTTCCAGATTCTTTACTTGCTAATTTATGTGCATGTATAAAAGAAAAAACGCCAAGTGAAAAAAATATTATTACCGCAAACGAAGGTAACGCTGTAGCAATGTGTGCAGGTTATCACTTAGCCACTAATAAAATTGGTGTAGTATATATGCAAAATTCAGGAGAAGGTAATGCAGTAAATCCTTTAGTTTCTTTAGCAGATGAAGAAGTTTATTCTATTCCAATGTTATTAATTATTGGATGGCGTGGAGAACCAGGAAAGCATGATGAACCTCAACATGTAAAACAAGGTAAAATTACTTTATCTTTATTAGATGTAATAGGTATTAAATATGAGATACTAAATGATGATTATGAAAAACAACTTGAAACAGCTGTTATGTATATGAAAAAAGAAAATAAACCATATGCTTTAATTATTCAAAAAGGTTTATTTAGTGAATTTAAGCTAAATAAAGAAGTATCGCCATATAAAATGACAAGAGAAGAAGCTTTAAAAGCAATTATTGATTCTTTAGCCGATGAAGATTTTATCGTTTCTACAACTGGTAAGACTTCTCGTGAAATATTTGAAATACGTGAACAAGAAAAAAGCGGACATGATAATGACTTCTTAACCGTAGGATCAATGGGACACACAGCATCTATTGCTTATGGTATGGCAATAGGAACTAAACATAATGTTTGGTGTATTGATGGCGATGGTTCATTTATTATGCATATGGGCGGAATGGGTGTAATTGGCGCTAATATACCTAATAATTTTAAATATATTTTAAATGATAATTCTGCACATGAATCAGTAGGCGGACAACCAACATGTTCTAAAACACTTGATATTCCATGTATTTTAAGAAGTTGTGGATTTAAAAATGTTTATGTAGCGGAATCTGAAGAAGAAATAAAAGAATATATAGAAAAAATGAAACACGAAACTAGTGTAGCATTAGTATTACATACTAAAACTGGTTCACGTGCTGATTTAGGTAGACCAACCAAAACACCTTTAGAAAATAAGAAAGCATTAATGAAGAAACTAGGTGCAAATTAAATGAAAGCATTAATATTTAATTCTGGAATTGGAAAAAGAATGGGAGAATTAACAAAACATTCTCCTAAATGTATGGTTAAGCTTAAAAATGGCGAAGCCATATTTGAAAGACAACTACGTTTATTAAATGATGTAGGTATCAAAGATGTTGTTATTACAACTGGTCCATATGAAGAACAATTAAAAGAAGTGACAAGTAAAAAAGCATATCAAAACATGCATTTTACTTTTGTACATAATGATAAATATGATCAAACAAATTATATTTATTCTTTTTATTTAGCTAAAGAATTTTTAGATGATGACTTTTTAATGCTTCATGGTGATTTGGTTTTTAATAAGAAATTATTATTAGCTATTATTAATGATCCACATCAATCGACTTGTTTAATAAATAAAAAAATACCTTTACCAGAAAAAGATTTTAAAGGTAGAATAGTAGATAATAAATTAAAAGAAGTATCCATTCATATTTTTGATGATAATTGTTATACTTTTCAACCTTTATATAAATTAACTAAAAATGATTTAAAGGTTTGGATGGATAAAGTAGAAGAATTTGTTTTAGCGGATAATGTCAATGTTTATGCTGAAAATGCATTAAATGAAGTTTCTGATAAATTAGATATTTTCCCAATAAGTTATGAAAAATATTATATTAACGAAATTGATAATGTTGATGACTATGAAAAAGTTAGTTCGGAAATTAGAAACTTAGATTTTAAAGAACAAGAAATCATAAAAAACATTAACAATTTACCAGTAATTTTAAATAAATATAATTTACATAATCCTTTAGTTGTTGTGTCTAAATTTTTAAGAACAAAAATAGAAAAATTATTGCATAGTCATAATATTAATTACGCTTTATTTGATAATTTTGACGCTAATCCTAAATATGAAGAAGTAGAAAATGCTTTGAAATTATTTAAAGATAATAATTGTGATTCTATTGTTTCTTTAGGTGGAGGTAGCGCAATTGACGTAGCCAAATGTGTTAAGTTATTTTCTATGATGGATGAAAATAAAAATTATTTAACACAAGAGCATAAATACATTAACTTAAAACACATTGCGATACCAACAACTGCAGGAACTGGTAGTGAATCAACGCACTTTGCAGTAATTTATTTTGAAGGTAAAAAACAATCTGTTCATGATGATATCATTTTACCTGATATTGCTATACTTGATTATCATTTGCTTTTATCATTGCCTCTTTATCAAAAGAAATCAACTTTACTTGACGCTTTATGTCAAGCAATTGAATCGATATGGTCAGTAAATTCCACTTTACAAAGTAAGACTTATGCTAAAAAAGCTATCAAATTAATATTAGAAAATGAAGATGGTTATCTTAATGGAGATGTTAAATCTTCTAAAAAGATGATTGAGGCATCTAATTTAGCAGGTAAGGCTATTAATATTACAAAAACAACCGCAGCACACGCAATGAGTTATAAATTAACAAGCATATATGGACTTGCTCATGGCCACGCTGTAGCGCTTGCTTTGCCTAAAACATGGCATTATCTAGTTAGTAACTATAAAAATACTTTTGATGCACGGGGCAAAAAATATTTAAGAAATAGTCTTGATTTGATTAATAAGTCTTTTGTATGTCAAAATAATCAGGAATCAATTGCTAAGTTCATTAGTCTATTACACAAATACGATTTTATTAAGCCATTAGAATATAATGAAAAAGGACTTAATGAAATTGTAGATGCAATTAATGTAGAAAGATTAAAGAACTTTCCAGTAAGTATTTCTAAAGAAACATTAAAGCAAATGTATCTAGAAATATTAGGAGCTAATTATTAAATTTCATTTTCTTTTCAATATATTTTAAATTTAATCTTATCTCTTTTAAAGTTGGTTCTTCTTGCGGGCCAGTTTGAGATTCCTCATAAATTATGTCTTCTTCAGCAAGTTCATTTAAATCATTTTTTCGTCTTGTTAGAAAACTCATCTCGGCATATTCTTTGATTGATTTTTTCTTCATACTATCACCAAACATTATTATTGATTAACTAATAATTAATTTAATGGCTAAAATTGTTAAAAATTATTTTAGGAGGAAAATATATGCATATATTCAAACATTTTTGTACTATTACCAAACATCGCCATATTGTAATGCATTATTGCTTTAAGCTAGGCATAGGCTTTCAAGGTTTAAGACATGATTTATCCAAATATTCTCCAACTGAATTTTTTAATGGCTCTAAATACTATCAAGGGACGAGAAGTCCAAATGATAGAGAACGTGAAGTAAAAGGATATTCGGAAGCATGGATGCATCATAAAGGACGCAATAAACATCATTATGAATATTGGATTGATGTTAATAATGACACACACTTATATGGTCCAGTACCGATACCAATAAAGTATTTAAAGGAAATGTTATGTGACCGAATTGCGGCCTCCAAAGTATATTTAGGCAAAAAATATAATGATGGCAGCGCTTATGATTACTTTATGAGCCATACTGCTAGAGCGGGAATGCATCCTGAAAGCAGTAAGATTATGGAAAGCTGGTTAAAAATGTTAAAAGAAAAAGGCGAAAAAGAAACCTTCAAATATATAAAAGAGAATTATAAAAACAAGTAGTCTATTTCTTATCAATTTTTAAAAATATTGCAAAAAGAATTGTTAAAATAATAGCGATTATAATACTTGGTATGATAAAAGTTTTTGGTAATATTATGAGCACTATTAAAAATAAGGACCAAATAAGAATTAGTATAGAGAAAAATAAATATATTTTTTCAAACCAGAGTTTAGTAAATACTATTAATACAATAGCGCTAGTAGGGATAGCAATTAAAAAACACAAATAAGAATTTGGAACGTGGCAAATTTCTAAAATCAAAAAAACAATTGCCGCGACAAGATAGCTTAAACCAGCAGAAGCATAGGTAATAAGCTTTCTTTTTTTTCGCTTTTCTTTTTCTTTACATATGTTTTCGCTTGTTATTAGTTCATCTAAAGTGATTTGAAAGTAGTCAGCAATTTGTTTTAAAACGACAATATCAGGAATAGTTTCTCCTGTTTCCCATTTTGAAATTGCTTTATTAGAGTAATTAAATTCTTTTGCTAAATCATTTTGATTTAATTTTTTTAATTTTCTTAGTCTGACTAAGTTGTTAGAAAAATTCTTTCTTATTTCTACTTCATTCATCATAATCACCACTAATAGTATAAAATATAATGCATTTTTTATCAATTCTCTTTTAAAGAGACTGCTTTTTTTTATAATAGAAATGAAACTTTTATAATAGGGTGCTATTTCTATGCCTCTTACTTATATTATTGGTGGAGGCGATATTATGTCAAAACAAAAAATTGAAAAAATGGGGATGCCAGTTTATTCTAAAGGCGAAGAACTATTTAATGTTGTTAGCCACGCTATCGGAGCGGTCATTGGTTTTGGCTCATTAATTTTATTTATTATATTAGCGATAAGCAAACATTTAAGTGCTGGGGTAACGATAGGATTAATTGTTTATTCATTAACAATTATTTTCTTGTATTTAGCATCGAGCATTTATCATGGTATGAATCCTAATACTTATAAAAAGAAAGTCGCGCGTATTGTCGATCATTGTACTATTTATGTCTTAATTGCTGGAACATATACACCAATCGCAATTATGTCTCTTGATTCTACTACTTGCTTAATAATTTTACTTATCGAATGGATAGGAGCATTAATTGGCATATTGTTAAACGCTTATGATTTATCAAGTAAGAAAGTATTAATTATTGCAATGTTTTTATATTTAATCATGGGATGGGCTTTAATTTTAGTTCCGAATATTATTGATATTTTGTCTCTTGAAGCATTTTCATTTATATTAATTGGTGGAATCATTTATACACTAGGTGTTATTTTTTATGGTATTGGCCATAATAAAAAATGGTTCCATTCTATATTTCATATATTTTGTGTTTTAGGAACAATTGTTCAAGAAATTGGAATAATTATCTTACTTTTAAATTTATAAAATTTAATATATAATAAAGGCGCCTTAAATGGCGCTTTTATTTTAGGAGGTAATTATTATGCTTAAACGATTTGTGCATTATTACTCTAAACATAAATTTATGTTTGCAATGGATATGCTAGCGTCTTTTTTTATTTCATTAATTGGTTTAGGATATCCTATTGTAACAAGAAAATTACTTAACAATTATATTCCTGACGCTAATGTAAAAGCAGTTGTAATATCGGGACTTTTGTTACTACTTATATATGTAGTAAGAATGTTATTACGTTATTTCGTCCAATATTATGGACATATCATTGGTGTTGATATGCAAGCAGAAATGCGTGAAGATTTATTTAAAAAATTACAAAAATTACCTTATTCTTTTTATGACGAACATGAATCAGGAAAAATTATGTCGCGTTTAACTGTGGATTTAATGGATGTTTCTGAATTAGCACACCATGGTCCAGAAAATTTCTTTATTTCTGGTATGTCAATAATTGGTTCATTTGTTTATTTAGCGGTATTTGTTAATTGGCAATTAACTTTGATTGTCTTTGCATGTGTACCTATTTTAATTGTTATTTCTGTGATATTAAGGAAAAAAATGCTTGATGCATTCAAAAAGTCAAAAGAAGGTATAGCAAAAATTAATGCTTCTGTAGAAAGTAGTGTTACAGGTATTAGAGTCACAAAAGCATTTAATAATTCTCAAAAAGAATTAGAAAAATTTAATGTTTATAATGAAGAGTTTAAAAAAGCAAGATGCGGTGTTTTTAAATATATGGCACAATTTATGTCAACAACTCAATTTGTTACTGATGCTTTTAATGTAATTGTCATTGTTGCTGGTGGTTTATTTTTAATTAATGGTAAAATTAACGCTCCTGATTTTGCTACTTTTCTAACTTCTTTGACTTTATTTTTAACTCCTATTTCTACATTAATTAGATTTATGGAACAACTTCAAGACGGAGTGGCGGGATTCCAAAGATTTATTGAAATTATGGATCAACCAGAAGAAAATTTAAACTTAAATGGTGAAGTATTAGAAAAAGTAACTGGTAAAATAGAATTCAAGAATGTTTCATTCAATTATTTATCAAGTGAAGAAATTTTACATGATGTAAGTTTAACAATTGAACCCGGTTCAACAATGGCTTTAGTTGGATCTTCAGGCGGAGGAAAAACTACTATATGTCACATTATTCCGGCATTTTATCGTATCAGTAGTGGTGATATATTTATTGATGGTCATAATTTAAATGATTTAAATATTTTATCGTTAAGAGAACATATTGGTATTGTTCAACAAGATGTGTTCTTATTTAATGGCACAATAAGAGAGAATATTATTTATGGTAAATTAGATGCAACAGAAGAAGAATTAATTGAAGCAAGCAAAAATGCCGATATTTATGATTTTATTAAATCTCTACCTAATGGATTTAATACACTTGTTGGCGAACGTGGCGTAAAATTATCAGGCGGGCAGAAACAAAGAATTTCGATTGCTCGAGTATTCTTAAAGAATCCATCTATTCTAATTTTAGATGAAGCAACCTCGGCTTTAGATAATACAACAGAAATTGCTATTCAACGTGCTTTAGATCGTTTAAGCAAAGGCAGGACTACTATTGTCGTTGCGCATCGTTTATCGACAATAAAAACAGCTACAGAAATTGCAGTGATTATGGAAGGTCAAGTTAAAGAACTAGGAACTCACGAAGAGTTATTAAATAAAAATGGAGTATATAGTGAATTCTATAGACTCCAATTTCGTGATTAGTACTAGTCGCGATTAAATATATCGCGTGTGTATACTTTTGTTTGTACACCATTTAAATCTTTATCGTAGCGATTAGCAACGATAATGCTAGATTGTTTTTTAAATGAATCTAAATCTTTTATAATATTTGCATTCATAAAATTATCATCATTAATAAGTGGCTCATATATAATTACTTTAATACCTTTATCAAGTAATTGCTGAATCACTTTTTTTATTGCAGAAAAACGGAAATTGTCTGAATCTTTTTTCATTGTAAGACGATATATTCCTACAATATCATTAGAAGAATTTAAGGAATTAATAATTTGATTAGTTATAAATTCATTGCGAGTATTGTTAGACTCTACAATAGATGATATTAAATTTTCTGGAGCGTTTTTATAAGTCGATTTTAATTGCTTTGTATCTTTAGGAAGACAATATCCACCATAACCAAAGGAAGGGTTATTATAAAAATCTCCAATGCGTGAATCTAGACAGACTCCTTTAATAATATCTTTTGTATTTAAATTATTTAATTCTGCAAAAGTATCGAGTTCATTGAAGTAACTAATACGCATTGCCAAATATGTATTAGAAAATAGTTTAATAGATTCGGCTTCTAAACTGCCAGTTATTAAAATTTCACATTCTTTTTCTGCACAATTTAAAAATAAATTAGCTATGCTATTAGCCATATCCTTATCCATTTTATTAACATATCCTACAATAATTCTACTTGGATAGAATGAATCTTGAATAGCGGTATTTTCTTTTAAAAAATCGGGAGAAAAGAAAAAATGCATTTGAGGATAGACACTAGCAATATATTTACTAAATCCAATATTAACTGTTGATTTAATGACTATAATGGCATTTTTATTATATTGATTAATATCTTTTAATACAGATTCTATAATAGATGTATCTAAGGCACATGTTTCATTGTTGAAGTTAGTTGGAAGAGCTAGAATAACCAAATCGGAATTAGTATAAGCTTTTTCTTTATTACTTGTTGCTACTAGGTTTAATTTATTTTTATTTAAATAATCAAACTCTTTATTATTAATCATGGAAATCTTTTTATTATCAGTATCAATAGCAACAACTGAATGTTTTGTTGATAGAAGTACTGCTAATGACAATCCTACATATCCAATTCCTACAATAGTAATTTTCATAACTGTTCTCCTTGTTTTCTAAATTATTATAGCATGTTAGAATTTTTTTTGTTTAATAAATATGATTATGAATAAATAACATCTTTTTCTATATTTCAAAAAGGAGTATAATTAACTCGTGTTTGAGTTATAAACAATCTTACGAGGAGTGAGAAAGATGAAAAAAATCATATTAACAGGAGATCGTCCAACAGGAAAACTTCATATTGGACATTATGTAGGCAGTTTAAGAAGACGTGTTGAACTTCAAAATACAAATGACTATGATGAAATATATATTATGGTCGCTGATGCTCAGGCCTTAACTGATAATGCTGAAAATCCTTCAAAAATTAGAGATAATTTAATGGAGGTAGTTTTAGATTATTTGTCAGTGGGAATTGATCCTAATAAGACAACAATATTTGTTCAATCAGGGGTACCAGCCTTAACTGAATTAAATATGTATTATCTTAATTTAGTAACTGTTTCAAGATTACAACGTAATCCAACTGTAAAAAGTGAAATAGCTATGCGTGATTTTGAATCTTCAATTCCAGCAGGATTCTTTACATATCCGGTTTCGCAAACAGCCGATATAACTGCTTTTGATGCCACTACTGTACCAGCAGGAGAAGATCAAATGCCAATGATTGAACAAGCTCAAGAAATTGTTCATAAATTTAATTCAATTTATGGAGAAACACTAGTAACACCTAAAATATTGCTTCCAGAAAATAAAGCTTGTCAACGTTTAGTGGGTATTGATGGCAAAGCAAAAATGTCTAAATCTCTTAATAATACAATTTATTTAAGTGATGATACAAAAACGGTAAAACAAAAAGTAATGTCAATGTTCACTGATCCAAATCATTTAAGAGTGGAAGATCCAGGCAATACAAAAGATAATCCAGTCTTTATATATTTAACTTGTTTTGCACGTGATGAACATTTTGAAAAATTCCTTCCAGAGTATAAGAACCTTGATGAAATGAAAGCTCACTATGAGCGCGGTGGACTTGGAGACATGAAATGTAAGAAATTCTTATTTAACGTTTTAGAAGATTTATTAACACCAATTCGTGAAAAAAGAAAATATTACGAAGAACACATTGAAGATGTTTATAAAATCATTGAAGAAGGAACTAAAAAAGCAAACATTAAAGCTAGCGAAACTCTTAAGAGAGTTCGTGCCGCAATGAAAATAAATTATTTTGATGATTCTTCTTTTGTAAACGAAATGAAAAAGAAATATACAAATCAATAGTTTACTAACAAAAATAAATGTTTTAATATTTAATATATAAATGATATAATACTATTTAAGGAGATATGAGAATATGTATACATTAATTGACAAATCATTATCATTATTTGGCACATTTGAATTAAACGAAGCCAAATCAAGAGCAATTGCAGAAAACTTTAAAGAATTGCATTTACAAGTTGGAAAGGATCGTAATGGTAACTTTGCTGCTAGATTAGCAGATCCAGAAGGAAAGTCACCATTTGCTATTAATATTGGTTATAATCGTATTGATTATTTCTTAGGCGCATTTGGTAGCGAAGCAAGACAAGATTTATTAAAAATGATTGATGCATTATCAATAGTACTTGATGTCATCAAAGATTATGGTATTAATAGATTAGCTTATAACGCTCGTGCATTTATTAAAGACGAAGACGGTTCTAAAAGACAACAATTAGGAGATCGTGTTGATATTATTAAGACTGATGCTCCAATGGTTGAAACACAAATTCGTTTGAATTATTTAGAAACTTTTGCCGATGAACAAATTAATAACGTAATTTCTGTTCAAGACGCTAACGTAAATGAAAAATCTAAAGATGAAGGTTCTGTTAAGGCTTTAGTTATGGCTACAGATATTAACACATTAGCAAGCAATAACACACCAAGATTCGATAAGAGTATATTTGAAGTTATGTTTAGCAAAATGATGGAATTATCTACAAGATCATTTGATCAAGTTGATGAATTATTAAAGTAAAACAAATAAGAAAATAGTCGCAATTTGCGACTATTTTTTTAATGCTTCAATTAAGTTGTTATAAATAATATTTTTGCTTATTTGATATTTTTCACTAGCATTTTTTGCAGCATCTTTGGTTTTATATCCATTTTTAACTAATTCTATAGCGTAATTAGTGACTTCGTTAATGTCGATTTCTATATCTTCAGTTGTTTTGCCTTCAATAATAATAACCATTTCACCAATTAAGGTGTTTTCATCAATTTTATTTAGGCTTTCTAAATCGTCACGTATATATTCTTCAAATTTTTTTGTTAATTCACGAGCAATACATGCTTTGCGATTTCCTAAAATTAATAATAAATCACTTAATGTATCTTTGATGCGATGAGGAGATTCATAGAAGATAAGTGTTTCTTCTTTATCTTTAAGTTTCTCTAATTCCTTGATTCTTATACTATGCTTACTTGCTAAAAACCCATGAAAATAAAAATGGGTTGTATCTAAACCTGAACCAAGCAAAGCTAAAATCATAGCGTTAGAACCAGATACAACACTAACTTTGTAATTTGCGTCAAGCACTCTTCTTACTAAGCGCTCACCAGGATCAGATATTCCAGGATATCCAGCATCAGAAACATAAGCGACGTTATCTCCATTAGCCAAATATTTTAAAATAGTATCACTTGCTTGTTCTTCATTATGCTCATGGCAAGAAATTAATTTTTTATTTATTCCAAAATAAGTAAGCAATTTTCCACTATTACGTGTATCTTCGCATCCTATTATAGAAACAGAATTTAATATCTCTAAAGCTCTAGGAGACATTTCTTTCATGTTTCCAATAGGAGTGGCAACTAAATATAAGATGCTTTTTTCTTCATCAAAATTTCTAATTCGCATTTTTATTTTCCTTTAGACATTTATTAACTTCATCAAGACTAATAAATTGTACATCATCGGCTTTTTCAATTTTAATAGTTCTGGTTAGAACATTCATAGAACTAATGCGATATTGTTCGTTGTTATAAATTAATCTTGTACCGATTTTTGGGAAATCTTTTTTTAAATCAGTATATGTTTCATCTTCATATTTAAGGCAACAAATAAGTTTGCCGCAATGTCCAGATAATTTAGGAATATTTAAAGAAAGCATTTGGTTTTTGGCGCGATTAATAGAAATACCATCAAATTCATTTAAGAATGTAGCACAACATAAAGGTAATCCACATATACCAATTCCACCTACAACTTTAGCTTTATCACGAGTGCCAATTTGACGCAATTCAATACGGCAATGAAGTCTTGATGCTAGGGCCTTTAATAATTCTCTAAAATCAACGCGATCATCAGCAAGATAAGAAAAGATAACTTTGCTACGATCTAATGTATATTCAGAAGTAATTAGACGCATATCAAGATTTAATTTTTTTATCTCTTCTAAACAAACTTCATAAGAATTTTTTGCTAATTCAATATTTTCTTTATATTGTTTCACATCTTCATCAGTTGCTTTTCTTAGTACCGGTTTAAGTTCTAAACTTAATTTGTATTTGCTCATTGGTTGCGAAAGTGAATCAACTTTACCAAGTTCTAATCCACGTACTGTTTCAATGACGACATTATCTCCAGGCTTTAAATCATCAAAATTAGTGGAAAAATAATAGGCTTTTGCTGATTCATTTAATTTTATAGCAACAAAATAATCATATTTTATATTTTGAGTTTCTTCACTAACTGGAATATTGTTATCTAATTTTTTAGAATCCATATTAATCATCTCCTAATATATTTTGAAATATGTGGTCGAGTAATAGACCAATATTAATATTCATATCTATTTGACCTCTAGAGGTCATAATTAATAATAAACTATTATTAATTTGTTTTAAATGTTTACTTAATGTTTTTAAGTTATCTTCATAACTTGTTAAAAATATATTACCACCAATAGATAAGTTAACAAGATCTTGGAAAACAATGGTTAACATATCTAAATATAGTCTTGCTGCTTCTTTACTTTTAACATTAGGAAATACTAAAGAATGAAGTTTAGGAATGGCAATATTTTTGTTATTGGATAATATATCTAAAGTATTATCTATTGATTTCTTAGCATTTTGATAATCTTTATCATCTATCTTTTGCTTAATTAATTCGGCATTGTTATAAAAATTACATAACAATTCAGCGTCATTTACTTCAACGCCTAAATTAATTGCTTCTTTTTTCATTTCTTGTTTATCAATACTTTTGAAATGTAGTGTTTGACTTCTTGATACAATTGTTGGAAGAACTCGGCTTTCGTTTTCCGCAGTTAAAAAAGCAAAAATGTTATTAGCGGGTTCTTCTAAAAACTTTAATAAAGCATTAATTGCTTCTAAAGTCATATTTTCAACATGGTTAATAATATAAATCATTTTGCCTTTGCTCTCGACGGAACTAGTCTCAAACTGTGTTTCAATAAGATTAATATCATCTTTCTTTATAGTTTGTTTAGCACCATCAATAATAATTAAATCTGCAAAGGTACGATCATCAATACGATGGCAAGTTAAGCATTCTTCACACGCTAAAGGATTAGGATGATCACACACTAATGATTTAGCAAGGAATATTGCAGATTCTAAAAGAGGAGTACCTTGTTCACCAATTAATAAATAAGCATGAGAAAGGTGAGAAGTATTTAAAGCATTCAAAAATGTTTGGAATACTACTTTTTGATAATTCTTTAAATATGCACCTATTTTCATACTATTTACCTAATTTCTTTAAAATTTCCTTCCATGTATTTTCAATTACTTCATCTAATGGTTTAGATGCGTCAATAATGACATAACGATCTTTATATTGTTTGGCTAATTCTAAGAATGTATTACGCACGGATTTATGAAATTCGATTTTTTCTAAATCTAAGCGATTAACTTCGCGATTAGCATTTGCTGCAATTCGATGTAAGCCATCTTCTGGCTTGATATCAAATAGAAGAGTCATATCAGGGAAAGTTCCTTCAGTAGCAAACATATTGATGTTTAATACATTTTCTACTCCTAGATGTCTTGCTCCGCCTTGATAAGCTAAAGATGAATCAATATAACGATCACAAATTACAATTTTTCCTTCTTTTAAAGCAGGCCAAACTTTTTCTACTAAATGTTGACGTCTACTTGCGGCATATAATAATGCTTCAGCGCGAGCATCAAGCATTGTGTTTGCTTTGTCTAAAATTATATTTCTTATTTGTTCCGCAATAGGAGTACCGCCTGGTTCACGAGTGTGAACAACTTGATAACCAATTTCTTCTAGGCGTTTTTCGATAATATTACTGACAGTTGTTTTGCCACTGCCTTCAGGACCTTCAAATGTAATAAACATATTTATTAATCTCCTTATTTGATTTTAGTTCTACCTTCTAATGACTTGGATAATGTAAGAGAATCGGCATAATCTAAATGGCCGCCCATAGGCAAACCATATCCTAATCTAGAAACTGAAACATCATATTTTTCTAATAATTTAGCAATAAATTGTGCAGTTGTTTCTCCATCAAGTGTAGGTTCTGTGGCTAATATTACTTCTTTAATTTCACCATTCATTACTCGTTTAAGCAATTTATCAATTGATAAATCTTCATAAGATACCCCATTTTGAATGGATAAGACGCCATTTAAAACATGATATAATCCATTGAATATTTCACTTTTTTCAAAAGCTATAACATCCTTTTGATAGCATACGACCATTAATTTACTTCTATCACGGTTCAAAGAAGCGCAAACATCACATTTATCTTTTTCAGTTAATATTCCGCATTCAGGACATTGATGAATTTTATGTTTAACTTCTAACAAAGCATTAGCGAATTCTTTTATATCTTCTTCATCCCAAGATAAAATAGAATACGCCATTCTTTCAGCGGATTTAGCCCCGACACTAGGAAGTTTTTTAAATTCGTCCACTAATGCGTCAAGCGATTTTAGGCTTTCCATGATTAAAATCCTGGAATTCTATTAGCCATTTTAGCTTGAATTGCTTCATTAGCCTCTTCAATTTGATTAAGGCATTCGTTAATAGCTTCTTTGATACTTAATTCTAAGAACTCTTTGTCTTCTTTATCTAATCCTGCATCAGCAATTTCAATTGCCACTAATTCACGAGATCCCATCATTTTAACAGTGACAATTCCATTTTTAGAAACTTGGAATTCTTTTTTTCCTAAAGCTTCTTGCTCCTTTTGCATTTCTCTTTGCATTTTTTGTGCTTGAATTAACATTTGTTGCATATTCATTTTGTTATTCTCCTTTAATATTAATTTCTATATCTTCAACTTTTATGTCTGGTAATTTTGATAATTGTCTTAATTCCATAAAAGTCCTTGAAGCATCGTAAGATTCGTTTCTACTTAAAGCGTATATTTTTGTTTGAACACCAGATATTAGTTTTACTACTTCACATAATTTATTTTGATTAGCAATTAGATTAACTTTTTGTGCTTCATTAGCAAATTGATAGTCAAGAACTAATATTTTTTCATTCATCACATATGGCTTACCATTTAGAAGAAGTGTGGCAAATTTTCCTAATGTGGGATGTAATTTATAATCCTCTAAACTTTTCCATTTAGAAATTAGTGCCATTTTCATTTCTTTATTACCAGTTACCATAATTTTAATTAAGTCATCTTGTGTTAATTGGTTTCTTTCTCCCATAGTGGCAACTTGGCTTAAACTATTAGCGTCCTCCAATATTTTTGTATTAAATTCATTTTGCTTATTAATTGATTGAGTAGGATGATTACTAACAATTGTTTGATTTTGCTTTTCTTTTTCTTCAATCTTTATCTCTTTTGAAGTACTATTTAGCGAGCTTTCATTAGTGCTTTTAATTGGCTCGTTATTAGCATCAGTAGTAGAAGACACATTAAGTAATTTTAATAAAGTTATTTCAAATAAAGTTCTAATGTTATTAACAAATTTATAATTACTTTGAGCATCTAATAAAATATTTATCATTTCAAGAGCCTTTGTGTTTGTTATTTTATTAGAAAAATCTTTCACTTGATTTTCTTTTAATTTAATTAATAATGAAACATCATTAGTATTTTTATAAATGATAACATCTTTTAAAATATCAAGCATATCTGTAGTTAAACGTTTGATATCAACGCCCGCTTCAATAAATTTGTTCATTTTTTCTAGAACATATTTAGTGTTTTGTTCGTTGATGTTATTTAAGAAATCAACTTTTTCTTCAATGCTTGCTAATCCAAATAAATCTTCAACATCTTTTTCAGAAATATTAGAACCACTATAGGCGATAACTTGATCGGCAATAGATAAAGCATCGCGAACACCGCCATCAGCAAGAGTAGTAATACTTTTTAAAGCATCATCTTCATAGGTGATGTTTTCTTTGGCAAAAATTTCTTTAAGACGTTTAATAATATCTTCATCATCTACTTTAGAAAAATCATATCTTTGGCATCTTGATACAATGGTAGGAAGTACTTTATGTGCTTCAGTAGTGGCTAAAATAAATACGACATGAGCTGGTGGTTCCTCTAATGTTTTTAGTAAAGCATTAAAAGCGCCAGAAGTCATCATATGAACTTCATCAATAATATAAACTTTGTATCGGCCTTTAATTGGTGAGTATTTAACTTTTTCAATTAAATCACGTACTTCATCAACACCATTGTTACTAGCAGCATCAATTTCAATAACATCAGGATGAGATCCATCGCTAACAGCTAAGCAGTTTGAACAATGATTGCATTGGTGACCTAATCCTTCTTCACAATTCAAAGACTTAGCTAATAATTTAGCCATACTTGTTTTTCCTGTTCCTCTAGGGCCGCAAAAAAGATAAGCATGAGCAATTTTATTTGTTGCTAGTGCATTTTTTAATGTTTTTACAATATGTTTTTGTCCTGCAACTTCTTCAAAAGTAGAAGGACGGTATGTTCGATAAAGTGCTTTATATGCCATAATTAATCACCTAATTAAGTATAGCACTTTTTGTATCTCTATTTAAGTATTAAATAGAAAAATTGCTTTATAGGTTTTCTAAGCTTTTATCTTTCTTAAAAATTTTACTTATAAACTTATTCCAAAAAGGTTTGATTTTTTGATTAAGAAAAATTGCTAAAGGTGAATAAATAATTAAATAATGTATTGGAAGAAGCATAACTAAAGAAAATAATGTTTCTACTAAGGCAAATAGCGGACGATTAATATCTGATTTTGGTAATGAATTTATGTAACTATACCATTCTGGAAAAAGATTATTCTTAAATAGTGGCATTGATAAAGTTTGGTGGAAGGCAAGAAGTACTAAAGTTGTTTTACCTAATTCACCAAATACCTTATTTGTAATAGCATTAGAAATTAAAATAATACCAAATGATCCAAATATTGCTGATGGGATAACTAGATAATATTTTTGATATTGAAGTCCCCACATCTCTAAGTGTAAGTTGAAATGCTTATAGTTTATATATTCTAATAACAAACCAATAGCTAGTGATAAACATCCAATTAATAAACTATATATACGCTTTTTAATACAAAAATTATATACATTTTCTAACTCTTTTCTTCTAAAAATATATCCTAGACTGACGAAGAACACTCCAAATAAACTTACATCAAAGTTCCAAGGTAGACTTTTAGGATAAACAATATTAAAAATAATGCCAATCCCTAGGAAAATTAATGATGTGATAATAGTAAATAATAATTTTTGTTTACTTACTTTTAAAACAAAATAGAATAATAGATCACTGCAAAACAAAGCCCCAACAAACCATAAAGCAAATACTCTTCTTTGAATTGTGAGTGTAACAAAATTATCCATAAAATAGGTAAAAGTAAAAGGAATTTTGGAAAACATAGAATCAAAAAGTATGCAAAATGCACCTAAAAATAGCATTGGTATGACATATCCTTTTATTTTTCTTACAAGAAAGCTACCGAAATTATCATTCTCTCTTAGTCTAAAAGTTAATCCGTTAATAACAAAAAATAATGGTAAATGGAATGAATAAATATAAGGAACTATTGGCCCGCCCTCTAAACAATGAGCAAAAATCACAAGCATTATGCCGATAAATTTTGCTGTGTCAATGTATTCAATTCTTTTTGATTGTTCCATTTTCTTATTACTCCTTATCTTGATTGCATTATACAATAAACAAAAAATATAGTAAATAAAATACATTAAGCAAATTATAGTATTGTTTATTTGTATTTATTGTTTTAAATTTTATGTAAATGTGATATATTTAATATATAAAATATATTAAAAATTCAAAAAGTGGTGAAAAAATGGTTACGATAGGCATAGTAGAAGATCAAAAAGAAGACAAAGAAAAAATAACTGCTTTTATTGATCAATATAAAAAAGAAAATGACGAACAAATTGTATTAAAATACTATGATAATGGAAATATTTTTATTGAAAAGTACAAATCAGATTGTGATATTGTTTTTATGGATATTGACATGCCTGTTTTAAATGGCTTTGACGCTAGTGTTGAATTAAGAAAAAAAGATAAAAATGTTGTTTTGATATTTATAACAAATTTAAATCAATATGCGATTAATGGATATTCTGTTAGTGCTTTTGATTTTGTTGTTAAACCAATTAATTATTATTCTTTTTCTACTATGCTAAAAAGAGCAATCACTAAAGCAAATTATGAAAAAAATAGTGAAGTAGTTATCAATTCGCAAGGAAATATTTTTAAACTTGATATAAAATCTATTACTTATATTGAAGTAAATAACCACCAATTAGTATATCATACTGATTCTGGTGATTATAATGTGTGGGGAAGTTTATCATCAATAAAAGATGAATACATTAAAAATGGATTTGCGTCAGGAGGATATTCTTGTTTAATCAATCTAAGAAGAGTTTTGGCTCTTAATGGTGATGCAGTTACGATTAATGATGAAAAACACACGACTTTGTATTTGACAAGAAATTATCGTAAATCATTTGCGCAATTACTTGTTGAATATATATCTGGAGATGGAAACTAATGTATGAAATAAATGCTTTGTTTTTCTATAAAGCACAATTTATGGTTGAGCTTCTAGTTGCTGAATTTTTATTTTCATGGAAAATGAAAAGAAGAAATCATTTTGCTTTAAGAGTAATAACAGCATCTATTGTTTCGATTTTACTTTCTTTTGCTGTTCCAATAATTAGTTATGATGCTTTATACATTTCTTTTTTGTTTATTCTTCTTGCAGGTATTTCGATATGTGCTTTAGCATTTTGTTTTAAAGAATCATTTATTAACATTGTTTTTTCTGGACTTGCTGGATATTCTATGCAACATATTGCTTATTCTTTATATCAAACATTTATGGTAGCCTCCTTATTTGATGGGGGCAATTCTTTGAATATTTATGGCAGTGGAGCCACTATTAATTTTGAAGTTTTTACTTTTGCTATTTATGTTGATTTTTATATTTTTACCTATTTAGGATTATATTTAACGTTTAAGAAAAATCTAAAAAAAGATGAAGAGTTTTATGTAACTAATACTTGGTTGTTTTTATTAGTTGTTTTTATGTTTATCTCCGCAATCGTATTAAATTCGATAATGATTTATAAGTATGATGCTAAAACAAATCAAATTAGCTTAATTGTTACTTTTATTTATAGCATAATAAGCTGTTTATTAGTTTTAGTAGTTCAATTTAAACTAAAAGAAGTTAAGAAAACAAAAAAAGAATTAGAAATAGTGCAACACTTATGGAAAGAAGATCGTGAACACTATGATTTAGCTAAAGAAAACATAAAATTAATCAACATAAAATGTCATGATTTAAAACATCAAATTCATGCTTTGGCGGAAAACAAAGTTAATCCTAAGGCTTTAAAAGAAATTGAAAAAAGCGTTATGATTTATGATTCAATAGTTAAAACTGGTAATGATGCTTTAGATGTTTTGTTATCAGAGAAGTCACTATTTTGTAATGAAAACAAAATATCATTAACATACATTGTTAATGGTGCATCACTTTCATTTATGCAAGATTATGATATATACTCTTTATTTGGCAACGCATTAGATAACGCGATCGAATATTTACTTAATGTTGAAGAAGATAAAAGGTTTATAAGGCTAAATGTTAATACATTTGGTGATAACCTTGTAATACATATTGAAAACTATTTTGATGGGAAATTAAGTTATGATAATGGATTACCAAAAACCACAAAGCAAAATAAAGACTATCATGGTTTTGGCCTAGTAAGCATCAAGACAATTGTGGAAAACTATCATGGTGATTTATTTATCAAAAATAGTGGCAATCTATTTATCATTAACATATTAATTCCTTATGTGAAAAATTGAGGATGATATTATGAACAAATGTAAAAATGGTATGTTGTTTATGACTTTATGCTTGCTATTAACATCTTGTAGTAATAAAGATGAAGAAAATAGTTATATTTTTGAAGCGGAAAATGCTTATTTATATAATTGCAAAGCAGTAGATTCCCCTGATGCAGAAAAAGAAATTAGTAATAATAAATCGGTAGGTTATATCCAAAAGGGAAGTGAAATATCTTTTGGACTGGAAACAAATGGGGAAATCTTAAACCAGAAATTTACTTTACATATTAGCCATCCTTTACAATGGAAAAATGATGCACCTTACCCAGTGGATTTTATTTTTAGTGACATTTATTTTGTTACTATTAATGATCAAGAGGTGAATTTTGATAAAGAAGCAATAAAAGTGCCTGACAATGAAAATAAAGCTTATAACTATTATGCAATGGTGGATGTAGCGTTTGAATGTAATTTGAAAAAAGGACAAAATATTATAAGTTTTAATTGCATTGCATCATCAAGCAATCAAGTAGCTACATATTCTTCCATTGGTAATATTGATTATTTAAGTTGTAAGTCTTCTAAAACGATTAAAGAATTTAAACCTGATATTCAACATAATTCAAGTTCTTCATGTTCTTTAGAACTAGCTAAGAAAAATTATTTAGAAGGTGAAGATATAATTGTGAAATTTGTTGATAGAGAGGATCATCCTCGTGACCGTATTGCCTTATTTGATTATGAAGCTATTTTAGGAAAAGATAATCCAATATTTAGTTTTTATCCTAGTGAAGAAAATGAAAAATCTGTGAATATAGTTGGTAAAAATAGTGATATTAAAATATTACCTAAAGGTAAATATAAAATATGTTATCTTGCAGATGATGGATTTAATGCATTAATAAGTAAAAATCTAAGTGTAATCGGAAAAGATGACATATCTTATATGTCTTTAGAAAAAGAATTCTTTAAAGCTAATGAAGGAATATTTATAAAATCAAAACAAAGAGAAGGGCATTCAACAGATTGGATTGCTCTATATCGCTATAATGATACAGTTGGAAAGATTGGTTCTTTATATTATTACTACCCAGAAGTAATAGAAAGTGTAATTAATATTATTGGAAAAAATCCCAATTCAGAAAGATCAGTGGAATTAACGAAAGGAAGATATAAACTTTGTTACCTTGCCGATAATGGATACGAAATACTTCAAGAAATTGAAATAGAAATAGTGGAGTAAATTATGAAAAAGAAGATAAATTATAAAAAATTATTTTATATTGTATTAGATATATTTTTTGTGACTTTATTAGCAATATTATCTACAAGTACAATTAGAGCTTTCGAACAAAGCAATATAGTGGATCAGATATATAACGATAATGATGATATTTCATTTGCTCATGGAAAATTCTTTTCCTCTTCACTTAAAAATCTTGAAGAAGCGCAATTGAAGAGTCAAAAAATATGCCGCCAGGTTGAACAAGAAGGGGCAGTTTTATTGAAAAATAATAACGATATTTTACCTTTAAAAGAGCATAGTAAAGTTACATTATTATCTAGATCAAGTGTGGATATTGTTTATACAGGAACAGGATCTAGTGATGTGAAAGTAACATCTAAAGAAAACTTAAAAGATTGCTTTGAAAAGCAAAATATTGAAGTTAATAACATAATGTGGAACAAATATATGCTAGACACTAATTATCGTATTAGTGGAATTATGGAAAATCCAACGAGTTCATATTTGATGAGTGTTGGTGAATCAGATAAAAGTATTTATCAAGATCAAAAAGTAATAAATTCTTTTAAAGATTTTAATGATTTAGCAATAATTGTTATTTCGCGTATTGGTGGAGAAGGTTATGATTTATCGTTAGGAAACTTTCTTGATGGACAAAACGGCTATCTTTCGATTACAGAAAAAGAAAAGGAAGTTATAAAAGTTGCTAAACGATATTTTTCTAAAACATTAGTGTTAATAAACTCATCTAATCCGATGCAATTAGGATTTCTTGATGAATTTGGTATTGATGCTTGTTTATGGATTGGTTATGTTGGACAGTATGGGCTAGATGGTGTTATCGATGTAATTTTAGGTAAAGTTTCACCAAGTGGCAAATTACCAGATACTTATGTTTATAATAACAAGTCTCATCCATCTACTCGAAATATTGGTGACTACGTTTTTAATAACTTAGATAAGCCCAAAGGAGAATGGGATACACGTAATAATTATATGGTAGAATTAGAAGGCATTTATGTTGGATATAAGTATTATGAAACTAGATATGAAGATTGTGTTTTAAATGAAGGTAATGCGCGTAGTAATGTTGGTTCATATAATTCTATAGATGGATTTAATTATCAAAACGAAGTATTATTCCCATTTGGATATGGACTTACATATAGCAGTTTTATAGATAAAATTGATGATTTTCAAATTGATTATGATAAAAAAGAAATTAATATAAGTGTGATAAGTCAAAATATTGGGAATATTGCTTCTAAAAATGTCATAGAACTTTATTATCAAGGTGAATACACGGAGTTTGATAAAAATAATGGTATTGAAAAAAGCTCTATTAATTTAATTAGATTTGCTAAAACCAAAGAATTAAAACCAAATGAAAAAGAAATTATTAAATTTAATGTGAGCTTTGATGAACTTGCTAGTTATGATAGAAAAATAAATCAAGCATATATTTTAGAAAGTGGCAATTATTATTTTGCGCTTGGAGAAGATGTACATCAAGCACTTAATAATATTTTAAGCGTCAAAGGATATAATAAATCAAATAATAGTTATATTACTAGTAATGGCGATAGTTCAAAAGTTATTAGTGTTAATTTAGAAAATAATTATATTTTTAACGAAGGAATAAATGTTACGATTAAAAATAATTTAGATAGTGCTGATATTAATTATTATTATGGTAATGAAGAGTTTTCTTATTTATCAAGAAGCGACTATGAATCTACTTATCCCAAAGAAATAAATAACTTAATAGCAAATAAAAAAATTAAAAATAGTTTAAAAGATGATTTTGATTATATTAGTAAACCTGTTGATGAAGAGATAGTTCTTAATGCTCAAAATAATTTAAAAGTATTAGACATGCAAGAACTAGATTATAATGATTCGAAATGGAATGATTTATTAGATCAAATTTCTTTAAATGATTTAGCAACACTTATTACTAAAGGTGGTTTTTCAACTTCTTATATCAAAAGTGTTGGAAATCCTTTAACTTATGACCGTGATGGCCCAGTTGGAATCGTGGGTACACAAGTGAGTTCAAAATCTGGAACATTATTTCCTTCTCAAACAGTTATGGCCGCGACATTTAATGAAGATTTAATATTTGAAGTTGGTTCTGCAATTGCTGAAGAAGGGTTATTCTTAAAAGTAATTGGCTGGTACGCACCGGGATTAAATATTCATAGATCACCTAATGGCGGAAGAAACTTTGAATATTTTTCTGAGGATAGTATTTTATCAGGATTATTAGGAATACAAGAAGTATTAGGAGCTCAAAGCAAAGGAATGATTGTTAATTCTAAGCATTTCATTCTTAACGAACAAGAAATACACCGAAATGGTATTTGTGTATTTAATAATGAGCAAGCATTAAGAGAAGTGTATCTAAAACCATTTGAGTATGTTGTTAAAAATACTAAATCGCTGGGTGTAATGACTTCTTTAACTAGAATTGGGACAACTTGGACAGGAGCGCATTTAGGTTTAATTACTAATATTTTAAGGAATGAGTGGGGCTTTAAAGGAAGAGTAATCACTGATTATACATCAGAAGGAAAAAGTTATATGTCGATTAAATCTGGCTTAGCAGCGGGCACTGACATGTGGCTTTGCTCTACTGACTATTTTTTAAAACAATTCTTAGAAGCAGTAAATGATGATAAATATTTGTTATATAAGGCTAAAGAAGCAGCAAAAAATATCTTGTATGCACAGTGCAAATCATCCGCAATGAATTTAGAACCAAAAAGAATAACAGAAAGATGGAAAATAGCGATATTGAGTATTGATGTATTAACAGGATTTTTAGCAGTATCATCAATTGTGTTAACTTGTTTAGAATATAGAAAGAATAAGAAAAATTAATATATTTTAAAATGTTATCAACCCCGCGGAAGTTTAAAGCGTTAAAAAAGCCTCATAACTAAGCACTTAATTGTACTTAAGTTAGAGGCTTTTAAAATGGTTTTTAGTTTTCTTCTTTTTTACTCTTTTTAATTTTATCCCATGGAACAAATATATATAGTCCATAAGCAATATTACTTGCAAATATAATAACATCTAAACTAATTAGAGTAGGAATCCACCAATTTGATACATTAGCGCCAGTAATTACTCCGACATTAACTTTATAATCATCGTTTTCTGGATTATAATCACGGGCGTATTGATAAGTAGAAACATAAGTATAAACATTATTTTTTAAAGCGTTTTTCGCACAATACATTTGTGTCGCATCATTTTGATCAAGAGGAACACCATTTCTATTTAATGGATTGAGCCATAAATCGTTTCCAGCAAGAACACCACGTTGAGTGTGCATAATGTCATCACCACTTGCCCAGTCTGTAACCACAGAGCCTTTAAATCCCCATTCATTACGTAATATTTCAGTTAATAAATCGTAATTAGAGCCAGCCCAGACTGGTCCAATTCTATTAAAAGCAGTCATAATTGCATTGGCGCCATCTTTAACAGCAATTTCAAATGGCTTTAAATATATTTCACGGAAGTTTTGTTCAGTAATCCATGTATCAACACCTTTAGCGTTATCTCCTTCTTCAGATAAGGCAAAGTGTTTTAAATAGCAATATAATCCACCAGATTTTGCACCTTTAATAGTGGCACTAGCGAGTTTACCAGAAATAATTGGATCCTCTGAGTAATATTCATAGTTTCGACCATTATAGTTTGAACGATGTAAATTTACTCCTGGAGCGTACCAACCATTAATGCCGCTTTTGCTTGCTTCATAAGCCATTGATTGTCCTAATTCATAAGCTAAGGCTTCATTCCAAGTTGTACCAATTACACATTCACAAGGATAAGATGTCCAAGATGATTTATCTTCAGCAATTTTTTGTGTATTTTCATTAAAGCCACTTGGTCCATCAAAATCAAGAGTTTTAGTTTTTCCAATAGATTCAATTTCTTTTGAACCAAATCCACTTTTTTCAACTAAAGTAGATGCTTCATCTTTGCTAACTTGATTGATTAAATCATCCCATTTTGAAGAATTAAAATCTTGCATTAATTCATCAACAAGAGCATCATTAAATTTTAAATCTTTTCCTGAGGATAAATCACTGCTACTAGCTTTAGAACCATCTTTTTTAGTGACAAGATATAAATCTTTATTTACACCAAATGTTGGCATAGTTTCTTGATCATTTGCGGAAGTTTTATATATTCTTGCTTTGTTAACTTTAGCGCTGTCTTTAGGTAAAGCAGCTTCTTTATCAACAAATGTAGCAATGAAATTACTACGTGATAAGTAAGTGGCGTTAATTCCAACATTTGAGCCATCTAAACATACATTTGCGTAACTATCATCACCGGTAAAACGATTGATAACATAATAATTAGTTTTTGGGTCACGTTCAAATTTTAAAGTTTCATCAATAGAATAAGTAAAAGTATTTTTATCCATTTCTTTTAGTTTATGAACATTTTCTTTTAATTCTAAAGTGTAATTTCCTTTATCTAATTCATATCCCATAAAGCCATTACTATTTTTATCATAACAATCGTAACTTGCCATATCATAAGCGCTTATGGATAATGTGACATTTTGTGATTCATTTGGTTGAAGTAGGGATGTTTTAGCAAAATCTCCTAAAACAATAGAACTCTTCTCTATTCCTCCACTGATATAAGGGGCTTTAAAGTAAAGCTCAACAACATCTTTTCCTGGATATTCTCCAATATTTTTAACATTAACTTCAATTTCAATTTTAGAATCTTTAGTTAAAGAAGAACCAGATGGAAGTGATACATTTGTTACTTTCCAGGCAAAGTCAGTATAGCTTAAACCATATCCGAATGGATAAATAACAGCAGAATCATAACCATGTTCTAAACTATCAAAGAATCCCATCTCATTTGCGGTTTCATACCAACGATATCCAAAATAAATGTCTTCTTGATAAACAATATTTCCACCGGTTGCGGATTTGTTTCTTACATATTTATTAGCAAATACTGGTTCAGAAGAAAAATCACTTGCATAAGTATCCGATAATTTACCACTAGGAGATATTTTTATAATTTCTTTTTCTCCATTTTCATTAGTAATTGTTTTTTGACCTGCTAATAAGTTAGCAACACTTTCAGTGCCGCATAATCCAGTAGGGCCACAATATAAAGCAGCACCGATTTTATCGTCTTTTAAGAAATCACATTGCATGTTATTAGTAGTATTTAATAAGACAATTACTTTGCTAAAATTATTTTTAACAATGTTAAGCATTTCTTCCTCTTTTTTAGATAAATCTAAATAAGTGCGAGTTGTGTCTGTTTCATTAGATAAGTAATCTTTACTTACTGAAGGAATTTCACCAACATTTTCCCCACTAATTCTTGATAATACAACAATAGCGGTATCAGAAAAACTTTTAGCTTCATTTATTAATTCATCGGTATAAAAGCTTGTAGCAGGTTGTAAAATATAGCCATTTTTATTCATCGATAAATAAGGGTCACTAGTTGGTATAGCTTGTTTATATTTTTCTGCTAAGTTTTTATTATATTCAAAGCCAGCATTTTCTAAACCTTTTAAAATACCAACTCTTTTTTCTGGGTCTGGCTTACAAGAACCAGAGCCAACACCAGTGAACACCCAACCATTATCAATACAAGTATAACCAAATACATTTACTTTATTGTTCTCTTGAATGTTTAAAGGCAATGTATGATTTTCGTTTTTTAATAAAACAGTACCATCTTCGGAAATTTTTTTGACTAATTCCGCGCCCTTTTTAGCAGTTTCTTCATCGATTTTATTTGCTCCAGTGCCGGCAATAGCGCTAGATATAAAATCAACGCCAAGAACACCAAAACATACAATATTACCTGCGATAGCAATCGCGGATAAAACTGTTAATGCAGAGAATATTATTTTCTTTTTTGCTTTCATGATTTTTACCTCCTATAACGGCAATACTACTTGATAGTTTGAAAACCAATATTTAGATGTTTGATCGACATCTTCGAATTCACGGCCTTTTATAATGATTTGATCTTCATATACTTCTAGATATAATCCTTGTGCCCCGCCACTTTCATAAGTGCCATCTTTATAATGTTTTCCTCCGCCATTACCTTCCCATAAATATCCAATAGCGGCAGTATTAAAAAATGAAGGATAATTATCAGAAATCAAATAACTTTGTTCACTTTCAAATGACCAATGTGAATGACTTGAGAAAAATAAAGTTTGAGGATAGTCTTTAATGATATTTCGAATTTGATTTTCTTCATCAAGAGTATAACCATACCAAGTTTGATTTAATTTAGTTAAAGAACCAGATACGGTATCTCTTAAAGATCCATGTGAGAACAAATAGATTGGTTTATTAGTTTTACTAGCTTTCTCCATAGTATTTTTTAGCCATTCAATTTGTTCTTTACCTAATGTTGCATCAGCACGTGTATTTCCGTCTAATGCCTTAGGAATGCTAGTCGTACCTAAATAGATAAAATAACTATCATTTATCACTTCATAAAAATATTGTGAAGTATTACCAGTTTTACTTTTCCATAAATTTAATCTAGTTTCATATCTTTGGTTTAATTCTTCTTCACTAACACCTTGATAATAACCATTTTCACTTTGAATAATAAACTCATGGTTTCCTAATCCAATAGTCATTTTTTGGTTGGTATCTTTAAACACAGTATCAAAAGAATTAAAGAAAGAATCGTAGTTTTCTGCTTTTGCTTCATCAACAATATCACCGTTAACTGCGATAAGAGATGATTTTGGAGAATTTTCTTTAATGTCTTCAAAAGCTTTTTTGGATCTTCGATAAAAACAAGGAGACCCAGTACTTACTTGTTGGTCGCTAATAACTTGGAATTCATATAACAATTCGCTATCTTTTTTATATTCTGCCATTCCCTTAGAAGCTTTATCAATGATTTCATCATTATTATCATAAGCAATAACCCATAATTTTGTGGCTTTCAAAGGAATTAAGGCATTCTTTTTAAAATTATATTCAAATTCACTAGCATTCATATTATCAAAAATTATTAAAGCATCATAATCTTCAAAAGGAGTAGTGTCATCTCCCCACTTTAAAGATATTTTTTTGATATTGTCATTAAATGTATTACTTTTTTGAATTAAAACAAGTCCTTCAGCGCAGTTTTTTATTGTTGTATCATGATAATAATTAATAGATAAGTTATTTGAATTAGTATCAGGAGCAACAGATGTGGAATTATTAGCGCTATTAATATTAGAAGTAGAATTTGAATTAGATTCTTGATTAGTAGAACAACCTCCTAGTAGCATTAAAGCCACTAGGAGGAAACTAGTTGAACTAATCAATATTTTATTATTGTAGTTCTTATTCATAATTATTTAACGTATCCGCCATAACCAACGACTGGATCATTCCAAACACCGATTGTAATAACATCGTATACTTCGTAAGCTTTAGTAACCTTGTTTTTAGCATCGCTTTCCATATAAACGATTTGATACATACCGCCAGTTGCAGCGCTTATACCAGGTCTTTCACTATTAGGAGTTTGTTTTGTAACATCACAAGGTGTTCCTAGATAAACTTTTCCATCACTATTCCAAGATGTATTTGTTGGATAGTAGTAATAAATTGATCCTGGAGTGTTAGAATAAATATTATCTCCACCTTGATATACACCAACCCAACATGAATTTGGTGAAGATTCATTTACTTTATCAACAGTAACATAGATTGGTTCATTGTTATCATCATCAAAGTAAGTATGACGATCTGTCCACATATTTACTTCATAAGCTTCTAATTTACTAGAAGTTTCTAATTCAATGTAATCAAGTCCACCTAAGTATTCATAATTGTTATTAGTGTAATTACGTGGTTCCCATGAAATACGGTTTTTACCTGCTCTTAAATCGATTTGAGTTTCAAGAGTAATAGTAGTAAAGTTTTCTTTTGTTCCTTTTAAGTTATTTCCTTTTAAAGTATAAGTGGTTTCTACTATCTTATCATTAATCCATAAATCACCAATATCACCTAAATTAACATCTTCCATTATAGTATTAGCATCAACATAAGGAGCGGCTACACGCATTTTAACGGTAGCAACTGCAGATTCATTAGCAACAATACCATAGATAATCTTTGTTGATTCTACTTTATTAACATATTTATCTGTTTCAACTTTTTTAGCGGCTTTAAATTCAACCATTTGTGCGCCTGTTGCTAATTCATCATAACCAACACGTTTAGTTGTATTAGCTTCGGCTTCAAATTTATATGAAACAATGTCAGCAGGTTCTTCCGCTAAGAAAGGAGTGAAAGTACCATCTAAATAAGAAATGTCAACGAAATCTAATCCTCCAAGATATTCGAATCCTGTTCCTTTTTTAATATTAAAACTTAAAGTATTCTTTCCTTCTTTAAAACTTAACCAACCGGTTTCCACTACTGTGAAATTTTCTTTTGAACCTTTAGAAACATTGCCTTTTAAAGTCATCTTTGATAAATCTAAGTTCTTTTGATTTAAAGTGACAGTCATGATATCACCTAGATTTGTATCAGTCATTTCAGTTGCGGCATTTACATAAGGTGATGCTACTTTAAATGATAATTTAGCTAAAGTGTTGCTTGAATTAAATCCAAATAATACTTTCATATTTTCTTTAAATTCAACAAATGTTTTTGGCGAAATGTTCACATTTGGATTTTCTTTATTTTCATAAATTCTCGTTGTAGCGGCTTCAACTTCCATTTTTGTAGATTTTAATGCTACATCTGGATCGGCGCCTTCAACTTCATTTGTATCTGCTACATATTCTAAGTTTGCTTTTGAGAAAAGAGTCATACTATCAATATTTCCTAAGCAAGATAGAGTGCCACTGTAATTGTCATCACTAATTGTTGTTTGATCGAAACGATTTGATAGGACAAATGTAATAACGTTTAATCCCTTCTTTAATTCAACTTTACCAATGACAACATCTTTAACATTATAATAATCAGCAGAACCGCCGCGATTTAATGTTCCATCAACGTGAACATCTTCAGTATTGATTACTTTTCCATTAACTTTAACAGTATAGAAATCCGCAAATGTATAAGGTATTGAATCCCACATTCCTAACCAACCACTAGGACCCATTAATCTAAATTGTAACTTAGCATTTGTGTCAGCATCATCAGCATTAATACCCCAAATGATACGATCACCTTTAGATAATTTACCAACAACACCTGTTCCACTTAAACGATCATCATCGACGGCTTCAGTTCCAATAGAACTACCGGCTGCTCCAACAAGATGAGCATTTTCAGCTTCAAAAACATTTTCATATCTTCCTTCTTCATCGCTACCTAAAACAACTAATTTACCTTCGGCTTTTTTAGTAGGATTACTTACACTTCTTGCAGTAATTGTAACTGTACCTCTTGCTAAACATTCAATCTTATTATCTTTTGTGATTTTAGCAATAGTAGTATCACTACTTGATAATGTAAATTCTTTGTTTGTAGCATTTGAAGGCTTAATTTTTACATTCGCAGTAATGATTTCTCCAATCTTTGCATTTTGTTTACTTAATTCTAGCATGACTTCGGTAACACCAATGTTTTCTATTGGTGTACTTGTTTGAGTGCTAGGAGAAGTAGAATTTGGCTTGGATGTGGAAGTATTATTGTTACAACCACTAAGGACACCTAATCCGGTTAGTAAAGAAATTGCTAACCAAAATTTTGGCATTTTATTTTTTCTCATAAAATAATTTCCTCCTTTGAGTATAAAATAAAACATCACTGCTAATATATTTTCCTTTATAAATACTCACAAGAAAGATTACGAAGTTGGTAGATAATATTTCGTAGTTGGTAACCGCTTACAATTACTGCTTGCACTTAGTAAATAAGAATGTATATGATAAAATTATTAAAAATAAATTTTTTCCAATAAAAACAAATACTTATTTGTATTAAAAGCGAGGGGTGTTATATGGAATTAAGTGAAATGATTGATGAGTTTAAACAAAACGACCATTCTAATTTTAATTTGTTTTATGAATTAACACATAAACAAGTATTTTTCTCGTCTTTTACCATTTTAAAAGAGCAAGCCCTTGCGGAAGATATTATGCAAGATACTTATGTGACATTTTTAAATAATATTGGTGAAGTTAAATCATCACAAAATATTTATGCATATTTGTCCACTATTGCAAGAAACTTAAGCATAAATCATTATAAAAAGATGAAAAGACACACCGAAGATGATGAGCCACTCAATTATATGGATACAAGAGATATGCCATATATTGGAAGTAATGTTATAACAATTTTAGAGTTATTAGATTCACAAGAAGAACGAGAAATAGTAACATATCACGTTATTCTTGATTATAAGTTCGTAGATATTGCAAAAATTATGTCTAAGCCTTTAGGAACTATTTTATGGATGTATAATCGAGCGATTAAGAAATTAAAAGAAAGGATGTCTAAATATGAAAAATAAAGAAATTAAAAAACTTATTAAAGATGCCTCAAATAAGATTGTTATTAATGACTATCAAGAAGAAATATTAAATCGTGTTGATTATACTCCTTTAGAAAAAGAAACTAAAAAGTTTAACTTTAAACCAGTATTATCTTTTTCTCTTTTAGCGGCTGCATTTATTGTAACTTTAGTTACTGTTTTACCTAAAATAACTAATCCATCTACTCCTAATAGTCCGATTACATTAACACAATCTAAGAAAAGTCTTAGCTACGAAATTCAAGCGCTTGGAGCTTTTATTCCTAGTGAATCAAATGATAGTAATTTAAAAAGATTAGCAAGATTTAAAAATAGCAATGAAAATAACTATCAAGAAATTGCCTCTGATATTAAAGATTATTTACTTACTGGTGAAATGATGTTTGAAAAAGATAATGTTAAGACATCACTAGAAAAAAATAGTGATACAAATTATAGCGATTTTGAATATAAATTAACCTCAACATTTATCGATGGAGCACAATATAAAAGCTCTTATATTATTTATTATAATGAAAATATTACTATTGAAGATGATAAGAAAAACGAAACATCTTCTCTTTTGAATGGTGTCATGCTAAAAGACAATCAAGAATATGAAATAATTTGTAATAAAGAAATTGAACAAGATGAATGTGAATTAGAATTAAAAATATTTTTAAATGAGAATAAATCAGATTACGTAGTTATTGAACAAGAAATCGAAAAATTTGAAAATGAATATACTTATATGGTTTATAAAGATAGCAAAAAAACTGAAGAAACTTCTTTAGAAATAGAAACTAAAAATAATAAGAAAGAAATGTCTATTGAACTAAAGAAATATGACATTAATGGCAAAGAGTTATCAAGAGATGAATATGATTTTGAATATAGAGACGATACCACTATTGAATGTTCATATGAAAATGATTTGGTAGAATATGAAGTAATAATTACAGTTTTAAAAGACGAATATGAATTTAAATTTGATGAAGAAAATATAATTAAAATAAAAAAATAAAAATATTACCAATAAAATAAATATCTTCTTTGTATGATAAGTGAGCAAGGCTCAGGAGGAAAAAACATTATGAAAAAATTATTTATTTTATTAGGATTAGGAGTATTAAGTTTAAGTGGATGTGATTTGAATAATCCAACACCAAACAATGCAAACAAAGCATCGTTTAAAGATATGTATTCATTGTCTGCATTAAGCGGAATTAATATGCTTAATATGGGAAATACATCAGTTTTAAAAAAGAAATCCGCTAATTTAACTGACGTAGAAAAAGCAGAAATATTAAAAAAATTAGAAGTAGTGGATAATCTTATTAGCGGAAATATGATAACTTCTAAAGAAGAAAATTCCGATTTAGCGGATTATCAAAAAATGTATACAATTTCTACTTCAGATTTAGATGGAAATACATCTAGTTATAAATTCTATTTTAATGAATCAATTATTGTTGATGAAGATGATGACAATGACAAGGATATTGATGATGAACAAGAATTTCATTTATCTGGTATCGTTATTAATAACGATGTAACATATAAAATGGAAGGTAAAAAAGAAATCGAAGAGGGTGAATTTGAAGTAGAATTTAAAATCATGATTGATGAACTAAATTATGTTAAAGTGGAGCAAGAAATAGAAGATAATGAAGAAGAATATAAATATACAAGCTACACTGATGGCAAAAAAACTTTAGAATATGAATTAGAATTTGAAGTTAATAAAAATAAAGTTGAAGTAGAATTCAAAGAAAAAAGTGGCACTTCTAAAAAGAAAACTAAATTTGAAAGTGTTGAGAAAAACGGCAAAAAAGAAGTAAAAATTTCTATTGAAGAAAATAAAATTAAAGAACATTATTTAATTCTTATCTATGAAGATCAAGATGGTAATATCGTTCATGAATTTCAATAATTAATAAATTTATTAGTCCCCTAATATATTTGTTAGGGGATTTTTAAATGCTTGTAATGATAAATCATTATTTTTTAATGAAAATTACTAAATAATTTGCTATTATTAAGTAGTTGAAAGTAGGGATACTATGGAAATTAAGTTAGAACAACGTCTTGAAGCATCAGAAAAGCGCTTAGAAGAAGTTGATAAGTTATTAATGGAAGAATCAACAATGAAAGACATGAAATTATTTCGTGATCTTTCCAAAGAAAGAGCAAACCTTGCTCCAGTTGTTGAAAAGTATTTAGAATATAAGAAAGTTGTTCAAGATAAAGAAGAAGCTATGGCAATGGCTAATGATTCTGATGAAGAATTATCTTTATTAGGAAAAGAAGAATTAAAAAGATTATCAGAATTAGAACCGCAAATTATTGATGATATTAGATTATTACTTTTACCAAAAGATCCTAATGATGATAAAAATATTATTGTTGAAATTAGAGGCGCAGTTGGTGGTGATGAAGCCAATATTTTTGCTGGCGATTTGTTTAGAATGTATACTAGATACGCTGAAAAACAAGGCTGGAAAATTCAAATGATTGATGAAGCACCTTCTGAAATGGGCGGATTTGCTATGGTTTCATTCATGATTAAAGGTGATGGAGTTTATTCTAAATTGAAATTTGAATCTGGCGCACATCGTGTTCAACGTGTTCCAAAGACTGAAGCCCAAGGTAGAATTCATACCTCAGTTGCAACAGTTCTTGTTATGCCAGAAGCTGAAGAAGTCGAAATCGAGATTCGTAATGAAGATTTACAAGTCGATACATATCGTTCACAAGGTGCAGGCGGTCAAAATGTTAATAAAACCGAATCTGCAGTTAGAATTACCCATATTCCAACTGGTATAGTAGTGGCTTGCCAAGTTGAAAAATCACAAATTCAAAACCGTGAAATTGCGATGAATATGTTAAGGGCAAAATTATATGCCGCTAAACAAGCAGAACAAGATGCTAAAATTTCTTCTGAACGTCGTTTAAAAATTGGTACAGGTGAAAGATCAGAAAAAATTAGAACTTACAACTATCCACAAAATCGTGTTACTGATCACCGCATTGGTTTTACAGTTCAAAAATTGGATCGTGTTATGGAAGGCGATTTAGACGAAATACTTAATGCATTAATTGATGCTGATCAACAAGATAAATTAGCTGGTGAAAATTAATGACCATTCGAGAGTTTTATAAAATTTACTCCCAAAAATATAAAGATAATAAATATTTAAATGATATTTGTTTAAGAACATTAATAGTAAAAAACGAAGGCATAAAAGATATGTCTACGTTTTTTCTATGCTTTGATGATGAACTTAAAAACAAAGAAAAAATAATAGAAGATATTAAAAGAATTATTAATGGTGAGCCATATCAATATGTGATTAATGAAGCAGAATTTTATGGGTTAAAGTTATACGTTGATAAAAACGTCTTAATTCCTCGCTTGGAAACTGAGGAATTAGTGGATACACTAATTCATAAGTATCTAAACACTAACTATAACTACACTATTGCGGATATAGGTACTGGGTCAGGATGTATCGCTTTAGCAATGAAAAAATATTTTAAAAACGCTAATGTTTTTGCTATTGATATTTCAAATAATGCGGTAAATGTGGCTAAATTAAATTCAGAAAAATTGCAACTAAATATTTCTGTTTTACAAGGTGATTTGTTATCTCCTTTAATAGATAATAATATAAAAGTTGATGTTTTAATATCTAATCCTCCTTATATTAAAAATAAAAATGAAGTTGATGAAAATGTATTAAATTACGAACCTCATCTTGCTTTGTTTGCCAAAAATGGTGTTGATTTTTATGAACTAATTCTAAAAGATTCTTATAAAGTGTTAAATCAAAAAGCTATGATTGCTTTTGAATTTAATTACGATCAAAAGAATGAATTAAATAAAATAATTAAAAAATATTATCCAACAAGCAAAGTTGATTTTTATAAAGATGCTGGAAATAAATGGAGATATGTAATAATTTGTTTAGAATAAGAAAAAATGGGAAAAGTGATTAGGGTGATACTTAATGAAAACTTTTTCTATTAGCGTTTGTTTATTAACTCTTTTACTAGCGGGCTCTTCCAAATTAGCTAGTGAACCATTTAAATATAAGTATGAAATAACGGGAAATAGCAAAACCGCTAGTGAGATATATAATCTTTATACTTATAAAGAAAAATTAATAGATATTTATGATAAAAACTTTTTAGCGTTAAGTGAAAAAAAGCGCGAAGTTAAATTAATTAATGAGATAGATTTATTTAATATGGATGATAAATGTCGTTCCTATTATGTTTCAGGCACAATTGTAGTATTAATTGGTGAAGCAAAAGGAATGACGATTACTGGTGATTTACGAAGTAATAGTTGTGATGAAACAGTGATTCGTACAAAAGTATTTATATTTGATATTTTTAATAAATGAATTAAATAAAATCGCATTACCATCTTAAATATGCTAAAATAATTTTGGTGATGTTTTAATGGAAACTTTGATTATTTTAGATAATGAACTTGATAAAGCAAGTGAATTATTACTTAAAAATGAAGTTGTTGCATTTCCTACCGAAACAGTATATGGATTGGGCGTAGTATGTGATTCTTATGAGGCTTTTAAAAAGTTAGTGGCCGCAAAAAACAGGCCATCTGATAAACCATTTACTTTAATGTGCAGTGATGTAAAGCAAATTGAGAATGTAGCTGTTTTAAATGATAAAATAAAAAAAATAATTAATCATTTTATGCCAGGAGAGATAACCTTATTACTTAAGGCAAAAGATGATGTAAATTCATGGGTGGACTTAAATACTAAAAAAATTGGTGTAAGAATACCTAATTTTCCTTTGGCTTTAAAGCTTATTAAAAAAGTAGGAAAGCCACTTTTAGTGCCTAGCGCTAATCCATCAGGGTTACCGCCGGCTTTAGATTTTAAACAAACATATGATTATTTTAATGACACAATTGCAGGTATAATTAATGCTAAGTCAGGCGCCCAAAAACCTTCGACAATTATTGATTTATCTAGTGATGAGCCCATTTTAATAAGACAAGGAAATATTACTTTAGAAGATGTAATGAAAGTTTGGAGGAATTAATAATATGATATTTTCAATTGGATGTGACCATGGTGGTTACGAATATAAAGAAGAATTAAAAAAATATTTAAAAAGTTTAGGACATGATGTTATTGATTGTGGAACATATTCCACTGATTCATGCAATTATCCAGAATTTGCTATTAAAGCCGCTCAAGCAGTGAGTGAAAGAAAAGCAGATCGTGGTATTGTTATTTGTCGTAGCGGTGTAGGTGTTTCTATTTGCGCTAATAAAGTAAAAGGCATTAGATGTGTTTTAGCTTATAATCCTCGTGTAGCGGAATTAAGTCGAGAACATAATGATGCCAATATGATTGCGTTTGGTGCGGATTATTTTACTCTTGAAGAAGTTAAAACTATGTTAGATAATTTTATTAAAACTGATTTTGCTGGTGGAAAACATTTAATAAGAGTTAATATGATTAAAGAATTTGAAAATAAATAAAAAATAATATTATAGTAATTTCCAATAAGTGCTAGTTTACTTTTGAATTGGCACTTTTTTTCTTCAATTACACATTTTTTTGTATAAATTTTGAATTTACGGAAAAAATGTAATTGAGGTGAAAAACATGGAAGAACAATTAAATAAAGAAAAGTCCCCAAAACAAAAGAAAAACAAAAAATTCAGCGATAGTGCTAAAGTAGGTATTGCTATTGCGGCTTCATCAATATTATTTTTTGGCTCAATTTTAGCTATTGAAGCTGGAATAAGAGATCACAATTCCACTAGTGATGTAATTGGAAATATTTCTCCGTCAACACCAATTAATCCGAGTACTTCAACAAGTGATGACCCAGTTATTGAAGTTCCCGATGTAATGAAGGAACTTGTTAATAAACCAGTAACTTCTGATATTGAAATTGTTAGACCTTTCTATGACAGCAAAGACTCAGAACAAACAAGAGAAAATGCTATCATTGAAATTGATGGAATGTATCGAAAGAATGATGGTGTTGATTATAAAAACACTGACAAATTTGATGTTTATTCCTCTTTCTCTGGCAAAGTAATAAAAATTGCTAATGACTCAACTTATGGAAATGTTATCTTTATTGAACATGAATCTGGTATTGTTGCATCTTATTCTTCTTTAGGTACAACTACAGTTGTGCAAAATCAAGAAATAAAACAAGGCGATATCATTGGTACTTCGGGACAATCTTTATATACAAGTGGCTTAGGTGAATCATTACATTTTACTTTATTAAAAGATGATAAAAGTATTAACCCAAGCAAATCGTTTGGACAATTAGTCAAAGACTTATAAAAATAATTGATAATTTAAAAATTCAGCTTAGAAAATTAAAAAAATTCTAAGCTTTTTTCATTTTTAATCACTATATATTAATATGGGAGAAAAATTTGTATGTGAAAGATGCGGAAATAGTGATTTAAAATATGTTGGTTATTTAAATGGAGTGCCATACTGTCGAAAATGTATAGCATTCAAAAGTCCATCGGTGGAATATGTAAGCCGTGAGAAAGCGAAGGTGAATTATAAATTAGATTTTGCTTTAAGTCCAGAACAAGAAAAAATTGCTTATGAACTAAAAATAAATTATATAAACGGAAAGAATACTCTTTTGAATGCTGTATGTGGTGCTGGTAAAACTGAAATCGTCTATGAAATAATTAGTTATGTTTTAAGTAATGGTGGCAGAGTGGGATTTGCGATACCAAGGAGAGATGTTGTAATAGAACTTTTGCCTCGTTTACAAAAAGCTTTTTCTAATCAAAAAGTTATTGCTGTATATGGCGGACACACTAAAACTTTAGTAGGTGATATCACTTTATTAACGACACACCAACTTTATCGATTTTCTAATTATTTTGATTTATTAATTATTGATGAAATTGATGCATTTCCTTTCCAAAATAATGATTTATTGGAAGCTTTCTTTAAAAAATCCATACGCACAAATTATATTTTAATGAGCGCTACTCCAAGTGAAAAAATTATTGAAGAATTTAAAAATGAAAATAGCCATATTTCTTATTTATACAAAAGATTTCATAACCATGCTATACCAGTTCCGAAAGTTCTTTTAAGACCGAAACTATTGCAAATATATTTTATTTTAAAAAAAATAAAAGAATATCAAAGCAAACATAAACCATTACTTATTTTTGTTCCGACAATTGAAGAAGGAGAAAAGTTATTAAACTGGTTAAAAGTATTTGTTACAAGTATTGATTTAGTACATTCAAAAAAAGAGAATCGTGATGAATTGGTGGCAAAATTTAAAAAACGAGGCATTGATGTATTAATTACAACATCAATTTTAGAAAGAGGTATTACTATTGAAGAATTACAAGTAATTGTATTTATGGCAGATCACACCCTATTTAATGAACAAAATCTTACTCAAATCGCGGGAAGAGTAGGAAGAAAAATTAAATCACCAACAGGAGATGTTTATTTTTTAGCTTATGAACTTACTGAAGCAATGGAAAAATCAATTAGTAGTGTTAACGAAGCCAACAAACATTTGTAAGATTTGTTTTAATGAATTTGAGTCCATTAACCCTAATACAAAAATATGCCAAAATTGTTATGATAAATTTGAATGTATTTATGAAAATTGGAAGATTTGTAATATTGATATTTTAGCAATCTATCGTTATAACAATTTCTTTAAGAGCCTTCTTTATCAATTGAAAGGCTGTTACGACATTGAATTGCGAAGTGTTTTTTTAGAAAAACAAGCATTTTATCTTCGAATAAAGTATTTTGGTTATTATCTTGTTTATATTCCTTCTAGTTTCGAAGATGATAAAAAAAGAGGCTTTAATCACGTTGAAGAAATATTTAAACTTTTGAACTTAAAATATATAAAGCTTTTAAGAAAAAAGTATCATTTTAAGCAAAGTGATTTATCTAAAAAAGAACGCGAAAAAATAATAGATAAACTAGAAATAATAGACGGGTTTAGAGTAAAGGACAAGAAAATTCTTTTGGTTGATGATGTTTTAACTACAGGAAGCTCTATTAAATCCGCGATTAGATTAATTACAAAGTATCACCCAAAAGACATAAAAGTGCTTGTTTTAGCACATAACTGTCGAAAAAATTGACAATAAGTCGAACGGAAAAAATTGAAAATGAAGTGTAGTATTCTATAATAAGTTTAGCAGGAAAGGTGGTAAAACATGGTAGGCAAAGTTAAATGGTTTAATGCCGAAAAAGGATTTGGATTTATTAACCGTGGTGAGGGTGCCGATATCTTTGTTCATTATTCACAAATAATGGAAGATGGATACCGAACATTAAATGAAGGCCAAGAAGTTGAGTTTGATTTACTCGAAACAAATCGCGGACTTCAAGCAAAAAACGTTGTTAAAATTTCTTAAAATCTAACATTTACAGGTCATAAAAGGCCTGTATTTTTATTGTTTTATTAAAAAATTTAAATATTATATATTTATCAATGGAAAATAGTACCATTTTTTGCTAGAATATTTGAGTATGCAACTGAGAGGAGTTTTATATTATGAATTTTATCGAAAAATTATTTCGTTTTGATCAACGTGCATTGAAAAAAATAAAAAAAGAAAGTGAAAAAGTCATGGCTTATGAAGGAGAGATGGCAGCTTTATCAGATGATGAATTAAAAGCTAAAACCCCATACTTCAAAGATAGACTTGCTAAAGGTGAAACATTAGAAGATATTAAATACGAAGCTTTTGCAGTAGCAAGAGAAGCAGCAAAAAGAGTTTTAAATCAATTTCCTTTCCAAGTACAAATTGAAGGCGCTTTGGTGTTAAATCAAGGTGACGTTGCGGAAATGCGTACTGGTGAAGGTAAAACATTAACTGCTACAATGGCAGTTTACTTAAACGCATTAGAAGGCAAAGGCGTTCATGTTGTAACAGTAAACGAATACTTAGCTTCTCGTGATGCTGAGTGGATGGGACAAATTTATCGTTGGTTAGGTTTAACTGTTGGTATTAACTTAAGAGAATTAACAACTTCAGAAAAACGTGCAGCGTATAATTGCGACATTACTTATACTACAAACTCTGAGTTAGGATTTGACTATTTAAGAGATAACATGGCTCAAAGTGTTGATGGCCGTGTTTTAAGAGGACTACATTTCTGTGTTGTCGATGAAGCTGACTCTATTTTAATTGATGAATCAAGAACACCTTTAATTATTTCTGGTGGCGCTAAGACACAATCAAGTGCTTATAAAGCTGCAGACTGGTTTGTTAAGAGTTTAAAGAAAGATCGTGACTATGTCATTGATTTAAAAGATAAGACATGTAACTTAACTGACCGTGGTAATGAAAAAGCTCAAATGGCTTTTGGTATTGCTAACCTTTATGAACCTCAATATCAAGATTTAGTTCATAGAATTTATCAAGCATTAAAAGCTAACTACATCTTTACTCGTAATGTTGAATATATGGTTGATAGTGAAGGAGAAATTCAACTTATTGACCAATTCACAGGCCGTATCTTAAAAGGTCGTGAATATTCAGATGGTTTACAACAAGCTATTCAAGCTAAAGAAAATGTTAAAATTAAAGAAGAAACTGTGACAATGGCCACAATTACATATCAAAATTTCTTCCGTCTATATGATAAATGTGCTGGTATGACTGGTACTGCTAAAACCGAAGAAGAAGAATTTAGAAAGATTTATAATATGCGCGTTATTGTTATTCCAACAAATAGACCAATTAAACGTGTTGATGCTTTAGATATGATTTTTGCTACTAAAGATGCAAAATTTAAAGCACTTGTAAAAGAAATAAAAGAAAGACATGAAAAAGGTCAACCAATGCTTATTGGTACTACATCTGTTGAAATGTCTGAATACGTTTCTAACTTGTTAGATAAAGAAGGATTAAAGCATGAAGTTTTAAATGCTAAAAACCACGCTCGTGAAGCTGAAATCATTAAACACGCTGGTGAAAAAGGCGCAATCACAATTGCCACTAACATGGCTGGTCGTGGTACCGATATTAAGATTGATGATGAAGTAAAAGCGCTTGGTGGATTATGCGTATTTGGTACAGAAAGACATGAATCTCGTCGTATTGATAACCAATTACGTGGTCGTGCTGGTCGTCAAGGAGATCCAGGTTATTCTTGTTTCTATGTATCATTTGAAGATGATTTGATGGTTAGATTCGTACCTGATAATTTCCGTAAATATTTCTTAAAACTTGGCGATGAAGCAATTCAAATGTCAATGGCTACGAAAATGATTACTGATGCTCAAACACGTATTGAAGGACAAAACTTTGATACTCGTAAGAGTTTATTAGATTATGATGATGTTATGCGTCAACAACGTGAAATTATGTATAAAAAACGTGATAAAGTTTTATTCACTAATGAAATTCACGAAATGATTCAAGACTTCTTTGAAACAACTGGTAAAGCAATTGCTAAAAAATCTGTACCAGAAGGAAGCAAAGAAGGTTTAATTGATGGTGCAAAATTATATAAATTAGTCACAGAAACGAACAAATTATTACCACCTGATTCATTTAAAGCTTCAGCATTTAATGAAGCACCTTATGAAGAAGCTGGCGAAGATATTACATTCTTACTAATGAAAGAATATAAAAAGAGACGTGATGAATGGGGCGAAGAAGCTGCAAATGCAATCGAAAGACAAATCGCTTTACATTGTATTGATCGTAGTTGGACTAACCACATTGATACATTAGCAAGATTACGTGATGGTATTCATTTACGTAGTTACGCTAATATCAATCCATTACAAGATTATGTTAACGAAGGTTTCGAATTATTTAATGAAATGCTTGAAACCATTGCTTTAGATGTTGTAGTTCAATTATTAACAGCAAGAATTCAACTTAGACCAGTAGAAGAACCATCTCAACCTACTGATAAAGTAGATGTAGATGCTACAAAGAATTCTGATTCTCAAGGAGAATAAAATAATGCTAGACTTAGTAGCATTGAAAAATGACTTACAAAAAGTCACCCAACAATTTAATAAGTTGGGTGACTCTCTTTGACATTAATACACTTTTAAAAAAAGTTCAAGATATTGAAAATCAAATGACTGTTGATGGTTTTTGGGACGACCAAAAACAAGCAACAAGTATAATGCAAGAACTAAGCGAATATAAAGAAAAGATTGATTTTTATAATGATATTTCTAATTCAATTAATGGTGTAAAAGATTTAATTGAATTATGTGATATGGATGAATCATTACTTAACGAAACAAATATAGAATTTGAAAATTTAAAGAAAAAAATGCACAATCTAAATATGATGGTGCTTTTTTCTGGTGAATTTGACGGAAATAACGCTATTTTAGATTTTCATCCTGGAGCGGGTGGAACGGAAAGCCAAGATTGGGCAGAAATGCTTTATCGTATGTACATTAGATGGGCAGAACAAAAACATTTCAAAATGCAAATTCTTGATTATCAACCAGGTGAAGAAGCAGGATTAAAATCTGCTTCCTTAATGATAAAAGGAAAGAATGCTTATGGTATGTTAAAAGGCGAAAGTGGAGTACATCGTTTAGTAAGAATATCACCATTTGATGCTTCTGGACGTCGTCATACTTCATTTGCTTCTGTAGAGGTTATGCCAGAGATTACTGATAACAATGATGTCGAAATACTTGATAAGGATTTAAAAATTGATACATATCGTTCTCAAGGTGCAGGTGGACAAAATGTTAATAAAACCGAATCTGCGGTACGTATTACCCATATTCCGACAGGGATAATTGTGTCTTGCCAAGTCGATCGTTCACAGTTATCAAATAAGGAAATGGCTATGAATATGCTAAGAGCTAAACTTTATCAATTACAATTACAAGAAAAACAAAAAGAATTAAATAAACTTCGCGGAGAACAAAAAAATATTGAGTGGGGTTCACAAATTCGTTCTTATGTATTTTGCCCTTATACAATGGTTAAAGACTTAAGAACAAACTATCAAGAGGGAGATGTGAGCAAAGTTATGGATGGGCAAATTGATGGATTTATCGAAGCCTATCTAGAAATGGAGGCTAAAAAACAATGAAAAAACTAGCATTAATGACAAAAAAAGAAAAAATGTCTCTTGTAAGAAATTCGTTACAAATTATTATGGGAACATTGATTTTAGCTATCGGACAAGTGTTGTTCATCGAACAATGCTCACTAGTAACAGGTGGATTAGCATCTATCGGTAATATTATTAATAAGTTTTTGCCATCTCAATACACTGTCAGTATTACAGTTGTTGTTTTGAATATATTGTGTTTTTTAGTAGGGTCTATTTTTATTGGTAAAACATTTGCTGCTCAAACGCTTTTATCAGCGGGATTTTATACTTTAATTTATCCAGCAATAAGTGCACTTATGAACAATAATTTATTACCATTTCTTCATTTTAATGAAATGAATGATTTAAATTTGTTATTGGCAGGACTTTTTGGTGGAGTTATAAGCGGAATAGGAATTGGAATATGTATGTCCGCTGGTGGATCAACGGGAGGCGTTGATGTATTTGCAGTTTTAATTTCTAAAATTACTAGAACAAAAGTATCAATTTGGATGTTTATTATTGACGGAACTATTGTTTTACTGGGCTTTATTTTTGTTAAACAAGATTTTGTTTATTTCTTAATTTGTGTACTATCTTCTATTTGTTGTTCGGCATCCTTAGAATTTGTATTTGCTAGGAAAAATAATTGTTATGTCGTTGATATAATTTCTAAAGAATGGAAAGCGATTAATGACTATATCATTATAAATCTTGAACGTGGCTCTACGATTGTAAATGTTCAAGGCGGTTATAAATTTGAAGATTATCGTATGATTCAAGCTGCAATTTCTCGTGACCAATACTCACTATTAATTGATAAAATATCAGAAATCGATCAAAGTGCTTTTGTTATCGTCAGTAGCGCTAGAGAAGTAAATGGTGAAGGTTTTCAAAATTTACCAAAAAAGAAACAATTAAAAGGAGATAGCAGTAATGAATCAAAAAAATAAAAAAACAAATACCGCTTTAATGGTTTGTGGTGCATTATTAGTTGGAACCATTTTAGGCGGAGTTTGTGTTAAAATTTCTTATGCTAAATATGATAATCCATATATTCAAAAAATAGTGAATATGTTTTATACCATGAAAGATGAATGGCTATATAAATCTGATTATGATAATTTAGATGAATATTTGAGTGATTTAGCGATTGCTGGACTTAATTCTAATAAAGACCCATACACTTTTTATACAAGTTCTATTGAAGAACAAGGATTAGGAATTGTAACTAAAGGAGCAGGATTTGCACACACTTATTATGGCGGGAATCGTATTATTAGTATGGTTTATGATAAATGCCCTGCAAAAGAGGCTGGACTAGAAGTTGGTGATGTTATTGTAGGAGTGTATGATAGTAGTACCAATGAATTAGTAAAATTTAAAGATTTAAGTATTGGAGAAAGTACGACTCTAATTACTAGCAATGACGATGATAAAATATCATTAGAAATAGAATCTAAAGGTAAAATTGATATTACAAAAGCAAACTATACACAATATGCCACACAATACAATGCTTTTAAAAATGATAAAGAAGAAGTTGTTGTTGATATGAAAATTAATAATTTTTTAGATCGTTATTTAGTGAGTGATGTAAAAGAAGATTTAGATAAAGTATTAGAAAAATATGGCACTATTGATCGCTTATCAATAGATTTAAGAAATAATGGCGGAGGTTATGTTGACTTAGCTATAAACTTATCAAGTTTATTTATACCTAAAAATAGTACAATTATGAGTATTAAATTGGCAAATGGACAAAAAAGAACATATAAAAATAATGTTAATCCTATTTATGATAACATCAAAAAAATTAATTTGATTCAAAATGAAGGAACAGCTTCGGCATCAGAATTATTTATTTTGGCTTTAAAAGACAATTTACCAGAATCACAAGTTGAAGTTCTTGGCTCAACATCATATGGTAAAGGTATTATGCAAAATGTTAAAACTAACAAAGATGGTTCAGTTTTAAGATATACTTTTGCCGAGACTTATTCCCCGAATGGTTATTCAATTCATGGAAAAGGAATAGAACCGACAGTGGACAATGGAAACTATAAAAATATGTATGCTTATTATGGTGAAACAGGATTTGTAACCAAAGATGTGAAAGAAAAAATTATTGAACAAATTAATTGTGTTTTAAATACTAGCTACACTGATTATAATGAAGCATTAAATGCTTTTTTAAGTAGTCAAGGATTAAGCGAACAAGAATTCACATATCATATTGGAAGATTACTTCAACAAAAAGCTTACGACGTTTATGTGAATAACGAGCAAAAAGCTCATAAGCAAGCTTTGGAGAATTAAAATGGAATATCGTAAATTTGAATTAATATCAAAATATTCACCAACAGGCGATCAACCGCAAGCAATTGAAAAACTTGTTAATGGTATAAAAGAAGGAAAAAAGATGCAGGTTTTATTAGGCGCTACCGGAACTGGAAAAACTTTTACAATTTCTAATGTTATTGCTAAAACTAATAAACCAACGCTTGTTTTAGTCCATAACAAGACTTTAGCGGGACAACTATACGCAGAGTTTAAAGAATTATTTCCACATAATCGTGTGGAATACTTTGTATCAAACTTTGATTTTTATCAACCAGAAGCTTATATTCCTAAATCTGATACTTATATTGATAAAAATGCGGTAATGAACGAAGAAATCGAAATGTTAAGAACATCCGCAATTAACTCCGTGTTAGAAAGAAGTGATACGATTGTTGTGGCCTCTGTAGCCTCTATTTATGGCTTAACTGATCCAGATGAATATCGTAACCTTTCTTTTAGTTTGCGTGTTGGTGATGTAATTGATCGTAATAAATTATTTAAGTCATTAATAGAAGGACAATATAAAAGAAACAACTATGAATTAGTGCCAGGATCATTCCAAGTAAAGGGCGATATTATAAATATTGCACCAGCATCTAATGACTCATTTTATATTAAAATTGATATGTTTGATGATGAAATTGAAGCAATTTCGAAAGTAGAAACACTTACTGGAGAAGTTATGCACACTTATTCCACATATCCTATTTTCCCAGCGTATGGTCATGCATCAAGTCGTAGAAGAATTAATGAAGCTATTCCCCATATTGCTGATGAAATGATTGAACGTATTAAATATTTCCAAGATAACAATAAATTACTTGAGGCACAACGTATTGAAATGCGTACTCGTCAAGATATGGAATCATTAATGGAATTTGGTATATGTCCAGGTATTGAAAACTATTCTCGCCATATTGATGGAAGAAAACCAGGAGAAAGACCATTTACATTATTAGATTATTTTCCAAAAGATTTCTTATTAGTAGTGGATGAATCGCACGTTACACTCCCACAAATTAGAGGTATGTATAATGGCGATAGATCACGTAAAGAAACACTGGTAGAATATGGTTTTCGTTTGCCATCAGCGTTAGATAATAGACCGCTTAAATTTGAAGAATTCGAAGCATTAATGCCACAAGTAATATGTGATTCGGCTACACCAGGTGATTATGAACTTAATCGCGTAAATCACGAAGTTATTGAGCAAGTAATTCGTCCTACTGGATTACTAGATCCACGTATTGAAGTGCGTCCAACAAGAGGACAAATTGATGATTTAGTAGATGAGATTAGAAAACGTATTGAAAATAAAGAAAAAGTAATGATTGTTACTTTAACAATCAAAATGGCGGAAGATTTAACAGCTTACTTAAAAAATTGTGATTTAAAAGTAGCTTATCTTCATAATGAAACTAAAACATTAGAAAGAACACAAATCATTTATGAACTGCGTAAAGGTAAGTATGATGTTTTAGTGGGTATTAACTTATTAAGAGAAGGACTAGATATTCCAGAAGTATCTTTAGTGGCGATTTTAGATGCTGATAAGGAAGGATTCTTACGTTCTAATCGTTCATTAATTCAAGTTATTGGTCGAGCAGCAAGAAACGCAAATGGACTAGTTATAATGTATGCGGATAAGATTACAGATTCGATGCGTTACGCAATTGACGAAACAAATCGAAGAAGAACAATTCAAAATGCTTATAACGAAGAAAATGGTATTATTCCAACCACCATTAAAAAAGAAATTCATATGCCTATTAAAAATCAAGATGTCGAGAATATTAATGCATTGGCAAGTAAAGGCAAGAAATCTAAAAAACAACTTGAGATGGAAATCCGTGACTTAGAAAAACAAATGCGTGAAGCCGCTAAAAACCTTGATTTTGAAAAAGCAGCTGAAATTCGTGATATTGTTTTAGAGTTAAAAGCGGAATTATAAGCAGGTGAGAAACAATGATTAAACTTTTAGTGCGAAAATGTATTAAAAATTATGAAAATACTAGTGATCCTAAAGTACGTGAAAGATACGGAGTTTTAGGTGGAATATTAGGAATAATTTGTAATATTATTTTATTTGTTATAAAAATTATAATTGGAACGATAGTTATGTCTAGTTCTATTATTTCTGATGCTTTTAATAACTTATCAGATATGGGATCTAATTTAGTAAGTACAATAAGTGCAAAATTATCAAGCAAAAAACCAGATAAAGATCATCCTTTTGGTCATGGTAGATTAGAGTATATTGCCTCATTAATAGTTTCATTTTTGATTATATTTATGGGTTTACAAATTGTTATGACTTCCACAACTACTTTAATAAAAGTTTTTAAAGGAGAAGAAACTGTTAATTATAATTTAGATTGGATTTTGATAGGTATTTTATTTGCTTCAGTTTTAATAAAAGTATGGATGTTTTCTTATAATATGTATTTAAGTAAGAAAATAAATTCACCAGTTTTAAAAGCCGCGGCGATTGATAGTATTTCCGATGTTATTACTTCTTTGGTTATTATTGTTACTACAATAATTGGGGCTTTGTGGTTAAAAACATTTCCTTTAGATAGTGTTTTATCTATTATAGTGGGTTTAATTATTGCTATTAATGGATTAAAAATGACTATTGAAACAATTAGTGATTTATTAGGAAAACCCGCTGATCCAGAAATTGTCGATAAATTAGATAAACTTATTTGCTCAGGAAAAGGTGTGTATGGAACCCATGATTTAATAATTCATGATTATGGACCAGGAAGAATGATGGCTTCCGCACATGTTGAAGTATCTGATAAAGATAATATCGTAGCCGCACATGAAATGATCGATGAATTAGAAGTAAGAGCGATGAAAGAGTTACAAATTCCGCTTGTTTTACATATGGATCCAATTAGTATTGATGACCCTATTGTTAATGATTTAAGGAGTATTATTCATAAAACAATTACGGAAATGAATGATAAATTAAGTTTCCATGATTTAAGAATTACTAATGGAGAAAATCGTATTAATGTTATTTTTGATTTAGTTATTCCTTATGAATATACAAAATATGAAAAAGAATATGTTAACAAGTTAAAAGAAGCAATCAAGTTAGAAGACAAACGTTTTATTGCCGTTATTAAAATAGATCACTAGGAGGACTTATGAAAAAAGCATTAAGAATAGGATTAGTATTATCATACGCAATTATTTACTTAGGACTTTTTATAGTATTTGGATATTTTATTCCATTAAATGAAACTATTGCTTTAAGTATTGCAATTACCGCAATTGTGTTAATGTTTATTGGAGTTATTATAGGTGTTATTTTATCTTCAAAGCTGAAACGCAAATATAAAAATAACATCAAAGATACAATGGATGAATTTTCTAAGTTGGTGGACGATAAAAATATTGTTGATATTCAAAAAAAGAAAATAAATAAAAATATTAAAATTGTTTTAATTGAAATTATTTTCCTTTTTATAGTTAGTTTATTAGGTGGACTATGTTTAATTAGAATTATGTTTTTAAATAAAGAAGCTATCAATGGCTTTTCCTTTATATGTTTAGCTATAGAACTAATGACATTAACACATTTAACTTACGCTTTAACATATTCCACTAATTTAGATGATATATCTTTAGAGCCATTAAAAAAAGAAGAATACCCAGAAATTCATAAAATTGTCGATGATGTAATGAATGATTTAAAGTATAAATCTAAGTATGTTATCATTTTGACTGATCAATTAAATTTTGGCGTTCTTTTAAAAGGCAATGTTATTGTTATTATGTTAGATCCAACATTAATGTCTTTGTTATCAAAAGAAGAATTCAAAGCCACTATATATCATGAGATTGGACACTGCAAAAATAATGATATTCTTTTATCAAAGAAAATTGTAAATACTAGTAGCAAGATGGAAATTTTAATATCTCCAAAATTTGCTTATTCTTTTGTTGTAGAAATGTTTTCTATGTATTTTGTCTTACAATATCGACTTGATTTAGAAGTTTATAATCGTGCTATTCAATATAAAAAAGAAGAAGCATCGGATAACTATTTAAAAGAGTTTCATGATGAACAAAACTTTATCAATGCTAATAGCAAGATATCAGCTATTCATTATTTTTATGAAATACCACACTTTAGTTTCATGATAAGTAATTTGGATAACGTAGATGATTTTAACTATACTAAAGTTGTTAGTGATAAATTTATCAAAGAATTTAACGAATTTAATGACAATTACCATAAATTTTTAAATGTTGCATTAATAGAACGACTTCCTACTCATCCTAACTTAAAGCAACGCATGGAAGCATTGAATGTTAAAGAATATGAAATTAGTTTTGATTTTGATAAATCTAATGACTATTACAAAGAAGTTATAAAATTAGAAGATGAACTTAATAAAGAATTATTAAATAAAAATAGATTATGGTTAGAAAACGCTAAGAAATCTATTGAAGAATCCAAAAAATTAATTGATAAATGGAAAGAAAATAACATCGAAGAATTATCAGAAAATGACTTAGGTGTATTAGCTAATGCTTATTTAGAAACTTATGAAATAACTAAAGCAAAAGAATGTTATGAGCTATATATCACAAAAGTTAATGATAATGTTTCTGCCATTCTTAATTTAGCGAATATTTATAATTATTATAATGATGATAAATGCATCGAATTATATAAAAAAGTAATGACGCTTAATAAAACCGCCATTGATGAAGTAGTGGAAAAATTAGGATTGTTTTATATGCGTAATGGCTTAGAAGAAGAACGTTTAAAACTTCGAAATTCTCAAAGTGAAATGCTTCAAGAATATATGGATAATATGAATAAAATTAGCAATATTAATAATCTAAATTTCGAACCATATGAAGTTAATGATTCATATAAAGAAGCATTACTTAATATTGCTAATAAATATGATTTTGTTAGAAAAATTGTTGCTAGTAAGTGCCAAGTAAAAGGCGAAGAAACATCACATATATTCATTGGCATTAAGTTTAAATATTGTAGACAAGCATCTAAAATGATGTGTGAAGTCGGAATAGAATTAGATAATGCTTTAAAAAGTAACATCACCAACAAGATAGATTATGAATATGTGGATATTACTAACGCGAATACTCCGTTTCTTTCTAAACTTAATGAAGACAAAAATGTTAATATTATTTATAAAAAATAATCATTTTTAGTCATAAATTTAATAAAATCCGAAAATAATATCAAAAAAGTGTTTTTTTACGTAGTAAAATGTTGTAATATATATAAGCAAACAATAGTTTAGGAGGTAGACATATGTTTTTGGCAAATTCAAATGGTATGCATTGGCTTGACATTATATTCTTAATTGTCGCCGTTATATTAATTATACTTTCATTACTTCAAGGTGGTAAATCAGATGGTGCATCTGGTGCTATCACAGGTGGAGGATTAAACATTTTTGCTAAGCAAAAAGAAAGAGGATCAGAAAAAGTTGTTTCAATTCTTACTTTTGCTTTTGCAGTTTTATTCTTCTTTTTAGCAGTAATCGTTGATTACGTTATCTAGAAAATTGATGTTTTGAAAGGGTGGTTTTAACTGCCCTTTTTTATTGCTCGAAAGGATGTGATTAAAATGCACGAAAAAATTATAAATTATATTAAGGATAATCCTTATTGTAAGATGGGAGATTTATGTTCAATTTATGATGGTAGAAAAAATGAATTAATGAACATAATCAATAATTTAGTCATGGAAGGAGATATTATCGAAGAAGATAATACATACCTTACCCCATATAATTTAGGACTTATCAAAGCTAGAATAGTTAGTGTTAAACATCACTATGCTTTTGCTAATATTGCTGATACCGATGAAGATGTTATTATTGAAGAAAAATATCTTCATAATGCTTTACTTGATGATGTTGTTTATTTACGTTATGAAGTAATGTTTGAAGTCGTTAAAGTAGTTAAAAGAGAACGTCAATATGTTGTAGGTGAAGTAAATAAAAGCTTTGGCACATCATATTTACTTGTTAATGGCATTGCCACTGACGGAACTAAATTTATTATTAATAACTATGATGGCTATAATGAAGCAATTGTAAAATGTAAAATTGAGGAAATTGAAAAAGATTCTATTATTGTTAGTGTTGTTTCTAAATTAGGAGATAAAAACGCCCCAGGAGTGGATATCACGCGTATTTTATTAGAACATGATTGTCCAGTTGAATTTAGTGATGAAGTAAATGAAGAATTAACTAGAGTTCCATTAGAAGTTAAAGAAAGTGATTTGGTTAATCGTCTAGATTTACGTAATGAATTTATTGTAACTATTGATGGAGAAGACGCTAAAGACTTAGATGACGCTGTTAGTGCTTCAAAAGAAGATTATGGTTATTTAGTAGGCGTTCATATTGCTGATGTTTCTAATTATGTTAAAGAATATAGTGAATTAGATAAAGAAGCACTTAATCGTGGCACATCCATTTATGTTGCAGATCGTGTCGTACCGATGTTACCATTTATGCTTTCTAATGGTATTTGTTCTCTTAATCCACATGTTGATCGATTAACAATATCGTGTTTAATTAAGTTAGATAAAAATGGTAATGTTCTTGGTTCAGAAATAAAACCAAGTGTGATTAGATCTAGTGAAAGACTAACTTATACTTACGTAAATGAAGTAATTGATAAAGGACTTTCTACCACAAAATTAGAAAAACAAATTCAATTACTTAATGAAATTGCGTTATTATTACGTAAAATTAAAGTAGAACGTGGAGAATTAGATTTAGCAATTCCAGAATTAAAAGTAATTGTTAATAAAGATGGAGAAGCAATTGATTTAACAAAGAAAGTACAAAAAGCGGGAGAAAAGTTAATTGAAGACTTTATGATTCTTGCTAATGAGCAAGTTGCAGAAACTATTTTCCGTATGAATTTACCATTTATTTATCGAATTCATGAAAATCCACCGGCTAAACGTATGAATACCCTTATTGCTTTTGCTTCTAGATTAGGATTTAAACCTCATTTTGACGCAGTTAGTGTAAAACCTAAAGATATGCAAAGATTACTTGATGATGCTAAATATTCGGATAAATACACTATTTTAGGACAAGTATTATTAAGAAGTTTAGCTAAAGCAAGATATGCCACTAATAATAAAGGACACTTTGGTTTAGCAAGCAAATGCTATACGCACTTTACTTCTCCAATTAGAAGATATCCAGATTTAATTGTTCATCGTTATTTGCATAAATATTTATTTGAAGGCAATACTCAAAATGCTTATGAAAAAATGGAAGAACTTAATTATATTGCAGAAAATACTTCTATGAAAGAACGTCGCGCGATTGCGGTAGAGCGTGAATCTACGGATATGAAATGCGCGGAATATATGCGTCAATTTATCGGTTTAGACTTTAAAGGTTATATTACTGGTATGAACAATTCCGGACTTTTTGTCGAATTAGATAATGGAGTTTCCGGAAAGGTTGCATTTGAGACAATGAACGATTATTATTTTGTTGATGACAATTGTTTCCATGCTGCCGGAAGAAGAAAAGGAAAACGCTATTCTTTAGGAGATACTGTTGAAGTAACAGTTATTGATACAAATAAAGATGCGGGGGAAATTTCCTTAGAAATAAAAAGTGAAAAACGTTTTGTAGGAAGACAGGCAAGACGCAAAATAGAAAACAAGAAAAATAAAAGGAGAAGAAAATAATGAAAAAATCTGTTTTAAAAAAATATGCCGAATTAATTGCAAAAACAGGTATTAATGTCCAAAAAGGCCAAGATGTAATAATTAGATGTGATCTTGATCAACCAGAATTTGTAAAAATGGTCACTGAGTATTGCTATAAATTTGGTGCAAGAAAAGTAACCATCGAATGGTCTTATCAACCATTAGCAAAAGTTCATAATAAATATTGTAGTGTTAAAACATTAGCAACACTAGAAAAATGGGAAGAAGAAAAATTAAAACATAATTCTCTAACCTTACCAGCATTAATTTGGCTTGATAGTGAAGATCCTGATGGCTTAAAAGGAATGAATGAAAAGAAATCTGCGGAAGCTCAAAGAATTAGATATCCATTAATTAAACCTTACCGTGATGCAATGGAAAACAAATATCAATGGTGTATTGCCGCTGTTCCAGGTAAGAAATGGGCAAAAAAAGTATTCCCTAATTTAAGTGTAAGCCAAGCGATGGAAAAACTTTGGGAAGCAATCTTATACACGTCACGTGTTGATGAAAATCCAATTGAAGCTTGGAAAAAACATAATGAAGATTTATTACATCGCTGCAATTATTTAAATAGTTTACATTTAAAATCTTTAACTTATAAAGCAAGTAATGGTACAGATTTTACTGTGGGCTTAATTGAAAATGCTTTGTTTATTGGTGGAGGAGAAGAAACTCTTGGTAATAAAGTTTATTTCAATCCTAATATTCCGAGTGAAGAATGCTTTACTACTCCAAAAAGAGGAGATATTGAAGGAATTGTTTATTCATCAAAACCTTTATCTTATAAAGGACAATTAATTGAAAATTTCTGGATTAAATTTGAACATGGTAAAGTTGTTGATGTTCATGCGGAAAAGAATGAACACGTGTTACGTGAAATGGTAAGTATGGATGAAGGCGCTACTATGTTAGGTGAAGTAGCTTTAATTCCATACGATTCACCAATTTCTAATTTGAATATCTTATTCTATAATACTTTATTCGATGAAAATGCTTCTTGCCATTTAGCATTAGGAATGGGATTCCCAAATTGTATTAAAGATTTTGAAAAATACTCTTTAGAAGAAATTAGACAAATGGGTGTTAATGATTCCATGATTCATGTTGATTTTATGATTGGCACTAAAGACTTATCAATTGTAGGTACTACTAAAGAAGGCAAACAAGTACAAATATTTAAAGATGGAAACTGGGCTTTTTAATTAGCTGTAGTTATTAATCCATTATTTCAAAGCAGTAGGAGGAACATAAATGGATAATATTGTTAATTATGCAGAACAAACATTAGAGACATTCGATAAATTAGATTTTAAAACTGCAGATAGTTTAATTTTATCTTGGGTTTCTTATTTTCATTGGCCAAAAGAACTTAAAAGTGTTTATAGTTGGAAAGGAATTAAGTTAAAAGATCTTTTCCGCGCCGAATATTTTAAAGAACTATTTTGGGATGTATATGATCAAGAAGATACAAAGCGTTTGTTTGTTGCTTTGGTTTCTAGTCCAAGATATCGCAATGTGATTGTTAAAGGCTTTGTTGAGCGCTGGGATAAAAATAAAGACAAAGAAAAACAGTTTTCAGCGATTAGTTTTCAATTAAATGATAATGAATCTTATGTTGCTTTTCGTGGAACTGATTCTAGTTTAGCTGGTTGGAAAGAAAATTTTAATATGGCATTTCAATATCCTGTTCCTTCTCAAGAAGATGCCAAAAAATATTTAGATAAAGCCGCAAAACACTTAACAGGAAATATTCGTGTTGGTGGCCATTCAAAAGGTGGCAATTTAGCAATTTATGCTGCTGCCAATGCAAATGAAGAATATAAGAGGCGTATAGCTAAGGTTTATTCTCATGATGGCCCAGGATTCTTAGAAATGGCTTTAAAGAGTGAAAACTTTATTTCTATTAGTGACCGTATCGAAAAGACTTTACCACAATCTTCTCTTGTTGGAATGTTATTAGAAAATTGTGGAGAAATGAAAGTTCTTAAAAGTGATCGCTTTGGAATTTGGCAACATGATCCATTTTCTTGGATGATTAAAGATAAAGATTTTATTTATATTAAAGCTATAACACCAAGTGCAAGATATTTAGATCGTACTTTGAATATGTGGGTTAGATCAATGTCGGAACAAGATCGAGAACGTTTTGTAAATTCTCTTTATAGTTTAATTGATGTGGATAATGTCAATATTCTTCCTCAATCGCAAGAAGAATGGCAAAATAGTTTGCCTGCTGTTGTTAATTCAGCAACTAAATTAGATAAAGATACAAAAAACTTCTTAACAAAAGCTGTTAAATCTTTATTACGTTTGGGTGTACAAAATTTAAAAGTATAAACAAAAATTGATTTAAAAGTAGTAGTGTTGTATTAACTTTATATGGTAATATTAAATAGAAGGAGGGCTACAAAATGAATAAGAAAACAATTAAGATACTTGTTATAATTAGTATCGTCATAATGGTAATCTCAGCTATAACAAATTTATTTCCACAAGAAACTACTGTGCAAATGTATCAAGAAATTTACGCTAATCTTGGATTAAATTTGACTGCAGAAAATGTTATAAGTATGTTAAGAACACAAGGCATAATTTCTTTGCTTACCTCAGTTGGTAGTGGAGTATATGCATTATTAGTTTTAAAGAAAGCCACAAAGAAAAGTATGTATATTGCTCCAGGTATATTATTAATTATATTTAATTCTTTATTTGGAATTATTGCTGGAATTATGATGCTTTGTTTAAAACAAGAAGAAATCAATAAGTAATTAATGTTAGACACTAATGTATTTTCAATTAGTGTCTTTTTTTATGCTCAAAATCATATTGTTTTACTAGGTGATAATATGTACTATGATGAGAAAAAAGAATTAGTATTAACAAAATTAAAAAGTAGAACAAGTGGCTTAACAAGTATTGAAGTGAATGAAAGATTTAATAAAGATAAAACAAATGAACTAAAAAAAACTAAACACAAGACTATTTGGAAAATTTTAATAAATCAATTATTAGACGCTATGGTGTTAATACTTTTTATCGCTAGTATTCTTTCTTTTATAATGAAAGATAATTTAGAAGGCATCATTATTTTGATAATTATTTTTATTGATACCATTATTGGTATAATGCAAGAATATAAAGCTGAAAATGCGATTGCATCATTAAAAGAATTATCGCCAAATTATACGAAAGTATTAAGAAATAATGATATAAATAGTATATTATCTAAAAATATTGTAGTGGGAGATATTATTGTTTTAGAAGAAGGAGACCTTATTCCCGCTGATATGCGTTTAATTTCTTCTTCGGGGTTAAGAGTTATAGAATCTTCTTTAACTGGAGAATCTTTAGCAGTTAATAAAAACGCTGATGTGATTTTAGATTCTTCCACCCCTTTAGCGGATCGTATTAATATGGCTTATGCGTCTTCACTTGTTACATATGGACATGGCTTAGGAGTAGTAACTAAAATTGGTATGGATACAGAAGTCGGACATATTGCTCATATGCTATCTAATCAAGGAGAATTAAATACTCCTTTAAAAAAGAAGTTGGAATCTGTTGGTAAAATTCTTTCTATAATTGGCATTGTATTATGTGCAATGCTATTTATAATTGGAATAATTAATGGACAAGATTTTGAACCATTGTTACTTACTTCAATGGCTTTAGCTATTTCCATTATTCCAGAAGGATTACCAGCAACTGCCACAATTGTATTAGCAATAGGCGTAGAGCGAATGGCAAAAAAGCAAGTGTTAATAAGAAAATTACCATCAGTAGAAACATTAGGTAGTACATCAGTAATTTGTTCTGATAAAACAGGAACATTAACACAAAATAAAATGAATGTCGTTAAGATTGTTACTAATAATAAATTTGAATTAGAAAAATGTATGGCATTATGTAATAATGTTAAAAAACAAAATAATGATTTTATTGGTGATCCAACAGAAGTTGCTTTAGCGGAATATTTAAATCAAAAATACGTACAAATTAATAACATTTATGAACGTTTAAAAGAATTAGCTTTTGATAGTGAACGAAAAAAGATGACAGTTTTAGTTAAAAATAATTTATATGAAGTGTTTACTAAAGGCGCTGCAGAAGAAATATTACCCAATTGTAGTTATGAATATGTTGAAAATGCTAAAGAAATGATGTCTGATAATAGAAAAAAAGAAATAATTCAAAAATGTAATGAATTTGCTCTTAAGGCATGCCGAGTCTTAGTATTTGCTAAAAAAGAATCTAATCAAAATGATTTTAATAATCTTGATAATAATCTAATTTATATTGGGTTAGTAGCGATGGTTGATCCTCCAAGAGAAGATGTTAAAAACATTTTGCTAAAAACTAAAAAAGCAGGCATTAGAACTGCAATTATTACAGGAGACAACCCCTTAACAGCGGAAACAGTTGCTAAAGAAATAGGCGCTTATGAAAACAAAGCTATCACTGGCTATGATTTGATGAATATTGATGATAAGCAATTAGGAGAACTAACAAAAAATCATAATATTTTTGCACGTGTTTCTCCTTATGATAAATTAAGAATAGTAAAAGCATTTAAAAGTAATGGCGAAGTAGTAGCTATGATTGGTGATGGAGTTAATGACGCTCCATCACTTAAAGCTGCGGATATTGGTATTGCTATGGGCAAAAGCGGAACGGATGTTGCTAAAGATGCGTCTGATATGATTTTATTAAATGATGATTTTCCAAGCTTAGTAGACGCTATTTTTGAAGGAAGAAAAGTATTTAAAAACATTCAAAAAGTTATTCAATTCTTGTTAGCGGGTAATGTTGGAGAGATATTAACACTAGTTATTGCTATGCTTTTAGGATTTCGTTTTATGCCAGTTACTGCGATTCAAATATTATGGGTGAATTTAGCCACTGATACGTTGCCTGCTCTGGCCTTAGGTGTTGATCCCGCAACTAAAGACATATTATTAGAAAAACCCAAACGTAATGATTCATTTTTAGATAAACCATTAATTAAGCGAGTAATATTTAATGGTGTCATTATTGCTCTTATTACTTTATTTAGTTATTTCTTAGGATTTAGAAAAAATCTTATAGAAGGATACGATTTTGAATTTTCTAATATTAAAGGCCAAACTATGGCGTTTTGTGTTTTAGCGTTTTCACAACTTATTCATTCATTTAATCAAAGATCAAACAAGTATTCAGCTTTTTCAAAAAGTAATGGACATAATAAGTATTTGATTGCCTCTTTAATAATTTCATTTTTGCTATTATTTATCATATTATTTATTCCATTTTTTCAAACTATTTTTGGATTTTCCACTCTTGATATTAAAGAATGGGCGCTTGTACTTTCTTTTTCTTTTGTTCCATTAGCAATTAATGAGTTAATTAAGTTAATTCGTCACTTTAAATAAATATTAAAAAAATACTTATAATATTATTATAAGTGGTGTTATAATCTAATGGCGTTAGGCGGTGAAGTGCATGAAGAAAAAAGATCGATATGAAGATATGTTAACTAGTAATGTTAAATTTCTCATTTTTAAATTATCAATACCAACAATTATTTCCATGCTTATTACCGCCATATATAATTTTGCTGATACATTTTTTGTTACAAAAGTAGAACACTCCAAAGAAGCAATAAGTGCGGTTGGAATAATATTCTCATTTATGGCCATTATTCAAGCAATCGGCTTTTTCTTTGGACATGGGTCTGGTAATTATATTTCGCGTTTAATTGGTGAACATCAAATAGATAAGGCTAAAAAATATGCAACGATAGGATTTGTATTATCTTTTTCTTTTGGGCTATTACTAACTATTTTCGGATTAATATTTTTAGAGCCTTTAGCAAAGTTTTTAACCGCTAATAAGGATGAATATGTTTATTTATACGCCAAAGATTATTTGTTCTGGATTTTGCTTGGTGCACCATTTATGACAGCATCTAATACTTTAAATAATCAATTAAGGTATCAGGGCAATGCTTTTTTAGCAATGCTTGCTATTAGTTCTGGTGCGGTATTAAATATACTTTTAGACCCTATTTTAATTAAACAATATGCAGTTTATGGAGCTGGCATGTCGACATTTGTAAGTCAAATACTTGGATTTGGATTACTTTATATATGCACGACTAAACGAGATAATATTCATATTAATTTAAAATATTTTACCTTAAATAAAGAAATTATTGGTGTCATTGTTAATGGTGGATTTCCATCTTTGGCTAGACAAGGCTTAAACGCTGTTTCTGTGGCGGTTTTAAACTTTGTGGCAATAAATTATTCTGTTGATTCTTTAGCGGCTATGACCGTTGTTAATCGTATAATGTCATTTGCTATATCAGTTGCTATTGGTATTGGACAAGGATTCCAACCAGTATGTGGTATTAATTATGGTGCTAAACAATATTGGCGTGTTAAAGAAGGATATTTATTTACCAGTTTCTTATGTACGATTACCCTTTTATGCTTTGCTTTAATAAGTGTTTTCTTTGGTGGCTCTTTAATAAAATTATTTGCAAATGGCAATCAAAATTTAGAAAATTATGATGAATTTATGAAAGTTGGTAAAGAGTTATTAATTTATCAATCGATTGGCATACCTTTGTTTGGGGTTAACACAGCCACAAACATGATGCTTCAAACAACAGGCAAATCAGTTAGAGCCACAATACTTGCAATTGGAAGACAGGCTTTATTCTTTATTCCAACATTATTTATATTCCAAGCATTATGGGGATTTAAAGGTGTTGAGTTAGCTCAAATGGTTGCAGATATTTTGTGCTTTATTGTAGCAATTCCTTTAGCAATATCATTCTTTAAAGAACTGAAAATAGAAGATAAAACAAAAGAACAAAAAAAAGCAACATCGTAAAATGTTGCTTTTTGAAAGTCTTATTTTTTAATTTCAAGTTTTCCATCAACTAAGCGGTTAGTGGATTCTTTATCAAATAAGATAATTCCATTTCCCTTAAAATCAATATTTACTTTTTCATCAACTTTATAGTCGATAATACCAAACACAACGGATGTTAATATATCGTTTCCTAGATTAACTTTAACTGTTGTTTCCATACCAGCCGGTAAAGTAGAATATACTTTAGCGGGTAATCCTTTTTTAGTAATTTCGATATATTCTGGTCTAATACCTAATACAACATTTTCATTTTTTAATTCAAATTCATTATTTGGAGTGAATATTGTTTCAATATCGTGGAATTTTATTAAATATGTACCATTTTCTAATTTTTTTGCTGTTGCTTCAACAAAGTTCATTGCAGGATTACCAACGAAATCAGCAACAAATAAATTGTTTGGTTTAGCATATACAGTCAATGGTGGATCATATTGTTGTAATAAACCATTTTTCATTAAACATACTTCAGTAGCTAATGTCATAGCTTCTAATTGATCGTGCGTTACATAAACAAATGTCGAGTTAGTTTCGGTATGTAATCTTTTAAGTTCTGTACGCATTTCTAAACGGAGTTTAGCATCTAAGTTACTCAATGGCTCATCCATAAATAGAACTTTTGGATTTGGTGCAAGTGTTCTAGCAATAGCAACACGTTGTTGTTGTCCTCCGGATAATTCACTAGGATAACGAGCAACGAACTCTTCAATTTTAAGCATTTTTAATAGTTCATCAACACGCGCTTTAATATCTTCTTTTTTCCATTTTAAATTTTCTAATCCGAAAGCAATATTTTGATATACAGTCATATGCGGCCATAAAGCATAATTTTGGAATAAGAATCCGACATTTCTTTTGGCAGGAGATATATTTATACCTTTTTCTGAATCGAATACTGTTACTCCATCAATAATAATTTGACCACTAGTAGGTGTTTCTAGACCCGCAATCATACGAAGAGTAGTAGTTTTACCACATCCGGAAGGACCTAGCAAAGTTACGAATCCACGATCTTTAATAGTCATATTTAAATTATCGACACCGACAAATTTCCCCCATCTTTTGGTAACATTCTTTAAAATAATTTCTGGCATATTTCTAACCTCCTACACCTTTATCAATTGACGCTCCGGTTATTTTATTAACAAGTAAATTAATAGCCAAAACAGATACAATAATAATTAAGTTGATACCATTACTAATTTGTGTACAATCGTATTTTTCATAGTTTTGAAGTACTGCTGTTAAAATAGTACTAGAACCAGTTAATAATACGAATAATGTTAACTCACGCATACAAGATACGAATGGTAATAAATATCCTGATATGAAACTTGATTTTTGAATTGGGAATAATACTTTAATCATTCTCTTCCACCAAGGAACACCGACAATTATAGCCGCTTCTTCAATTTCATTAGATAGTTGAAGCATAGCGTTTGTTCCTGATCTAGAAGCAAATGGTAAGAATTTAATAGAACCTACTAAGATTAATAGTAATATTGAGCCATTTAAGAAGCTAAATGTTTTTGTATAAGAAATAATTAAATAAATAGTAGCAAATGACATAGCAGGAATTAAGTATGGTAAGAAAGCAACATTACTTACATAATTTGCTAACTTGCTACCACGTCTTTTACTAACACCATATCCAACTAATATACCTAATGTACCCGCAATTAAAGCACAAGCAGCGGATATTAATAAGGAATTTAGGAAGGATGACCATATTTCTTTATTATGCAAAATACCAACGGAAGTAGTAATTGAACTTTCCGTAACTTCTTTTGTTGTCCAATAGTAAGTTGTAAATGTTGAATAATCGCCTGGAACCATTAAGAAGGATTCCAAAGCAAATGATATTAATGGAACAATTGCAAAGAAAGAGGCATACACACAAACAAGAGTGGTAACAACAGGCTTTCCAACTTTTCCTAATTTTACTAATGAAACTTGAGATGATTTACCAGTAACAGTAGTAAATGACCTTCGACTATTAGTGACCATTTGGTTAATCATTAAAATTACAATACTAAATACCATTAATACCGTAGCCATTACATAACCTTGACCTTTATATTGTGATCCGTTTATCATTGATTTCATACCTAACGATAAAGTCACAAATTTAGCTTTCGATCCTAAAAATTGAGGGACAGTATAACTACTAACAGAACTTGCAAATACTAATAATACTGTTGATAGTAAAGCAGGCATTACAATAGGAAGAGTAATGCGACGTAATATTTTCATTCTTGAAGCTTTTAATATTGTCGCAGCCTCTTCTAGGTTTGCATCCATATTACGTAAAATACCACCAATTAAAATGTAAGCAAATGGAGCATAGTGAATACCTAAACAAATAGCGCAAGGCCAAAATCCGTATACCATGGCTTGCGGGACAGCAATGCCGGTTAATGATTGCAACAATCCCATTTGAGCTTGCGCACCATATAGATATACATTGTTTTTGAAAAAGTTTTCCCAGAACATAGCAATTGACCATGATGGCATAATATATGGAAATACAAATACTAATGAAATAAACTTTTTGGCTGGGAAGTCAGATCTTGTGATAAGCCAAGCAATGCTTCCTCCAACGCCTACTGCAATGACACAAGCCACTAAAGCCATAAGTACTGAGTTTTTAAGCGGTATGTAAAATGCATTTAAGGCATAATCATATTTTGTACTAAAGAAAATTGAATACCAGTGATTTAAAGTGAATGAGCCAAGTGTTCCTAATCGTCTTACTTCACCTTGGTGAACAATCACTGTGTTATATACTAAGAAAATGAGAGGGACAATAACTGTTAAAGATAAAAGAATAGCGAATATAACAAGAATTATATTAGACGGCTTAGAAAAATAACTTTTTAAAGCATTCATAAATCTTCCAAATTTTGTTAATTCTTTTTTATCATTTTTATTAGGACTATTGTTCTCATTTAAAGATAGTGTTTCATCCATTTTGAGACTCCTTTTCGTAAAAATAGGTGTAGCTAGTTAAAGAAGCTACACCTTGTTGAAATTTAGTAATTAATTATTTTTTTTCGACAGCACGTTCATATTGTTTTACGAACATTGATACATCTTCATAATTACTTGCAACAACTTCTGGATCTTCAATTACTAAACGTTCTTTCCACCAAGCGATTTCTTTATCATTAGATGCAATAGTTGTAGTATTATTTGTTGAATAATATCCAGCTTTTGCTCCCCATGCATTTTCAAATCCAGCTTTAGATGTAATGTAACTTACTAATGCACAAGCAGCATAAGGATATTTGGCATTTGCGGCAACCATTGAATACATTTTGTAGCAGAATCCACCAAATCCATTAACAACTTTTCCACCATCAGCATCTAATTCAAGAGATGGGAATGATAAGTTTGACACGTCTTGTGAACCATAACCATCTGAAACTTTTAATTCTTTAATTTTGTTATAGTTAACGAGCGCCATACTGCCAGTTACACCTTCTGCAACTTTAGTGCAAGCAGTACCATCTGAACTATGAGCCTGAGAATTTGTTAAGAATTCAGCAATCCATTTGTAACCAATGTTTTCGTATTTTGCTTCTTTAACATATTTTTTACCATAGAATGCTTCATAAGCTGTCTCTAATTTTTTAACCCATTCTTTTGATGTTAACATTGTTAAGAAGTTCATATTAACATTTTCTGTTGTAGGTGTTTTGAAAGAAGTATTTGAAATATGACCAGTGTCAGATTTTGTTCCTGCTAATTGCCATACATTTGTTAAATAATTTTTAAGCGAATGATCATTACTAGCAGTATTGTTGTTGTACATAAATACTTTATTTAAATAAACTGCCGCCATAGGTGTTGTATCATCTTTAGCAATAGTAGTGCTTGCTTCTTTTGGAATGAAGTTTAATAAATAACCAGGATCAAGCATTTCTGATTGAAGCATATTACCATCTTGCAATAAAACCATATCAGCAACATATTTATTTGCTTGGAATGCTGTTCCTAATTGGTTATATAAATCAGCATCTCCTAATTTTGTATTTTTTACTTTTATACCTGTTTCTTCTTGGAATTTAGTAAGTGCTTTTTCAAGTTGTGATGAGTTACCAAATACTTGAATAGTATTATCGCCAACTTCTTCTCGAGCCTTTGCTAATAATTCCTTATAAGTTAATCCTTCAGCTTCTTCAATTGTGGCATTTTTAAGATTACCATTATTATTTCCACCGCCACCATTGCAGCCTGTTAATAATAAGGCTCCCATGATGACTGGTAAAGCATGTTTCATTTTCATTTTGATTTCCTCCTATATTTTTTCACTAAATGAAATTTTGAACATTAATATGTTACACCACCAATGACCGAATGTCAATAAAGCGCTTACAATTAAATATTAATCGCTTACATTTTGTCAATTTAAAATAAAATTTGATTTTACAAGATAACTTTAAGTGCTATACTGAAAAAGAAAATAGTTAATCGGAGGTATATTTATGCCATTAGTTAATATGAAAAAACTTCTTATTGAAGCAGAAAAAAATCATTATGCAGTTCCTCAATTTAATGTATGGAACTTGGAATGGGTAACAGCGGTGTTAAGTGAATGTCAAGAATTGAATACACCAGTAATATTAGGTGTTTCAGAACGTGGAGCAAAATACATGGGTGGATATTATGTAGTAACCCAAATGATTAAAGCCTACATTGTTAAAAACAATATTACTATACCAGTTGCTATTCATTTAGATCATGCTGGAAGTTATGATGCTTGTAAAGAAGCAATAGATGAAGGATTTACATCTGTTATGATTGATACCTCTAAACTCCCACTTGAAGATAATATAGCAATGACTAAATTAGTGGTTCAATACGCTCATCCAAGAGGAGTAAGCGTAGAAGCTGAATTAGGCAGAATTGGCGGAAAAGAAGATCAAGTTGTTGCAGAATCTTATTATGCTGTTAAAGAAGAATGTTTAAGAATGGTAGAAGAAACTAATATAGATTGTTTGGCTCCAGCATTAGGTTCACAACACGGTATATATAAAGGAACACCGAAATTAGGATTTAAACAAATGGAAGAAATACATAATTTGGTTAAAATTCCTTTGGTACTACATGGCGGATCTGGTATTCCTGATGATCAAATTAGAAGAGCAATATCATTAGGAACAGCAAAAATTAATGTCAATACTGATTTATTATGTGCATGGGTAAAGATTTTGCATGAAGAAATTCAAAAACATCCAGATGAAATTGATCCAAGAAAATTAATTGGTCCAGGTAAAGAAGGAATTAAAACTGCAATTAAAAATCGTTGTGAAGTATTTGGGTCAATTGGAAAGGCAATAGAATTTGATGAATAGTAATCCTAGTGTATATGATGATGGCAAAGAAAAATTTTCCATATGGAAAAGAATGTTGATTTTTCTTATTGATGGAATAATGGTTGTTGGTGTTGTTATTGCATTGTTTTTAACAGTATGTGATAAATCAATATCGCATTTTGCAAAAAATGAAGTCAATAATTTAAATGAAATGTATCAAACACTTTGTGACCAAAAAGGAGTCCCTTATAAAAGTGAATCATATGGAATCTATCGTGTTGATAACGAAAAATATATAGAAATATTGATTGATGAAGGTTTTAAGGAAGAAGAAGCTGTTAAGAAAAGTTATGAGATGGTAGATACTCTTGATGATTTGATGACAAAAGAAGAGAATTATGCCAAAAATTTCAATAAATTTTATTCAATTTACTTATTTCATTTAACAACAACTATAGTTATTACCACACTAATTTTTCAATTTATTATTCCAATAACAAATAAAAAGCATCGCACAATTGGAATGATGATATTTAAAGCAGTGCCAGTTGATAAAGAAAATATTATTATTAAAAATACTACACTTTTGTGGAGGTTTTTAATAATTTTAGTTGTAGAACTTTTACTAGCATATTTAGTTGCTAATTGGGTAGCAGTATTATTTGTTGCTTTAGGTAGTTTTGTGCTTATTTCATTTACTAATAAGCGTTTATCTATTCATGACGCTATTTTAAGAATACATATTGTTGATCAAGCACAAGCATTTAATGAATAAATTTCATTTGTAAAATCAAAAAAAAGTAGTATAATTACAACATATCTAAGGAGACTTACTATGATTGAAATTAAAGAAGTAAAAGGCCGTAGAATGTTAAAACAATTTATAGAATTTCCTGTGAAATTATATAAAGATTGTCCATATTTTACACCTTATTTATATGATGATGAATTAAACAATTTAATACCAAGCCGTAATCCGGCTTCTAAATATTGCGAATTTAAATTATTTTTAGCATATAAAGATAAAAAAATTGTTGGAAGAATTTGTGGTATTATTAATAACTTTGCTAATGAAAAATATCATCAAAATCGTGTTCGTTTTAATCGAATTGATATGATCGATGATATTGAAGTTACAAAAGCACTAATTGGCGCAGTTGAACAATTTGGTAAAGAACATGGACTTACTGAAATTAATGGCCCTTTAGGATATTCTGATCAAGATAAAGAAGGAATGCTAATTAAAGGGTTTGACCAATTAAATATGTTTGTTACATTCTATACTCATGAATATTATATTAAACATATGGAACAATTAGGATTTAAGATTGACGCTCGTTGGAAAGAATATAAAATCATGATTCCTAAAGAACTTGATCCTCGTTTAGTAAAGAGTTCTCAATTTGTTCAAAAAAAGTTTGGCTTACATTTAGCAACATTTAAATCAAAAAGAGAATTAAAGAAGGAAATTGTTATTGAATTTTTAAAATTAATTAATACTTGTTATGCTAATTTATATGGCTATGTACCAATTGATGAAAAACAAATGGGTCATTTAGCAGCACAATATATTCCATTAATCAATTTAAGATATCTAAGTTTAGTTTATAATGAAGATAATAAAATGGTTGCAGCTGGTTTATTAATTCCTACCCCAGTAAATGCCTTAAAGAAACATAAAGGTCATTTATTCCCATTTGGATTTATTGATTTCCTTCATGATTTAAATCATGCTAAAGTTCTTGATATGCTTTTGGTAGCTTGCGAACCAGCTTATCAAAATACTGGAGCAATGAGTATCATTTTTGAAAATTCAATTAGACACGCTATTGAAGATGGCATTGAGCATGCCGAAACTGGTCCAGAACTTGAATATAACACTAATGTTCAAGCATTATGGAAAATGTTTGATACAATTAATCATAAAGAAAGAGTTTGTTGGTTAAAACCAATAGAAAAATAATATTAGCACTGGTTACAGTGCTTTTTATCTTGTTTATGGGTAAAATAAAATTTGTAAGGAAGTGAAGTATATGTTAGAAGTATTATTAGATGCATTAATAGATAGTTTAAAAGTTCTATTAGTTGTTTTTATAATGTATATTTTAATTTCATTTTTTGAAAAGAAGTTAGCGGATAAAATATCTAAAAAAAGTAAGTTTTCGGTATTATTGGGAGCTCTATTTGGATTAATTCCTCAATGTGGATTTTCAGTAATTGCCGCGGATTTATATTTAAAAAGGCATATTACTATGGGCACGTTAGTGGCAGTATTCATTGCTTGTAGTGATGAAGCTTTTCCAATATTTTTATCAAGTAGTGATAAATTCTTAATGGCTTTACCATTATTAGGTAGTAAATTTATTGTTGCTTTTTTAGTAGGATTTTTAATTGATATTATTTATACTAGATCTCATAAAGAAGTTCTTAATCATGAAGGGCACTGCGAACACGAAGAAGAAGTTCATGTTGGATGTTGCCATCACGAAATTGAATCTAGTCATGACGAAAATGAAAGCAAATTTCATAAATATTTATTACATCCTTTATTACATTCTTTAAAAATATTTGCATATGTGCTTGTTATAAATATAGCTTTTGGTATATTAGTTTATTATGTAAAAGAAGAAAATATTAGTGCATTTTTAACTCAAAATAGTGCACTTGCACCATTATTTGCTGTATTAGTTGGCTTAATCCCTAATTGCGCTAGTTCGGTTATAATTTCTGATTTATATATTGCTGGTCATATTACATTTGGTACGTGTATTGCTGGGTTAATTTGTAATGCCGGATTAGGATTTGTTTATTTGTTTAAAAATAAGAGTAATTTAAAAAATAATTTAATTGTCTTGTTTATCGTAGCATTAACTGGATTGTTAGTGGGCTATTTATTAAATTTTATTTTGTAATTTTAGAATAAATAAAATGTAGCCATAGTATAAAAAGTTTAAGCTCATAGTAAAAAACATGGAATTAGCAAAATACTCCCATAATAAAAACTAGGTGAGTTTATTCAACGGAATATACTTGTTTTTTTGATATTTCAAAACATTAATTACTAATCGAGTTTAACTTCAACAATTGATTAATTGCTATCATTTTTGTATAATTTTGTAGGAGATGAGAATATGCAAATTACTATTGTTGGTGCAGGCGCAAGTGGACTTGCTTTAGCTATAAAACTAAAACTAAATAATCCTAATCTACATGTTTTAATATTAGATAAAAATAGCAAAGTTGGTCGTAAATTACTAGCTACTGGTAATGGTAAATGTAATATTGGAAATAATCATATTGAAGAATGGACTTATTATGATAATAACTTAACCGATTTAATATTTGAAAAATATAATTTTAATTATCAAAATTCATTTTGGAATAATCTAGGAATAAAAACTAAGATGATTGGTAATTTATGCTATCCTTATAGTGAATCATCAAAAGCATTTGTTGATTTTTTATTTGAAAGATGTAATGAATTAGGTGTAAGTTTTGCTTTTGAAGAAAATATTATAGACTATAAAATAGAAGGTAATAAAATTACAATTATTACTAATAAACAAACTTTTACAAGTGATAAATTAGTTTTTGCAGCAGGAGGAAAAAGTTATCAAAAATTAGGCTCTGATGGAAGTGTTTTTGATATTTTAAAAAAGCATAATTATGATATAAGTGACTTAAAGCCAGGCTTATGTCCGATTATTTGTAAAGAAAAAACAAAAGATGTTTCTGGTCAACGCATAAAATCAGTAGTAACTTTAAAAAATAATGATATTGTTTATCATAAAGAACAAGGTGAAGTATTATTTAAGGATAATGGTCTATCTGGTATTGTAATATTTAATATTAGTTCTTTGATTGCTAGAAAAGATTTGCAAAATGTCACTATTTCTTTAGATCTATTACCAGAATATGATACTAAAAATTTACTTAATGAATTCAAAGGAAAGAAAGTAGATGCATTCTTAAAAGCTTTTTTTGCATTGCCTTTAGTTAATTATATTAAAAATCGACTTGGAAATAATAAAAGCATTGAAAATGCAATTTATTTATGTAAAAATCTAGTTTTCATTTATAAAGCAAATTATGATTTTGATAATGCACAAATTACTATTGGTGGTATTAACTCTAATAATTTTATGGATAACCTTGAATCTAAAATAGAACAAAATATCTATTTTGTAGGGGAAATTATTAATAATGATGGACTATGTGGAGGATTTAATTTAATGTGGGCTTTTGGTAGTGCGTTTTATTTAGGAGATTTATTATGCAAGTAATTGTTAATAATGTGTTTTTATCACTTAATGATGAAGAAGATAAGTTAGAATATAAACTTGCTAAAATACTTCATATACAAAAAGAAGAAATTGAAAGTTATAAAATTATAAAAAAAGCCGTAGATGCTAGAAAAAAACAAAATATTATTTTTGTGTATTCATTACTTGTAACACTTAAACATAATATCGATATTTCTTCTTATAAAGATGTAAATGTTCCTCATTTTATTGAAGAATTAGATATACCAGTTATTAAAATGAATAATCGACCAGTAGTGGTTGGATTTGGCCCAGCTGGAATGTTTTTAGCTTTATATTTAGCTAGAGCAAAAACTAATCCAATTGTTATTGAACGCGGTAAATCAATAGAAGAAAGAGATAAAGATATATTGAATTTTAAAACAAAAGGTGAATTTTTGTGTGAGTCAAACACTTGTTTTGGTGAGGGCGGAGCCGGAACTTATAGTGATGGTAAACTTACAACTGGCATAAAAGATCCGCGAATTAGATTTTGTTTAAATGAATTTATTAAACATGGTGCACCTAAAAACATTTATTATGAGGCACATCCTCATATTGGTAGTGATTACTTAAAAAACATTGTGAAAAACATTCGACAAGAAATTATATCTTTAGGTGGAGAAGTCTTATTTGAACATAAGTTAGTGGATTTAGATATACAAAATAATAAAATATCATCAGTAATTGTAGAACATAATAATAGAAAAATTGAAATTAAGACTGATGATGTTATATTGGCGATTGGCCATAGTGCTCGTGATACATTTAAAATGTTATTTGAAAGAAACATATTTATGCAACCAAAACCATTTTCAATGGGAGTACGTATTGAACATTTACAAAGTGAAGTTAATAAATCGCAATATGGGAAAGAATATAAGAATAAAAAATTACCAGTTGCGGATTATAAATTAGCGGTTCATCTTCCTAATGGCCGCACATTATATTCGTTTTGCATGTGTCCAGGTGGTGTAGTAGTGGGATCTAATACAATGGCGGATTCTATTGTCACTAATGGAATGAGTTTTTTCAAAAGAGATTTAGAAAACGCTAATTCAGCTTTGTTAGTTAATGTTAATATTGAAGACTATTATAAATCTTCGCCACTTGATGGTATGTATTATCAAGAAAAATATGAAAAATTAGCGTTTAATAAAAATTATCCATATTTTGCTCCAATGCAAAAAGTAGAAGATTTTTTACTTAATCAAGAAACCAAAAATATTGGACGAGTTAAACCATCTTATGAACCTGGTGTGTACTTTACAAATTTAAATAATTTATTACCTGATTTTGTTAGTGAATCTTTAAAATTAGGTATTCCATTATTAGCAAAAAAATATCCATTTTTTAAAGATTATTCTGCAACTATGACAGGAATTGAAACTAGATCATCTAGTCCAATTAAAATCCCTCGTAATGAAATAGGTGAAACAAATATTAATGGTGTATATCCATGTGGTGAAGGAGCGTCTTATGCTGGTGGAATTATGTCTGCCGCTATTGATGGATTGCGTATTGGTGAATTTATAAAAAATAAGTATAATAAATAATTGTGTTAGAAAACTAAGAAAGGAGTGTTAAAAATTGCTATTTAAATATATTATCTATTTTATAAAAAATGCTTGGTTTGTATTTTTATATAAAGCATTTCATAAAATTAAAAGTTGTGAAAGATTTTGTGGAAAAAAGAATATAACTTTAGAATATAGTGATAACATTCTTTATGATAAGATTATGTCTAATCAACCCTTTATGGCTGTGCGTTATGGAGCGGTAGAATTATCTTGCATTAATAATGGAGAAAAAATTAATTTAAAATTAAAAAAATCTTTTAAAAATTCGGTTAAATATTCTATGAAAAATAATGCGGGATTTTTTCCTTGTGAAGATCGATATTTAAATCAATATAATGAACTAATGGATATGGTTATGAAAGATACGGATATATTAGGTATTTCTGGTATTCATATGGAAGATTATTTTTATAAAAAACAATGCAAAAATGCTACAACTATTCAATATTTTGCTTTTGAACCAATTAATAAAAAATGGTTAAATGCTTTAAATAATAAAAAAGTTTTAATTGTTACTCCTTTTAAAGATGATGTTTTAAAACAATTAGAAAATAAAAAATATTTAAATGATCTAAAAAATATTAATGCAACTTTTGTTGTACTAGAAGCAATACAGAGTATTGGAAATAATAAAACTAGTTTTCATAATTGGTTTGATGCGTTAGAATATATGAAAGAGGAAATAAGCAAACTTGATTTTGATATTGCTCTTATTGGTGCTGGAGCTTACGGCACCCCTCTATGCCAATTTGTTAAATCTCTAGGTAAGCAAGCCATACAAACAGGCGGAGCAACTCCATTACTATTTGGAATTGTTGGGAATCGTTGGCTAAGTAGAGATTATGTAAAAAAACAAATTAATGAACATTGGATACGCCCAAGTGTAAAACCAGATGGCTATGAAAATGTTGAGAAAGGATGTTATTGGTAACATGGAAGAAAAAACAAGTAGTTTTGCAGTTTTTAAAGATTTGATACCTTTATTTGCGGTCGAGTTAGTAATATTAACATTACTTAATTTTGCTAATTTATCCACAATTTATCGTATTATGGCTATTGTATTAATGGCTATGGCCATTGTTCCAATTGTTAAATCATTACCAAAAGAAAAGAGTATTATTCCACTATTAATGGAAGTTGGTTCTTTATTTCTTTATTTCTTGCTATCTTGTACTTTTGGTCAATTAGCGTACGGAGACTTCTTAATAATTGCTTCGTTAGTATTAGGGGCATTAGGATTCTTCACATTAGGGTGCTATTATGGCTTATTTAAAGATAAAAGAACATCATTTAAAAATGTTTTATCCGCAATTTACATCGGAATTGGTGCATTTAGTTTATTGAGTTTGATTGTTACTATTTATGGAATGGGAGTTCCATTTCACGCTATTCACTTTGCTAATCCTATTTATGGCAGTCAATATGCTTTAATAGAACAAGCACGAATTATCATAGATGTATTTTCAGATTTAGATTTTTCATCTGCAGTTCCTAATCAATTCGGTGTAGCTTTTTTAGGTAATTTCGCCGTACTTGCTTCAACGGGTATTTATGTAACATTATTTACAAATCGAAAAGAAAACAAGTTTTTATGGTATGGATCATTATTTGGCGGATTATGCGGAGTTGCTACAATGCTATTAATTCCTATCATATTTGCATTAGTGTTATTTATACTTGGATTAATCACTTGCTTACTTATTCGTTTTAAAAATAAGAAAACAAAATTATATTTTATTATATTTGGATCTATTACCTTATTAGCGTTAATTGGATATTTAGTATTTAGAATTGATTATCGTGTACATCGTAGTAATTACGCAAATATGAACTATATTCTTAAAGCGATTTTAACCCAACAAATAGGACTTACCAAATATGCTAGCAATACTAAATTCTTTTTGACAGAGGTAAAAGTATCTTTTGTGGGAACGCTAATTCCTAATGAATATTCGTATATAACATCAGGAAATTTATTAGTTGATGTATTATATCAAAGTGGAATATTGCCATTTATAATGGTTATAGTTTTCTTTGGAACGGTAATTTATGAATTGATAAAATATATCAAAAATGATGATGAATTTAATATAAAAATTGGTGTTATTACTTTGTCGATTTTCTTTGGTATTACATTATTTATTAATTATGTTGGTTTATTGCTTGTAGAAAATTTTGTGTTTTTAGGAATGTTGCTATTATTTGGATATATGGCTACCTATAACATCAAACACAAAAAGATCCAAGCTCAATAAATATTAGTCAAATTAATCATAAAAAAATCACCAAATTTTGAAATTGGTGATTTTTTTAATTCAAGAATCTTTTATCTTTTCCAAGTGGAATAAGGAAGTGACATATCGTACATTTTTACAAATGATTTGCGATTCTTATTTTCATCAATTATTTTATTTTCTTCTTCCCAGGAACCGATATATTCCATAAATGTTCCACTGTTTTTTTGCTCTTCAGTTAATTGTAATCTTTCAAATTTAAATCCAATCATTTGAATATTATCTAGTCCTGTAGAATTATCTAAAACTTTTGTAACATCAATATAATATAAATGTGCTCCAAGGCTAGTTGGTTGAAGTACAGTTACAAAACTGAAATTATAAATATCAAATTCTCTTTTGGCCTTATTAGTGTTTTTATATAAAGTGGCCGTAGCTTTCATATATAAATTTTGTGTGTTGTGTGACATATATAATGCGATGCCTTTTACTTCATTGGCAGTCCTATTTTCAAAATCTACGACAATGCCATTAGAAAGCAATCCTAATCTAGAATTTGCTCTTGCACCACTACAAGAAATTTCACCATCAAATAATTTGTTGTAGTGAATATTATTTAGGCCAGATTCTTTAATTATGCCAGTATTACTAGCAAATTCGAATTCATTTTGTCCATTCTTAATGCTATCAGGTAAGTTAGCATATTCAAAAATTAAAGTATCATTAGAGGAACTAACATCATAATCAAAAGTTTCATTAACAGTATATTTATCAACATAATTTTTTTCTGGGAATGCTACATTGCTATCCTTACACACATTAGCGTCTAATCCGCATCCACATAAAAGTAGTGGAACGAATAAAGCAAAGCATTTTTTCTTCATACTATCACCTCTAATTAATTTTTAACCATTTAGATATTTCATAATCGGCTTTATCATCATCAAGTATTAATGTGCCTTTTGCAGGTGTAAAAGTCATTTCTCCAAAATAGATAACGCCGTTTATATTATACAAGTCGACTCGAACAAAAGGAAATGGTTTTGCTAATAATTCTGCAATTTCTATCATTTTGTCATAGTTTGCGGGTTTTTCAAGTTCATAATTTGTTTTTTTCCAGCCATTAAATTGTGCGCCATCAAAAGGTGTCCAATCAATGTAGTAATTATTGTATCTAATATCTACGCCACGTCCGGTAACAACATATAGATATTTAGCTACGCCGTTAAATACATGAATTTTATATTCCACAGGAAGACTATTCTCATCGCCAATATATTTTTCAATGATTATTTGTGGTTTAATTTTAGCATAATGTAATTCAATAGTCTTTTTTCCATAATTTGTTTTTAACCATTTATCAAATTTTTTCTTCAAAAACTTTTTATCAATATTATTTTTATCTTTGACAATATAATTAAATCCAGAAGCGTGTGAGCATTTCATAACAAATTGTGAAGGCAACTTATCAAAATCAATATCATCAAATTTATTGTAAACTCCTAAACAAGGAATGAGACATTTACTTAGTCCTAAAGAAGATACATAATCACGAACTTCAACACGAGATGCACATTTTCTTACTAAATCATTTTTTGGATATTCATATAATCGCAAATGTTGGAGTTTTTCTGTGTATCTTGTCGGATTTTTTAAATTTAATTTATGGTGAGTTATATATTTGTATTGTAACTTCACATATAATGTAGGAGATAAAAATTTGACTAAACCTCTAAATGGCAAGATCATATATCGTAAAAATAAATTTTCTTTTAAATTTTTGTTGCGCATTTATATCACCGCTGCTATTATATCAAATACCGATATAATATGGTGATAAAAAATAGCGAAGAAAAGAAAAAAGTGCTATCATACTAATATGAAAGTCAGGTGATTATATGAAAAATGCTTTAAAAATAAGACATATTTTAGTTATAAGTATAGTATTGTCTATTGCTGTATTCGTATTTTTCCTTGTTAATCTAATCTTAGAACTTAATGGTATTGTTTTACCATACAAAGCAATTACTGTTTTCACTTTGATTTTCGTTATTGCCATATTAATTGCGTGGGTGAGCGGCGATATAAGAGCTAATAAATATCGTAAGAAAAACAAACTATGGTCTGGACCTTTACCTAGTGAAGTTAAGCAATCAGTTTGGAATATTCGTACACCATTTTTAATTATGGCTATGGCAACAATGATACTTGCTATAATTTACCCTTTGATAGTTAATTAAATTATCAAAATGAAAGCCGTTTCTTGCACATATTATATATAATATGTCACTTAGAAACGCAAAAAACATTGACACACCGCTTAAGCGGTAGTATCATTATGTCAACTACCTAAGTTCAAGGTTTTTATTATAAATAAAAAGGAGGATTTTTATGAACAAAAAATCAAAAATTTTATTCATGTTAGTAGCGGCTGGAACCGTTCTAGCAGGATGTAACAACAAAGTACAGTATGAAACGTTTGATATTGTTGATAATGCATACATTCCTAACACATACAAAGGAAAAAGTCTTTATCGTGCATATATCGCAACACCATTAAAATCGTTAAATACCCCACTTACTATGTCAGCGGAAAATGCACAACATATTGCAAACTTCGTTGATGGCTTATTGGAGAATGACTCTTATGGTCGCTTAAGCAAGGCTTTAGCAGAAAAAGTATTTGTAAATGATGAAAAGGATGAATACACATTCTATATCCGCGGTGGAGTTGAAAATCCAATTCCATGGATGACAAGTGAAGGCATTCAATACGTTGATCGTACGAATGGTAAACAAGTAGTAACAGGTGAAGACTTTATCACAGCTGCTAAATACGCTCTTGATGCTAATAACTTATCAGATTGCTATTATTTGCCTGCTATGTTTATTAAAGGCGGATATGAATATTGGTCATATACTTATTCTATTTATTACAGAGATAATTTAGCTAGCAAAAATCCAATTCCAGGATTATCTGCTGCTTCATTAAAAAACAATGATGGTTTAGCTAAAGCAACTAACTATTTTGCCAAACAATATGGTCACCTCGACTTAAATGTTACTGCTAATGACATTCCTGCCATTGCCTCTTTCTCTCGTGTTGGTATTGAAGCTGGAACAACTACTGATGCAAAGACAAACAAAGAATATTATTATGTTAAGTATACTCTTCAACAACCTGCATCTTATTTCCCATCAGTATTAACTTATACACCATTCTTACCTGTTAATCAAAGTTTTGTTAATAATGTTGCAAGAAACATTAGAAGTTATGGACGTTCAAATAATAACTTCTTATACAATGGTGCTTTCTATTTAAGTGAATGGACAGAAAACAAATTAGTTTATAAACAAAATAACAATTATTGGGACAAGAAAAATGTACATGTAAATCAAATTCAATATACAGTACTTCCAGAAAATACTAATGATGACTTTATTCGTAAAGAATTTGAAAAAGATAATATTGATGCATTCGGTGTTTCTCAAACTGACCAAGATGGTTGGAAACAATATGTTACTGGTAAAGATAATTCAGGATCTATTGAAAACCCAGTAGATGAACGTGTTTATTCACGTGAAATTGATGCGATTGATTCAACATTCTATACTCAATTAAATGTTAATAGAGAAGAATTTGCTTCTGAATCTAAGAATTCAATGCTTAAACCAGCAGAAAATAATAATGCAAATGCAGCAATGAAAATTAATGCTGTTCGTGATTTGTTACTTAATGGTGTAAACTTACAACTTTATAACAAACGTTATGGATTAACTGGTGACTTACGCGATCAATATCAAATGTGGACTCTTGTACCAAAAGGATTCGTTCAAGATTCTTATGGTAAAGACTATATTGACTATTTATATGAAGAATATGCTACTAATAAAAACGTAACAAAAGAAGCTGCTGCTGAATTGTTAAAACAAGGACAACTTCCAGCAGGATATGCTGATACTCAAAAATCAAATACTAAGGCATTAGCAGAAAAAGCATTAGCGGCTATTGATGCTGTTAATAATGCTGGTGGTGTTACTTACACAGTTGGTGGAAAAACAAAATCAAATATTCACATTACTTATCCAGTTAAATTTGAATATTTAGGTCTTGCTTATGATGCAAAACAAAGAGCATGGGATGCTGATTGGATTGAAGATTTCAATGATACAGTTAATGCTTGTACAACTAATAGAAATAAAGTTACAGATTCTATGCCATATTGTACTGGCGGAACATATCCAAAGATTGAAGTTGTACAAAATACTAATGTAACTGCTCAATCTTATACAACATGGAGTTCTAATGGTAACTATCATATGATCGTTCTTGGTTGGGGCGCTGACTATGCTGATCCACTAACATACTTAAATACTAATGTTACTGGTGGAGATATGTCTAAATATTCTGGCACTCAAAGTGCTGTCCCAGATTACATTGTTAATGAAGATGGAACTGTTGAATACAAAGAAAATATGTTATCTACATATGACACATATGTTGATGATGGCGCTGCTCAAACAACTGATAGTGTTCAAAGATTTAGTTTATTTGCTAAAGCTGAATATGAATTATTATGGAATGTACATTTAATTTCTCCAGCTTACATGCAAGGACAAGGCTGGTCAGTAACAGTTTCTAAGTTAGCAGGTTATGAAACCCCATCTGCTGCTTATGGATTAAGTTCATATAAGTTAAAAGGAATTTATTCTTTAACAACTGTTATGGGCGGAGCAGAACGTAAAGCTGCTAAAGCATTATTCGAAAAAAATAAGAAAGCTGCTTTAGCTGATGGTAACGATTACACAATTTTTGATTAATTGTTAATTCATTAAACAAAATATTTTTAATGAGATTAGGTCTATTTTGATCTAATCTCTTATGCATTTTTAAGGAAGCACAAGGAGGAAAATAATGGAGACATTTTTAATAGGTTACACCATTATTGCGCTGGTATTATTATTCATAGTTTTTGTTATTTTAGTATCGCGTAGAATAATTTTTAAAAACAACCAAAAAATTCAAAGTATTTTTGCCCATCCACTTTTAATTTATTCATTAAAAAGAATTGGCTCAGCTTTGATTTCTATTATGCTTGCAATTACCGCAACATATTTATTATTACGTTTAAAAGATCCAACATCAATTTGTAAACAAGTTATTGGTTCGTGGGATAAAATGCCAGAAGATATTAGAAATGCTCGTTGTAACGAGATTTTAAAAGAACTTGGTTTATATGGCGATAGTTTTGGAGAAGTAGTGGGACAAATATTTAATTATTATTACAAAATTTTACCTTTCCCAAAAATCGTTTGTACTGAAGATGTTTTACAATCTGTAACTAACGCTGCTGGCGAAACTATAAGCTATGTAAATGTTCATGATTGCCGTACATTCATTATGGATTTAGGTAAATCATATTTCTTACCAGGTTATGATACTCCATATGTTATTGATATTATTTTCCAAGAAAAAATGATTCACTCATTTAGAGTTGGTATTTTAGCAGTTGTTATAGAACTTGCTATTGGCTATCCTCTTGGTGTTTTAATGGCTAAACATAAAGATGGTGTAATTGATAAAATAGGTAAAACTTACATTATTTCAATTGATGCAATTCCGGGCATTGCTTATTACTACATTTGGCAATTATTATTAGTATATGTTATTGGCTTACCAAACCAATATGACGCAAATAACTTCGTAAGCTGGTTAGCACCTGCTCTTACTATGGGGTTAACTGGTATGGCTGGTATTGCTCTTTGGGTAAGAAGATTTATGCTTGATGAATTTAACTCTGATTATGTTAAATTTGCTCGAGCAAAAGGATTATCAGAAAATAAAATTATGTACACACATGTATTAAGAAACGCTATTGTACCTTTAGTTAGATCTATTCCATCTGCGGTATTAGGTGCATTACTTGGTTCTTTCTATATTGAAAATATTTATGGTATTCCAGGATTAGGCGGCTTATTGATTACTGCTAATAACTCAAATGATACTTATGCATTACAAGGTATTGTTGTTGTTTCGGCATTAATTTCAATTGTTGCTTACCTTGCTGGTGATATTGTTACCGCTATTGTTGACCCTCGTGTCAGCTTGACATCAGAATAAGGGGGTGGAGTAAATGGCAAAAAACATTGATGATATTATCGAATTTGATAATAAAGAATTATTTACAATTGTTGGAACCTCTAATGATGAGGCAGAAAAGCTTGATGAAACTCCATATTCTTATTGGGGTGAAACATTCAAACAATTATGGAAAAATCCATTAACAATTGTCTGTATTGTTATTTTAGGATTATTAGTATTAATGGCTTTCGTTGGACCATTAATTCAACAATATGAAGTACTTGGTACAACTAGAGAAGTATTCTCTGGTCGTGCTTATGAAGGCCCATCAGCCGAACACTTGTTTGGTATTGCTGGTGGACAAATGGGCGCATATTCTGAACTTGATCTTTGGACATTGGTATGGAAAGGAACACAACTTTCTTTACTCCTTGGTACTGTTGTGGCTCTTATCGATACTTTCTTTGGAATATTGATTGGTTCAATGTGGGGATATTTTAAATGGTTAGATCCTATTTTGATTGAATTACGTAACTTTATTAGTAATATTCCTTCTATCTTAATTTACATTTTGTTAATGCAATTCTTAAATCGTTCATTCTGGACTATTGTCTTAGTACTATGTGCCTTTGGATGGATGGGGCTTGCTGGATTTATTCGTAATCAAATTATTATTATTAGAAACCGTGAATATAATATTGCTTCTCAAACTCTTGGTAGTTCAGCAAAAGCAATGATTACTCATAACTTATTACCTTATCTAATTTCTGTTATTGTTACAGTTGTTTCTACAGCAATTCCAGGCGCAATTTCTTCTGAAGTTGGCTTAGCTTATTTCAATTTAAGTTTTAATGCTGCAGAAAAAGTTACATTAGGACAAGTATTAACACTTGCTGCTAGTGATCCAAAATGGGCAACGCACCCGCATATATTATTTGCGCCAATGGTTGTCATGGTTCCATTAACAGTATGTTTCTTCTATTTAGGTTTAGCTTTAGCGGACGCTACTGATCCTAAAAATCATCGTTAGGAGGATAGTTATGGAAAAGAAAAAAGTTCTTGAAGTAAAAGACTTAAGCGTGGGATTCTTATCACACGGCAAAAAAATGTCTGTTATTCGTAATATTTCTCTTGACGTTTATGAAGGCGAAACATTAGCTATTGTTGGAGAATCTGGTTCTGGTAAATCAGTATTTACTAAAACATTTACTGGTATGCTTGATAGTAATGGTTATATTTCTAATGGTAGTATTATGTTTGGCGATTTAGATTTAACAACTCTAAAAAAATCTGAAGAATGGGCGGGAATTCGTGGCAAAAGAATTGCTACTATCTTCCAAGACCCAATGACTTCTTTAAATCCTTTATTTTCTATTGGCTACCAAATCTCTGAAGTATTACGTTTACATCATGGATTAAGCAAAGAAGAAGCTAAAGAAGAAGCTATTAATTTACTTAGAAAAGTTCGTATTCCAGAACCCGAAAAAAGATATAATGATTATCCTTTCCAATATTCTGGTGGTATGCGTCAACGTGTCGTTATTGCTATTGCCTTAGCTTGTCGACCAGAAATTCTTATTTGTGATGAGCCTACAACCGCTCTTGACGTAACAGTACAAGCGCAAATCTTATCACTTATTAAAGAATTACAAAAAGAATATAAATGGACAACAATATTTATTACTCACGATTTAGGCGTTGTTGCTAATGTTGCTGATCGTGTAGCAGTTATGTATGGTGGTCAAATTGTTGAATATGGAACTGTTGAAGATATCTTCTATCGTTCTGCACATCCATATACTTGGGCATTATTATCATCACTTCCTCAATTAGGAAGCAAAGATGAGCCATTAAGTTATATTCCAGGTAACCCACCAACATTTACAAGTGAAATTATTGGTGATGCATTTGCAGTAAGAAATAAATATGCAATGCGTATTGATTTCCTTATTGATCCACCAATGTTTAAAATAAGTGATACTCACTCCGCTAAGACATGGTTACTTGATCCACGTGCTCCACATATTGAAAAACCAGCACTTATTCAAAACTTATCAAAGCGTATTAAAGAAGTATCTAGTGAAATTCAAAAAGATTTAGAGATTGGCGGTGAACATCATGAATAATGAAACTATAAAATATGTTGATGTACATCATCAAAATAATCGCCGTGATGTCTTAGTATCTTTCCAAAATGTCAAAATTTCATTTAAACATGGTATTTATGAAAGAGTTATTATTAAAGATTTAAATCTTGATATTTATAAAGGCGAAATTCTTGGTCTTGTTGGTGAGTCTGGTAGTGGTAAGACCACCATTGGTAGAGGCTTAATTCGTATTATTCCTATTTCTGGCGGACAAATTCTTTATGGAGATAATAAAGAAGTAATTTCAGGAAAAATTGGCAAAGAAAAAGAAAGAAATTTAAAAACTAAAATTCAAATGATTTTCCAAGATCCTTCAGCTTCTTTAAATGATCGTAGTAATGTTGATTATATTATTTCGGAAGGTTTAAGAGCTTTCCACTTATATAAAGATGAAGCTGATCGTCGTCAAAAAGTTGAAAAAATGATTCGCCGTGTTGGTTTAAGTGTTGAACACTTAAAACGTTATCCGCATGAATTCTCTGGTGGTCAACGTCAACGTATTGGTATTGCTCGTTGTATGATTATGAATCCAGAATTAATTATTGCTGATGAACCTATTTCAGCGCTTGATGTATCAATTCGTGCACAAGTATTAAACTTAATTAAAGAATTTAGAGAAGAACGTGGATTGACTGTATTATTTATTGCTCACGATTTATCAGTTGTAAAATACATTTCTGATCGTATTGCAGTTATTTATCAAGGACGTTTAGTAGAATTATGTCCTGCTGATCGTTTATTTGAAGTTCCACTTCATCCTTATACGAAATCTTTATTATCTGCGATTCCTTTACCTGATCCAGCAATCGAAAAGAACAAAGTTTCATTTGTTTATGATCCAAGTGTTCATAATTATACTAGTGATGATCCAGCAGATTTTTATGAAGTTGAAAAACATCACTATGTCCGTTGTAATTTAAAAGAGTTAAAGAAATATAAAGAAATTATTGCTAGTTTGAAGGAAGGTGCTAAACATGAATAAGAAAAAGTTTTGTAAAATATTCTTTCCAGTGTTAGGCACAGTTGCGGTTGTTACTGGAATATATTGGGCATTAATTGAATTTTCTTTAAAAGATCTTCAAAACATTGGTTATATAAGTTTTAGATATGAAAAAAATTCTGAAAACAAAAATACTGATGCTTATATTACTGCCATTAACCAAGATAAAAATTATCCTTCATATTTTGAAGTTCCAAAGCAATTAAAAGGGCATAAAGTTGTTGGCATTGATGCTCAAGCATTTTATGGCTTAAATCGTCTTAAAACAGTAGTTTTACCTAAAAGTGTTTCAGTAATTGGCGACCAAGCATTTGGCAATTGCGTTAATCTTAAAAAAGTAATTGTTAAAGGAGAATTAACTTCAGTTGGTGTTGATGTATTTGAAGGATCAGATAACTGGGAATATAAATCAATTACTGATGAAAATGGTGATAAATTCATTATGTTTGAAGATTTCCTATATAAATATGATGGAGAAATTGCTAATAATACTATCGTAAAATCTGAAGAAGATAAAGGTAGCAATGAAGTTACTAGCAAACAATATTTATATATTCCTAGTGAAGTAAAAGAATTATGTTCAGGGTCATTTAAAGATCAACCAGGTATTGTTGGTGTCGAATTACCATCTAAATATACACAATTACCAAAAGAAGTATTTGCTAATTGCCGCAATTTAAAATCTGTTGATTTAAAAAATGTTACACAAATTAATGATGGTGCTTTTTCTGATTGTGCTAGTTTAGAAACTATTGATTTATCAAAAGTAACTTCTATTGGTAGCAATGCATTTAATAATACTAATATTAGTTCAATCACATTATCTAATGAACTTACCACAATTAATGAAAGAACATTTGCTAATTGCTTGAATTTAGGTAATGTTACAATTCCTACAAGTGTTACAAAAATTGATGACTATGCATTTGCTAATGATGAAAATATTACCGAGATGTCTTTAAGTGATAATGTTACTTTCTTAGGTATTGGGGCTTTTAGTTATACAAGAATTAAAACATTTAAAACACCTAAACTCATTCAAACGATTCCTAGTGAATTATTTATGGGAGACACCGCTTTAGAAAGTATTGAATTAGTTAAAGAAGAAGACATGATTCAAACAAAAAGCGCTGTTTATAATGAATTTGATCCAAAACACGAAGAAAAAGAAAAAGATGCATATGGTAACGATTTATATGAGTATACTTATACAGGTGTACAAACTATCGGAAGTAGAGCGTTTTCTGGATGTAGTAAATTAACTTCTATATATTTCCCATATAAAGAATTTGAAGAAGATGAATATATAGGTTTTAATCAATCTAAAAAAGTCCCTATTAAAAAGTCGATTGTGCAAATTGGCGAAAGTGCCTTTGAAGGGACGGGATTAATTGAATTTAATACTCCTGTAACTGTAACTAGTTTTGAACGTGGAATGTTAAAAGATTGCCGTAATTTAACAAAAGTTAATTTTGGTGAAAATAGGGATAAAGACCATATCTTTACCGCAATTAACGCTGAATGTTTCGCTGGTGATACGTCATTAGAATCAATAGTTATACCAAATACAGTTAGCGCTATTCAAGGATCAGTATTTAAAGATTGTACTAATTTAAAGAATGTTACATTACCTACTAATTCATCATTTAAAACATTAAATAATTCAATTTTTGAAAACTGTGAAGGTTTAACTGAATTAGTGGTACCTAAAAATGTAGTTACTATTAAAAATAGTGCCTTTAGAGATTGTGACAATTTAGTCAGCATCCAATTACTTGGTAAAGTATCAACAATTGAAAAAGATGCTTTTGCGAACTGCAATAAATTAGAAAATATTTTTGTTGGAACAACAGAATCGCAAAGAGGTTGGATTGATGGTTGGGCTCCAACTACAGCGACAATTGTTTTCTATTCTGAAACAGAAAAAGCTGGTTGTTGGCACTATGATGCTGATAACAAAGTAGTAATGTGGTAAATAAAAACGCATCATTTAGATGCGTTTTTGATTGCAAAAAAAACATTATTTATTCTTTTTTCTAATAAATGAATAAACTAAATCTTCTTTTAATAATGCTAATACGCCAATATAAATAAATGCGCCTATACAAACTGTTAAGATTATTTTAATGATATCATTATTAATAGAAATGACATAAGCAATTATAAATGATGATACAAGAACGCTAATGCCGCCAATAAATAATTTCAGAGTATTTTTATTAAATAAAGCTTTTATTACATATTCTTTAGTTACAACAATTAAATTAATTAATACGATTATATCTGTTAGCATTGTGGCTATTGCCACTCCAATTGCGGGATTATTATTATATTCTTTAAAAATATTACCTAAATATATTGAGCCGCCAATATTCAAAATTGCGCCAAGAAGTAAAGTATATAGGTAATATTTTTCTTTTTTCATTGGTAGAAGTACTTGTTCATAAATCATATCGGATAAGGAGAATGTTAAAGACATACTAACAAGTATAATTAATACAATTGGTGCTTCTTGATATTCCACACTACCACCAGATATAATATTCGTTATTTGATGTGATAACATTGACATTGAAGCAATCGCGGGAATTGCAATAAATAAACAAATATTAAAGCCATATCTAGTTAAATTATTAAAGAAATATTTATTATCCATTTTAAAATATCTTGTAGCTCTTGGAATAAATACAGCATCAAGAGAAGTGATAAGAGCAATTATGATTTCGATGCTTTTAACACCTACTGAATAATTAGCTACTTGGCTTTTAGATTTGTCTAAAAATCCTAAAATAAATGTGTCAGTGGAGTTATATAAAGTAAGCATTAAAGAAATAATAAATACCACAAAAATAGGTTTTAAATATGATTTAAATTCATAAGGGCCAACATATTTAAAAGTTACATATTTTTTTAAGCAAAACACATTTATTATTACGTTTAATATCGTTGATAAAATTGCTAAAAATGAGTACAAATACAAATCTGTTGGTCTTCTTACTAAACTAATAATTAATAATGAGCAAGTAGCAAGTGTAGCAATTGATCTTAATGATATAAAATAATGTTTTTCTAAAGCAATAAATAGCCATTCAAAAGAAAATGTACTAACTAAAAAATTAATACTTAAGATAAAGATTAAGTCTTTCCATTCAAATAGTTCTTTAACAGAAAACACACCAATACACATAAGTGTAAATGCTAAAATTGTATGTATAGCTTGTATGATAAAAAATTCTTGTACTTTTTTGGATAAAGCAATTTTATCATCTTTAACTTTGGAACATTCTCTTATGGCAATGTTTGGAATACCAGATTTAGCAATGATTAAAAAATAAAAAACAAAGGTATTAGCCCAAGTGTAAGTCCCCATAACTTCAGCGCCTAAAGCAGCGCAGACATGGGGAAAAGAAATAAAAGATAAAAGAGTCAGAACTAATGTTTTGATTAAATTTACTATTACACTATAGCGAATATTATCTTTCATAGTTGCTCCTTTTCTTATATAATTATAACTTTTTTTTTATAAATTGCTATAAAAGTATAAACTTTTATATTAGAATATAAAAAGGTGGGTGATAGAAATGAAAATATTAATAGTTAGTCAGCATTATTATCCTGATCCATTTTCTATTACCACAATCGCGGAATACTTAGTAAAAAAAGGCCATGATGTTACTGTTTTAACTGGCAAACCTAATTATGGATATTATCGTATAGTACCTGGATATGAACATCTTGATTATGAAATTTTAAATGGTGTTAAGATTTATCGTGTAAACGTTATTCCTAGAAAAGGAACAAAAATGTCAATTGTAAAAAACTATTTATCTTTCTGGAGAAACGCCAAAAGAAAAGTTAATAAATTAGATGATGATTTTGATGTTGTTTATTCGATGTCTTTATCGCCAGTTATATCAATTTCTCCAGCAATAAAGTATGCTAAAAAGCATAAAATAAAACATGTTTTACATTGTTTGGATTTATGGCCTGAATCTGTAGTTATAACAGGTATTACTAAACACGGAACATTATTTTATAACTTGTTATTAATATGGTCCAAAAAAATCTATCACGCCATTGATAGAATTTTAGTATCATCACCTAGTTTTATTGAATATTTTGAGGATGTTATAAAAATCAAAGATGAAAATATATGTAAGTTTGTTCCTCAACCGACATTAGAAACAAACATTATTAATGAAAATTATTTTGAATATGATAAAGAATATTTAAATTTTGTATACTGTGGAAATATCGGAAAACTACAAAATATTCCTAATTTAATAGAAGCAATTAAAATATTATCTTCAAAAATGAAAATACGTTTTTATATAATTGGTTTAGGAACACTTAAAGATTACTTAATCGCAAAAATATCGGAATATAATTTGGAAAATAATATTATTTATTTAGGCGCTAAACCCGCAAATGAAGCAAGAACATATTTTAAAAACGCGGATGCTTTATATTTAGGATTAAAAGATGAGGGATTTGTTGGGAAAACAATTCCCAATAAACTTACTTTTTATATGCAAAATGCTAAACCGATTATTGCCTCTATTGGTGGAGATGCTAAACAAGTATTATTAGAAAGTAAAGGCGCGGTTATTTGTGATAATAGCGTTGAAGGCATTACAAAAGCATTTGAACAATTCAAAGAACTAGATGAGCCAAGTAAAGAAAAGATGGGTTTAAATAATTTTGAATATTTTAAAAAACATTTTGATAATGAAATAGTTTTAAACAAAATAGAAGAAGAATTAAAAAGGCATTGCAATTAAGCAATGTTTTTAATTAAATCAACTATTTTTTTACCAACTTCACTAATTGTATAATTTTTATTTATAACTTCATGAGCGGAATTAACAATTTTTTCTTTTTCTTCATTAGTCATAGCAAAAACTTTTTCTATTGCTTCAGCCATATCAAATTCGTTGTCTTTAACCCAAATAATTGAATCACCAAAAACTTCTTTTAATCGAGTGTGATATGTAGATATTGTAATAGCATTACTACCAGCATATTCAAATACTTTTGAAGGAATGCAATACTCATCCATTTCTTTAGTAAAAGGACGAGGATTTATATTTATAGTAGCGTGATTTTGATAATGTTGTAATTCGTTTTGTGATAAAGTAGAAAGATATATAATAAGATGATGTGATCTTATTGATTTTTTTACAATATATTCTTGTAATGGACCAGCGCCAGCAATAAGTAATTTAGCGTCAATATCACTATTTAAAAAAGCATTAATTAAAGTTTTAACACCATATTTAGAATATAGTGATCCGCCAAAAAAGATATACGGATCCTTGGTGACTAAATGACCATTTATTGGCTCTTTTTTTTCGAAAATCCCATCAATTATAGTAAATGGCTTTTTATTTACATTTACTAATTCATTTAATGCTTTGGTTAAACAAATATAGCCATCAAATTTAGCGGCATTTTGTAATGTTTTTTTAATATATACTTTTTTAACATTTGATAGCATATTAGGATTATCAGTGAATACTCCAATTATCTTTATTAGATGCTTTTTAGCAAATGATAGACAGGCATCGGTTAATGTTATATTCATTCCATCAACAATTATCATAACATCTTTATCTTTGTCAATTAATTGTTTTAATTTAGAAGTTAAATTGTGTTTTAAAGAAAAATACCGTAAAAATTTGTTTTTGTTACTTTTTATATAATGGTATTTAATGTAATCCTCACTAACCACATTTTTTTCTAAAGAAAGTAGTGCGTTAGCGCTACTAAGAACATCGACATTCATATAACTAGCGCACGCTCTTATTAAGGCATGATGAAAATTTTGATTGCTAGGGTTGGTATTAAAATTGATTTCCTTAACAGCTTTTTCAAAATCAAAACTTGTTATGGATGTTGTAACATAAATAATTCTCATTTTTCGAATTCCTTTAATATTTCTAAATGTGTTGTAATCATTTTCTCAATAGTATTTTCTTTTGAAGTGTTTAAACAATTGTTTGGATCAATTTTGTTAATAAGATTTTGCATAATATCTAATATATTGTCCTTGTCTGATATATCGACAATAAATCCGTTATAGTTATTAGTAATTAAATTATATGAAGATACGATACGATTAGAGGCAATTGTTGGTAATCCTTGTGATAAAGCTTCATTAATCATATGACCATATATATCTTCTTTAGATAAAGAAATAAAATAATCAAAACAATGTAAAAATTTTAATAAACTAGGTTGTTTTTTAAAAGGAATAATTTTAACACGATTTTCCATATTATGTTTTTTTATAAATTCTTTATATTTATTTTCTTCTTCACCAGATCCCACTAAAGTTAAGTGATTATAATTAGGTAATTTAGCAAATAATTCAAGCAAAAGCATATTGTTTTTGCGGTCAATAAATTGTCCAAAAGTTACAAAATAATGTTTAAAATCATTAGGTAAACCATTCTTTTCTCTTTCTAATTGCTTTTCTTTTAGAGTTAATGGGGTATTAAGAATATCGTTTTCATAAATAGTGGAATAAATATAATTATAAATTCTTTCTTTATTTGCACCGTAATAAACTAAAAATTCATCAGATTTTTGGCAAGGAGAAAAATATATACTGGCATTTGAAATAAGATAAGTTTTCAACTTCTTTTTGATATTTTTTTCAACACGATGAATAACGCCACCATTAACATAAAGTACATATTTTATTTTGTGCTTAATCATATAATTTATGGCGATAATTTCAGAAAGTGTTGAATATCCATTCATGATAATTAAATCATAATTTTTATGATTTTTTTTGATAAATCTTTTTAATGCAAAACTAAAATGATTTTCTTCACCAAAGTAAATTCCTTTTAAAAATTTTACATTGAAGTTACATTCTTCTTTATAATAAAAATCTTTTGGTCTATTAGAATTACTCTTGCGTTCAAAGATAACATCAAGTTCATAAAATTTAGCAATTTCATTTAATAAATTTATTTTATATGGGGCTGGGTGATTAAAAACAAAAAGTATTTTCATTGGCTTTAGCAAGTCTCCTAGGCATATTATACAACAAATTATAAAAATATTTATAAAATATTTCTATAATCATTATGAAAAATAGTTTATCATATAAAAAAGGAGTGTGAGCAAAATGAAAAAATGGATTTTTCCTTTAGTACTTATTATTGTGGATTTAATTTTTGCTATTTTGTTTATGACTCCAAGTATTGTTAAGGTACTTCCACAGTTTTTATTATGGATTCGTGATTTAACTATTATTGTTTTGAGTGCTGTAAGCAAGTTGCTGCATCTTCCAACTTTTGTTGATGATGGTCAAATAAATAATGTAATCGCTAATTCAATTAGTTTCTTTATCATTACTTTTTTAATTCTAATAATTTATTTTGTGATTTACTTTATTGTTTTAAAAACCAAAAAAACAAAAGTTAAAAGTGTTGAAAAAGAAGAAATTATTTTACCAAAAAGCGAATTTGATCCAATTTTATTTGAAAAGCGTGTTCCAATTTTTAGATTAGTATTTATGTGGATTCCACTTAATCTATGGATATTATATTTTTTCTTATTAAATTCTTATGATTTACAAGAAGGATTTAAAAAAAATGCTCCGGGTTTATATGCTGTATTTGAACAAAATATTTCATTCTATAATTATAATGCCCGTCCATTATTTGAAAAAGACGATGCTATAAAATTTGCTATATTGATTATTGGTTTAGTTGCTGTAGCTTTCTTATATTGGATGATTTTTTCAATGATTGCTATTATTTTAAAAAAGCCAATTGCTAAAGCAAAAGCAAAGCGTGCTTTAAGAGATCATGAACGCCGAGTTAATTCTATTCAAGGAGAAGAAACATTTGTGGAAACAAGTGATATCTTAAGCCATGCTAAATTCGTTCATAGTAAATCAATTGTCGAAACTATTGCCACAATTGATATTAAACAGATAAATGAAGATAATAAAAACAAACAAAATTATTTTGATGATTTAGCTCACGGCATAGTGGATTTGGGAGTAGAAGAAAGACATCAACTTCATGAAGTTGCAAAGCCAATTACAGAAAAGAAGCCATTAAGAGTAATTTTGTCATCATTAGATAAGACTGTTTCTTTAAATGAACATGATGGTATTGAAATGAAACAAGAGGATAAGAATAAAGAAATTGCTAACGAAAATGATACTAAAAAAATTGCTTTTGATGATAAATTTGATGTTTTAAAACAAAATGAAGAAGTAAAAGAAGATATTCCAAATAATAGTGAAGAAAAAGTAGAAAATAATGAAGAGTCGAAAGAAATAGTGGTTAAACCACTTACACCTAGCAAACTTCGAAAACCAGTAAAAGTGTCACCAGTAACACCAAAACATATTCCTTTAAAAGATTTAGTAGATGATAATGAAGTTATTGATTTAGAAAGTAGTGATAAAAATGATTAATACTTGGGAAGAATTATTTGAAGAAATTAAAGGAAAAGAATACGCCAAAAAAATTAATGCTATTTTAAATCAAGAATACGCAACACACACTATTTTCCCACCACGAAATATGATGTTTAATGCTTTTAAGTATACGCCCCTTAAAGAAGTAAAAGTAGTAATAATTGGCCAAGATCCATATCACGAAGATCATCAAGCTATGGGATTATCTTTTTCTGTTCCTAAAGGAGTTGCTTTGCCACCATCTTTAATTAATATATATAAGGAAATAGAAAATAATTTTGGTTATAAGATGAATTATTCTAATGGTGATTTAACTTATCTTGCTAAGCAAGGCGTTCTATTATTAAATACAATACTTACTGTGCGAAAATCAATACCACTATCGCATCAAAATATTGGCTATGATTTATTTGTGCAAGATATATTAAAAACCATTGATGAACAAGATCAACCAATTGTGTTTTTACTTTGGGGAAATTACGCTCGTGGGTTAAAAAAATATTTACATAATCCTAATCATTTGATTTTAGAATCAACCCATCCTTCGCCACTATCTGCGAATAGAGGAGGATTTTTTAATCAAAATCACTTTTTAAAAACTAATAATTATTTAGTTAATCATGGACTTAAACCAATTAATTGGCAAAATTAAGATTTAAAAAAGAATAAAAATTTTAGATTAAAAAAAATTAGAGCAAACTGTAAGGATTTAAATTAGATCACTTCCACATAAATGTCAAATTGTGTCTACTTTATTAATAGCACTTCATTTTAACTTCATCTAATAGATAGGAGAAACCACCGAGTTTTTTATAATATTTTTTATTAATCATAATTTTCAACTCATATTTTCGCTCTTATTATTACATCTTTTTTTTGTTTCTTCAATGTTCTTTACTTGATAATAATATTGTTTAAAAGCAATAATTTTTTATTTACATACTATTATTAAATTGCTTTTTGGTAAATTACAATTTCTACGAAAGAAAAGGCTCACAGAAAAAATTCCGTGAGCTTTTCATCACCATTTGAAAATGCAATTAGAAATTTAAAATTATCTATAGATGCTTCTAGTTAGATGTTCTTTTTTGTTGGAACAATAGGTTTTTCGTATGTTTCCATATAATTTACATAAACACCAAGAATCATAGTATATTTCTTTGGCTCTTCAATGCTTTCTATAACAATATGGTCATCAGCAGCATAATAAATAATACCTTCGATAACAACATCATGCCATTTACTAGAATCAGGGAATGAACAATAAACTTTAACTACTTTGCCTCTATTAGCGTGAGCTATATCTGCATAGGTATAGCAAACGCATAATTGGTTATTAGATTCTTGTTGATCATTTGAATTATTTGCTTGACCATTATAAGCAGGTGGTGTTTGAGTGTTATTTTGGTTTGGCATATTATTAGGCATATTTCCGTTATTTGGCATTGGTGGTTGAGCTCCTTGTGGAACTGGACCTTGTGGCCCTTGATTAAATCCTGGGAAAGGTGCTCCGTAATAATTAGGTGGTGGTGTCATTCTATCCATACTAAATCTCCTTTTTTATTTTTCAATGAAAATATATGTAAAAATATATTAATCTATGACATTATTGTTAATATTAAAAAAAGTTTATTAGATATGATTAATCTATGTTATACTCTTAAATATTGGGGGATTAAAAGAATTATGAAAACGATTGGAAATTTATGCTGGTTATTATTTGGCGGATTATTTTGGGGATTAGGTAATATTTTAGTTGGAGGACTTGTATGCGCTACTATTATTGGAATACCTTTGGGTCTTCAACTAATTAAAATGGGATGTTTTGTTTTGTGGCCATTTGGAAAACAAGTAGTGGCTACTAGTAAACAGGGAGCTGTAAAATTGTTAGTAAACATTATTTGGTTAATATTATTTGGATTAGTAGAAGCAATTGGTTATTTATTAACAGGTTTGCTTTTATGCATTACAATAATAGGAATACCATTTGGAAAACAATATTTTAAACTTGCACAATTTGTTTTGTTGCCATTTGGTTATGATTTTAAATAGTAACTTAAATTATTGTATATCGCTCAATAGTATGCTAGTATTTAATTACGGGAGCTTAGTGAACTAGGCTGAGAGGAAGTTAATTAACTTCGACCGAACTTGATCTAGGTAATGCTAGCGGAAGTAGAATTTTTTATATTTTCTTACCTCTTCATTTTACCTGGAGAGGTTTTTTATTGGAAAGGAAGTATTACTATGTCAAAAAACCTTAAATTTATGTGTGAAGTAGCCATATTTACTGCATTAGGAATTGTGCTTGACTACTTTGCCGGTCTTTATTCTGATCCATTCTTCCCAAGCGGTGGATCAATTGGTATTGCAATGATTGCAATATTTATTATGTCTTATCGTTGGGGATTAAAAGGTGGACTATGCACAGGATTAGCGATAGGTGTTATTCAAACATTCTATGGTGCTTATTTTGTACACTGGGCACAAGTATTCCTTGATTATTGGGGTGCTTACACTGTAGTTGGATTTGCTGGGTTATTTGCAAAATCACTTGCAAAAACAGAATCTAAAAAGATAAAATCTATTCTTGTTGGTTGCTCAGTATTACTCGGAACTTTGTTACGTTTAGCATGCGCAACAGCATCAGGAGTTATATTCTTTGCTGAAAATGCCCCAGAAGGAGTAGCGCCTTTCTGGTATTCAATTGGATACAATGCTTCTTATTTAATTCCTTCTGGAGTATTATGTGCAATTATATTAATTGTTTTAGTGTTTAAAGCACCATTTGTCTTTGAACCAAAAGAAGAATTTAAGTCTTTGAAAAAAGAAACAGTTTTATCAATTTCTATTGCGGTAGCTTCATTAATGGTCATTATTTTATTCTCAGGTAAATTTATTTATAAATATGATGCAGAGTGGAATAAAGTTTTATCTTCACATATTACCGGATTTGATATTGTTTCTGGAGCAACAAAAGAATATTTAAGTGGCGAAAATTATGTTAGTTTTGTATTAGAACCAAATATGTATGCTCGTTTTATTATGTTTGCTTTAGTGTTTATTATTGGAATTATGTTTATTCCAAATAATTATTTTAAAATCAAAACAATATTATCATCATTTATGTTAACTATTAGTTTTATTTTCTCATTTTTAATGAAATCAACATTATTAGAAAATGTTAACAATGTTACAGGTTTATCTTTTAGTGCATTTTATCCTATGAATCTTGTAATTTGGTTATTAGGAATTTTAGCAGTTTTAAATTTAACATTAACATTTGTTTATCTATTAAAATCTAAAAAAAGTAATTAATGCTTAATTTCCTTATTTATGGTAATATTATTATCATAGAGGTGGAAAACATGGAAGAAAATAAACAAAAAATTGAAACAATGCGAGTGGCATTTTTAAATTATTTCAAGAAATTAAAAATAATTAACTATATTTGTTTCTTTATTTCAATTATTGGATTTATTCTTGATTTTGTGCTTTTAAGAGATAAGTCTACAATAGCTATCATAATTGCTATAGTAATTATTATTTTGATGTTTGTCTATTTAAGAATTATCAAAAGCAAGTTAAATAAAAAAACACAACAATATATTCGAGAGTGCTATCAAGTTTTATCGGATATTGAATTAAGTGAAGTTGATGTTAAAAATTTAACTTCTTTAGCGGATGATACTTTTGCTATTGATGATATTAAAAATGCTAAATTTATGCTTAATGTTGAGTCATGTAAATCAAGAAACACTTTACAATTTGATGTATATGATAAAACTATTCAAATGGCGGATTTAATGTTTAGTGTGCCTGATCCTAAAGATGCTAAAAAACCAATCGTAGCATTTTGTGGAAAATTTATTCAATATCATAGTTTAAAAAATTATGGTCAAAGAATTGTTTTATATCGTAAAACTGTTGTTCCAAATTGTTATGGACCTACTGATGTTGAAAAATTAGAAAAAGTAATTGATGACGATAAGTTACTAGTTTATGCATCAAATAAAAATTACCCTAAAATTTTAAATAAAAAGATTTTAGAAACTTTAGCTAATGTTGAAGTTGATGATTATTTATACGATTTAACAATTTCTATAAACGATAATCTTATCACTATTGCATTATCTTACGCTGATAAATTAGTGGCTATTCCTTTGAATGAACCAACTGATTTTGTAGGATTTGAAAGAGTGGCTAAAGATATAAAATTAGTTGTTGAGGAAATTATCAAAAATATTTAATAAATGAATCCATTAAGTAACTTTGGTGTTACTGGTGGATTTTTTTCTTAACACAATTATTAATCTTATTTCTTTTTTATTTTATATAATTGTGTCATAATATGAGAGAACTAAAAGTTAGTTAGAAGGTGATGATTATGGATATGTGTTTGAAAGGCAAATGGGTTCAAATACATAGTTTTAAACACAATGGTCACATACATCGATGTTGGGAAAGAAATTATGTTTTAGAAGATAACGATGATTATCTTATTGTTGCTAGTAAACGTACGCGAGTAATTGAAGATGATGGTCGCCGCTGGTATACGCATGAACCAGCAATAACAATATTATCTAAAAAAGACTGGTTTAACGCTATCGGGATGATGAAAGAAGAAGGAATATGTTATTACTGTAATATTGCTTCTCCAAGTATTGTTGATGATGGCAAAATAAAATACATTGATTATGACTTAGATTTAAAACTATACCCAGATGGAAATATTAAGGTTTTAGATGAAAAAGAGTACGCTCGTCATAAAGAAAAATATAATTATGATGATCGACTTGATAAAGTGTTAAATTCCGAAGTTAAAAAGATTTATTATTTAATGGAAAAACGTTTATTTCCTTTTAATGATAAAGTAATTTATGGCTATTATGAAGAATTTAAAAAAATGGATGTTTAATATAAGAAAGCATTTGTGCAAAAGCAAATGTTTTTTTTATTGACAAGTAAATGCACAATCATTATAATTGTGCTGTAGTTAGTTATAACTAACTTGTGGAAGGTGCATTTATGGAAATAGTAAAATTTGAACATGTAAGTAAGATTTATGGTGATGGAGACCATGAATTAAAAGCATTAGATGATGTTGATTTAACATTAGAACAAGGCAAGTTTATTGTTATTTTAGGACCAAGTGGTGCAGGAAAATCAACTTTATTAAATTTGCTTGGTGGATTAGATGTTCCAACAAGTGGTAAAATTATTGTTGATGGTAAAGATATTGCTACTTTAAATAATGATGAATTAGCCAATTATCGTGCTTCTAAAGTTGGTTTTATTTTTCAATTTTATAATTTAATACCAACTTTGACTGTTCTTGAAAATGTTTCTTTAATTAATGAAATTGCACCTGATGTCATTGATGCTAAAAAGGTACTTAACGATGTTGGATTAGGTGATCATTTAAATAATTTTCCTTCTGAACTATCTGGTGGAGAACAACAACGTGTTTCTATTGCTCGTGCTTTAGCTAAGAATCCACAAATAATTTTATGTGATGAGCCAACTGGCGCTTTGGATTCTAAAACAGGTGTTATGATTTTAAAATTATTACTCGATAGCGCTAAAAATTCAGGTAAAACTGTTGTAGTTGTTACTCATAACCAAAATATTGCTCGTATTGCGGATGTGGTTATTAGAGTAAAAAATGGTAAGATTAAATCTTATGAAAATATTCAAAATCCATTGAAAGTAGAAGAGGTGGATTGGTAATATGCTTTTTAAGAAATTACTAAGAACTATGGGCAAATATAAAGCCCAATTTATTTCCATGATTATTATGATTACCTTGGGTGTTGGAGTATTTTTAGGCTTTAACATGGAATGGTATAGTATTAAAGAAAATACTGATTATATATTTGAAAAATCGGGATTCGCGGATTTTCGTTTAGTTAGCGAAGAAGGATTTAAAGAAGAAGATTTAGAAAAAGTAAAACAAATTGAAGGCGTAGAAGATGCCACTAGATATATATCAGTTAATACATCTGTTAAAGATAGTGATGATATTATCGCTTTGACTGTTTCTGAAAATATTAATGTTTCAGGTTTTATGTTAATTGGTAAAGGAAACATGGAATATTCTTCAACGAGCGAAGATGGTATATGGTTATCAGATCAATACGCCAGCAAAAACAATGTTAAATTAAATGATACATTAACTTTAAATTATAAAAATTACGAAATAAGTGGTAAAGTTGTTGGTTTAATTAAAGCAAGCGAATATTTAGTTTGTGTGCCTGACGAAACACAAATTATGCCGGATTTTAGCACTTATGGCTTTGCATATATTTCTCCTTTAATGTTTAAAAATGTACTTGGATTTAACTTTTATACACAAATAAATGTTAAAGCACCTACTTTAAGCAAAAAGGACTTCTCTAGTAAAGTTGATTCAGCATTAGCTAAAACAACTTTAGTATTATCAAAGGATGAAACTGTGTCTTATAGTTCCGCTAAAAGTGAAGAGGAAGAAGGTAAGACTACAGGTTCAATATTACCAGTTTTATTTCTTGCAATTGCTATTTTAACGATGATCACAACCATGCATCGTTTAGTAACAGCAGAAAAGACACAAATTGGTATACTAAAAGCACTAGGCTTCAAGGATCGCAAAATTATTCTTCATTACACGACTTTTGCCATATTTATCAGTGTAGTGGGATCGGTCCTTGGAGTTGCTCTTGGTTACGCTGTCGCAAGATTAATTATGAATCCTAGTTCAGCAATGGGAACATATCTAGATATGCCTACTTGGAAATTATATATGCCTTTGTTTGGTATAGTGGCTCTAGTAGCTATGAATTTAGTCATTATTGGAATTGGTTATTTATCAATTAAAAATATATTAAAAGGATCGGCAAGTGACGCTCTTAGACCATATACACCAAAGAAAATGAAAGTAACAAAAATTGAAAAAACAAAGTTATGGAATAAATTTTCTTTTGGAACTAAATGGAATATACGTGACATATTACGTCATAAAGCAAGAAGCGCTATGACAACAATTGGAGTGTTAGGATGTGCTGTTCTTGTTATTGCAGCTTTAGGTATGCAAGATACCATGAATAAATTTGTAGATGTGTTTTATAATCAAGCAATTAATTATGAAACAAGACTCAATATTTCAAAAAATACATCTAATGAAAAAGCAATAGAAATTGCTAATGAATGTAATGGAGATTACTCTTCTCAAAGTTCTGTTAAGATTGGTGAAAAAGCAGTAAGTTTAGAAATTTATAATATTAGTAATGACAAAGTGCGCTTTGTTAATGAAGATATGAAATTTGTAACTCTTGCTAATGATGGGGCTTATATTTGTGAACGTATAGCTAAAGAATTTTCTTTAAAACCTGGCGATGCATTTATTTGCTCACCTTATGGTCAAGATGAAAACCATAATCTTATAGTAAAAGATATCTTAAAATCAATGAGTGAAGCAATAATTATGAATGAAGATTACGCTAAATCTAAAAACATTAATTACCATATAAATTTTGTTTATACTAGTGAATCAAATATTAACACTAATGAAAATATTATTAATACTCAAAGTAAGAGCATTATTATCAAATCATTTGATTCGTTTATGGAATTAATGAATATAAGTGTAACTTTACTCATAATCGCGGCAGTAGTGCTTGGAGTAGTGGTCTTATATAACTTAGGAGTTATGAGTTTTATGGAAAGATATCGTGAAATGTCGACTTTAAAAGTATTGGGATTTAAAGATAAAAAAATAGGTAATTTATTAATTACTCAAAATATGTGGATCTCAATTTTAGGAACAATAATTGGTATTCCTCTTGGAGTATGGACACTAGATTATTTAATTAAAGCTTTAGCTAGTGAATATGAAATGAGTCTATCAATAAGTTGGTTAAGTTTTGTAATAAGTATTTTAATTACATTAGGAGTTTCTTGGTTTGTTAGTATCGTAATTGCTAATAAAAATAAGAAAATTGATATGGTTGAATCATTAAAGTGTAGTGAGTAAAAGGAGTGATATTATGTTAACAACGCTTGAAATAAAAAATATATTAATAATAATTGCTATTCTTTTAAGCTTTGTTTTCTTAGATGTAACTATCAAACATATAGTAAGATTTTATTTAAAAAAAATAAAAGAAGCAAATTAATAAAATATAAATATGCTTTAAACTTCCGCGGGGCTATTTATGTAGATTCACGCGGAATTTTTTATAATTTGTTAGAAAAAACGCCATTAGTGGAAGAGTTTAATTCTTAACTAATAGCGTTTAATTTGTTTAAATTTTATTTTGAATTTATTTAATTAAAGGAAGAATATGACTTAATTCTTCTAAACCTGGTTCAATACGATTTCTCTTTGATTCGTATCGAGCAATATCACCAATAGCGAATGTAAAATCATTAACTTTAAAATCGTTATTTACCGCTAAACCATTATTTAGAGAAGCAAAGTTAAAAGTATTTACCATAGGAATATTTCCATAATTTACAAAGACATAATCAGCAGGTAAAGTTTCTTCTTCATTTGTTTCAACGTTTTTAATTACTAAATCTTCTAATTTATTAGCGGATTTAATAATTTTAACAGGAATAAATGGTGTTTTAACAATGACATTTTGAATATCTTTAATAGTATTAAAATCACCACGAAATTCTTTACGACGATGAATAATAGTGACGTGATCAGAAATATTTGATATTTCTTTAGTCCAATCTAAAGCGGAATCACCGCCTCCAAGAACTAATACTTCTTTGTTTTTTAAAGTTTCAAGACTTTGAAGTGAATATAAAATATTAGAGCATTCTTTTTCTCCTTCTAGTCCCATTGGACGAGGAGTAGTAGTTCCTAAACCAATAGTAATGACAATATATTTAGCTTCATACTGTCCTTTATTAGTAACAACTATATGTTCTTTAATTTCGTTTACTCTTTCGCTAAGTTTAATTTCGATTTTATCTTGGCTATTTACTTTACTAACAAGAGAAGCAATATAGTCTTTTGCCTTAATAGATGGAATACCTTTTATATCGACGATTTCTTTTTCTGGATATAATCTAGTTAATTGTCCGCCTAAAAAACTTTCTGCTTCAATAATTAAAACAGATTTTCCTTTTTCGCTAACTTTAATAGCGGTGTTTAAACCAATTGGCCCCGCACCAACAACAATAACATCAAACATAAAATAGTCTCCTAATTTTTATAATCTTTCTCCGCACTTAGGACAAAATGTGGCGTCACAATCAACTTCATTTTGGCATTTTGGACAAACTTTATTTTGTAATTTTTTGCCACATTTTTTGCAGTAATTGTTGGCAAATTCATTTTTAGTTCCACAATTAGGACAGATTTTTTCAGTTTCTTCTCCACGCATAGTTTTAGCAAAATCATTTATTTCACTATGCATATCGCGATATCCTTCTTTAAATACAGGCATAGATTCATCCTTCATGTACGAATGTAATTCTCTTTGGTAAGAAACTATTGTAAGCATAAGTCCAACTGCTAGAGTAGGCAAACCAACAAATGGATACCAAGTTATTTCAACTGATGGTGAGTTTGAGTTCATAGCATTAAAAAATGATACAAAACCCATTATGGTAAATACCAATCCAACAGCTAATAAAACAAATCCGCAAATTCTAATAGTCAATTTTTTCTTATCATGACTTTTCATATTTATCACCCACTTATAGTATAGCAAAAACTAGACATTCTTAAAGTGTTTTGATAAAAATTATGAAATAAAGTATATAAAATTCATCTTGTGATTTTTCAATTAAAATGATTAAAAATTTATATGCATTAGAAATTTTATGGGTTTACCCGCAAAATATCTAATGATTAGAAAACTAAAAATTTGGAGTGTAGTTTGTTTGATAGAAACAATGAATTTAAAATACGACAAATAAATTATAAAAAAATCAAGGGAATTTTCTTAAAAATTTAAGATAAAAATTCTAACAAATAGATACATTTTATATCAAGTATGATATAATAATTGCTCGAAGTGGGTGAGTATATGTATTATTCATTTGTAAGTAAATCAAAAGAAGAAACTATTGAATTTGGAAAAAGTTTAATTCCATTTTTATTTCGTGGATCAGTAATTACTTTAACGGGTGATTTAGGTGCGGGTAAAACAACTTTATCTTCTGGCATTGCTAAAGGATTAAATATTACGGATAAAGTATCTTCTCCAACTTTTAATATTATGAAATGTTATTTCCATGGAACATTACCTTTATATCATATTGACGCTTATCGTTTAGAAGAAGGCACAAATAAGGATTTAGGACTAGAAGAATTTATCGAAGGTAATGGAATTTGTTTAATCGAATGGCCAAATTTTATTAGTGAAAAAATCGATGAAAATACATCTCTAAATATTGAAATATTAAATAAAGACTTGAATACACGTATTATTAATATTTCTTCAAATAATAATGCTTATCAACCATTATTTGATAAACTCTTAGGAGGTCAAAAGTAATGTATACTGTTTTATTAGATAGTTCTGATTGTAACTTAGCAGTTGGCTTAGCCAAAAATCATCAATTAATTGATTTTATTCAATATGAAGCTTGGCAAAGACAAAGTGAATTGATGATTGTGGAATTAGAAAAAATTTTAAAAAGAAATAATGTCACTAAAGAAGATATTGATAGTGTTATGTGTGGCATTGGACCTGGTTCATATACCGGTGTCAGAATTTCTTTAACTATTGCTAAAGTTATGGCTTTAGCGTTAAATATACCGTTATACTTAGTATCATCATTACAAATCTTAAAAGATGGTAAAAATCCATCAATTTGTATTATTAATGCAAGAAGTAATCGTAGTTATGTTGGTGTTTATGAAAACGATAAAGTTATCTTAAGTGATACAATTATGAAAAATGATGAATTAAAACAATATATTGAAACTCATAAAGATTATGTTATTTGCGGTAACGCTAATCATTTAGGTGTTGAAGGAAAAGAAAGTAATGTATTAAGTGAAATGATTTCACTTATTGATTATATTACTCCAACAAAGAATTCTTTAGGTGCAACACCAGTTTATATGAAGGATTAGTTATGCTAATACGTCCAATGACAAAAAAAGACTTAAGTAAAGTCTTAGTAATTGAAAATGATAGTTTTATCTCTCCTTGGAATGAAGAACAATTTAATTATGAATTAAATGAAAATCCTTATGCCATATTACTTGTCGCTGATTATGAAGGTGTAATATGTGGATTTATTGATTTTTGGATAACGTTTGATGTGGCGCAAGTTAATCAAATTGCAGTCTTAAGTTCTTTAAGAAGAAAAGGTATTGGTCAAGTATTAATGCAAGATATGATTAATCGTGTGACTAATGCTGGAGTAAATAAGATTACATTAGAAGTAAGAACACAAAATGATAAAGCGATTGCTTTATATGAAAAGTTTGGGTTTAAAGAAGCTTTAATTAAAAAAGGATATTATGATAATGGTGATGATGCCAAATTCATGATTAAAGAAGTAGGTGAACAAAATGTCTAAAATTATTTTAGCAATTGAGTCTTCGTGTGATGAAACCGCAGTAGCAATTATTAAAGATGATGAATTATTAGCGAATGTTGTTTCTACACAAATTGAAGTACATACAAAATATGGTGGAGTAATGCCAGAAATTGCATCTAGACTTCACGCAGAAAATATTACTATTGTCTTAAAAGAAGCACTTGATAAAGCTAATATTAAATTAGAAGATATTAGTGCGGTAGCGGTCACAAGAGGTCCGGGATTAATTGGTGCTTTGCATGTTGGTATACAAGCCGCTAAAACAATTGCGCTTTTATATAATAAGCCTTTAATCCCTGTCCACCATTTAGCGGGACACATATACGCAAATGAATATGTTAAACCTTTAAAGTTCCCATTACTTGCTATTGTTGTAAGTGGCGGTAATACTGAACTTGTCATTATGCGTAAGCACCTTGATTTTGAAATCATTGGTGAGACTAAAGATGATGCAATTGGGGAATGTTATGATAAAGTAGCGCGTGTTATGGGGCTACCTTATCCGGGTGGTATTCCAATTGATAAATATGCTAAAGAAGGACATCATACTTATAAGTTACCAACTCCTTTACATGATAAGTCTTATGATTTTTCATATTCAGGATTAAAAACAAGCATTATCAATATGGCACATAATATGGAGCAAAAAGGCGAAAAAATTAATATTCCAGATTTATGTTGCTCATTCCAAGAAGTAGCAATTGGTATGATTTTAGAAAAATCACTTCGTGCGGTAAAAGAATATGATGTTAAACAAGTTGTACTTGCTGGCGGAGTATCTGCGAACTCATATTTACGTAAAGAAATCGTTAGCCGTTTAGATGGCAGCGGTATTGATGTTATTATTCCACCAATGTGGTGTTGTACAGATAATGCTGCAATGATTGCAAAAGTAGCGTCAAGATTATATGATGAACAAGTTTTTGCTGACTTATCAATTTCGGTTGATCCAAGTTGGAAAATTGATGAATTTAGAAAATTTTAATAATTTAATATTATTAATGGCAAATTAATAATGCAATGATATAATAATATTTGTGAAGAGGAAGGAATAAATTTATGGTCGAATTTAAAACAGTAAGAGAATTATATGAAACATGCAAATTTGGAGATGCATTTGAAAAAGAATCAATCACCGATGTTGAGTTAGAAGGTTGGATTAGAACTAATCGTAATAATGGCTCAATTGGTTTTATTGAATTAAACGATGGTACATATTTTAAAAATGCTCAAATCGTTTATGATAAAGAAGTATTAGAAAACTTCGTGGAAGTTTCTCATTTTTCAACAGGATCTAGTATCCATATCGTTGGTAAATTTGTCTTAACTCCAGAAATGAAACAACCATTTGAAATTCATTTAACTTCTATTGAACTAGAAGGCGGAGTAGATGAAGATTACCCACTTCAAAAGAAACGTCATAGCTTTGAATTTTTACGTGATATTGCGCATTTAAGACCACGTACAAATACATTCTCAGCGGTATTCCGTGTTCGTAGTGTTTTATCAATGGCTATTCATGAATTTTTCCAATCTCAAGGATTTATTTATGTTCATACACCAATTATTACAAGTAATGACGCTGAAGGTGCTGGTGAAACATTTAATGTAGTTACTAATGATAAAGATCCAAAATCATTCTTTGGTAAACCAGCTTGCTTATCTGTATCTGGTCAATTACAAGTTGAAGCATTTGCTTTAGCATATCGTGATGTTTATACATTTGGTCCAACTTTTAGAGCAGAACGTTCTAATACAGTTCGTCATGCTTCTGAATTCTGGATGATTGAACCAGAAATTGCTTTTGCAGATTTAGAAGATGATATGGACTTAATCGAAGATTGTATTAAATTCTGTATTAATTATGTGATGGAAAATTGTGAAGAAGAAATTAACTTCTTTAACGCGATGATTGATAAAACCTTAGTGGAACGATTAAATCATGTTAAGAACTCTCATTTCAAGAGAATGCCATATACTGAAGCAATTTGTGAACTTCAAAAAGCTAAAGAAGATGGACATAAATTTGATAACGATAATATTTACTGGGGGATGGATTTACAAAGTGAACATGAACGTTATATTACCGAACAAGTTATCAAAGGACCTGTATTCTTAACAGATTATCCAAAAGATATTAAAGCATTCTATATGCGTGTAAATGATGATAATAAGACAGTTGCAGCTTGTGACTTATTAGTGCCAAATGTTGGTGAATTAGTAGGTGGAAGTCAACGTGAAGAAAGATATGATGTCTTATTAAATAGAATGCATGAAATCGGTATGAAAACCGAAGGATTAGAATGGTACTTAGATTTAAGAAGATATGGTGGTTGTAAGCATGCTGGATTTGGCATTGGTTTTGACCGCTTATTAATGTATGTAACAGGTATGGGAAACATTCGTGATGTTCAACCATTCCCAAGAACACCAAACAATTTAAAATTCTAGAAGGAGTAAAGTATGGCTGAATTAATAACTGAAGTAAGTGATGAAGAATTAGTTACTAAATTAAAAGCGAAACGTCGTATACGTGGTCTTTTAATTGCTATTAATTTTGTCCTATTTGGATATTTGGCTTTTAATATTGGCGCAAGTATTGTTAATCTAATCGATGCTTCTAAACGTGTTGAAGGTTTAGTTTCTTTAAAAGATAAAAGTCCAAAAGAATCGTTAGAAATATATAAGCAATATATTAAAAGCGATGATGATGTTATTAGTGGAGACTTTGCAATATATGGAGATCATATTTTATTTACCAAGAGTAATTTTGATATAGATAATTTAGACCTCTATGAAAATGTTCAATTAGTAAGAGTACAAGAAAATAAAAGTAATTTACAACTAGAAAGATCTTTAAGATATGAAGGTGTCGATCAATACTTTAATACTGGTGTTAATATATTTTATGATAAATCTGGCAATGCTTTGCCATTAGGCGATTATTTCTTTTACCCAGAGTGTGATGAATTTAATATTAATAAAATGGGAAAAATACTTAAAATTAATAATGGCTTAGAAATGAAGTATGTCAATTATTCTTTGCCGGATGAAGAGGGACAAAGAATAAAATCCACTATTTACGCTTATAAAGATAATCCAGCATTTATAATGAATATTGAATATGTTTATGGATTACCGGAAGGATATGTTGATGCATTAGTAATTGGTAGTGATGAAGATTATCAAAAAGCAAATACAAAAATTAGTGAATTGTTACCAGCAAATGCAAAAATCGAACATCTCGATAGCGCTAGTTATGATCAAGCTTATGAGTATAAAGCAAAGACTATCATAAAATTAGTTGATGATGATACTACAAATAATGAAAATATAACTTATACTTGGTCTAAATTTGAAAATAGTAATGGAAAAGAAGATGATTTTATTCTTGCAATGGCGGGATACGCTAATAGCAAAGGATATCCAACTCAATTCAAAAGTGAACATTTTGTTGGCAAGATGACTTATATTATTGATGTTAAAAATTAATGGTGCGTGTGCATCATTTTTTTATGCTTGTTATTGGAGCAATTAATAATATCATAAATTTATAATTGTATAATTCAAGCATCTATTATCACAAATGTGTTAAGTTAAATAGCACGAATATGTCAAGTAAAACACCACAAATGTGTCAAGTTAAATAGCATACCCAAATAAGTAAAGCTCAAAATAGATATATTAAATAGGAAAAATTTAATTATGATTTAGTTTAAAATGTTAATAGTTATTAACATCCATTGTAAAATAGTGGGTATGTTTTTTGCTATAAATTTTTTATATAATTTTAGTAGAAGGTGAAACTATGTTAAGTGATGTATTAAAAAACTTACGAACAATAAATAAATTAACACAAGAAGATTTAGCGGATTCTTTAAATGTTACTCGTCAAACAATTGCTAAATGGGAAAAAGGTGAAGCAGTACCAGATATTTTTACACTTAAAAAGATGTGCGAAATGTATCAAGTATCTATTGATGACCTTTTAGAAAGTGATAAAAAAGACGCTAAATCTATAAGACCTAAAGATAAATTTTTCTTTGGAATAGTGGAAATTAAAGAAAATGGTGATATTACAATACCTAAAGAAGCATTATTAACTTTTAATTTTAAAACAGGTGATAAATTAGCGGTCTTTGGAGATTTAAATCAAGGTCTTGCTCTTGTAGACGCTAAAGTTGTTACACAATTTGCTAAAGATGTTCTCGATAAGGAAAAATAAATATGGATGCAATAAAAGTAAGCAATTTAACCAAGCAATTTAAAAATGTTTTGGCAGTAAATAATATTTCTTTTAATGTAAAAGAAGGAGAAATCTTTGGAGTACTTGGCCTTAATGGCGCAGGAAAGACCACAACCATAAAAATGATGAGTGGTTTAACACGCCCTACAAGCGGTGATATTAAAGTATTTGATTATGATATTTATAAAGACATTAATAAAATTAAAAGCATTATCGGTGTATCCCCACAAGAAAGTGCAATTGCTAATAATTTAACAGTTAAAGAAAATATAGAACTAATGGCTAGTTTGTATTTTAAAGATAAAGTAAAGATAAAAGATAATACAGAACGTGTCATTAATAATTTAGGATTAGAAAATTATATTAATAGACGTGCTAAAACATTATCAGGTGGTTATAAAAGAAGGTTATCTATTGCCATGGCTTTAGTAACTAATCCGCGTATTTTATTTTTAGATGAACCAACTTTAGGATTAGATGTTATTAATAGGCATGAACTATGGAACGTTATTAATAATCTTAAAGGCAAAGTAACAATTATATTAACTTCACATTATATGGAAGAAATAAGTGCTTTAGTGGATGATATTGCGATTATGAAAAATGGAAAAATTTTAATGATTAATAATTTAGAAAATATTTTAAAATTTACTAAGACCAATTCATTAGAAGAAGCATTTATTAAGATTGTAGGTGAAAATTAATATGCGCTATTTAACATTTACTAAACGAAATATTTTAGAATTAATTCGTGATCCATTATCAAGCATTTTCTTTGTTGTTTTTCCTGGGGTACTATTTGTTGTTTTATCGTTAATTATGCATTCTTTAGGTGAAGAAGCAATTCTTAATACTCCGCAATTTGAAATTAATCATTTAACAATGGCAATGATAGTATTTAGTTTTTCGTTTATTACAATATTTGTCGGTAATATGATTGCTAATGATAAAGAAAGTTATTTTTTGCTACGTTTAAAATCAACGCCGATGCAAGCAAAAGATTTTATAATTGGTTACACATTAAGTATTCTTCCAATTGCGGCTTTTCAAGAAATTGTTATGTTAATTATTGGTATAATTTTAGGCTTAAAAGTAACAGGTTATGTTTTAATTGCTAGTTTATTATTATTTCCTATTTCATTTTTATTTATAGGATGTGGAATATTATTAGGTACTTTGACAAATAGCGCATCAGTAGGTGGAATAGCCTCAATTGTTCCAACAATGACTTCGTTATTAGGTGGGATGTTTTTCCCTCTTGATACAATGGAAGGAGCATTCAAAAAGATATGCTATATATTTCCTTTTGCTAATGCTACAAAAGTAAGTAATTTAGTTATTAGTGGTGACTTTAATATACTTATACCATATTTAATTGTTTTAGCTTACACATTAATAATCTATATAGTATCAGTCTTATTATTAAATTATAAACTTCACCATGATGGGATTTAAAAAGTGCAGATTTGCTGCACTTTTTAACTATAAACAGTGCTTTAAACTTCCGCGGGGTTGACCACCACCTTTAAACTTCCGCGGGGTTTTTTATACTTTGTCAGAAAAAACGCTTTAAACTTCCACGGGGTGGGTAATTCAAATAAAAAATCCTTTCGGTATAATTAGTTTGCAACAACAAATTAAATACGAAAGGAGGGTTTATCATGCCCATAAACAATGATACCTTAAATTTTCTAAATTTAAAAGATACCGATGTCGAAGAATGTGATTCAACAACAGATGGTAATACATTATTTCTTAATGTCGTACTAAAGAGAAAGGAACATCAATGTCCTTCTTGTAATCACAAAACCAATACTATTAAAGATTATTCAATAAAAATAATAAACCATTCTATTTTTAATGATGGTAGAGTAGCTAAAATTAGATATAAACAACGAAGATATATTTGTAAGTTTTGTAAGAAATCGTTTATTGAAGATAATCCTTTTACTAAAATAATGGATAAAGTTTCTAAACTTGTTATTAATACAATTATAGAAAAATTAAAAGATCCTAATATAACTTATTCTAATGTTGCTAAAGAATTAAATGTTACTATTACGACTGTTCAAAATATTTTTGATGAAAACGTGAAATATAAAAGACGTAAATTGCCAACTTATTTATGCATTGATGAATTCCATTGTTCAAATGCTAATCCATTAACCAGATATTCTTGTTCCTTTTTAGACTTTGAACGTAATTTAGTTATTGATGTTATTAAATCTAGAAGGAAAGACTATTTAGCTAATTATTTAACAAAAATACCATTAGAAGAAAGGCAAATGGTTGAACATGTTTGTATTGACATGTGGCCAACATACAAAGAAATATCTACTTTATACTTTCCTAATGCTCTTATTTCAGTTGATTCTTTTCATGTTGTTAAAGATATTCAAATTCACTTAGATAGCATAAGAAAAAGAATAATGTCTAAGTTCTCTCCTAATTCCAAAGAATACTATCTTCTTAAAAAGTATAATTGGTTATTATTTAAGCCACATAGTGAAATTAAATATAATGAACCAAAATACAATAGAAAACTAGAATACTATGTCAATCATATACAGATACTAGAAAGCATTCTTAAAATATCCAAAGAGTTAAATGATGCTTACGAATGGAAAGAAAAATATACTCGTTTCAATAAAAAATGTAATTATGAAACTGCTGAAGAAGAGTTAAAACAATTAATAATAGATTTAGAATATTTAAAATTGTTAGAATTTGAACCTGTTCTAAAAACATTAAAATTTTGGTCAAAAGAAATAATTAACTCTTTTATAAAATATGTAGATGTTGGAAGAATACATAATGGAAAGATAGAAAATAGAAATAATGTGAATAAAAAACTCCAAAAAGTATCAAATGGTATTACTAACTTTGAACGATATCGAAACAGAATTTTTTTATGTATAAACGGCAATAAAAAAGAGACAAATTAATGTCTCTTTGCACCCCGTTGATCTTTAAAGAGGATTTTTTTAGTACTTAAACCCCGTGATTTTTGTCGTTTTCGACAACATCAACCCCGCGGAAGTTTAAAGCACCCTATAAACTTGTTTGTTCAGGTGTAAGACTTTTTTGGAATACGGATATTGATAATTGTCTTGCACGTAATTGACGAGAAATATAAGCCACTAATTGATGAATATAAAGAATACCACCAACCACAAAGCAAGGGAATGATAAGTAAGCGGTAATTGCTTGATGATCAAACACAAATGTTGGCTTCCAAATTAATTCTGGCCATGTTGAAGGAATAAATGTTTTAATTCCAAGAAGAGTGGCTTTTTCAACGCTACCCCAATCCCAATGGTAAAATAAACTATTAATACCATGCTCTTTAGAAAAATAGAATGCTAAATTTGATGTATGAGCAATAATCATGTATTGAACTAAAATAGCAAACCCAATCAAAATAAGAACAAATGGTAGGCGTATCTTTTTATAGAACATAATCATATTCTTTTTTTCTGATACTTTTCTAAATTGATGCGGAGTAGTGACTAATTTAGCTTTGACAACATTATACATATATGTATCAACAGCTTTGCCTTGTTTAGCCATAATTCGCTTAACCAAATTAACAATAAATCCGATAAACAAGAAGATAATAATGATAGCTAGAAAAACGACAATAAGAATTCTTTTATCGTTTTCTGTTAATTTAATAAGATCAATCATGATTATCACCGCCTTCTAATTCATTAGAAGTGTTATTGGTTTCATTATTTACTGGTGGAATAGAAGTGTTATTATTAGTTGTTACATTATTAGGAGTAGAAACGACATTTAATTGATTATTAATAATAGCCTCTTTAAGTTTTGCTTCGTATTGTTCTTGAGCTAGTAATATTTTTTCTGCTTCAACATCAATAGGAAGTTTATCGGTGATACTTTTTCCTTTAAAAAATTTAAAGATGTTTATAAGAAACATAATAATAAAAGCAAGAAAAGTATAAATGAAATATAAAACCAAAATAAGTGCAATAAAAGGAGATAATAAAGTATAGAGTAAACCAAGACCAAATGTCTTAAGAATTGATAGCATATTACCACACTCCTTTTACTAATTTATTGTAACATTTTGCTTATTTTTTGTTAACAAGAATAAAAAATTTATATGTTGAAATAACGACAATTGGAAATAACATGGCTAATGGTACTAATAGACTATTTATTTTAGCAAAAATAACAAATAAGATGATGAAACCAACTATGCTAATTGATGTAATCAATATCCCAATAGTTTTATTCTCAAACAAATCTAAAACTATTAATGACATAAGACTAATGCACATAGATAAAATTAAATACATTAAATCATCAAAGAATAAAGCGGATAAAACTGTTAATATACTTAGAATAATGCAAGTACAAGAATAAGCTAATTGATTACTATTTTTAGTAATAATTTCCACTTTGAAACGAGTAATACTTGAAGAAATAAGAAGAAAACTAATAATATTTTGTGCTAATGCCACAACATAGTTAATTGGTAAAAATAGTTTGTATAATAAAAATTCTTTGTTTTCACCTAGAATTGTTTTAAACACTTCTAAAATAGAGTGATTATCATTGGTGTAAATGAGATTTATTAAAGGAATGGTAGCAATAGAAAAGACAAATTGGCAAAAACTAGAAATGATAATTGTAATACCAATATTTACCTTTTTTTCAATACATATACCAAATACTGTTCCAGTTATTAAAGAAGGTATTAAAGTGAAAATGGTATATTCAATGCCTTGTAAATTGATAATAAACGATAAAAAAATGGAAGCAATAAAGTAAATAGGATAATATTTTTTTTGACAAACAAGTATTACCATTGTGGTTATATAAGGTAGCATTAAATAAAGTAAGACTGACAATACTGGTAGAAAAGTCATTAATAAAGCAAAAATAACATTAATCGCGGACATTAATGCAATAAAAGTTAAGTTAGAAATGGCTTTGCTTTTTTTCATTTTCTCACCTATCTAAGTTTAACACATTTTTACTTTACAATACATTTTTTTGGCGAATTCGACATAATTTGTTTTTATATTATTAATGGGTGATTTTTATGAAAAAGATTATTAACTTAGTAATATTAACTTTATTAACTTCTTGTCATATTGAAGAAAGTGTATCTATAACGCGTAATGAAAGTGAAATTTATGTACAATTTGAAAACGTTTTTGATTATAATACAGGATATTTTTATTTTTATATGGATGGATGTACTTCTTGCGATTCGCTCAAAAATCATATTGTAACTTATGCTTTAAATAATGATGGTTTTTATTTGGTAATTCCTTCAAATAAATTTAATTATGGTTATGATCGCTCTATTAATATTGGTGTAACTAATTATCAAGATATTGTGATTACTGGCTTTCCTACTTTGTTAGAAATTGAAAATCACAAAGTGAGTAACAATTATGTTGGTGTTAATGAGATTTCTAACTTATTATTTGATTAAAAAAGTTTCATTTAAAAGTTTCTATTTCTCATTTATTTAGCATAATAAATATGCTAAAATAATAACCGAAGTTTTGGTGATAAAAATGGAGAAATCGGAATTACAAAGATTAAATGATAAACAATTAAAAGCAGTGACTACAGATAGTCAATATTGTCGTGTTATTGCCGGAGCGGGTTCTGGTAAAACACGTGTACTTACTAATCGCTTTATCTATATTTTAGATGAATTAGGTGTATATCCAAATCAAGTTTTGGCTATTACATTTACAAATAAAGCCGCTGGAGAAATAAAAAAACGTATTACAAAGTTTTTGCCTAATATTAATCCAGGAAGTTTAAATGTTTTTACTTTCCATTCTTTTTGCTTACGCTTTTTAAGAAGAGAAATAGAAGTAATTGGTATTCCACAAAATTTTATTATTATTGATGAAGATGACCAAAAAGCAATTATAAAAAGAATTCTTAAATCAGAGGGATTAAATACAAAATCACAAATTTATAAAGAATTACCAGGATATATTTCTTATCAAAAAAATCTAGGTTGCTATCCAGATGATGTAGTAATTAAGTCTTATGATCCAAAAGAAAGAGATAAGTTACATTTTTACAAGTTATATCAAGAAGAATTGGAACTTGCCAATCAATTAGATTTTGATGACTTGTTGCTTCGTACTTTAGAAATACTTGAAGAATATGAATCAATTAGAAATAAATGGAAGAGATTTTATAAACATATTCTTATTGATGAATTCCAAGACACGAACGACATTCAATATAAAATTATTCGTTATTTAATGGACAAAGATACATGTTTATATGTTGTTGGTGATCCAGATCAAACAATATATACTTGGCGAGGCGCTAATCAAAACATTTTGTTAAGCATGCCAAAAACATATCAAAATATTGAAACGGTTATATTAGACGAAAACTATCGTTCAACTGCGCCAATACTTAATGCCGCAAATAAACTTATTAAACATAATAAGGGACGTATTGAGAAAAATTTATTTACGGAAAATGAAAACGGAACACCGGTCGTTTATAATGATTTTTATGACCAATATACAGAAACTCGTTATGTAATAAATACTATTCAAAATCTTGTTAGTAAAGGTGACTTTGTTTATAAAGATATTGTTATTATGTATCGCGCTAACTACTTAACATTACCTTTTGAAAAAGTATTAATGCAAAATCAAATTCCTTATCAAATTTATGGTGGACAAAAGTTCTATCAACGTAAAGAAGTAAAAGACATTCTTGCTTTTCTCCGTTTATTAATAAATGACCGCGATAATGTTTCTTTTGAAAGAATAATTAACATTCCAAAACGTGGAATAGGTGATGCTTCCATTGATAAATTAAGAGACGAAGCCACAAGAGAAAATCTTACTTATATGGAATATGTTTCTAATATTGATAAAATGGATAGCAATATTCCTACAAAAGCTAAAACGGGACTTAAAAATGTTGTTGAATTCATTAATACATTAAAAGAAAAAATGTCTGAACAAACAATTGATGAGTTTTTAAAATACTTATTAGATGCGACGCATTATAAAGAATATTTAACTCAAACTGAAGATAATCCAGAAGATCGTTATGAAAACGTTGAAACTTTGGTTAGCGATATTGTTTCAATTATGAAATCTGATGAAGGCATAACATTAGAACAATATTTAGAGAACATTGCTCTTATGTCTGCTCAAGATTATGTTGATGATATGGATAGTTTAACACTTATGACAGTCCACACTGCCAAAGGACTTGAGTTCCCAGTTGTATTCTTGATTGGACTTAATGAAGGAGTATTCCCTAGTGCACGTGCAATCGAAGATGATCAAGATGCTGGCTTAGAAGAAGAAAGAAGAGTATGCTATGTTGCTTTCACTAGAGCAATGGAAAGATTATATGTCTCTTCATTTAGAATCGGATTTAAGGGACAAATTAGTGGACCATCTTGTTTTATTGATGAAGCAGGATTAAAAGACGTTAATCGTCACTTAAGAGAAAATGAGCGACTTAATACAAATACTTATAATAAGATTAAGGCAGAAATTAATAAGCCAAAAGAAGTCACAAAAACATTTGGCAAACCAATTATTCTTAATCCTTCTATCAGTAACAATAATGTTTCTTGGAAAATTGGTGATCGTTTACGTCACATAACCTTTGGCTTAGGAACTGTAATTGGGGTAGAAGCAACAACAATATCAGTTAGATTCGATGATGGCAATATTAAAAAATTATTAGGAGCGCATGCTTCAATAACAAAAATAACAGGAGATGGAAATCATGAAGCCTAGTGAAAGAGTTTTAGAATTAAGAGCATTATTAGATCGTTACAATTATGAGTATTATCATTTAAATGCTTCTTCAGTTTCAGATGCGGAATATGATCGACTTATGAATGAGTTGATTATGTTAGAAAATGAAAACCCAGAATTAAAGGATCCATTATCGCCAAGTCAAAGAGTTGGTGGTAGTGTTGCCTCAGAATTTAAGAAAATCACTCATAAACGTTTGATGTTATCTTTAGCCAACGCATTTAATGAAGCGGATTTACGTGATTTTGATCGCAAAGTTCGTGAAGTATTAAATGTTGATAAAGTAACATATATGGCGGAAATGAAAATTGATGGACTTGCTATGTCGCTTGATTATGATAAAGGAACATTAAATTATGCGGCAACAAGAGGAGATGGCACAATTGGTGAAGATGTTACTCAAAATGTCATTACCATTAAGTCTATTCCTACGCATATTAATGTCAAAGAACCATTTGAAGTTCGTGGCGAAGTTTATATGCCTAAAAAGAGTTTAGAACTTTTAAATAAAGAACGTTTAAGACTCAATCAACCATTATTAGCTAATGCCCGTAATGCTGCCGCAGGATCTATTCGTCAACTTGATTCTAAAGTTGCTGCGTCTCGTAAATTAGATGCTTATTGGTATTATTTTGTTAATGCACAAGAATTTAATTTTAAAAAACATAGTGATGCTTTAAACTTTATTGAATCATTAGGATTTAGAACAAATCCAGAACGTCGTTTATGTAATGGCATTGATGAGGTCTTAGCTTATATTGAAGAATATACTTTAAAACGTCCAACTCTCGATTATGATATTGATGGTATCGTTATTAAAGTTGATGATATTACGAAATACGATATGCTTGGTTACACTGCTAAAACACCTAAATGGGCGATAGCGTACAAATTTCCACCAGAGGAAGTTCAAACAAAATTAGAAGATATTGTATTTACGGTTGGAAGAACTGGCAAAATAACTCCGAATGCGGTATTATCACCTGTTCGTGTTGCTGGTTCAATGGTACAAAGAGCGACATTACATAATGAAGAATTTATTACTTCTAAAGATATGATGATTGGTGATATTGTCGTAATTAGAAAAGCTGGAGATGTTATTCCAGAAGTAGTAAAATCTTTAAAAGAAAGAAGAACAGGAAATGAAAAACCATTTAGTATGATTACTAATTGTCCAGTATGCGGAGAACCTTTAGTAAAGGTTGATGCAATGCATTTTTGTAAAAATCCGCACTGCGAAGCTAAACATATTGAAGGACTAATTCATTATTCAAGTCGTGATGCAATGGATATTGATGGATTAGGCGAAAAAATAGTGGAAATACTATTTAATGAGAAATTCATTCGTACAATTCCAGATATTTATCGTTTATATAATTACCGACAAGATGTTATATATATGGATGGATTTAAAGATAAATCGGTCGATAATTTACTTGATGCAATTGAAAATAGTAAAAAGAATTCTTTGGAAAAACTAATATTTGGTTTAGGTATTAAAGAAGTTGGTGCTAAAACCGCAAAAATATTAGCTAAAAAATATTTAGATTTAGATAAATTAATGCAAGCAAGTTATGAGGATTTATTAGCAATTTCAGATATTGGTCCAATTAGTGCCAAATCAATAAGTGAATATTTTAAAGATGAACATAACATTGCTATGATTAATGAATTAAAAGAATTAAATCTAAACATGAAATATTTAGGTCAAGTAGAAAGTGATACTTCTTCACCATTCTTTGGAAAAACAGTTGTATTAACTGGAACGTTATCTAAAATGGGAAGAAAAGAAGCAACGGAAATGCTTGAAAATTTAGGAGCTAAAGTTGCAGGATCTGTTTCTAAGAAAACAGATTACGTAATATTCGGTGTTGATGCTGGTTCTAAATTAGATAAAGCCCGTGAATTAGGCGTTGCCACACTTGATGAAGAATCATTTTTAGAATTAATAGATGAAAATAAATAAGGTTGGTGAAATTATGAAAGAAGTAAATCGTGAAGTTTTAAAAGATGCCGCTATACGTCTAATGTTTGATATGTCTGATGAACAATATGAAACACTAGAAAAAGAGTTTGAAATTATTATTAAGCAAATGAATTTAATTGGAGAAATTGATGGTGTTGATGAAGTTGAACCAATGACATTTCCTTTTAATGTTACAACTGATTATTTAAGAGAAGATGTTGCGGAAACTCCATTAACCAAAGAAGAAGTTTTAGCTAATGCTAAAGATGTCTTAGATGGACAAATTAAACTTCCAAAGGTGGTGGGATAATGAGTTACTTAGATTTGACAATTAAAGAAATGCACCAAGCATTAGTGGATAAAAAAGTTACACCACTTGAATTAACTTTGGAAGCAATTAAAAGAGCAAAAGAAGATAATAACAATGCTTTTGAAACTATTTTAGAAAAAGAAGCCATTGAAATTGCATCAAATTTAAAAGAGCCAGAAGTTGATAATATATTTTGGGGAATACCAGTAGGTATTAAAGATAACTTCTCTACTAAAGGAATATTAACAACAGGAAGTAGCGAAATCTTACGTGACTATGTTCCAGTGTTTAACGCTACTGTCGTTCAAAAATTATTAGATGCTCATGCAGTGCCAATTGCTAAAACAACACTTGATGAATTAGCAATGGGTGGAACTGGTACAACGGGACATAAAGGAATAACATATAACCCTTATGATCCATCTCATACTCGTTTAGTAGGTGGTTCTAGTTGTGGAAGTGCTGCGATGGTAAGTAATGCTATTGCACCATTTGCTTTAGGATCAGATACTGGTGACTCAGTAAGAAAACCGGCCTCTTATGCTGGTCTAGTTGGTTTTAAACCAACATGGGGAAGAATCTCAAGATTTGGTTTATTCCCATTTGCTCCTTCTCTTGATCACGTTGCTTACTTTACTCGTTCAGTAGAAGATAGTGCCTTATCATTATCGCTTTTAGCAGGACGTGATAATCATGATGCCACAAGTTCTACTAAGCCAGTAGAAGATTATACTAAAAATATTAATAATCCTATTAAAGGCGTTAAAATTGCTGTTTTACGCGAAGTAGTGGACTCAATTGACGATAAATATGTTTTAGAAGCATTTAACAATACAATTAAAGAATTAGAAAAACAAGGCGCTATTGTGGAATATGTAGATTTCTCTATGAAATTACTTGAATCAATTTACCCAACATACATGGTTATTTCTTGTGCGGAAGCAACAAGTAATAACGCTAATCTTGATGGTATTAAATTTGGACCACGTTATGAAGCTGATACATATACCGATGTAATGATTAAAGCAAGAACTAAAGGATTCTGTGAATTAATTAGAAGAAGATTTATTATTGGTAGTTTCGCTTTGATGCGTGAAAATCAAAATGACTTATTCTTACGTGCGCAAAAAGCTCGTCGTTTAATTGTTAATCGCACGAATGAAATATTAAGTGATTATGACTTTATTTATGTCCCTGCTGCTCCAAGCATTGCTCCTAAATTTAGTGATAGTTCCGATCGTTTATCAAATAACTACTTAATTGCCGATAATATTTTAGTTTTAGGTAACTTTGCTGGATTACCTTCTTTGACTTTACCAATTGGTAAAGAAGATAATATGCCATTTGGCGCTAATGTGATGGGTAGAGCGTTTGAAGAAGCTAAGGTATTTAATGTTGCTAAAGCAATTGAAAATATTGTAGGACTAGCTAATATGTCCGCTAGAGAGGTGAAATAATATGAATTTTGAAGCAGTTATTGGTATTGAAATTCACGTTGAAATGAAAACTAAATCTAAAATGTTTTCTTCGGCACCAGTATTATTTGGTGCGGAACCAAATACTTTAGTACAACCTCTTGATATTGCTTTTCCTGGTACTATGCCAGTGGTAAATAAGCAAGCGGTAATTAACGCTATTCGTGTGTCTAATGCTTTACATATGACGATAGATGATGAATTATGGTTTGACCGTAAAAACTATTTCTATAGTGATTTACCAAAGGGATTCCAAATTACACAAGATAAACGTCCTATTGGTAGAAATGGTTATGTCACTATTAAAGTTGATGGCAAAGAAAAGCAAATTGAAATTGAAAGACTTCATATGGAAGAAGATACTTGTAAACAATTACATTTATCTAATTACTCTTTACTTGACTATAACCGTGCTGGTACTCCATTAGTGGAAATTGTTTCTCGCCCAAATATTAGAAGTGGTGAAGAAGCAATGAAATATGTAGAACAAATTCGTTCAATTGTTCAATACACTAATGTTAGTGATGGCAAGATGGAAGAAGGATCTTTACGTTGCGACGTTAATATTTCCTTACGTCCAATTGGTCAAGAAAAATTTGGTACAAAAGTTGAAATTAAAAACTTAAACTCTTTATCTAATGTTGAAAAAGCTATTGAGTTTGAAATTATTCGTCAACAACAACTTCTTTTAGCGGGTATTCCTGTTGAACAAGAAACAAGACGTTTTGATGAAATTCGTAAAGAAACAGTTCTTATGCGTAAGAAAACTGACGCAGTTGACTATAAGTACTTCACTGAACCAAACATTACCCCAATTAAATTAAGTAAAGAATTTATTGAAAATGCTATTAATACTTGTCCAGAATTAGCGTCAAGCAAGAAAAATAGATATATGAATGATTTAGGTTTAAGTGAATATGATGCTGATACTATCTTAATGGATAAAGATATGTCTAATTATTTTGACGAAACATTAAAGAGTTCTGCGAATCCAAAACTATTGGTTAACTGGGTTATGGTTGATGTTGCAGCTTATTTAAATAAAAACAATTTAAACATTTTAAATATCAAATTATCTCCAAAACATTTAGGAGAAATGGTTAAATTAGTGGAAGAAGGAAAGATTTCATCAAAACAAGCTAAAGATGTCTTTGCTCGAATTGTTGAATCTGATGAATCACCAATTGACGTTGCTAACAAACTTGGTATTGTTCAAATGTCTGATGAAGGTGCAATTCTTGATTTAGTAACACAAGTTTTAAATGAAAATCCGCAATCAATTGAAGATTATAAAAATGGTAAAGACCGTGCGGTTGGCTTCTTAGTTGGACAAGTAATGAAAAAATCACATGGTAAAGCCAATCCAGCTTTAACGTCTAAAACAATTATTGCAGAATTGAAAAAACGTTAGTAACTTGTAACAAATAACAAAATAAAGTAAAATAAATTTATCAAGGGAGATTTTCGAATATGGAAATTATTAAAACATCTAAAGGTAGTGTATCCGTTTTAGGCGGTAAAACTGACATGGGAAAAAGCACAATTGCTTGCTTTGACTGTGCAGAAAAACTTCGTTCAGGCAAAAATGTAATGTTTATGTCTTATGAATATTGCCAATCAATTATTTATAATAAATTAGTAACTCACTTTGGACTTAAGTTCCAAGAATTATTCAAATTAGATGTTATTGATTGCAATAACTGGGGATTTGAAATGGTTAAAAGCGCTATTAGAGTGGCAAAAGATAATCTTGATGTTGTTTATATTGATTATCTAGATTTACTAGCTAAGACAACAGATTATGAATACACATCAATGACTATTGCTCAAAAAATGGAATTAAAGCAAAAGATTTTAGCGGATTTGGCTGATATTGCTAGTGAATTAAAAATAGAAATAATTGTCTTAACAAGAATTCATTCTGGATTAGATTTAAATATGACTATTGAATATATGAATCAAATCACTGCTGGTATTCATTCTCCAGCTCCAGTAATCAAAATGTTTATTGGAAAAGATGAAGCATTAAACCCAATCATTCATGGTAATGATATGTCTCATGTTATTATTGTTGAAGGTAGTGGCTTAACTCATTTCTCTTCTATAAATTTAAAACAAGCTTATAAAAACTAATTATTTCTTATTTTTGTAATAGTGATTAAAAATTATTTTGTAAAAAATAATAAAAAATAGGCATAATATCACGTTATTTTGTCAAAAATATGTATAAACATAAATAACATAAAAAGTCAAGACTTAACATTTGCACTTTTTGTTATTATGATAAAAATATGAATAAATGGAGGTTTCAACAATGAACAAAGTCGAATTAGCAGATTTAGTAGCAGAAAGAGCCCGTTTAACAAAAAAAGATGCTACTATTGCAGTTGACGCTCTTTTTGATGGTATTGTCGAAGCATTAGCAAAAGGCGAAGAAGTTCGCGTTGCTGGTTTCGGTACTATTGAAGTTAAAGATCGTAAACCTCGTCAAGGTGTTAACCCATCTACAGGCGAAAAAATGACAATTCCTGCAGCTAAAGTCGTTGGATTTAAAGCTGCAAAAGCATTGAAAGACAAAATTCAATAATTAATTGTAGTTAGAAGGAGAGCATATCTCCTTTTTTCTTTGATTTATATGAAAGAAGCTTGTGTATAATGGCTTCTTTTTTTGTATCTTATCATCTAATTTAGCATAGATTTTATAGGGTGATAATAGTGAAACTTATTTTACAAGGTTATAGTGGAAAAATGGGAAGTATAGTACATGCATATTTAAAATCTAAAAATCATGAATTTGTTCAATTGTTAGATCAATTTAATCAGGATGTTTCAATAGAAGCATTAATTAATTGTGATGCAATTATCGATTTTTCAAATCCTAAATCTTCTTTAAGACTATTTTCCTATGCTTTAAAATATCATAAACCAATGATTATAGGTACAACTGGTTTTTCTAAAAGTGAATTAGATTACATCAAAAAAGAAAGTAAAAACGCTAATATTGGTGTATATGTTGTCTATAATTTTTTAAGTAGCATTAATGTGTTAAAAAAAACTATCAAACAATTAAGCAAAGATAGTAGTTTAATTTATGTGACTGATAAACATCATAAATCAAAAGTCGATCAACCAAGTGGAACTAGCCTTGCTTTAGTTAAGGGGATAAATAAAAATAAACTAAATTTTATTTCTAAGCGCGTAGATTTTTTTGCTTATGAGCATGTGATTGAAATAAATAATGAATTTGAAACTATCGAAATCACACATAGATGCTATAATAAAGTAGGATATGCTAAAGGAGTAGAAAAAGCATTAAGTAAAATTAATACTTTTGTAGGATTAAAAACGAGCATTTAGGTGATTACATGGATTTATTAGAACTTATTAAAAGATTAAATGTCAAATTTAAATTAATTGGATGCAATATTTATGCTGTTGGTGGTACTGTAAGAGATTTTATATTGAAAAAAGATTTAACTGATTTTGATTTTGCCACTGACGCATCACCAAGCGAAACAAAAAGCATTTTAGAAAAATATGATGATACCTTTTCTAAATATGGAGTAATCATATATCGCTATGAAAATAAAAAACTTGAAATAACATCTTTTAGAAAAGAAAACTTATATCTTGATAGTCGTCATCCTCAAAAAATAGAATTTGTTAAAGATATGCAAATAGATTATAAAAGAAGAGACTTTACTATAAATGCTTTATATATGGATGAGACAGGTAAAATATATGATTTTTGTAATGGATTAAATGATTTGCATAATAAAATTATTCGTGTTATTGGTGATATTGACACTCGAATGAACGAAGATCCTTTAAGAATATTACGGGCCTTAAGATTTATGATGACTCTAGATTTTACGTTAGATAATAATTTAGAAAAATATATTTATGAACATACTTATTTACTAAATAAGCTAAATGTAGATAAAATAAAACAAGAGATAAGAAAAATGCAAAAAATTGATGAAGAAAAAACAAAAGTAATATTAGAAAAATTCCATATTAATATGTTTAATAACTAAATGTTATGTGGTAATATATTTGTGATTTGGTGGTGTGTTTATGGCAAATGATTATAAAGCAATTAATTTTGATTATTTATTAATTGAACATTATAAAGATTTAAATATCAATGAATCTGAATTAGCGGTAATTCTTGTTGTTAATCATCTTTTAAAACAACATAATGATATTATTACTGCGGAAGATTTATCATTTAAAATGAATTTAGATAGTAAGAAAATTGATGAAATATTATCAAACTTAGTAACAAAAAATATTGTTGATTTAGTATTTGATAAAAAAGGTGCAAAATTATCTCTTCAACCATTAAAAAACAAATTATTCCAACAATTAAAATTAGATATTTATAAAGAAGAAGAACGTCAAAAAGAAGACATTCAAGAAATGGCACAAAATGTCTATGCTCTTTTTGAAAAAGAATTAAAAAGGACATTATCGCCATTAGAGGTTTCTCGTATTCAAGAATGGTTTGCCACAAATAACGATGAAGATATTTCTAACGCTATTAAAGATTTAAAGTCTTCTGGTAAAAAAGTTTCCATTCGCGCAGTTGATAAAATCTTATTAGCAAAAGCTAAATCAAATGAAATTAATCAAGAAGGTGTAACAGCAATAAACGAAAATTGGAATAAAAATCTTGAAGAAACAATAAAAATTGCTAAAACTAAATGGTTAGATGATGACGATGAATAAAAAAGAAGAAATTATTGCTTATTTAAACGAATTATTTCCTAATGCCGGATGTGAACTAAATTATAGTAACGATTATGAATTATTAATCGCTATTATTTTATCTGCGCAATGTACAGATAAAAGAGTAAATATGGTCACTAAAGAAATGTTTAGCAAATATCATACAATTTATGATATTAATAGTGCTCCATTAGAGGAAATTGAAAGTGATATCAAATCAGTGGGATTATATAAAAACAAATCTAAAGCTATTAAAGAAGCAATAAAGATTATTGTTGAACAATATAATGGAATAGTTCCTCATGATAAAAAAGCCTTAATTTCTTTACCGGGTGTTGGAAATAAAACTGCGAATGTATTTCGTGCTGAGTATTTAAAAGAGCCAGAAATTGCAGTAGATACTCATGTTAGTAGAGTAGCAAAAAGATTGGGATTTGCAGCACAAAAAGATTCAGTAGAAACAATTGAAAAAAAGTTGCGTAAAGCATTTGATAAGTCAGAATATATCAAAGTACATCATCTTTTTATCCACTTTGGGAGATATTTTTGTAAGGCCATTAATCCTAATTGTAAAGAATGTGCTTTAAAAAATATTTGCCGATTCTATAACGGTAAAAATAGGAGAAAAAGCTAGTTGGTTTTTTTCATAGCACGCATAAACATATAAATATTCTATGCTAGCAAAATCAATAGGAATTGCTAGCTTTTTTTCTTGACTAAACAAGTTAACTTCCTCATTATCATACAGTTTGTAGCAAATATTATATCCGGAATTTGAGAATATTTTTTGATAATCAAATGGAAGGATTGGGTTTTCCTCACTAATTATTTCTAATTCTAATTCGTTAGGTAAAATATATGTTTTAACTTGTGTTATTTCGCCTAATGTTGGTTCTGGTAATATTTTTTCTGGGATGTTTTCGCTATCGAAAATACCACTTATTATATAGCTATTAGGAATATATTTATTTGCAAGATAATAGCCATCTGCGCCTTTAACAACATTAATATTAACTAAACCATTTGGCTTTTCTCTTGTTCCGTTTTTAAGATTAATGTGTTCCATTACATTTTTAAATATTTTTTTAGGAATTTGTCTACGGATATCACTTTTTCCAAAATAATCTTTACTATTTGCGCGTGGAATATCCCATCCTGACCAAACAGCCATGGTGTAATATGGAGAAAAACCCGCTAACCAAGTGTCTTTATCAGCGTAGCTAGGATAATTTAAGGATTTGGCTTGTTTTGCATCATATCCATTCGTGCCGGTTTTAGCACCAATTTCAACATTTTTAACGCTAACTGCTCCAATATGATAATAGTCTTCTTTAACTACATTTACGAGTGTACTGGCCACTTTATATGCTGCTTTACTTGATATAATTTGCTTAGGATATGTATCACGCTCATAAAGAACTTCGTGAGTATCAGCATCTACAATTTTATAAATTGTGCTAGGTTTTAAATATTTGCCATTATTAACAAGCATAGAATAAGCACCCGCTAATTGGTTGGTGCTTACTCCAAAACTCATCCCACCAATGCCGTATGCATATGAAAAAGGACCTTCGTCCATCATATTAATAGATTTAAGATATTCAATACAATTATTAACACCAATTTTGTTAGCCACTTTTTCAAGAGTATATAATGCACATGTATTTTTAGAATAGCCTAAGGCCTCTTGCATAGAAAGTAATCCAGCATAATTTTTATCTGCATTTTGCACAGTTATATTACTACCTGGATAAGTATATGGTTTATCTTGAATAGAAGTAGCGTTAGTGTAATTAAAGTATTCACTTGCCAAGGCATATTCAAATATTGGTTTCATGGTAGAGGCAGGCTGTCTAAGCATGGAATAAGCACGATTATATAAATGCGAACCATGATAATTTCTTCCGCCAATGACACCAGTAATAGAGTAATCATTATTATTAATAACTGTGCCAGCAATCTGCTGCGTTTCATCATTAAATTCAATGATTTTTCCTTCTTGAATTTGATCTAAATAAGATTGTAAAGAAGTATCAAGATATGTATATATTTCTAATTTGTCAGTACTAGGATTTTTACCTAATAATTCTTCAACTTCTAAATAAACAACATCTAAATAACTTTGAAAACGATAAGTAGGTTCATTAGTTGATGAATCTAATTTTATTAAAGATGATACGTGTATTGCTTTACTAACTAAATATTCTTCTTCGCTGATGTAGCCGTCTTCATACATGTTTTTAAGCACTAAATTTTTTCTCTCATCAGCTCTATCACTATATTTTAATGGATTATAGTAACTAGCGGATTTAACAACGCCTGCAAGCAAAGCCATTTCTGGTAAGGATAGTTCATTAAGTTCTTTATGAAAATATCTTCTTGCGGCGTATATTACTCCAGGTGTTGTTTGTTCAAAATATACACTATTAAAATAAAGTGTAATAATTTCTTCTTTACTCATTTCTTTTTCTAAGTTGATAGCTAAATATGCTTCTTGAATTTTTCTTTTATAAGTTTGTTCGTTAGTTAAAAGAACATTTTTAATAAGTTGTTGGGTTAAGGTTGAACCACCATGTTTAGAAGAAGAAAAAATATTATGAATAAATGCTTCAAGCGTTCTTTTCGCATCAATTCCTTTATGAGAAAAGAAACCTTTATCCTCAATGCTAACAAGAGCGTTGATTAAAAGGGGCGGTAAGTCTTCATAACTAGCATATTCTTTTTTATCTTTCCCAATAACTTCAATCAAAGTGTTGTTTTTATCGTATATCGTAGAAAATTTTGGATTTTTTAACTTATTAATGCTTTTAAGTTCAATACCATTTAAAGAATAAAAAACATATCCTATTGTAATAGAAGTAGTAATAATAGTAAAAATAGAAGAAATAGTAATAACAATTTTAAATATTTTTTTCATGGAAATATGCCTCATCAATAGCTTTTAAAAGCTCTAGTCTTGGCATATAACCTTGTTCGACTTTAATTCCTTTTTCAATAATGAATGCCGTTGGTATAGATGATCTTGTTGTGTTATGAAAGAAATCAATAACATAAGAAGCATCTAATAAATAAACAACATCTAATGTTTCAAAACAAATGATAAAAAAAGCAATACCGCCATGTTTTAAAACTTTTTCTAAGTGGCGAATTTGGTGTATTGTGATATTGTGTAATGGTAATGATGATTTGTTTTTCGTGTTTTTTGCCTCGAAGTCAATGTATTTTCCGCGATAAACTCCATTATAATCGGTTGTTGATTGCTTTTCAAAATATGCATCAGTAATACGCGCTCCACGAGAATAATCAACATGAACAACATTAATAGGAGTTGGTCTTTTTGTAATACAGGCTAGACCATGATCATCGAAAAAATCTAATGACATATTAATGTCATTTTCAAAATCCATACCACGATTTTTATAACTTATGGTATTTTTATCATTTTTAGCAATGTTTTGCTTAATAATTTCTGATCTTTTACCAAAAGGATAATTTACCACAATATCACCTCGCTTATATGCCACTTTTATTTTGTACAAATTTATAAAATATAATTACGAACATTTTCTTTAAATTCTTCTGAAGTTACATCTTCACCATCAATTAATTTTACGATAGCTTTATGAATAGGATCTGGGAAGTGACGCATTGACTTTAATACTTTTAAATATTCTTCATAAATTTTCTCATTTGATTTTAATACTATGCCATATAAAAGCATTAAATCTTTAGCGTCATTAAGAGGATCATGTGCTTCACCAATTGGTTCTACTCCAAATAATTTTAAATAGTTTAACAAAGAGTAAGGATTACCATGTTCATCTTTAACATATTGTGATAATACCATAGCCATATCAATGTTATTATGACAAATGTGACGAACTGCTTCTTTATCAGCACTAGGAGAAGCCTCTAATGATTTAGCAAATATACGTAAATCGTGATTGCCAAATGTCATAAATGCCATTCTTTTAAATGAACTACCACAATATTTTTTGATTTTCTCAATAGCTTCTTTATAACTAATCCCTTTTTTGTTTAGTAATTCTTGATTTATTCCAGTTAGTTGTTCAACAAATTTTCCAATTGCTCCAACAGATTTTACATATTCCTTTATTCCGGGATAAACTTTTTTTATATTTCCATTATTATCTAGATCTACTTTAACTGCACCAAATGCAATCATTTCATGAGTAAACTGTGTTCCTTCTAGATCAATAAACAAAATATGTTTTCTATTATTTAATAATTTTACTAAACTCTTCATACAATTAACCTCGTTAATAGTATATCATTAAAAAATAAATAGTCCATTTAAAACAAAACATGTAACGCAAATAAAACGATTTCATATAAATAAGTGAACTATATTTAGTTCGAAAATGTAGGTGAAAGTTATTATGTTTTGTTGCAATCGTTTTTTAAATTTAAATACTAGTTGTGTGCCTACTTGTACCACAACGTGTGGTCCAACAGTAGTGGTAACTTGTAATGATTGTTGTGCACGTGTTTGTTCAAACGTTACATTTACAGTAACAATTACTAACACCGCAACATGCACAATCAATTGTGCTTCATTACATGTTTTATTACCTCGTGCATTCTGTTTCAATCGTGGAACTGTCACAGTAAATGGAACAGCGCAAGAAAATACAGTACCAGAGTGTATTAACATTGGTACAATCGAGCCATCCGCAACAGTAACTGTTACATATCGAGTTACTATTATGGAATGCAAACGCTACACATACACAAAAGCAATTTTGCGTGGAGCGGTTTGTTGTTGCTGTGAAAATAAAAATGTTTGTATACCATCAAACAACTGCTGTTTACAAGTATGTTGTTGCTGTGGAAATTCAACAACCACAGGAACAACTCCAACAACACCAGAGACTCCTAACCCGGGTACCACTGAAGGTAACTAGTTCAATAGTTTAGTCTTTATTCAAATAGTTAAAAAGGACTGCATGATGCAGCCCTTTTAATCATGTTTAACCGATAGTTTTGTTCCATTAAAAGTATATTTAAACCTTGAAGAAGTAAATTGCGTGATATTAGAAAAATTAGTTTCAGAAGAGTGAAGTATTAGATAAAAAGTCGTTTCTGAATCAGTTTTCTTGAATATGTTTTCTAAATTTGAAATTTTTATTTCACTATATTCTTTTGATGAATATTTATATTCCCACCCTTTTTTAGTTACGGTATTAGGTTCCAATTGTTCTTTAGTAAAAGAAAAAATTGTTGTTAATGTATAATTGTTTGGACTATATAATGGATCGGTTTCTGAGATAGATAAATAATATTGAGAATGTAATACTGCGTTTTCTTGATGACCAAATTTTGCGCGCATTACTATTTCATTATTTATCCAAGTTTCTTTGTATTTAATGTTTAATCTTACCGCACTATTTTCTATGCCATCTGTTTGAACACCTATGTCCAATTCGTTAGAAAACGAATCGCAACTTGTTAAAGATAAAACGGCAAGTAAACCAACTAATAAATTTCTTTTTTTCATAATAATTCCTCGCTTTTATTGTAAATTTTTTTAGTTTAAAAATAAAGTTATATTTGCTTAAAATGGTTGAATAGAAAATTAATTTTGATTATAATATATTCCGTAGGAATAAAGCGTATGAATAGTAAAGTTATGTTAGATTCAAAAAAGGTTATTGATAAAGTTTTCTCGCCTGCCGCGAATGGCTATAAAGCTATAGAGGTAGATCGTTTTTTGGATATTGTGGCTAATGATTATGACGAATTGTCTTTAGTTATTTCTAAATTAGAAAAAGAGTTAGAAAATATCAAAAAAGCAAATGAAGAATTATCAAAACAAAATTATGATTTAGAAGCTAAATTAGCTCTTTATGAAAATAAAGTATCACTTATTGGTGATAACTTAGAAGTATCAAGATCAAATCTTGATTTACTAAATCGTATTAAAAACTTAGAAAATGCCTTATATAAAGCGGGCATTGATCCTACAAAAATTAAATAAATATTTCGACCTGGATAATTGCTGATATTCATATTAGAGGAAAGTCCATGCTCGCACTAGCTGAGATGCTAGTAGTGTTTGTGCTAGATGAAAAAATAAATCTAGGTATATGGGAGCATATAACGGCAAGACAACACCTAAGTCAATTGATATGGTTTAGTCTTTGAAAGTGCCACAGTGACGTAGTTTATTGGAAACAATAAAGTGGAACGCGGTAAACCCCACAAGCGAGAAACCCAAATTTGGTAGGGGAAGTAGAGAAAAAGAATTCAATTTTTCTAGACATGCATTTGCATAGATAAATAGTTATCCTAGACAGAACATGGCTTACAGGGTCGAACACTCAATTAAAGGAGTTATTATGAATTTACCAAATAAGATTACAACATTTCGTATGGTATTAGTCGTTGTTCTTGTGGCAATATTATTGCTACCTTTTAATTATGGAATGGTTGGTAATTCTTCTTTATCTTGGAAATATCTAATTGCATTTATTATTTTCATTGTAGCAAGTATTTCTGATTATTTTGATGGACATATTGCTCGTAAATATAATCTTATTACTACATATGGAAAATTTATGGATCCAATCGCTGATAAATTATTAGTAAATTCATCATTTATTATTATGGCTACTCAAGCACCAGATATGGTTCCGGTTATTGCGGTTGTAATTATGATTGCTCGTGATATTGTTGTTGATGCTTTAAGAATGATTTCAGTACAAAAAGGTATTGTAATTGCTGCGAATATATTTGGAAAACTAAAAACAGTTACGCAAATGGTGGCTTTATCATTTGTATTCTTAGCTGATTGGCCATTTTCTTTATTAGGAACAAATGGATTAGTGGCTAAAATACTTTGTTATGTAGCTGCAGCGATTTCTTTATTATCTGGCATTATTTATGTTGTTAATGGAAAAGAAGTATTTAAGGAAGATAAATAAAATGAACGAAGAGTTATTAGTAAAAAAACTTATTGAAAAAAGATACACTATTGGGTCTGTTGAAAGCTTAACAGCAGGGCTATTTACCGCTACACTAGCAACTGTACCAGGAGTAAGTGCTACTTTAAGAGGCGGATTAGTTACTTATGCTAGTGAACTTAAAACTTTATTAGCGGATGTTAGTAAAGAAGTAATTGATGCAAAAGGTGTCGTATCTAAAGAAGTTGCTAAATTAATGGCCGAAGGCGGACAAAAGAAATTATTAACTAATGTTGTTGTTTCTTTTACTGGTAATGCTGGACCAAGTGTTTTAGATAATAAAAAAGTTGGCGAAGTATATATGGGCTTTAAAATTAATGATGAAGATTGCGTTGTTATTCATCATATATTTAGTGGCTCAAGAAATGAAATAAGAGAACAAGCAGTGCAATTTGCTTGTGAACAATTATTAAAAATGTTAAGTTAATTGTCGAAAAACGAAAATAATTTAACTATATAATTATAGGAAGGTGAAAATTATGGTAGAAAAAGCGAAGTCTAAAGAAGAAGCATTAGAAGAAGCTATAAAAAGTATTGAAAAAACTTATGGTAAAGGCTCAATCATGAAATTAGGAGATCGTCCTAATGTTGATGTTGACGCAATTCCAACAGGCTCTTTATGCTTAAATCTAGCTTTGGGTATTGGTGGATATCCAAAAGGAAGAATCATTGAAATTTATGGACCTGAATCTTCAGGTAAAACCACATTTGCATTACACGCAATTGCGGAATGTCAAGCTCGTGGTGGACGTGCAGCATTTGTTGATGCTGAACACGCAATTGATCCAGTTTATGCCAAAAATCTTGGAGTAAATACAGATGAATTAATTTTATCTCAACCTGATAATGGTGAACAGGCTCTTGAAATTGTACAAATGCTTGCTCAATCAAACGCAATTGATATTATCGTTGTGGATAGTGTTGCTGCTTTAGTACCTCAAGCAGAAATTGAAGGCGAAATGGGCGATGCTCAAGTTGGCTTGCAAGCTCGTTTAATGTCTAAAGCAATGCGTAAATTAGCGGGTATTTTAAACAAATCCGAATGTACAATTATCTTTATTAACCAATTAAGAGAAAAAGTTGGTGTTGTTTATGGTAACCCAGAAACCACTACTGGTGGTCGTGCTTTAAAATTCTATGCTTCAATTCGTATTGAAATTAGAAGAGGCGAAGCAATTAAAGTTGGCTCTGATATTGTTGGTAATGCTGTAAATGTTAAAGTTGTTAAAAATAAAGTAGCGCCACCATTTAAAACTTGTAAAGTTGATGTCATATTTGGGCAAGGAATATCTAAATATGGTGAAGCAGTTGATTTAGGCGTTCAATCTGGTTATGTTAAAAAAGCTGGATCGTGGTATGAAATTAACGGTGAAAGAATTGGCCAAGGTAGAGATACAGCAATTGAATATTTAAAACAACATGATGATGTCTATAAAGCAGTTGTGGATAGCATTATGCATATGGAAACTAAAGAGTAAAAGTTATGGAAGTAAGAACATCTTTAGATGAAAGAATGCAAAAAGAACTACTTAAAACACCAATTATTTGTTGCTGGATTATTATTATCTTTGGTGTAATAAGTCTTGTCTTAACAATTGTTACCGCAATTGGCGCTAAGAAAGTAGATGGTATCTTCTTATTAGCAACAGCAGTTTTTCTTGTTATGGGTATTGTTTTATTAATCTCATTCAATAAAACTATTCAATCTTTCCAAAAAACGAATCGTGAAAATGTCTATACATTCTATGATGAATATGTAGAGGTAAAAACAATGTATCATGATGAAGTTTCAGGATCTTCTAAACTTTATTATTCAGATATTTTTAAAGTTAAAGAAACAAAAAGTTTTATCTTTATTTATTTAAACCCACAACAAGCGTTTCCGATTTTAAAAGAAAATGTCTCAGATTTAGATTATTTACGAAAATTAATTAAGAGAAAATAAACTATTTGTCACTTGTTATTAAATTGCAGGTGACTTTTTTTGTGAATGTAACTACTTAACAAAAGTAGATGTTTAAAATAAAATTCATTGCATTTTGCAGTTGAAATAATGAAAAGTATTAACCATAAAATTATAAACCAGTTTATTGTATTTTAAGACTATTTATAAAATCAATAAAAAAACTTTTATATGAAATATAAATTTGTTATAATACTTATGTATCTGAGTATACAGATTATCTATATATGTTGTTGGTTAGTCGATTGTAAAAGTGAATTAATGAATTATATTTACTTTTAACATACATACTATTAATATTCAAATATTCTAATCATTATTTGTACTCACATACTAATGTTTTATTTATGTCTTTTTGTGTAAAAAGATGATAAATTTATTTTTTGCTATTTTGTAGAAAGGGGAAAAGTTATGCAATTAATAACATTAATATTATTGGATGCTGTTACAATTATTTTACCAATTGTTGTTGGTATATTATGTTTAGTGCTTGGAGCAGGCGCAATATTGTTATATCAACACTTACGTGGTAAAAATGCATCGAAGTCAGCTAACAAAATAATTAAAGATGCTGAAATTAAAAGTGAACATATTATTAAAAATGCTCAAATTGATGCTAAACAAGCTGCTTATGAATTACGCTTAGACGCAGAAAAAGAAATTAAAGAAAAAAAGAGTGAGTTATCACAAAGTGAAAACAAATTATTCCAAAGAGAACAAGCTATTGATCGTCGTGATATGGCTTTAATTGAAAAAGAAAATAATTTGGAAGCAAAAAATGAAGATGCTAATCGTCGTATTAAAGAACTGCAAAAGAAAGATGATTTATTACAAGCTAAGATTGATTCAATTATCGTTGAATTAGAAAAAGTTTCTAATATGTCAGTTAATGAAGCACGTGATGAAATATTTAAAAGAGTAGAATCTAAAATTTCAAAAGAAATCGCTGCTTATATTAAAAACAAAGAAGATGAAGCACGTGAAGAATGTAACGCTAAAGCTAAAGATATGCTTGGTTTAGCAATTAGTAAGTATGCTCAAGAAGTTACAAGTGAAAGAACAGTTTCAGTTGTTAACTTACCAAGTGACGAAATGAAAGGACGAATTATTGGTCGTGAAGGACGTAATATTCGTACATTAGAACAATTATTAGGTGTTGACTTAATTATTGATGATACACCAGAAGTTATTACTGTTTCTTGCTTTGATCCTGTTCGTCGTGAAATTGCTCGCCGTTCACTTGAATACTTAATTAAAGATGGACGTATTCAACCAGGAAGAATTGAAGAAGTTGTTGAAAAAGCTAAAGCTGAAGTTGATGAAATTATCACCACAGCGGGTCAAGAAGCAGCATTCAAATTAGGACTTCCAAGAATTTCTAAAGAATTATTAAAATACGTTGGTAGACTTAAATTCCGTACATCTTATGGTCAAAACGTTTATGACCATTCTATTGAAACAGCTTATCTTGCAGGTATTATGGCTGCGGAATTAGGCTTAGATCAAAACTTAGCAAAACGTGCTGGATTATTACATGATATTGGTAAAGCCGCTGATTCAGAATTAGATGGAAGCCACGTAGAAATTGGCGTTCGCTTAGCTAAAAAATATGGTGAACCAGAAGTTGTAATTAACGCTATCGAATCTCACCATGGTGATGTACCTGCTAAATTCGTTATTTCAAATTTAGTACAAGCCGCTGATACATTATCTGCTGCACGCCCAGGTGCTCGTAGTGAAACATTAGAAAATTACGTTAAACGTATTGAACAACTTGAAACTATTTGTAAATCATTTGAAGGTGTTCAAACTTCTTACGCTATGCAATCAGGTCGTGAAGTACGTGTTATGGTAATTCCAGAAAAGATTGATGATTTACAAGCATTTAAATTAGCACGTGAAATTCGTGAAAAGATTGAAAATGAAATGACTTATCCAGGTCAAATTAAAGTTTCAGTAATCCGAGAGTATCGTGCGATTGAAACTGCAAAATAATTTAATAATGGAACCCAAGTAATTGGGTTCTATTTGTGTCTATAAAGGAGATGAGTGATTTGAATATTTTAATGATTGGTGACATTGTTGGTAAAAACGGTCGATTAGTGGTTAATAAACTACTTCCATCAATAAAAAAGAAATACAATATTGATTTTGTTATTGCTAATGGCGAAAATGCCACTCATGGTAAAGGACTTATTGAAAATCACTATGAGTATCTTCTTAACTCAGGAATTGATGTAATTACTTTAGGTAATCACTATAACTCTAAAAGCGAAATTGCTGATTATATTAATGGCGCTGAATACTTAATTAGACCATATAATTTAAAAGCCGATTTTGCCGGTGTAGGCACATCAATTTATGAAGTAAATGGTTATTTAATTAGAGTAACAAATTTATTAGGATGTGCATTTATGAGTGAAGAAGTTAATTCCCCTTATGAGGCACTTGAAAACATTATTAAAAATGAAGAACATGCTGATATACATATTGTTGATTTCCATGCTGAGGCAACTGGAGAAAAACAAAGTTTAGCTTGGGCAATGGACGGCAGAGTTAGCGCTATTATTGGAACACATACACACGTTCAAACTCGTGATTATCGTGTCTTACCAAATGGTACAGCGATGATGAGTGATGTAGGAATGTGTGGACCATATAATGGAGTTCTTGGTACTAAAAAAGAAACAGTTATTAAGAAAATATGGTTCAATGAAAAGTCACGATTTGAAATTGATGATAAAGATGATTCATTATTTAATGCTGTTGTATTAACTATTGATGAAAATAGTGGGAAATGTGAAAAAATTACGCCGATATATTTGATTGAAAATCATATATAACCATAATCAATCATAAATTTTCTTAAGGAGAGAATATTATGATTGAATTAATAAAAGTTTCAAAAAACTCAAGCGTTAGTGCTGTAGCAGGAAGTATCGCTAATATTATGCGAAATCAAACATCGTTAAATGTCCAAACAGTTGGAGCAGGTGCTTTAAATCAAGCCGTAAAAGCAATTGCTATTGCTAGAGGATATTTAACACCAAGTGGTATTGAAATATATATGTATCCTTCTTTTAAAGAAGTAAGCATAGAAAAGGCGAATAAAACCGCAATTAGATTAACATTAGAAAAGAAAAATACAAAGTAGGAGTGGATTAAAATGGCCGCATGCAAAGTAGTAAATAAGCCAAATATGAAAGAAGCAGCAAAGCGAAATAGAGAAGCAAGTAAGATTTCTTATGAAGAATTAACTATTTCGGAAAAATTTAAAAATTACGCAAAAACGCGTAAGTATTTTATTAGAACTTATGGCTGCCAAGCCAATATTCGTGATGAAGAGACAATGGCGGGTATGCTTGAATTTGCAGGATTTAAGAAAGCGGATAAAATTGAAGACGCAAATGTTATCATTTTAAATACATGTGCTGTAAGAGAAAATGCTGAAGATAAAGTATTTGGTGAAATTGGTCAATTAAAAGGTTTAAAACATAAAGGCGATGACCGTGTCATTGCGGTATGTGGTTGCATGATTCAACAAACACATATTGTCGATATTATTCAAGATAAATATCGTCAAGTGGATTTATTATTTGGTACTCATAATATTGATAACTTATTAAATTTATTAGAAGAAGTTTATGAAAGTAAAACTCGTATTATTGATGTTGAATCAAAAATGGGTGAAGTTCGTGAAAACTTACCTTCTACACGTTTAGATACTTATAAAGCATTTGTTAATATTATGTATGGTTGTGATAAGTTCTGTACATATTGTATTGTTCCTTATACTCGTGGTAAAGAAAGATCCCGTAAAATGGAAGACATATTACGTGAATGTCAAGATTTAGTTAATAAAGGATATATGGAAATTACTTTATTAGGACAAAATGTTAATGCATATGGTAAGGATTTAAAAGATGGTAGTAGTTTTGCTTTATTATTAGAAAGCGTAGCTAAATTAGGTATTCCTCGTTTACGTTTTACTACTTCCCATCCTTGGGATTTTAGTGATGAAATGATCGATATTATTGCTAAATATGATAATATCATGCCTGCAATACACTTACCTGTTCAATCAGGAAATGATGAGATTTTACGTTTAATGGGAAGAAGATATACTTCTGAACAATATAAAGCACTTGTTGATAAGATGAAGGCCCGTATTCCTAATCTTGCTTTAACAACCGATATCATTGTAGGATTCCCTAATGAAACATATGAGCAATTTTTAGATACTTTAAAAATGGTGGAATATGTTAAATATGATGGCGCATTTACATTTATTTATTCTCCACGTGTTGGAACACCTGCTGCTAGAATGGTTGATAATGTAACATCAGAAGAAAAACATAAACGTTTTGATGAATTAGTGAAAGTAGTGGAAAAAGAAGCCACCATCAAAGCTGATGCTTTAGTGGGTCAAACTGTAAAAGTATTAGTGGATGGTGCATCAAAGAAAAATAAAGACGTTTTATCAGGATATAGTGAAACAAATAAGCTTGTTCACTTCCATGGATCAGCTGATTTAGTTGGTAAAATTGTTAAAGTTAAAATCAAAGAATCACACCTTTATAGTGTGATTGGAGAATTAGTAAATGACTAATTTTGATGAAGAACTTGAAAAATTACAAACACAACTTTTTGATGATCCGACCATTAAAGAATATTTTCAAATAAAAGCGGAAATTGCTAATAATAAATCTTTATCTACTATTCAAAATGATATCATTACTTACGCTAAAGAAATGACTAGAAATGTTAATAATGATGATAAATATTTTGAAAATAAGAATAAGTATGAAGAGAGTTTAAAGTTATATAATAGTAACCCATTAGTTATTAATCTTCATGAGATTTCTAAAAGTGTAGAAAGTATATTACTTGAGCTTAAAAAAATACTAGAATAATAAAGAATGCTATTCAAAAGATAGCATTTTTTTGTATTTATATATATAATATACAAAAAGGGAGAATGATTAACGCATGAAAAAAAAGCCTCTAAAATTATTTGTATTTTCTTTACTTCTTTTTTCTTGTGCAAATAATTCATCAAATCCCACATTAAATAATGAAAGTGTTTCAACATTGCCATCAACTAGTGAAAGTGTATCTATTCCTTCTACTAGTAATAATTCAACAAGTGTTGTTGAGCCAGAAATAGTATATTTTGATGATGAAGAAAGAGTAGTAAGAAATGCTTATTATGATATTGAAGGCGAAAATAACGAAATATTGAATGATTACGTTCTTGGAAAAAAGGGTGTAGAGCTTCAAAATGGTTTATCAATTTTAATGGCTAATACTCAAACTGAAATAATCGCATATAAAGATTTAAAAACTTGTTTATCCACAACTGATAGTGATTTAATGGATGATAACTCAATGATTACTTTATATACCCGTGATATTATTGATGGAACTTGGAATGAATCATTATGGAATAGAGAACATGTTTGGTGTAAAAATCATTCTAATGGTTTATATACTACTATGCAAGAAAATAACAAAGGAGCAGGTAGTGATATTCATCATGTGCGTCCAGCATTAATGACAATAAATTCCACAAGATCTAATGTTCCATATGGTATAGTCAATAAAAGTAGTGCCACACAAATTGGAGATACTGGTAATTATTTCGGCAATAATATTTTTGAACCAAGTGATGAAATTAAAGGTGATATTGCTCGTATTCTAATGTATGTATATATTCGTTATAGTTCATCTTTAAATAGTACTTATGACACAATTACTGATAAACGTGGTGATTTAAGAATTACGGATATTGTTACTACACCAAGTGGTTCAGAAAAAGATGCTTGGAATTTATTACTATCTTGGAATGATTTAGATCCAGTTAATTATTTAGAAATGAATCGCAATGAAGAAGGACAAAAACTACAAAATAACCGCAATGTCTTTATTGACCATCAAGAATTTGCAAGAATGTGTTTTGATGATTCTTATAACGGTGAAGGTGCATTAATTGATTTTAATAATAGTTATGATGAAATTAAATTAAATTATATTGGTGTAGATAAAAAGAGTATTACCATAGCTAAAGATAATAATCAAGAAATTCAAACCAAATGTTTTCCTACTCTAAATCATAATTTAACTTTTACATCTAGTAATGAAAGTGTTGCTACTATTTCTGATAATATAATAACAGCAAAAGACATAGGAAAAACAGTAATTACTATTACTGGTGAAAATGTTACCAACAAAATAAAAGTAGAAGTTGTAGAAGATTTACCGCAATTTTTATATAATGCAGATTCTTTATCTAGCGGAAACACTTATAAAAAAGATGTAAGTAAAGAAATCACATATAATGATAAAACAATATTAGTAAAAGCTAATGTAGCAAGTTCCTCTAATGGCCTTACATTAGGAACGGCAACTTCTAAGAATAGTCCTTCTCTTGCTTATGCTAATTTAAGTAATTATAAAAGCGTAGGATTAGCAATGGAAATTAAAGAAGAAGATTTAGCCACTACTCTTAAAGTTGCAGCCTTAATTTTTGAAGGAGAACTTACTAACATAAAACGAGTTACATTTAAATACGATTCAATTAAGGCATACACTAACATGTATTTAATGTATAGCGTCGATAAAGGAGAAACTTATCAAGTTGTTACTATTGCTTCTAATTTATTGCCTACTGTAAGTGGAAAAATATTTACTTATAATATGCCTAATATTCCTAATGCTTATTATGCATTTGGATTTAAAAGTAATTCCGAATATGTTCAAATTAAAAGGCCGATTATTACTTTTTATGATTTCTAAGGAGGAGAATATATGCTACCAAAATATTCTATTTTAGTACCAGTTTTTAATGAAGAAGAAGTTGTTGAATTATTTTATGAAACTATGACTAAAACTATTAGACCGCTTAACGAGGAATATGAAATAGTTTTTGTTAATGATGGAAGTAAAGATAAATCTTTAGAAATTCTAACTTCTTTAGCTAAAAAAGATTCAAGAGTCAATGTTATCAATTTTTCAAGAAATTTCGGACAACAAGCTGCTGAATTAGCGGCTTTAAGTTACGCTAAAGGAGAAGCAGTTATTATTATGGATGTTGATTTACAAGATCCACCAAGCGTTGCTATTCAAATGATTGAAGAATGGAAAAAAGGCTTTGAAGTAGTTCATGGAAAACGTAAAAAAAGAAAAGGCGAAACAATATTTAAAAAAGTTACTGCTCATTGTTATTATCGCTTTTTACGTAAAATCACCAATATGGATATCCCAACCGATACAGGGGAATTTAAACTTTATGACCATAAAGTAGTGGATGCTATTTTAGCATTACCAGAACATAATAGATATTTACGTGCTTTAGCTACTTGGGTTGGTTTTAAACAAACTTCAATTGAATTTGATCGTCCAGAAAGAAGTGCCGGGGTTACTAAATGGACTGTTAAAAAGATGGTACGTCTTGCTGAAGATGGAATTATTGCCAATAGTATGTATCCATTAAAAATAGCGTTAAAATTAGGATTATTCTTTATATTTGCTTCATTAATTACTTTTATTACTTTTATAGTTTTAGTGGCTGTTAAAATTTCTCTCCCTTTAGTGGCTTGGATATTCCCAAGTATTGCTTTAATTGGCGGAATTATTTTAGTTACTAATGGTTTAACTAATGCATATATTGGAAGAATTTATGATGAAGTTAAAGGCCGCCCTAACTATATTGTATCAAGTACAATTAATATTGATTAATTATGAAAACATTATTATATTTTGAAAATGAAAATGCTTTGAAAAAAAGCGGTATTGGACGAGCACTTCGTCATCAAATGAAAGCTTTATCCACTAATGATGTTGAATTTACTTTAAATAAAAAAGATGATTTTGATATTGCTCACATTAATACTTATTTTCTTCGTTCACAAAAATTATTAAAGAAATGTCATAAAAAAGGCAAAAAAGTTGTGGTTCATGGTCATTCTACTTTTGAAGATTTTCGTAAATCTTTTCGCTTATATAAATTAATGGAGCCAGCATTTGATAATATGCTTAAAAGAATGTACTCTAAAGCCGATGTTATTATAACGCCAACCCCATATTCAAAAAAACTAATCGAAAATTATCCATTTGTTAAATGCCCAGTATATGCGATAAGTAATGGGATTGATTTAGATGAATATAGTTATAATGAAGAAAAAGTAAAGAAATTTAAAGAATATTTTAACATTAAAAAAAATGATAAAGTTGTTATGGGAGTGGGACTATTTTTTGAACGTAAAGGAATCTTAGATTTCTTTGAAATTGCTAGAAAAATGCCGGATATTAAATTTATTTGGTTTGGAAATTTAGCAAGGATTTTAGTGCCTTTAAAAATATTGCGTGCCATTAAAAATAGACCAAGCAATGTAATTATGCCTGGGTATATTGATGGAGATATAATTAAAGGTGCTTATTTAGCGTCTAATTTAGTTTTATTTCCATCATTTGAAGAAACAGAAGGTATTGTTGCATTAGAAGCTTTAGCAAGCAAAACGCCGCTTTTAGTTCGTGATATTGGTGTATTTGATTCTTGGTTAGTAGATAATAAAAATTGTTTAAAAGCTAAAACGAATGAAGAATTTATTGAAAAAATTAATTATGCTTTAAATAACGATTTAAGTGCGATAGTTGAAGAAGGATATAAAGTAGCAAAAGAAAGAGAAATATCTCGCGTAGGAAAACAAATAAAAGAAGTTTATAAATCATTATTAGATTAGTGCAAGAGTTATTATTAACCTTGTACTTTTTTTATAAGTTTATAAATTTCAAAATAAGATCAAAAAATTAAAGCTATGGATAAAAGACATATTAGTTTAATTGTTAAAAATATTAATTCTTTTATGTAAATTAGTACTGATAATTATTATATTGTATTAGGCGAAAATGTACTATCTTTAACAACTAAACAAGATAAAGATTATAATGGCCTTGGTATGAAATCCATTCAACTTGTAGTTAATAAATATTATGGTGATTTAAATGTTAATGTGGCTAGTAATGTATTCTCGTTATCAATAATGTTTCCAGTTAAATAAATTATAAATTCATATTTACAAAAATAACTTTTATAACTAGTCAAAAATGATATTTTTAAATGTTTATTTTCATTGAAATTTGTCGTTTTTTTTACTATCATATTAATGCGTGCGAGGTGTATTATTATGAATTTAGAAAATAGAAAAAACAAATTAAAAAAAGCATTTAAAGAAAACTTTAATAGTGATTCTACTGATTTATTTTCTTCTTCAGGAAGAATGGAAATTTTAGGAAATCATACGGATCATAATAATGGTTTAGTCTTAGTGGGCGCTGTTGATTTGGATATTATGGCAGCAGCAACAAAATGCGAAAACGAAGTAATTTTAATTTCAGAGAATTATGGTGAAACTAAAATTGATTTAAATAATCTTCAAAAAGTAAAAGAAGAAGAAGGAACAAATGCGGCACTAATTAAAGGTGTATTATTCGAATTAAAAGAATTAGGTTATCATATTGGCGGATTTAAAGCTTATGCTGATTCTATTCTTCCAGCGGGATCTGGAATATCTTCTTCGGCAGCTTTTGAATGCTTAATCGCGGAAATTGAGAATTTCTATTATAACAATGATTCTATGGATCGTTATGATATGGCAAAAATTGGCCAATTTGCGGAAAAAGAATATTTTGGCAAACCATGTGGATTATTAGATCAATGTGGTGTTGCTTTTGGTGGCGTCAACCTTATTAATTTTAAAAATCTTAATAAGCCAGTTATTGAACATTTAAGTATTAATATTGAACCATATCATATTGTTATTACTAATACTGGTGGCGATCATTCTAATTTAACAAGCCATTATGCCGCAATACCAGAAGAAATGAAAAGTGTTGCTAAATATTTCCATAAAAAAGTACTTGCTAAAGTTAAAAAAGAAGAATTTTATGCAGCTTTACCAGAATTAAGAAAAGTTGTTTCTGATCGCGCAATATTAAGAGCAATTCACTTCTATGATGAAAATGAAAGAGTTAAAAAAGGATTTAGAAATTTAAAGAATGGTAAAATTAAAAAATTCTTAGAAATGGTTAATGAATCTGGAAATAGTTCTATAGAATATTTACAAAATACTTGTGTTCCTGGAAGCTTAACACAAAATATTAATCTCGCCTTAGCGTTATCTAAACACTTAATCCATGATGGTGCTTGTAGAATTCATGGTGGTGGATTTGAAGGAACAATCTTAGCGTTTGTTCATGAAGATGAATTAGAGTATTATGTTGAAGAAATGGCTGAAGTATTTGGCAAAGAAAATGTCCATCAAATCTCGATTAGAAATGATGGATCAAAGCATTTATAAAAAAACAAATTCTAAAAAAAGAGTTATTGATTAAAAAGTCATAACTCTTTTTTAACGCTCCAGCATATACATATAATAGGTGATTTATATGAATAGAGAAATTATTGCTAAAACTTTAGTGGGTAAAGGAAAACTTGCTATCCAAGAAAAACAAGTCATAAAATTAGAAGAAAATATATCTAAACCTTTAGGATGCTGGATTATAAATCATAAATACGATAGTAAAAAAATAGATAAAAACATTGAACTAAATGGGACTTATGATATTCAAATTTGGTATGCATATGATGACGACCAAAAAACAAATGTTTTTTATAAAACTATTACATTTTCTGGTGTTTTTCTTATTTCTTGGAAAAATATTAAAACTATAGATGATGAAACTAAACAAAAAGTTCATGTCATCAAATATCCAACCGCGGTTGCAATGAATCAAATGAATGACCATGAAGTAGAAATAGTTATTGAATCAGTATATTTTGTTGATGTATTCCAAGATTCAATTATTACTGTTAATACGATTGAAGAAGAAAAACAGGATGAAATTATCGATGAAGAAATTGTAATGAATGTGAATCCTAATTATTTGACAGATAAAAAAGAATAGGCGCAAAACCTATTCTTTTTTGGCACTTACAATAATTAATAATGCAAATGATTTTCAATTATAAAGTCATGTGATCTAACAGTTACATCGTAAACATAGTAACCATCTTCATCGCTTTTGTGATATATTTGATTTGCAATCTCACAAGCATAATCGTAATCTTCAAAACTACGAGCCCAATTGAAACTACCAGATGTTGTAAACATCATATTGCCATCTTCATCAGGCCAATATTCATCAACAAATCTTATACTTTCTTCACCAGTGCGACAGATAATGTAATATTCCATAAAAACTCTCCTCATAATAAGTATAAACTTTTCAAATGAAATCTCAAGAAATTGGATTTTTTTCTTAAAATAATTAATTACTACTTTCATAACTTAAAAAAGTTTAAAATTAAATAAAAATTGTGATATGATTAAACTAATAGAAAAATAATATTATTTTTCTTTGAGGTGAAGTTATGAAAGAAAAATATTCTCCAATGATGATGCAGTATTTAAAAATTAAGGAATCAAACCCTGATGTCCTTATTTTATTTCGTTTAGGCGATTTCTATGAACTATTTTTTGATGACGCCAAAATTGCATCCAAAGAATTACAACTAGCATTAACAGGTAAAAATGCTGGTGTAGAAGAACGTGTACCAATGTGTGGTGTACCACATCACGCTATTAAAAGCTATATTGCTAAGCTTATCAACCGCGGATATCGTGTTGGTATTGTAGAACAAATGGAAGATCCAGCAACTGCAAAAGGACTTGTAGAACGTGATGTCGTTCAAATTATTACTCCAGGTGCTTTTATGGATGTTAGTAATGACGATAATAATTATACTGTTGCTGTTGATGAAACGGATTATTGCTATATTTTAGCTTATGCAGATTTATCAACAGGAGAAATCAATGTTATGAATGTTGAAAAAGATATTAGTAGTTTAATATCTGAACTTGATAATATTTTAACTCATGAAATTGTTGTTAAATCAACTTTTAATAAAGAAGCAATTACAACAATTACATCAAAAAGAAAAATATTAATTTCTTATGAAGATAATGATGAAATTACATTAGAATTTGAAGGTGTCTTACAAGAAGTTAAAGATTTATATCAAATGCGTGCAATTATGCGTTTGATTAATTATTTTAGAAAAACACAAAAAAGATCTTTAGATTATTTACAAGTTGCTCATGTAATTAAAACAAATAAAGCCTTACAAATTGATGCTTATTCAAGACTAAATCTTGAATTAACAAGAACAATTAGAAGTGATGAAAAATACGGATCACTTTATTGGTTACTTGATAATACTAAGACCGCGATGGGCGGAAGATTATTAAAACAATGGATTTCTAAGCCATCATCTGATATTAATGAAATAATTGCTCGTCAAGATATGATTCAAAGCTTTATTGATAACTTTATGATTCGTAACGATGTACGCGTAATGTTAGATGAAGTATATGACTTAGAAAGATTGATTGCGCGTATTTCTTTTGGTAACGCTAACGGAAGAGATTTATTACAATTAAAATCTTCTTTAAAACCTTTACCAGCTTTAAAAGATGCTTTAAGCAAACTTAATAATGCCCATATTGATGATATTGCTAATAAATTTTCAAATTTTGATGATTTAGTAGATTTAATTGAAAAAGCAATTTCGGAAGATGCACCTATTACAATTAAAGAAGGCGGAATATTTAAACCAGGTTATTCACAAGAACTTGATGAAATAATTGCTTTATCGCATGGTGGCAAAAAATGGGTTGCGGAATTAGAAGAAAAAGAAAGAGAACGTACAGGTATTAAAACTTTACGTATTGGTTATAATCGTGTATTTGGCTATTACATCGAAGTATCTAAAGGCCAAATTGATCAAATTAAAGATGAATGGGGATATCAACGTAAACAAACAACTGTTAATGGCGAACGTTATATTACCGAAGAATTAAAAGAAAAAGAAGCTCTTATTTTAAATGCTGATGAACGTAGAATGCGTTTAGAATATGATTTATTTTTAGATATTCGTAAGAAAGTACAAGATAAGACACAATTAATTCAAAGACTTGCTAATAATTTGGCAGTTATTGATGTCATTGTCTCTTTAGCGGAAGTATCTTCAAGCAATAATTTTATTCGTCCAAAGTTCAACTTTGAAAGAAGAATAAATATTGTAGATGGACGTCATCCAGTAATTGAAAAAGTATTGAAAGAAAAATTCTATGTGGCTAATGATGTGAATTTAGATAGCAATACAGATGTTTTACTTATTACTGGCCCAAATATGGGTGGTAAATCTACTTATATGCGTGAATTAGCGATTATTGTGGTTATGGCTCAAATGGGTTGCTTTGTTCCAGCCAAAGAAGCAGATTTAATGGTATTTGACCAGATATTTACTCGAATTGGTGCAAGTGATGACTTAGTTTCTGGTCAATCTACTTTCATGGTGGAGATGAATGAAACAAATCATGCTTTGCGTCATGCAACGGAAAATTCTTTACTTATATTTGATGAAATTGGTCGAGGAACCGCAACGTTTGATGGTATGGCTTTAGCGCAAGCAATTATTGAATATATTACCGCAAGAATTCATGCTAAAACGATGTTCTCTACGCACTATCATGAATTAACTGAATTAGATAAAGAAATCCCTTCATTAAAAAATGTTCATGTTTGTGTTAAAGAAAATGATGATGAGATTACTTTCCTTTATAAAATTAAAGAAGGTACTATGAATAAATCTTATGGTATTAATGTTGCTCGTCTTGCTAAATTACCAAACGAATTATTAAGTAGAGCAAAAGAAATATTACACGAATTAGAATCTAAAGGTGTTCCTTCGGTGGGAAATGTTTTAATTCAAAATGATCCTGTGGAAGAAGAATGGATTAAAGAAGTCAAAAATCTTGATCCACTTAGTATGTCACCATTAGAGGCTTTAAATTATTTATATGAACTTAAAAAGAAAATAAAAGGATAGTGATATTATGGGGCGTATTCAAGTATTAGATACTAAACTTGCTAATATGATTGCGGCGGGAGAAGTCGTTGAAAGACCAAGCAGTGTTTTAAAAGAACTCGTTGAAAACTCGATTGATGCTGGTGCCAAACATATTAGCGTTTCAATTATTGAAGCTGGAAGAAAAAAGATTACTGTTGAAGATGATGGATGTGGAATGGATCGCGATGACGCTTTATTAGCGTTTAAACGTCACGCTACTAGTAAGATTTCTTCTTCTTTTGACTTATTTAGAATTAAGACTTTAGGCTTTAGAGGTGAAGCTTTGCCTTCTATTGCCTCTGTATCTAAAATGAAAGTAACAACTTCAACAGGATCTGGAGTGGGAACAGAATTAAATATCATTAACGAAGAAATAGAAGCCAAAGATGCCCCTTTAAGAAAAGGTACTATTATTGAAGTAGAAGAATTATTTTATAATACTCCAGCACGTTTAAAATATTTAAAAACTGATTATACCGAAAACGCTAATAGCATTGAGATAATGTCGCGTCTTGCTTTAGCCCACCCAGAAGTAGCAATTAAGTTTTATATTGATGGCAAATGCCAATTTCAAACAAATGGTCGTAATGATTTGCTTGAAGTTATTGCGAGTATTTTTGGCTTTGGTGTCGCTAAATCAATGATTCCATTTGAATTTGAAGCTGTTGATTATCAAGTGAAAGGATATTTGGGTAAACCAGATATTGCTAAGGCTTCAAGATATTATATGATCACTTTACTTAATGGAAGAAATGTATATATGCCAAAAGTACAAGGCGCTATAAAAGATGCTTATAATGATTTTATTCCACCTAGTAAATATCCATTTGTAGTGTTAGATTTTTATGTTGATTATGCTTTAGTGGATGTTAATGTTCATCCATCCAAAAGAGAAGTCCGTTTTTCTAAAGAAGAAGAATTACGTCTTGCTCTTTTAGAAAAAATACCAGAAGCACTTAGACCGAAAACTATTTATGATGAAGTTCCAGTAAGTGAAGTTAAAAAAGTTGAAAAACCAGTTATTGAACGTGTGGATTTATTTGATACTATGGAAGTAGAAGATAATACTCCAAAAGTTGAAAAAGTTGAAGAAATTAAACATGAATATGTAAAAGAAACACCAAAATATAATGAAGTTGTTAAAGATTTTGTAAAAGATAATAATATTAATAATACTATAAAAGAATCTCATGAAGAGATAAAAGAAGAACCTTATGTAGATACTTTTAAAAGTCAAGATGAAGAATATGTTACACCAATAACTAAAGAACCAGAACAACCAAAAAGAGTTTGTCCAATTCGTCCATTAGCCCAGCTTAATAAAACATACATCATTGGTGAAGATATTAATGGCGATGGAGGATTTTATTTAGTTGATCAGCACGCTGCGATGGAAAGAATTAACTTTGAATATTTTACTCATCTTTATGCTAAAAAGATAATCACGATGAACCCACTTGTACCAATTGTTATTAATTTAAAACCAAGTGATGTTACATTATTTACAAATCAAAAAAGAGAGATTTTAAAATTAATTGGTTTAGAGTTTGAACCATTTGGTTATAATGCTTTTAAAGTCGTGACAATTCCTACTTGGATTCATCGCGAAGACGAAAAAGAATATGTTGATGATCTAATTGATATGGCTCTTCATGATGATAAAGTTGATGAATTTAAATTAAGAAAACATGCGATTGCCACAATGGCTTGTAAAGCTTCTTTAAAGGCAAATATGAATTGCACAATGGAAGAAGCTGGTGTAATGCTAGAAAGATTATTTAACTGCGAAAACCCACATAATTGTCCACACGGAAGACCAATTATTGTTAAATTCACAAAATATGAATTAGAAAAATTATTTAAGAGGACAGGCGTATGATTATCGTGATTGCAGGTCCAACATGTTCAGGAAAATCTAGTTTAGCCATAAAATTAGCGTTAGCATTAGATGCTGAAATTATTAATGGTGATGCTTTTCAAGTATATAAATATTTTGATATTGGTACAGCAAAACCGACATTAACAGAACGTGCTCTAGTTCCTCATCATTTATTTGATTTTGTTGATCCTAATACTAATTTTAATGTTAAAGATTATCAGGAGTTAGCAAGAAAGACTATTGCTGATTTAGAAAATAAAAAGAAAAATATTATTATTGTTGGAGGAACAGGATTATATCAAAAAGCAACATTATATGACTTTTCTTTTGATGATGAAGATAATCATGCTGATATGTCTGATTTAGTTTCATTAACTAACGAAGAATTATATGAAGAATTAAAAAAAATCGATGAAGAATCAACAAAAACTATTCACGTTAATAATCGTAAAAGAGTACTAAGAGCAATTGAAATATATCGTTTGCATGGTAAAACTAAGACAAGCATTATTGATTCACAAGAACATAAATTGTTATATGATGTTATGTTTATAGGTCTTAACGTAGAGCGTGAAAAATTATATAATGATATTAATAATAGAGTGGATGAAATGATTAAAGATGGTTTAGTTGAAGAAGTTACTAATTTAAAAACTAAATATCCAGAATCAATTCATGCTTTTCAAGCTATAGGATATAAAGAATTATTAGCTTATTTAGATCATAAATTAACTTTAAATGAAGCAATAGAGTTAATTAAGAAAAATTCACGTAATTATGCTAAAAGGCAAATGACTTATTTTAAAAATCAATTACCAATGAAATGGTTTGATAATGCCGATAAAGCATATAATTATGTGATTAAAAATATGAAAGGGGACTAAATATGGAAGAAAATTTATTAAAGATTAGTGATATTGCTAAAAAAGTAGGTATCAAGGATAAGTATTTAGAACCATATGGCCATTATAAAGCTAAAATTAATATGGAAATTATGGAAGAATTGAAAAATAAACCTAATGGAAAATTAGTTTTAGTTACCGCAATTACACCAACTAAAGCCGGAGAGGGTAAAACAACAACTTCCATCGCTTTAGCGGATGGATTAGCCAAAATCAAAAAGAATTGTATGCTTGTTTTGCGTGAACCTTCTTTAGGACCAGTATTTGGCATTAAAGGTGGTGCGACTGGTGGAGGCAAAGTATCAATTGGACCAAGTGAAGATATTAATTTACATTTTACTGGTGATATGCATGCTTTAACTTCATCTATTAACTTAGTATCCGCGATTATTGATAATCACATATTTCAAGGCAATGAATTAAATATTGATCCAAACCGTATTGTTTGGAAAAGAGCTATTGATATGAACGATCGTGCTTTAAGAGAAATTACTGTAGCACAAGGTCGTAATAATGGAGTAGTTCGTCAAGATGGATTTGTTATTACGGTTGCTTCAGAAATGATGGCTATTATGTGTTTAGCGGAAAATAAGGAAGACTTTATTAATCGTGTAAATAAAGTAATTGTGGCTTACACTAATGATGATTTACCGGTTACAATAAAAGATTTACGTATATCTAATGCTATATATAAACTAATGAAAGATGCTTTAAATCCTAATTTAGTTCAAACATTAGAACATAATCCTTGCTTAGTTCATGGTGGCCCTTTTGCAAATATTGCGCATGGTTGCAATTCAATTATGGCCACAAAATTAGGATTAAAACTAAGTGATATTGTTGTAACAGAAGCAGGATTTGGTGCTGATTTAGGCGCAGAAAAATTTTTAGATATTAAATGCCGAGTTGGCAATTTAAAACCGGATATGGCTGTTATGGTAGCGACTATTCGAGCGCTTAAAATGCATGGCGGAGTATCGCAAACTGATTTAGAATTAGAAAATGTTGAAGCAATGCTTGAAGGGTGTAAAAATCTTGAAAGACATTTAGAAAACATGAAAAAATTCGGTTTACCAGTAGTAGTGGCTATTAATCACTTCGCTAGTGATAAAGAACAAGAAATTAAAGCATTAACAAAATGGTGCAAAGATCATAATTATGTTGTTTCTTTCCTTGATGGATTTATTAAAGGCGGAGATGGTGCAATTGACTTAGCAAATAAAGTTATGGAAACATTAGAAACTAAAAAATCTAATTATCACCCTATCTATGATATTAATTTATCAATTAAAGATAAGATCAAAAAGATTGCTAAAGAAATATATCGCGCCAGTGATGTAAATTTTTTAGAAGAAGCAGAAAAAAATATTGCAAAATTCGAACAAATGGGTTTTGGAAATACCCCGGTTTGTATTGCAAAAACGCCCCAATCATTTACTGATGATGCTAAAATTTATGGAGCACCGAAAGATTTCACTATAACTGTAAGAGATGTTACTTTATCAAGCGGCGCAGGATTTGTAGTAGCTTTAACAGGTAATATTTTAACTTTACCAGGACTTCCGAAAGTTCCAGCCGCAGTAAAAATGGAAGATGAATAGTATGGAAATAATTAGTGTAAAAATCGGTGACATTGTCGAGATGAAAAAAGAACATCCTTGTGCTAGTCGCTCTAAATTATTTGAAGTAACAAGAGTGGGCGCGGATATTAAATTAAAGTGTCTTGGATGTGGCAATGTCGTTATGCTTGATCGTGAAACCTTTAACAAAAAAATAAAAAGAAAAATTTCTTAGTCGAAAAATCAAAAATCCTTCTTTATTAATTAATAGGAGGATTTTTTTATGCTTGTTTTAAAAAACATTACTAAACGTTTTGGAAATCGTGTAATCTTAAATAAAATTAATGCCTCCTATCCTTCAAATGGAATGTTTGGAATATATGGAGAATCAGGGTCAGGAAAATCAACCTTATTAAATATAATTTGTTTATTAGATAATGATTATAGCGGTACATTAAGAATAAATAATTTAGATCCTAAAAAAGATAAAATAAATGTTTCACGGACTATTGGAATTATTTATCAACATTTTAACTTATTAAATAATCTTACAAGTTATGAAAACGTGGAATTAGCTAGTTCATTAATTGGAGTAAATAATCGTAAAAATATCGAAAATGCGTTAAAATCAGTTAATTTAGATAAAAAATTATGGCATAAAAAAGTTATAAATCTTTCAGGCGGAGAAAAAGAACGTGTCGCAATTGCTAGGGCTTTAATAAATAATCCAAGCATTATCGTCGCGGATGAACCTACTGGAGCATTAGATTCTAGTAATAGCGAAAACACATTTACGCTCTTAAAAAAAATAAGTGAAAAGTCACTTGTTATTGTTGTGAGCCATAATTTAGATTTGTTAAATAAATATTGCTTGAAAGTAGAAGAAATTCATCAACTAACATATAACTATGATGATCATATATATACACAAAATGTAAGAGAAAATAATGATGTAAGTGATAAAATTTTAATTAAAAATCATTTTAGAGAAAATAAATTTAAATATTTTTTAATTACTTTATCACAATGTTTTTCAATGCTTTTTTTAATTATTAGTTCTTCATTAATGCTTTTTGCTAATGATAGTAAAGATAAATTAACAACAAATTTTGTGGATAAAAATGTTTTTAAAATATCAAAAATTGAAAATAAGAAATCTACAGATACGATATTTACTTTTCAAGAAATTTCTCGTCCATCTATTAGTGAAATGGAATCGTTAAAAAAGATTTTGCCAGATTTTTCTTATTATTATGATTTATCTTGCGCTTTTAAAAGTAGTATTGATGTTATTAAGGATGAGAAAGTTATAAAAGGCATTACTTTTGTGCCATCATTTTATCAAACTAATAGTTTTGAAGAAGTCGTGGTAAATGAAGAGTGTTATAAATTGTTAAATTCTTCATCATTTTCTTATGATTTTTCTAATCAAGTATATTTTTATGACAAAATTGAATCTTATAATTTAAAAAGTGATTTTAAGATAATAAAAGTCATAAAAGAAGTAGGATTATTAAATGTGCCAAGAATTTATTATAATTATGACTATGCTAAAAAAATATTACAAAACACATATACATCCACAAATAAAACAGTATATGAAATAATTGCTAAAGCAAAGGCAAATGATATAATTTCTAATTATCAAATGATTATCAAACTTAAAACAGATGAAGATATTATTAAAGTTTATAAGATTATTAAAAAAGGCGTTAATGGGTTTGATATTTCTAGCAATGCATATTTAATTGATCAATCTTTTTTAGAAATTAAAAATAGTATCGCTTTATTTATTATGATTTTTACAATTATTTTAGTTGTATCTAATATTGCTATTTTACTGTTTATTTGTATATCAATAATTATTGATGGCGAAAAAGAAATGGCTATCTTAGTTTCAATGGGAAAAGACAAAAAAACATATCTAAAAATATATTTAATAGAGATGATAATAGTTACAATAGTGGCTTTTTTGGTTTCTTTTATTTTATCAAGTGGATTTAACTATATTGCGGATATAGTTATTAAAAAATACTTAATAGAAACTTTAAATTTTTCTATTATATTTCCGGCTATGATGTGTTTAATTGCTTCTTTAAGTATTATTATTTTTTCAATGACTTTTGCATTTAGAAGAGTTAATAAATTAGATTTAATTAGAATGCTGAGGGATGAATAATGATTGAACTTAAAAATATTAAAAAATATTATAACAATACTTTAATATTAAATATAAAAAATTTTAAGTTACCAGATTATGGCTTGTATTTTATATGTGGTGACTCGGGATGTGGTAAGTCAACCTTGCTCAATCTTTTAGCGGGATTTGACAAAGATTATAAAGGTTTATATTTATTTAATAATAAAGTAATGAAAAACGCTAATATCGGTTATGTAAATCAAAAAAATATTCTTTTTGCCAATGAATTAGTAAAAGATAATATTTTATATTGTGCAGAAAATAAAAATATCAATATTGATGCTTTACTACTTAAATTTCATCTATCATTAACAATAAAAAATAAATTGGCCGCCTCTTTATCTGGAGGAGAAAAGGCTCGAGTTTGTTTGATTATGAATTTGTTAAAAAATCCAGATATCTTGCTTTGTGATGAAGTGACGGCAGGACTTGATGAAGAAAGCGCTAAAATTGTGTTTGATATTTTAAAAAGCGAATCCAAACATCGATTAGTGGTTTGTGTCACGCATAATTTGGACTTAGCAAATAAATATGCTGATAAGATGTTTTTTATTAAAGATGGAATAATTAATAATGATATGCGTTATAAGTGCAAAATAAAAAGAACAAGCGAAAAACGCAAGATTTTTAGATTACAAACATTAGTTAGTATTATCAAGCATAAGTTAAAATTAAAGAAAATCCGAACTGCTTTATGTACAACACTACTATCAATAGGGCTTATATCATTTTGTATGTCAATTTTAATTAGTAATGCAATTAAGGATAATTTACAAAATACTTTTGCTACATTTTTAAACAAAGATAGTATAGTCATGAAAAATAAAGTTGAAGGTAATTACGATTTAGTGGATTTTTCATTTTTAGACTATCAAGATATGGTTAATGATTATCCGGAATTTTTTGAAAGTGTATCAGCATATTACTTAAATAATATTGATAGCTTATTTGATACAAATGATATTTATTTAACACACAAAAACAATCGATTTTTGTTAACGAATTTTTCTCTTTTTTCTATTAATGATTATGAACATACTAATGAACATTTAGAAAATGATGAGATAATTCTTGGGATTAATGACCTTCTACTAAAGAATATTAATATGTTTATAAAGCAACAATTCACTAGTATTTTAGAGATTAATCAATATCTTTTAAATAATGATTTATTTTACGAAATTAATGTAGCTAAAAAAGAATGGCAATATAGTGATAAAGTGCTTTTTAAGATTAAAAAAGTATTTTATAGTGATAAACCCACTATATTCCATTCCAATCGCTTATTTAATGAATATATTTTAGAAGATTTAATGCGTTTTAAAGATAAAGAAACAAGTATTAAAGATTTACCGTGGCTATTAGATAAACAATATTATTTAAATGCATATGATGGCAAAGAATTTATAAAATTTAGTGAATATGATAATGGTTTTGCTTATAAAATTCCGAATTATTTTTTAAATTCATTTAATAAAATTGTCTTTAAGTACTCAAATATTCCTAATATATCACTATGGCAGATTAATGAACTTTTAAAAGATGCAGATGTTAAAGAATTACGTTTAGGTAATGATACTACATATATGGTAATTCCTGATTCAATGGTATCTGGCTTTGCTCGTGATTTTGTTTTAAGTAAAGACGAAACTATTCTAGATAATTTAACGGAATTAAACGCTTGTATAAATGTAAATAGTCACACGCAATATCCCAAAGATGTCGCATATGGTAACATCACAAATATTACTAACAACAGCTTTAATTTTTCTTCTAATATTAGCGAAGATATAAAACAAACACTTAATTATGATGATATTGTCATATCAAGTGCTTTAGCTAAACATTTAAAAGTACAAGAAAATGAATATTTATATACAATATTTTTACATCATTCTGAAATGAAAGAAAATAAACTATTTAATTATTATGAAAAATCAAAATTAAAAATAAAAAAAATTATTGATAATTCGGATCGTTACATCTATCAAAAGAGTAATTGGATAAATGTGTATTTCCGTGATTATTTAAACGTATCAAATTATGATTTGATTATTAAAAATGTAGAAATTCAATTAAAAGATAACAAGAAAACAGAGGAGATGCTTGTGTATTTAAACAAAGAAAATAAAAAATTTGAATTTTTTAATACAACAGGTGATTTAACTAATACTATTGACCAAATTTTAACCATTGCTGAAAAAGTTTTACTATTTTTCTCATTTTTTACGATTACTTTATCAATTATTATGTTTATGCTTGTAGTGTATCTTTTCATGCAAGAAAACATCAACGACTTTATAACTATTTATGCATTAGGCGGAACAACTAGCGATGTTAAAAAGTTTAAATTTCTCTATATTTATTATTTACTTAAGAAAGCAATTGGCTCTACATTTATTTCTATTTTAGGAATTGTTGTTGTTTTTAATATGGTAAAAGTCGATATTTTACGAATTTCGATAATGAATATCGCTCAATTATTAATTAGATTATTGCCTCTTTTAGCAATAATTTTATTAATTTTTCTATTGTACATTCAAAAAACATCCCAAAATGAGAAAAAAATTGCAAAATTCTTGAGTTTTTATAAATAATTTGTTTGTTTTTTACGTTAATAGTGTTAAACTATTAGTGAAGTTAGATATGTCGCTTCATGATATATGCTTCAGAAAGGAAGACTATGAAGGGTACAGTTAAAATGTTCAATGCGGAAAAAGGATACGGCTTTATTCGCACTGAAGATGGTAGAGATGCATTCTTCCACTATTCTGCTTTAGTAATGGACAATTACAAAACTGCAGAAAAAGGTGAAGCTGTCGAATTTGACTTAGAAGAATCTGATCGCGGTTTACGCGCTGCCAATATTCATAAATTATAATAGTTTGTGAGACTTGCCACTCGTTCGGGTGGCTTTTTTTAATGTTTACATAAAAAAATATAAAATATTTTTTACTTTAGAAAATATTAATTGTATAATAAATGGGCTTAATGTTAGGAGTGTATATTTTATGGGCTTAAAAGCAGGTATAGTTGGATTACCAAACGTTGGTAAATCTACATTATTTAACGCAATTACAAATTCACACGTTGAGGCAGCAAATTATCCATTTGCTACAATCAACCCAAATACTGGTATTGTTTTAGTACCGGATAAAAGATTAGATGATTTATGTGAAATATTTCATCCAAAGAAAAAGATTAACGCCACATTTGAATTCTATGATATTGCGGGATTAGTACGTGGTGCATCAAAAGGTGAAGGATTAGGAAACCAATTCTTAGCACATATTCGTGAATGTGATGCAATTGTGGAAGTGGTTCGTTGTTTTGATTCAACAGAAATTATTCACGTTGATAATAGTGTTGATCCTAAACGTGATATTGAAACTATTAATCTTGAACTTGTGATGGCGGATTTAGATTCTGTTCAAAAACGTATTGATAAAGTGGCAAACAAAGCACGTGTAAGTAAGGATAAAATCTCAATGTTTGAAATGGATATTTTAACACCTTTATTTAATGCTTTACAAAGTGGTTTACCAGCACGTTCGGTTAGTTTAACAAGTGAACAAAAACAATACGCTAAAGTCAATTTTGGACTTTTAACATTAAAACCAATTATTTATGTTGCTAATGTTTCTGATAATGACTATGCCAATATTGAAGGATGCAAATATTATCAAATCGTAAAAGAAATTGCCACATCAGAAAATGCAGAAGCTATTCCAGTATCTTGCGAAATTGAAAGCGAATTAGCGGGTCTTCCTAAAGAAGAAAGAGAATTATTTTTAACTTCGCTTGGCGCTATAGAATCAGGATTAGATAAAGTAATTAAATCAGCTTATCGTTTATTAAATCTTCGTACTTTCTTTACTGTGGGAGAAGATGAATGTCGTGCTTGGACATTTAAAGATGGTATGCTTGCACCACAATGTGCTGGTGTTATTCATACCGACTTTGAAAAAGGCTTTATTAAAGCTGAAGTTTATACTTATGAAGATATTATGAATTATAAAACTGAACTTGGTGTTAAAGAAGCTGGTAAACTTCGTATTGAAGGAAAAGATTATGTTGCTAAAGATGGCGACATTATGCATTTTAGATTTAATGTTTAGGTGATAATATGCGTATAGGTTATGCTAGTGATATTCATCGTTTAGTAGAAGGAAGAAAACTTATCTTAGGCGGAGTGGAAATTCCATATCACTTAGGCTTATTAGGTCATAGTGATGCGGATGTTGTAATTCATGCTTTAGGAGAAGCAATACTAGGTGCTTTAGCCTTAGGTGATTTAGGCACACACTTTCCAGATACTAGTGATGAGTTTAAAGATATCGATTCAAAAATCATTTTAAAGAAAATCTATGAAATGATGAAAAAAGAAGGATATGTTATTGGAAACGCTGATGTATCAATCAGTTTAGAAAAACCAAAACTAAAAAATTATATTCCTTTAATGCGAAATGTTTTAGCTAATATTTTATGTACAGATATTAAAAACATTTCGATAAAAGCAGGAACAAATGAAGGATTAGGAGCAGTAGGGGAAGGAAAAGCATGTGTTGCTACCGCTATTGTGTTACTAAGAAAGGATGATTAATATGGAAGAAAAGAAAGTACGTGTAAGATATGCACCATCACCAACAGGATTTTTACATATTGGTGGAGCGCGTTCAGCGTTGTTTAACTACTTATATGCTAAAAGATATAATGGTGATTTTGTCTTTAGAGTAGAAGATACGGATATTGAAAGAAATGTTAAAGGCGGAGAAGAAAGTCAACTTAATGATTTAATGTGGTTAGGAATTATTCCTGATGAATCTCCTTTAAAACCAAATCCTAAATATGCACCATACCGTCAAATGGAACGTTTAGAAACATATCATAAATACGCTAATTGGCTTGTTGAACATGGTTATGCTTATGAATGTTACTGCAATGAGGAAGAACTAGATGCTAGTAGAGAAGCACAATACGCTCGTGGTATTAATGCTCCTAAATATGATCGTCACTGTTTACATTTAACCGAAGAAGAAAAAGAAAAATATCGTAAAGAAGGTAGAAAACCTTGTATACGTTTAAAACTTCAAGATCATATGGATATTACTTTTAATGATTTAATTCGTGGACCAGTAACATTTAATAATGATGATATTGGTGACTGGGTAATTATGAAAAGTAATGGCATTCCAACATATAACTTTGCGGTTGTAATTGATGATCATATGATGGAAATCACCCATGTTTTAAGAGGAGAAGAACATTTATCTAATACTCCAAAACAAATTCAAGTTTATAAATATTTTGGTTGGGAAGTACCAACATTTGGACATATGACTATTATTATTAATGAAAATGGTAAAAAGTTATCTAAACGTGATCATAACATTTTACAATTTATGTCCCAATATCGTGAATTAGGATATTTACCAGAAGCTATATTTAATTTCATTCTTTTGTTAGGTTGGACACCAAATAGTGAAAAGGAATTCTTTACTTTAGAAGAAGCTAAAAAAGAATTTGATCCAAGTCGTATGTCATCATCACCATCAATGTTTGATCAACATAAATTAAATTGGATGAATGGTCAATACATTAAAAAATTAAGTGATGAAGAATATTTAAAATTTATAAAACCATATTTAGCTAAAGCAGTTAATATTGAAAATTTTGATGACGAAAAATTATTATTCTTAGCTAATATGTTCAAAGAACAAATTCAATATGGTGAAGAAATTGTAAATTTAATTAAGCCAATGTATGAATATAAATTAGATGAAAGCGAAGAAGCTTTAGCAATGCTTAATTTAGAATCTACTCCACTTGTTTTAAAAACTTTTGCTAATAAATTAGAGGCTTTAGATAATTTAGAACCAGAAACATTAAAAGCAATGTTTAAAGAAATAGCTAGTGAAACTGGCGTTAAAGGTAAATCTTTATATATGCCTTTAAGATTAAAAATTACTGGCCAAATGCATGGCGCAGAATTAGTAAATATTATTAAATTATTAGGAAAAGAAGAAATATTAAAAAGAGTAAATGCTTAATATAAAGAATAATAAGTATTTGAATAAGTTTTTTTGGATTCGTTATATATTTTAAAAGAGTGCAAATTTGTATTAGTTTTATAATATATATTCTTATCATTCTTAGTTAAAGAATCGGCAATACTAACAAACAATTGTTTGGCTAGTTTGCCGTTTTTTAATGAGGTATTATCATCTTTTCCTACATAAACACAAATGGTATAGTTAGGATTAAATCCTACGACCCAAGAATCAGATTCGGTAGAACCAGTTTTAGCGCCAAAAGTAACATTTGTTTGATAATTAATAAGTGAGGGGGATATGTAACTATTTAAATTAGAGTCAAAAGGTGCGGTTAACATATAATTCAAAATTGTAACGATATTTTCATCAAGATTATATGAATTAACACTAGGATTATTATAAATAAGTTGATTGTTTTCTAGATAAACAGATTTAACAAATCTTGGTTTATAATAATGGCCAAGACTAGCAAATGTATTAAATATTGCCGCTAACTGGAGAGGAGACATGACATTAGTTCCTAGCCCAATTGTAGCATTATTAACAGCATCCTTAACACCGAGTTTGATTAATAAATCTTTTAAGTTTTCACTTCCCACAAGTAAAAGAGTTTTAGTAGCATAAATGTTATCAGATACGGCTAACGCTTCTAACATAGTTATTGCTTTATTAGCGTATTTTTCTCCAGCGTTAGAAGGAGAATAATCTTTACCATTTTCTAAATGAAATGTTGTTTTTTGACTAATTAATTTTGTTTTAACATCCATTCCCATTACCATAGCTAAGTAATATAGTAATGGCTTAATAGTAGAACCAGTTTGTCTTAATGATTTAGTCGCGCGATTAAACTGTGAATTATCATAGTTAACACCACCATTGATAGCTAAGACGTCACCACTATTAGGCTTCATTATTACAACTGCAACTTGGCTTTCTTTTTCATTAATATGATAGGATTTGATAATATTATTGACAATGCTATTTATTTTTACATCAAGAGTGGAATTAATAATTACTCCTTTTTTCTTATAATTTGATTTTAAAACATTATTATTTTTTAATTCATCAATAATAGCATCATAAAAATATAAAGTGTTTCTATCACTAAATTGATATTTTTTGTTAAAAGCAAACTTTAAATTTTCGTTTATTGCCAAATCATATTCTTGATTATTTATTTTATTTTGATTAAGCATTTTCTTTAACACTTGTTTTTGTTTTGCTAGACTTTTTTCTATATCAACATCAGGAGAATAATGTGAAGGAGAAGAAATGATTCCCGCAAGTAAAGCTGATTCACCTAAAGTTAGTTGATTAGGTTTTTTATTGAAAAAGTAATTACTTGCTTCTTCAATTCCATAAATATTATGGCCAAAATATATACAATTCAAATATGCTTCTAAAATTTGCTCTTTGCTATAACTAAGTTCAATTTTTCTTGCAATAATAGCTTCTTTTAATTTTCTCATTATACTTTTTTCGTTATTTAAATAAATCGTTCGCGCTAGTTGTTGCGTGATTGTAGAACCACCAGCTACAATTTTTTGGCTTTTAATATTATCAATTAAACTAGCAACAATACGGCGATAATCCAAACCATTATGCGAATAAAATCTTTGATCTTCGGAAGCTATAATTGCGGATTTAAAATATGGCGATATTTGCTCTAAATTTACATAATTTGATAAATCATTATAATGATAAGTAAAAGCATATTCATTGTTTTGGTCATTAATTACATATTCTTCATTATGACCTAAAATCACACTTGGCCCAATGAATATTATGGCATTCATTAATAAAGCAATAATAACAGGGATAATTAAAATAACGGAAATAATTTTTTTGGTTTTTTTCTTTTTCATATTTATATTTTTGCTTTTTATCTTAATTTTAAACATACTTTTATCTTGTGATAAAAAAACGTATAATTATTTTGGTGATATTATGATAAGCGATTGTGTTAAAGTTAAAATTGAACAACATCAAATTGTTGATGATATTGATGACAAAATATTTTTTGATGGCAAAGCCATTTTTAAAAATAATTATGTACAAGTTTGGTTATTAGACAAAAATAATTTAGTTAATTATTTGTTAGTTAAAAAAATTGATACCAAAACATTTAACTTATATTTTCATCAAAATAAGACACAACTCTTGCTTAAAGTTGGTATACCTTCTATATTTAATTATCAAACTAATGAAGGCACTTTGATGCTAGAAGCCACTTTAATTGAAGGCATTTTACATAACGAGCAATTATATTTAAAGTACCAATTATCAAGTAATAAAAAAACGATTTCAATTAATACTTTGTTAATTAATTCGTGCAAATAATTTGATTTGGACGATTTGCTGCGCAAAAAAAAACAAAAAAAAGACAATATTACCCCAATTTATATTGAAATTTTTTGAAAAATAGTTCATTATTATTTAGGTTACTCCTTAATAGTTACACTATTAAGCGCAAAGTAAGACTGAGTTAGGAGGAAAAACATGTCAAACAAATCAATGGTAGATATTGCATATGATTATGCAAAACAATTCAAAGATCCTGTTCCTTTTAAAGATTTATGGGCAGAGGTTGTTAAAGAATTAGAATTAAGTGAAGAAGAAGCTCAAAATAAAATTGGTATCTTCTATACTAATCTTTCATTAGATTGCCGTTTCCATAGTGCTGGTGACAATACTTGGATGTTACGTTCAAGAATGTCATTTGATGATGCAACTGCAGATTTATTCTTTGTTAAAGATGATGTTAATGATTCTGATGATGAAGACGAAGATGAAGATGATGAAGATTCTAATGATGAAGATGAAGACGAAGACGAAGATGATGAAGAAGAACACGATGAAGATGAAGATGATTCAATAGATAGCGATATCTATGATAATGAAGACGAATAAACATTATACTTAAAGGAGATTGAAAATTATGTGTTTAGTAAGTATGAAAGAAATGTTAATTAAAGCAAGAGAAGGACATTATGCAGTTGGTCAATTTAACATCAACAATCTTGAATGGACAGAAGCTATTCTTGATGAAGCACAAGCATTAAATGCTCCAGTTATTCTTGGTGTATCTGAAGGCGCCGCTAAATATATGGGCGGTTGGTTAGTTGTTTCTGCAATGGTTAAGGCTTATATCAAGTCTAAAAACATTACTGTACCAGTTGCATTACATGTTGACCATGGTAGTTCATTTGAAGTTGTGAAGGCTGCAATTGACGCTGGTTTCTCATCAGTTATGATTGATGCTTCACATTTCCCATTTGAAGAAAATATTGAAATTACTAAGAAAGTTGTTGAATATGCTCATGCAAAAGGAATTTCTGTTGAAGCTGAATTAGGCCGCGTTGGTGGACAAGAAGACCACGTTGTTGCTGAAACAATGTATGCTGATCCAGAAGAATGCCGTATTTTAGTTGAAAAAACTGGTATTGATTGCTTAGCACCTGCTCTTGGTTCAGTACATGGACCATATCATGGTGAACCAAAATTAGGCTTTGATGAAATGGCTTATATTAATGACTTATTAAAGATGCCTTTAGTACTTCATGGTGGATCAGGAATTCCTGATGAACAATTAAGAAAAGCAATTGATCGTGGAACAGCAAAAATTAATGTTAACACTGAATCTCAACAAGCTTGGACAGCAATTGTTCGTGAAGTATTAGAAAAAGACAAAAACGTTTACGACCCACGTAAAATCATTGGTCCTGGTAAAGAAGGAATCAAGAACGTTGTTCGTGCTAAATGTGAAGTTTTCGGTTGTATTAACAAAGCTAACTAATGATGATTTAAGAAATGCCCATTTGGGCATTTTTGTTTTTTTGTAGAAAGTAGGTTATTATGGAGAAAAAAATATTTGAAAAAATTAAAGCAAACGATATCATTACCATTTTTGGACATGTGCAACCAGATGGCGATTGTTATGGTTCACAAATTGGCTTAAAAGATGCAATATTAGCCACTTTCCCAAATAAAAAAGTTTATGTTTTAGGTTCAGGACTTCCAAAATTTTTTAAAAGAATGAGCCCAATGGATGAAGTTGATGATGAAACGATAAAAAATTCTTTAGCTATTGTTTTAGATGTTGCTAATAAAGAACGCGTTGAAGATCAAAGATTTTTGACTGCAAAAGATATAGTTAAAGTAGATCACCATATTTATGTCCATACTTATGGTAGTGTTGAATTAATTGATAACTATGCCATTGCAACGGCACAAATCATAGCCCGTATTATTGAACGTAATGAAATGAAAATTACACATATAGGTGCTGAAGCTTTAATGTTAGGCATTATTACTGATTCTGGACGTTTTCAATATGGTGCAACTAATGCGGAAACATTTCATTATGCAGAAATGTTAATGAATAATGGTGCAAGTTTACATGGTATTTATGATATTCTTTATCAAATGGATTTGAATGATATTCGTTTTAAAGGATATGTATTAAGTCATTTTGTAACTGGCGATAAAGTTTGCTATTACAAAATGTCAAAAGAAGTAATTAAAGAATTAAATGTTGATGCTGATTATGCTGCAGGTTTTGTAAACCTTATAGCTGATATTGAAGGATATCCTATTTGGTGTTCTTTTGCTGAATATGAAGATGGAAGCATTCGTGTAGAATTAAGAAGCAAAAAAATTGATTATAATGTTCAAGAAGTTGCTAAAAAATATGGCGGAGGCGGTCATATTCAAGCCGCGGGATGTCGCGTTAATTCATTTGAAGAGACTGATAAAATAATTGTCGATTTAGTTTTATTAGCCAAGGGGGAATTTTAATGTATCAAAAAGAATTAGAAGCTGCTATTGAAGCGGGATTAAAAGCAAAAGAAAAAATATTAGAAATTTATCATACGCATTTTGATGTAGAAATAAAATCAGATAATTCACCAGTTACACAAGCTGATAAGTTAGCGGATCAAATGATAAGAGAAACATTAAGTAAGAAATTTCCTAATTATGCTTTTTTGACCGAAGAATTTGAAGATAATTTAGAGAGAAGAAAAAATGATTATGTTTGGATTGTTGACCCAGTTGACGGCACTAAAGATTTCGTGGCTAAAGATGATGAATTTACAACTAATATTGCTTTAGCTTATAAAGGAGAAGTAGTTGTCGGTGTTGTTTTTGCACCTGCTTTAGATGTTTATTACTACGCCACTAAAAATGAAGGTTCATTTAAAGTAAGTAAAGGAATAGTTACTCCAATTCATGTTAATAATAAAACAACCAATTTAACTGTATTAACTTCGGTGTTTCATCAAACAAAAAACGAATTAGATATGATTAGTAAATATCAAGATAAAATTAAGAATGTTGAAAAAGTAGGATCGTCATTAAAAGCATGTCGTATTGCTGAAGGTTTAGCGGAAATTACTTATCGCTTAAGTGATGGTACAAAAGAATGGGATACTGCGGCGATGCAATTAATTGTCGAAGAGGCCGGCGGAGTAATGGTTAAACCAAATGGTAACCGCATTACTTATAACCGTGTTGATGTTTATAACCGTGAAGGTTATATTATTACAAATCGAAAAGAAAATATTTTATTATAATGATTATGCCACATTAAATTGTGGCATTTTCTTTTCCTTAATTAAGTATAGAAAACATTATCTTTTCATATTCTTATAAGGGGAATATTTTTATGCGCATTTCTAATTTAGGTAAAGCATGTATTATGATTGCTTTTTTAATATTTTCTACCATATACGCTTTATTTATTACTAGCAATCAATTAAAACCACATATAATGAACTATGCCTTAGAACAATCTAAAAAAGTGACATCGACAATTGTTGTGGATGTAATTGAAAAATTATGTGAAGAAGAAAATTTAGATAACAAAGAATTAGTTAGTTATGATGCGAAAGATAATAATATTTCAACAATGAACTTTGATACTAAATATTTGAATCAGTTTTTAAAATCCGCTACACAAAAAACTTTATTAAAACTAAAAGAAATAGAAAAAGGTATATACGACACAAATTATTTTAATGATTCGAAAATAAAAAAAGGAAATAATGGAATAGTATATGAAATACCGATAGGATTAGTAACTAATAATATAATACTAGCTAATGTGCATGGAACGATACCTGTTAAATTTTCTTGTTTAGGAAGCGTAGAAGGTAATATTGTGGCAAAAACAAGCTCTTTTGGTATTAATAATGCTTTGATTAATATTTCATTAAATATGTCTATTGATAATCGTGTCATTGTTCCTTTAGCAAGCGAATTACAAAATATTGAAGTAGAAATACCAATATTTATGCATGTTATTAATGGGGCAGTTCCGAGTTATTATTTAGGAAGCAAAACAGTATGTCAAGATATATCAAGTGAGGTGGAATTATAATGCGTGCATTTATATTTGATAAATATGGATATTATGAAGATGATGAATATGCAAGTGAATTTGATTATCAAGGATGGCATTTTAAATTAGAAAAAACTGATCGTAATGAAGAAGAATTAGAAGAACTGAACGAATATGTCAAAAGATTAGAAAATCTTTTCTTTAATAGCGGTGTAAGCATTATTAAAAATCGCGATGGTAATTTGTTAAGTAAATCTGAATTTGGAGATTGTGCATTGGTTTCTATTAAAAATCGTAAAATGGAATTAAATGATTTACTTCAAATGCATACTTATTTTAAAGACAATCAAGATCAAGAATATACGGTAAAAGAAATGTTAAAACTTTGGGAAGATAAAGTTGATTTAATTAATGAAAAAGTAATTCCATCAATAAAAATAGGCGATTATCGTTATGAAGAAATAATGACTTCAATAATATTTGCGATGGGTTTAGCGGAAAATGCTATGCAATATTTAGCCGAATTAGAACTTGATTTGGGTGACAAAATTAATAGCCTCACTTTGACACATAAAAGATTATATACTCTTTCTAGTTATGAATTTTTCTCACCATTTAATTTAATCATTGATAATCCAATGCGTGATTTAGCAGAACTGTATAAATCATCAATTTTAAATAATGAAAGTTTATTAAATACATTAAATTATTATAATCCTAGTAAACAAGATGTATCTCTCTTATTAGCGCGTATCTTATTTCCAACAACATTTTTTGATCAATTAGATGATTATTATGTGCTAAGAAAAGATGTTAAATCTAATGTAATTACTTATAAAGATAACGCTAATGCGCTTTTAAATAACTTAAAAAATTTAGAACAGAATCTAACTCAAAAATATGGAATAAGGCCGATTAAATGGCTAAATTAGCCATTATTTAATTTTAGTAAAAATTGACTACAATAAATTGGTTTGTTATAATAAATTAGAAAATAAGAGGTAATCACATGAAAAAAAGATTAAAACTAGCCGTTGTTTTGACGACACTTCTAACGGCTTTAAGCTCATGTGAGTTTTCTTTTGGTGGTAATTCTAATTCTACAAGTAAAGACAATTCATCGACGTCGTCAAAAACATCGAATTCTATCGATTTAACGCCTAATGGTATCGCAATTAGTGAAAGTATTGTTGATTTAAGTGTTGGAGAGACACATAAATTAACTGCAAATTTATTACCACTTGGTGCCGAAGGCGGCGAAATATCTTGGCGTAGCGAAAATGAAAATATTGCAACTATTAGCGATGGCTTAATTACTGCAATAAATGTTGGCACAACTAATGTTTTTGCTAGTTTTGGTGACTTTGAATCCAATTGTAAAATTATAGTTAAGGAAGATAATCATTCATCTACTGGTGAAGTTCATTTATATGCCATGAATGACTTTCATGGTTCAACTGTTGAACAATCTGTAACTTATGGCAAAGAATATGGAATTTTAAAAAATGGTTCATTCTTCAAAAATAAAGGTCAAGAAGATAATACTTTAATACTTAATTCTGGGGATATGTGGCAAGGATCAATTGAATCTAATTCTAATTATGGTGAATTTTTAACTAAAGCTATGAATGATATTCAATTTGATTGCTTTACCTTAGGAAATCATGAGTTTGACTGGGGCGGGGAATATATTGCTAGTAATAAGCAATTAAGAGACTCTACAACAGGATATCAAACGCCTTTTTTAGCAGCAAATATATATAAATATGATATTAATAAGAAGAAAGTGTTGGAGCACGCTGATGAATTAGGACAAGAATATGTTATACGTAATCTTGAAAATGGCTTAAGAGTGGGAATAATAGGCGTAATAGGTTCTGATCAAATTACTTCAATTTCTTCACAATTTGCGGATTCTTATACATTTATTGATCCGACTACTGTAGTTAAAGAATTATCTGATGAATTAAGAACTGAAAAGAAATGTGATGTTATAGTTGTTGATGCTCATGCTTCCATTGAACAAGTTGGCTATGATATTACAAATATTAGTCCAAACACTAATAAAAAATATGCTGATGCTGTGTTTTGCGCTCATTCTCATCAATATGAAAAAGAAAGTTATAATGGTGTGCCTTATGTACAAGCCAGTTGTAATGGTAAAGCATATGCGGAAATTCATTTAAGTGTTAATGATGGAGTAGTAAGTGTTAAATCATATAATAATTACGGTAATGAACTTAAATATGTTAATAATATTGATATGGAACTTAAATCATTATATGAGTCTTATAAAAGTACAACTGATGAAATTGGTAATGAAGTCTTAGGCACAATAAATGATACAATGTCTTCTGGAACAAGCGATGAAGCATCTTTACCTAAACTCGTTACAAAAGCGATGGCCAAAGAGGCTTTAGCACAAGGATTTAATATTGATTATGCAATTTGTAATCAAGCACGAGCAGATTTGACTAGTGGTCAAATTACTTATGCCAAGTTAGCAAAATCACTACCATTTAATAATGAACTTTATATTCTTAAAGTTCCAGGAGATAAATTAATTTATCAATGTAGTAGATATAATAGTTTCTATCGAGTATCTGATGAAGAACCAAGTAGAAATAAAACATATACAATTGTAGTAATAGACTATTTAGCCTTCCATCGTAATAAAAATCGTGAATATGATTATTTTGCTGGATTTGAATATGTTGATAAATTAACAAAAGAAGGATCTCCTTTTTATACTTATCGTGATGTAGTCGCAGATTATTTCCGTGAATATAAAACAATTGATACAAGCAAATTCACTTCTTCAAGTGATACAAGGTTTACATTAACACCAAGTAAAAAAGATGGTAATGTTAATGAAAGCCCAGCATATAAAAAATAAAATATTATTATTATTAAAATTAATTAGCAATCAAATAAATAATGATTAGATTAAAAGTCACTAAATAAAAATGGTCTTACTACAAATTAGTAAGAACCATTAATTAGTGACTTTTTTATTTGGTGTCTTTTTGTGTTGGACGTTCACTTGCTAACTTAACACCAATTACGCCAGGAACTTCTTCCATAAGGATAACTTCAATACCTTGTGAGATAGTGGTATCCATCATCATACAATCGGCACAAGCACCAATCATATTAATATAAACAATGCCATTTTCAAAAGCGACGAATTCGACATCTCCACCATCACGGCGAATAAATGGACGTAATTTATCTATTGTTAATTGAATTTGTTCTTCGATACTTACCATAAAAATCTCTCCTACATTGATTAATAATATCACTTTTTATTTTGTATTAAAACCCAAAATTTAAAATTAAACTTTTAATAATGTTGTCCTACAATTGATGTGTCCAAAAGGATAGGTTTTCTTTTTAAAAACTGATTGAGGTGTCAGTTCTAAAGAAAACTGCTTAAAGACAAAATCAATAGAAAAGGAACAGAAAAGAAAATGGCAACAAAAAAAGAAAACGTAGCAGAAACAAAAACAGAAACAAAAAATGAAAATCGAATTATGTTAGAAAGAGAAATAGTCAAATCGACTAATGGTAAAGAATACGCGAATTATTTCGTTCGTGGAAGCTTCAATGTACGTGGAGAAATCACAGAAAAGAAAATTCGTATGAAAGTACCAACTGGTGATGTGACTATGTATGATGTTCTCGATATGGTCTTTGAAGACCGTAAGGCAGTCGAATTAATTAAGATAGCAAAAGTCACTCGTGACATTTCAACAGGTCGAAAGAATACTACTTATCGTTATGAAGTAGTGAACTCTGAAGGTGATTTACGCGCAAGAGTTTTACCAGAAGGTGAATCTAATGGAGCATTATTAGATAAGCTTTACAAGGATATGAAGAAAGATATTCTTGTTGAAGAAATTGATAATGAAGAAAACGTAAATCAATAATCAAAGGTTTCAAAGTATTCTTTCACCTCATAAGAGTACTTGGAATAAATAGTGAGATAGATAATCTATCTAAAGGGTATGAGGTATTTACTACTTCTTACCCTTTTTCACTATTTCAATGAACTTAATGGTATAAAGCAATGACTTATGAAGAAGAAAAAATATCTAATAAAGACCATGTTGCAACACCTAGATGGGTAGTTGAACAAATTTATGAACTAATAAATATTGAAAGTTTCAATATGTGTTGGTTTCCATTCAATCATTATGATAGTGAATTCAAATTAAAGGCTGATGAATTAAAACTTAAATATAAAGCCACACATAAATTTGATGATTTAGGAAATGATTTTTTTATAACTGAACCACCAATTGGATGTGATCTAATGATTTCAAATCCACCATTTAGTTTACAAAATGAAATTATTGAAAGAAGTTTTCGATTAATTGAAGAAAACAAAATAAAAGCATTTGCTTTATTGTTACCACTTGCAACTTTAGAGACTCCCACTCGTGCTGATATTTATGAAAAGTATAGAGATAAATTAAGCATTATTATTTTTAAAAAACGAATTAAATTCAAAGGTTGCTCTGCAAGTTTCAATAAAGGGTGCTGTTGGGTTTGCTATAACATACAAAATTTAAGGTCATTGAATTGGATTTAACAATTAAGAAAGGAGCTGTAATTTATGAATACTGAAGCTAGATTAAAATTATCTAATAACGCTCATGAAAGACGAATCAAGAAGTTAAATCGTGAAATTAAGCCATGGCTTACTGATAGGCAAGCTTACGTAAAACAACAATTAATACGTTATCATTCTGATGTTCTTGAAAGTCAATATCTTACTAAACAAATTGCTAGTAAGAAATTCAAAAGAAAAATCTACAAAGAAAAATTTAATCTTTAAAAATTTAGGAGTGTGTTATCAATGAGTATTTTTAAAAGAAAGAGTAATAAAAAACCTTTAAAAAAAGTAAGTCGTAATTTTTCTGGCCAATGCTATTTGAATCAATTACCAGATAATACTTTATTTAGAGTAATTGATAGAAATGGCAAAGTTTCTAAGAAAACTTATATCAAAGAAAAAGGCTCGTATAATCGTTTAAGCCGTAAGTATGATATATCAGACTATAACGATATTAATAATTTTAGGTCATTAAAAGGCACTACTAAAGTTACAACAGATTTTATTTATTAGGGTGATTAATTATGGATAGAAAAACGAAGAGATTAAAACGTCATTATCGTGTCAATAGAATATTAGTACGTTACGGCTTTGATGGTGATTATGATTATGCAAGAGCAAAAGATTGGGGCGAAGTAAAAGCTATTCCTCATTTATACGCTTTTACAGAAGATAAGCAAGACTATCATAAAAAGGCTGTAAAAAATTCGATTGAAGCAATGAAGAATTATGGAACTAATAAAGATATTAAAGAAACAAAAAATGGTGTTGAATTAGATGAACGTCATAGAAAGTTCTTTAGAGTTGCTTCAACTAATATGAAGAAAATTTTAAACACCTTTGAAAAAAAAGGAACATTACCTGCTAATGCTGCTATTGTAGATGATTACTTAAGTAAACATCCTGAAGGATTAAGGTATGTTAGTAAACCACCAAGAACTAAATCTAAGAAGGTGAAACAATGAGAAAGAAAAGAAAATTTTCACTATTAGAAAGAAAGAAGCATTATTCCAATGTAGCAAATTCTGAATTTAAAAAGCGTGGAAAAGATGTAAATAGAAATCCAAGCAAACGTGAAGAATATGCAATTGGATATCTTGATGGATTAGAAGGATTTATTCCTGATGATATGATCTTTCGTTCATCATCATATTCTAGCGGTAATAAAGCTGGAATAAATGCAAAGAATCGAAGCATGAAAGTGAGATTCTAAAATGAGTGCGTCACGAAATGATTATGAATATTATGGTTCAAAATGGCTATCTAAGACTGATTTAAGACCAAGCATATTAAAACGATATGGAATAAAAGTTTCGCAAAAAGAAATTAATTCAAAAAGCAAACAAGCAATAACGGGCTATGTTGTAACTGGTGGTCGTGGATATAAGAAACGTGTTCCAACATATTCAATAAATAAATTAAAAGAAATTTATGGGGTTAATTAATTTATGAAAAGAATCACAAATATTGATGAATTAAATGCTTTTTTAGATAGATTTTTGACTGATGAAGAAATATCAGTAAAAGAAATTCCGTTTGAAGAAAAAGAAAATGTATACATTTCAATTTTGATAGCGGTGTTATCTACTAATGAAAAACGCATATATGATATCCGCTGGAGTGAAAACACTTGTGAGATTATGGGATATCGATGTAGTGAGTTTTTTATAAAGCGCCGAAAGGATGATTTAAATGGCAAAGAAACGAACACGTAGTAATTACGAAATAAGTAATTCAATACGTTCTAAAAAGAAACGTGTGATTGATATTAACAATCAAATAAAAACAAAATCAATAACTAAAAATAAGCTATTAGGCGAAATTGAAAGTGATATTGATGAATTAACAAGTAGATTTAACAAGAAAAGAAAGTAGGTGAAACATATGAAGAAAAATACAATTACAAATATAATATTAAGCGTTTTATGTGTGGCGGCTTTAGGCGGCTTATCAAGTGTAATTATTAAAAATAGTAATAAGCCAAGCAACGAACCATCAATAAGTGTTCCTGATGAACCAGAAGTTGATACGAGAGAGAATTTGGCAGTTGTAGATTTTACAAAATTAGAAGCTCAAACAGTAAGCAATGATAACGCTAAAGAATTTTTAAATTCTTGTAGTACCAAAGCAATATTTGGCGATCCATTACCATCTTCTATGATGCCTTCTGTATCTGGAGTGACAGTGCTTCCTAATTTTGGATTAAAAGTTACTAGCAATCTTAATATGTCTTTAAATGATTTTACATATAATAGAATTAAAGTCAAAGCTATTAATATTTATACAAAAAGCGAAACACCAGAATCAGATGGAAGATATACATATACAGGTAGTCAAGGCTATATTTCAATAGATGTAAGTGGTCGTAGTGAATCTCTTAATTTGCCAGTAAATAAAGATAAGTATACCCCTTATTCACCAGTAGAAAAGATATTTGAATTCAGCGAGTCAAATTCTCAGTTAAAGCTCGTAGGAGGATTGTCTGGCGGTGTGCTTTTATCATTAGAATTTTGGACTGAATGATGGTGAAACTTATGAAAGATAACGCAATTGCGAATTTAGTTTTAAGCGTTTTATGTGCAGTGGCTTTATGTGGAATAACTAGTGTTATTGTCAAAAATGTGAATAAACCTGGTGATGAACCATCAATAAGTATTCCTATAGTGGATAATAGGCAAAACTTAGTTACATTCGATTTAAGAAATGATATTGATGATAATAGTGCACTGTCAAAGTCAGTTGTATCAAAATTCTTGAATAGTTGTAACAAGGAACAAAAACAAGTCTTTGGTGATTTATTATCATCTGATACTAGCTGTGTACGATTATTTAGAAATTCTGAATTAGGATTAAGAATCGGTTCAACAACTTATCAATCAGGTAGTTTAGAAATATCAATGAATGATTTTACTTATAATCACGCAAAAATAACTGCGGTTAATTACAATAGATTAAAAATAACACCTGAAGCAGATGGACAAACGATTTATCAAAAACAAGCTAATGGCTCATCTTATACATTAAATAATCAGGAATCAGTAATGTTGCCTATTAATTATAATTATTATCAACCTGATGTATCTGTTTCAACAATTTTTGAATTTCAAGAAGCACAAAGTGATTTTAAATTATCAGCGTTATCTGGTAGAGCGTGCTTTTTAGATATTGAATTATGGACTGAATAGGAGGTGATAATATGAAAAAGTTATTAATACCATTAATGATGATGTTATCAACAATTGCTGTTCTTCCTGGTAATAGTAATGAAGTTGTTAAAGCTAATGCAGAAGAAACTGATGACGTAGTTAAAGTTGAAGAAGGATATATTACTAAAAATTTAGTTGATAAAGAAAAAGGTTATGTGTATCTAGAAGATCAGTCTGAATCGCTTAACAATTTATTTGGCTTTATAAATCGTTCTGGTGATTTTCAAATAATAGATTGGTCAACTGATATAATCAACGAAATAGTTAATAATAACACTCCTGTTGACGGATTTGCATTTCACAAAACTACTGATTCATTTAATGAAATGAAATTGTTTGGCAAAACAATACCATGGTATGAAGAAGTTAAGCCAGGAATGTATTACACATTAATACAAAATAAAGTTAGTGTTAATTCTGTGTTTAGCGATTGGGATACATCAAAAGAGCAACCACTAGAATTTATATATAGTCTTGATGATATTTGTACTGATGATAACCTAACAGTTATGTTACAAATGTTTTCTGATTATATAAAAACGGATTTTACATTACCATTATTAAAAATTGATGGTGAAACAATTATTGAGTTAGTAAAAGAAAATGATTCATATAGTTTTAAAAATTATAATAGTCGTGTTTATTTAGGAAAGTTGCATAAATCTCTAGTAGATGAAGAAAAAGAAGAATATAATGGAATGTTCTTTGTTGAAATTCCATTTAGAAATTACATTCAAACTATGGAGTTTGTTTCATTTCCACATTTAACTGATGAAGATGTATATGGTAATGAACCAACTGATGGTATTGTTAAACATAATTTGTTTTTACAACCTCTAACATCAGATAATTCTATTTTTTCACCGTTTAACTTTTCTAACTTAGATTTTAAAAAAGGTCAATTAACGGCGGTATCAGCCGATAGAGCAACAAAGATAGAAACAGCATTTGGCTATATCAGTGATTATTACAATTTAGACTATATCATCATTAATAATGATACTTTAATTTATACAAAGCCAACTGGCAAGTATTATTTAGATAATGGACGTGAACAAATATATAATCTATTCTTAGATAATGCTTTCAAGATTCCATTTAATTATGATTGCGAAAACACTTTTGTAAATAAGTTAAAATCAGCTACTGAAGATATTGATTTTAATATAACTTATTATAGTTATTCACTAGTTTTTGAAAATACTGATTTAAGAGAAAATCTAAGAGATATTTTAGACGATACGTTGAGGCCAGGCGGCTATAAAACACCATCAATATCAGATAGTGACTTAAAAGATAAGATTGGTATTAATCCTAGTCCAATAATTAAACAGCCTAAGACATTAAGACGCGCAACATCATCAAGTCAAGTAAGCAATGCTGTTGTTGATTGTGGCCGATATTACGCATTTAGATATAATTCAAATTTTAAAATTCATACTGTAGAATTTGGTGCAGTACAAACACATGATTTTGGATTAAGTAGATTGTTCTTTGCAGTACAGGATTCAACTATATCTGAAAATATCAATTATTTATATGGTGTTATGTTTGGTTATAGTTATACTTCTGGTAACAATAAGAATAAAGAATATTCATTAAGTATTGTAACAGGTGATTCTCCAATGAGTGGTTATCTTAGTGGATTATTTCATATAAAAGATGAAGACAAAATATTTAAAACTGATAAATTTGGAACTAAGTTTTCTTTTAGAAGTGCAAGTGGTGCAGAAGTCTTAGGATTACAAATTTCATTTAGATTTGGAGCATTTTGGAATTATGATTTCGGTTCATTGTTTTGTATTTCGACTGAATCTAAAGTTAATTATGAAGAATTACTTTCATTCATTTATGTAAATCAAACTGGTGACATTGTTAATTTAAGTGCTTTGTCAGATAAATATGGAGAAGGTTATACAGCAGTAATTGATGATGATGGCAACATTACAATCATCGACATTAATGGTAATAAACATCCTGGTTATCACTTTGATAAAGATACAGGAGTATTAAAAGATACTTTAGGCAATCAAGTACACGGTGGTGAAGTAAAAGATGATGATAACAATTGGTGGAAGAAATTATTAGCGGCTATATCAACTGTATTAATCATTGGTGGAACAGTTTATGTAGTATCCAAAATAGGACCAACACTAGCGATAGTATTCACAAATAAAAACAAAAAGAAGAAAAGACGAAAATAAAATAATTTAATACAAAGCAAAAAGCTTTGATTAAAAGTAAATTGCTAATTTTATAAAAAAAAGAAAGGAACGTGATTTAAAATGGCAAGATACAATAAGAAAAAAGGAGTAACAACAGTATTATCAGTATTAGCGGTTGGATTACTCGTAGGTTTATTAGGAGCAGTAACAAAAGGATTTAGCGATTGGAAGTTTGATGATAATATTCTTGAAAATAACAATCGTAAGAATCTAGCAAAAATTGATGTAAGTAATGAGGAAAAGACTTCTACAGAATTGACTAAAGATACTTTAGTAACATTCTTAGAATCTAAAAATGATGGAGACGCAATTGTAAAGGGATTAGGCACAAAGATTAATCCAGGAACAACAGAAGGCGGTTCTGCTACTACATCAATAATTGCTCCAGTTGCAGTTTATAAAGCCGATGGCGGTATGGTATTAGGTTCAATCGTTAAAGATGAATATACATCAGGTTCATTTACAATTAAGCTTGATGAAAATATTTTATTTAATAGAGTGGCTATAACTGGCCATACATATTCAACTGCAGTTTATAAAACTGAAAAAGTTGATGATGTAGAAAAAGACGTATTAGATAAAGATGGTAATAAAGTAATAGATCATTATGATTATGATAAAGCAGCTTTATCAGTAAATGGCTCAAAAGGTCAATTTTTTAGTGGTAATCTAATCAATAAAAAAGAAGTTGCTAAGAGCGAAACTAAAGTATTTAGATTAAGTAAATCAACATCTGAATTATCATTAGAATCCATAGATGGACGTATTACAATTTTAGAGATTCAAACCTGGCTTGAATAATAAATACCCTCCTAAATAGTTTTACTAGTTTCTATTCAAAAAAACTAGTGCTTTATGAGGTAGGAAGGAATTATACCATATGTATGGTAAAAAGAAGAAAAAAGCATTAACTAAACAAGAGCGAAGAATTGCTTCATCTGTTAATACAAAGCCTAAAAAATCATTTAAACAAAATAAAGTAAACAAAACTAAAATTAATGATTTTAAAGATAAAACTAATTATCCAAAAAAGCCTATACAAGGATTTTATGTTGATAAAACCACAAAATATTCTAATGATACAAAACAACATATTTCTTGGCAGATTAGTGCAGATGATAAAACTTGGACACGTATAGGACCATTAACACATAAAAAAAAGAAAGGTCAAAGATATTTTAATTTACGAAAAAATCCTGACCCGTTAGATTCTGAACCATCATATTTACGTAAGTTTGTTCGCACTGGTTCGTTAGGTACACGCGGTGATTATATGCCGAATTATAAGCTTTCTAACGAAGACTATAGTGATATAACTAGTTATATAGCACGTAGACAAAGCAATAAAAAAAATACATAGTTTAATCAAAACTATGTAACAAAAAAAAAGTTGGTGTAAGTCTCCTTTTGAGAGTCCTGTTCGTTTCCGTGGAAAACGTTAGCACCAACTATCAATAAATATATCAAAATCAAATAAAAAGTCAAGTAGAAAATGAGGTGATTTCTATGAAAAAGAGCAAAAAAGCGTTGTACATATTAGGAATATGCCTAATTTCACTATTAATTGGGTATGTTTCTTTTTCTTTTTTTCGTTTTACATCCAAACGAAACATTAAGCTTAATGATGTAGTTGGCGTAACTTATCGAAGTAAGAATAGAGAAAACTACTTCTTCTTTGATAGTGAAGATTATGTAGTATTTTATGTAAAAGAAACATATTATCGTTCAATTGATATTAGCTATGATAACGGAATAGCAATATTAACAGATGAAAATGATAAAACAATAAAGCTTGCTTTTTTAGATTCTGATCATACGTATTCATCAACATTTAATATGTACTTCTATAATGAAAATCTATTAAAGAAATAAGGTGAAAATAATGAATAAATTACATGTATTAAAAATAAGAGAAAAGTATTTAAAAGATGTTGAAAAAGGATTAAAAACATTTGAATTAAGAAAAAATGATAGAGACTATCAAGTAAATGATTTAATTAGATTTGTTGATACCAATGGTCAAAATTATTCTAAGTCTAGTAAGTATTTATATGAAATAACTTATATTTTGAAAAACGTTCCAGAATATGGCTTAAATGAAGATTATTGCATATTAGGATTAAGGAGATTCTAATTATGCGACAACCTATTTATTCTCCATTTAAAAAGCCGTTTTTCCGTAATTTTAAAATACAAGTGAAAATACTTAAAGAACCAGAATCAAAAGTATTTATTTTAGATGAAGATTATTTTGTTGATAGATTATATAGAATCATCGTAATTAAAGAAGAAAAAACAGAATATGATTTTATTCGTCTATTAATTGGACTATTTGAAAAAAATGAAATAAGGATAGAAGGTAAGAAAAATTATGTAATCACTAAGTATTCAACCGCTAGTGATTCAACAAAAATTAATGATTTAATCAATTATAAAACATTTGTTAATTCATTAATGTTATTTTTAGAAGATAAGTATATGACAAGGCTTGAGGAAGAAGAAAAAAGAACACAAACTTTGCCATTTTAATGAGGTGATAATATGAAAAAAATAAAAGAAAAAGATAAACTGATTATATGTATTGTTTTAACCATTTGCGTATTAAGTTTATCTTTTATTTTTACCCGCTCGTACATAAGAATTTGGGAATCAATAAAAGATTTTGGTTTATCAGCTTATTTTTATTTCTGTGAATTATTTGGACTTAAATGTAATTTAATACCAACTGTCACAAAGGTGGGTAATTTCGATATAGCACATCCAGAATTGATACTTAATTTCTTTAATTTTAAAGCCTTTGGAGCATATTTCGAAATAGTGTTTACATCAATGGTAAATGGTGAAACAATTAGTAATTATTTTAGTGATGTATTATTATTCGTTGCTAATTTTTCACAAATTTTATTATTAGTAATGCCACTCTTTTTAATCTTTTATATTATGTTTAAAAAGTACTTTTCTTATAATGGACTTAGTTGTGATGTTGATTCTAAACCATTAAAGCTATATAAGAAAATGAAAGCCAATGTATATAAACCAATTAAGAACTATGTATTAAGCTTTGTTAATTATTTATTAAATCATCGTTTCTTTATGCTTATATGGGCATGTTTGTTCTGTTTATATTTTAATTTTTTCACAATTACCATAGAGTTTTTCTCATTTTACTTCTATTTTGTAATGTCTTTTGATTTTATAAATATACCATTTCAATTTTATAAATTATTATTAGATCTAATACCAATGTTTGCGTTTGTTCCTTTAATTGTCTGGATTGTTTTAGGATTTGTTGTATTTAATAAAATCCGTGAAAAAATGGGTTATGCAATATTAGAACACAATGAACTTAAAAATCGCGGATTTATTAATGATACTGGTATATCCACAATGATTTGCGGTGAACCAGGAAAAGGCAAAACAACAATGTTAACTGATATGGCGATAAGTCAATCAATTATGTTTAGAGATAAAGCATTTCAAATGCTTATGGATAGAGAATTAATGTTTCCGAACTTTCCTTTTCAAAAGTTTGAAAATCAATTAAAAGAAGCATTTCGTAAGCATAAAATTTATAATTTAGCCACAGCTAGAAATTATGTGGCCGCCAAAATAAAAAGGCCATCAAAATTAAAACAATCTTTTAAATACGAAGATAAGCTTACATATTATGATGGACTTAAAGAAATATCTATTTTTGAAATGTTACAAGAATATGCGCAATTATATTTAATTTATATAATTCAAAGCTCGTTATTAATTAGTAATTATAGTATTAGAGAAGATAATGTTTTAAGCGATTTAGGAAACTTTCCAATGTGGCAAACAAACCTATTTAAAAGCAATCCGCAATATATGGAATCATATTCACGTCATGCGCACATTTTGGACCAAGATATGTTAAGACTTGGTACTAAAATGGTGGCAAATAATGAATTAAGTAACGCTTTTGAATTTGGTATAGTTGTTGTAACTGAAATTGGTAAAGAACGTGGTAATATGCTTGATAACAAAGAAATAAAGAAATCCGATTTAACCGCTAATCCAAAAAATGATGGTTGGAATGATTGGATTAAAATGGTTAGGCACTGCGCCACTGTTGGTAATTTTCCATTTATAAAAATTATTTGTGATGAACAACGTCCAGAATCTTTAGGAAGCGACGCAAGAGAATTAAATGAAAAGATAATTCATATCGTGAATAAAAGTGAAATTAAAGTTCCATTAATGCTATTTGGAATAGATGAAATTATTTATGACTTTGTAATATCAAAATATACGTCATTATATTATCAATACCGCTATTTTAGAAGCGATAACACATTATTAATATATTTGTTCAAAAATCTAGTTTCACGCTTAAATAAGCGTTATATGTGTTTAACAAACACATTTGGATTTCATATTTTAGAAATTGAGAGTGAACGTGGAACACTAGATGGTGATATTAAAAAACAAAAATATGTAATAAGTCATAAAAAGACTTATTCAAAACGCTTTACCACAGATTCCTTTAGTGGATTCTTTAGAGATAAAGCAATACTATCTAATTATGGCTTAGATGACATAATTGAATTTAAAACAGAAAGAGCAATGCTAGAAGAATTAATGATGGAAAATTCATATTTCATTGCTAGATTAACTAACAATCTATTTAAATAAAAATAAGTCGAAAATGAGGTAAAAAAAATATGTATCAACTATGTAAAGTAAGGTTTGACGGTTTCAATCGTCTTGCACAACCTTATAAGAATGTAACGATGTATTCACCAAGAGTAATCGCGGAAACATCAGAAGAAGATTTAGGATTTGAAAGAAAATCATGTTTTATAAATGAATGGTATAAAGAAAAATATCCGTTTGGAAGTAAAGGAAAAAAGAAACTAGAAGGAACTAAAAAAGAAATTGAAACAGAACTGAAACAAATATACGTTGATAACAAAGAAAATTTAAAAAATGAAAAAGGAAAATTAAAAGTAAATGAAATGAAAGAACTTCTTCTGGATCATATAGATTCTAATAAGAAATATAAAGAATATTTTGAAGCACAATCAGAAGATTTAACCACAATTGCGGATTATTATGTTGATAAATTTATCAATAGACAATCAAGTAATTTAAAAGCGCGTAAATTAACATTTAAACGCAAAGCTTTTAATAATGATTGGAATTACTTTGTCACTTTCACTTATGATGATAAAAAACATAATGAAGAATCATTTGTTAAAGTGCTTAAACAAAAGCTTCAAAACTTACATAAAAGAAAAAATTGGTTATATATGGGTGCTTTTGAACGTTCAAAAACTGGGCGTTTGCATTTTCATGGATTGATTTATGTGCCACAAGGTGAAATGGTCGGTAATTTAGAAGAATTAAAGTATTATGATACAACAAGTCATAAAATAGCCACAGCATTTATTAATGATGACTTTACAAAGAGGATTGGCAGAAACGATTTTAAAGTAATTAGCAAAAATGATTTTACTTTTGCTACAGCTTTAAATTACATATTAAAATACATTGGAAAAAGCAATGAAAGAATTGTTTACTCCAGAGGAATAAAAAGTGATGTTATGTGTTTACTTGATTTTGAAGGTGCAGCAATTTGTAAATTGAGCAAAGATTCGCCGTATTATGTTATGATTGACACTCCTTTAATATTGCTTAATAAACAATTAGGAATTGCCACTAATTAAGAAAAACATATGTATCATTACATGTTTCTTTGATTAAGAAAACACGTGTAAAACCTAGCGTAAAAATAGTTTTATCCACATTATATTGTTCAAAATCATAATGACATTTTTGCATTGTGATTTTTTGCCATTGATTCCACACATCATCCACTTCTTTTACTGCTTTAGTACATATAATCATAAGCTGATTATAATATGAAAGTGTAATTTCATGTACATCAATAAAAACTTGTTTGTTAACAATGACACACATTTTGTAACGTTCTACTTTTTGCATAATCGTACCACCTTTCTAATCTCGTAAAAATGAAACTTATGCGGTTTGGAGTGCTACTCCAAGAAGTCTTAAAAAAGCCCCGCCAAAATTTCATTTTTTTTGTTTTTTGAGACACATAAAAAGCATTTAAACTATCAAGTTTGTAAAAGGATTTTTTATAAAAAAAATCTGGTAGACAAGCGTAGCGAGACGCCGTAGGGCAGCTATTTACAAGCGAAGATAGTTGAAACAAAATGCGGTGGCTTAAAAAAGAAAAAAAGCCGTGTCTAGTCGTGTTTTTAAAAAAAATATCACAATAGTGATATAATAGAAACGCTCTTGCAAAGCGCTTTTTTTATGCTTAAACTAAAAAAAGAAATGGGGTGACGCGCAAAAAGAAAGCATTGATAATAGGATTCCTATATCATTGACTTTTTTTGCGTGTTTTTATTTCCACATATAAACATAATTTTTGTACGTATAAAAAAAAGGCAAATCAAGCGGTCTAGCGATTGCCTTTTTTAGTACATATGGTCGGATTATAGGATAAAAGTGTGGATATAGCCCATCACGTGCGCATTGCGCGCGTGACTTGTTTTAAGGGCTATATCTAACGGTCATTTGATAATTTTTTTGAATAAATGAGGTGAAAAAAATGAAGACTTATACTTATAATCGACCTTTCAATGAAAGTGAAAAGAAATACGCATTGAATTTGTTGAAAACAGAAACTCCAGAATTTGTAGCACATCGTTACCATTGTTCCACTAGATCATTACGAAGGTGGAAAAAGCAATTTGATGGAAGTGTTGAAAGTTTAAAAAATAAAAGTCATACTCCACATACTCCGAATAAGAATCGTCATACCGATGAAGAAAAGAAACATATTCTGGCCATAATAAAAAGAAATCCAGGAATAGGATTTAATGAGTTATATTCCAAACTTCGATTAAAATATGCTTATTGCCGCAATCCCACATCTTTGTATCGATATTTGAGAAAGAATGGATTTTATGACCAAGTTAAAAAGAAAGTTAGAGAAAAGCCAAAGAAATATGACACGCCACAAAATATAGGCGTTAAAATGCAATTGGATGTTAAAGTAGTCCCTTATGAGTGTAGAACTAAAAAGGTTCCGTTTGATAAAAAATTCTATCAATACACAATAATTGATGAGGCCACAAGAGAAAGATTCTTATATGCTTATGATGAGCAAACAGCAAAAAATACTGTTGATTTTGTAAAAAGAGCAATAGTGTATTTTGGCTACACTCCAAAAATGATTCAAACTGATAATGGCCAGGAGTTTACTTATATTCGTTCCACTTCTGATGATAAAGTACATCCATTTGATGAGTTATGTGTTCAGTTGAATATTGAACATAAACTTATTAAGCCACGTACTCCAAAACATAATGGTAAAGTTGAACGAAGCCATAGAAATGATGAAGAAAGATTTTATAGTTGGCTTAAATTCTATTCACTAGATGATTTAAACAAACAATTGAAAGCTTATGTTAAGCGGTCTAATAACATTTGCACTAGAGCTTTAAAGTCTACGATTGATGGTAAAGTGGTTTGGCTTACTCCACTTGAAATGCGTGAAAAGTTATTAAAGCAACTTAATTTATAAAAAGTCTGATCTAGCGAAAAACGAATATATAAAAAAATTCCAGAAATTAACCTGGAATCCTTTTGTCGTACTCAAAAAGTAAGATTTATAAAAAATGTTTAAATTTTTTTTGGAAATTATTACTTTATAAGTAATGTTTTGCATTTTAAGGCTTTTAAAAAACTTTTTTAGGACAAATCATTGACAAACCAACAAAATTTAAAATTAAACTTTTAATAATATCAATTTTTTGCATTGAATATAGCACAAAACAATATATACTATAAGTAGAAAGTAGGTAAGATTATGAAATTAATAAAAAAATTAATAACATTTCTTATAACGATTGTTGCAATTGTCGCAGTTGCGGTTATTGGTGGTTATGTTTATGTTCGTGTCAATTATGGTATAGATTTGTTTAATACTGTTTCACAGTTAAAAGTATTAAGCGAGAAAGTGGATGAATCAAAACTATGCCCAGAAGCCTTTGACAAAGTCAATGATATGAAAGATGTTCAAGGAATGGTAAATAGCTCTGTGGAAAACATGATTGAATATAGTGAAGAAAATTATGTAGTAAACTTAGAAAATCTTCCAGAAGACATGAAAGCAATTATTAAATTAAGTGATAAACAAGTAGGAGCTTTAGCTAATCAAGTAAGTTATCAAAAGACTGAAGGAGTTATATCTGTTGGTAATAAATCAATTAATTATGAATTAAAACAAATTGACTTTAGCAATATCACAAGCGATGGAAGTACGGATTTTAATATTGTTGTGCGTTTGGATTTAGCCACTGTTAAAGATGAAATGAATGGTTTTCCTTTAAAATATTTAAAAAAATATGTTCCGGATTATTTCTATGTTTCTTCAACAGTGAAAATTAATAAAGTAGAAGATACACCATTTGCTTATGAACTCGAACATCAATCATTAACGATTAATAATTTAGATAAAGACGGAACAGATGATTTATTTAATACTTTAGATAAAGTGTTCAAATTTGGAAGTGCTGAATCGTTAAATTTGAAAGTTGGAGAAACCGTTGTAGGTGCTTTGATTGGTAAAGAAGAGAATCCAGGTTTTGCTTATGCATTAAGAAACAAAGGAGCTTCAGATTTTAAATTCGTCGAAGAATCTGGCGTAGATTATTTTGTTGTAAATATTTAAAATTAAAACTTATATAACCCACTTGTTTTTGAAGATAAGTGGGTTTTTATATAGCAATTTTGTTAATGCACAGAAAAAAATTATTTTTAATAAAAAACACTTGCATTTAGTTAACAATTATACTAGAATAATTAAGCGTAAACGAAATGGGCCTTTAGCTCAGCTGGTTAGAGCGCACCCCTGATAAGGGTGAGGTCGATAGTTCAAGTCTATTAAGGCCCACCATTTCGAAATCATGTCCGATATTATCGGACTTTTTTATTTTTCGTTGATACATTCTTGAAAAAAACTGTATCAAATTGACACAGTTTAAGAAGATTTTATTAGTTTACTAATCAAACAAATATTTTGTAATAAATTGATACTTAGTATCTTTATCAAAAGTTAATCTATTTAAATCTAATGTAGGGATAACAGTTTCAAATGTAATTCCGAAATTCTCATCATTCATCGTATTAGCGGCATTTAAGACATGACCTGGATAATTATCAGTATACACAACAATTGCTGGATAATTGGTAAATAAAGTTAACTTTCTTTTTGTATCCGGGTCATATAAAATTGCACTAGGTACATCTAAATTAATATCATCAAGTTCAAAGACATGATCCATGCCATGTTCTTGCTTATCATAAATTAAAGGGTTTTTGATAACATCTAAAGTATGTTCTTTGCTAAAATTTAAGAAATCAGGAGCGTTTTCTAATTTGATTAATGTTAAATCATCATTCATAGAATAGCATTGATGTGATCTTAAATATAATTGATGATTATAGATTGGCTTAAACCCTCCATTAAGATTAAAATACATGTGATTTGTTAAACTTATGAAAGATTTACGATCTGTTTTTGCGTCAAAAACAATATCAAATTGCTTGTTTTTGCTATAAATTATATAACTAATGTTAGCCTCAATATTTCCAGGGAATCCTGAATCACCATGCCTATGTTTACATAAAAAAGTAACCATAGTCTTTTCTTTATCTTGTTTTATTTTGTAGTAAAATAATTTAAATCCAAAATTAGCATTTCCAGAATGCAAACAATTTCCTTTTTCGTTTTTTTCAAATTCATAACGGATATTATTACTAATGAATTCGCCATTTTTAATTCTTCCTGCGACTGGACCAATAGTACTGCCATAATTATTTGTGTAAGATAAAACGTGACTTAAATCTTTAGGACAATTTAAAACTGATGAATTTTTACCTTTGTTATCTGGATATTTTATTGATAGGATTTTGGCGCCGTAATTAATTAATTTTATCTCGAAATTAATATCATTTTTGATAGCAATAATATCAAAAGTGATGTTATTAACTGTTTTGCTAGAAATTGTTACATTCATTGCTTTTTTCTCCTTAATAACATTTTAACATTATCGAGAAAAAATAAAAAGACTTTTGCTAAACAGCAATAAAGTCTTTGTCAACACTAGGTACAGCTTTGTCATACGCCATTGCGATGGCGCCAATTATTATTGAATTATGAATTGTATTATCAAAAATCACATTACAAGGACTTAATGCCTTATTAGCTTCTTTAATAACATTTTCATAATATTTATCTTTAAATTCAAAAACACGTCCACAAATGACAACAGTAGAAATATTTAATAATTCTATAACATCTTTGATACATTTTCCTAAGTTAATTGCGGTGTCATTTACATAGTTATAAACATCGCCCATTTTTTTATATTCTTTTAATAATTCTTGAAAATTATGAAGATTAAAATGTTCTTTGATGCTTCTTAATGAGACGAAATCATCAAGTAATCCATCTTTTCCGTGAAAAGTAGTAGAGAACAATCCTATTTCTCCGGCAAAACCAACTTCGCCACCGAATAATTGTCCATTAAGTAACAATGCTCCACCAATACCATTATCTACGTAGACCAACATCCCATTTTTGATGTTTTGTAAACTACCATTACGAATTTGTCCGATAATAGCTAAATTAATGTCATTATATACGAATACAGGACAATCTAAATGCTCTTTAATAATATTAGTTAATTTATGTGTTTTTCCACATAAACTAGGATCAAATATATTTTCTTGTTCTAGCTCATTATTTTTAACATTTACTCGTCCAGGATAAGAAATAGTTACATTTTTAAGTGGAATGTTATTATATCTTTTTTGTGATACTAAACCTTTAAGTAATAAAGTAATATCTAAAATTAAATCTTCGTTATAATAGTTAGCGAGTTTATCTGCTTCAAAAAGAATCTCTTCTTTAATATTTGATAAAGTTAAACTATATCCAGTACTAGAAAATGAAATAACGGCAATTAATCCATATTCTTCATTTAATGTATAAACAACTTGTTTACGTCCTTTGCCGAGTTTAGAAATAGAATGAGACACTTTAATTAATCCATCGTTTACTAAATTGCGCAAAATCGATGTCATTGCGGCATTAGAAAGATTTAGTTTTTTAGCAAGATCAGTTGCTGATAAATCATTTTCTCTTAATGCGCGAATTACTAAATCATTATTGACAGCACGTGCGAAACTTTGGTCACGCCCAAGTATTTTACTAGCAGCCATTTTCTCACTTACTTGAGTCACAATATTATTATTATTTTAAATACAAAATAATACAATTACAAGAAGAGATTTTTAACAAAAATGGTAAAAAATGCCAATTTTTATAAAATTTTTTTATAAAATTAATAAATATTTAGTATTGCTTAAAAAATACATATTCTATTAAAAAATAGTGATATAATCGATAGTTTAAATTTTTAATAAACTTTTAAATAAAATTAATTATTAAGAAAATTAAAAAAAGCACTTGTAAAATTAAGAAAAATTTAAAACAAATGCTTTTATTTGAATATTTATCAAAAATTATATGGATTATACCGATTAATTAGATGTTTTTGTCCAGCTTGCCCAATTAGCTTTAGCGGTAGAGGCAATATCGTTAAATGCTACATCAATAGTTTTACTTCCGTTTAATAATGATAAAAATGGGCGATTACCACCAGTTGACCAAATATCAACTAAGTTACATAAGTATTTTCTATTAGAAGAGAAGTTGGTAAATTTTGTTGTGTATTGTTTTCTTAAATCAATAACACTATTTAAAAATACATCATTATTTGTTTTAACATCAGCTTTGTATGCTAAGAATCCATGAGCATAATCAGTGAATGTTTGACATCCTTCATCGGAAATAATAGCTTTAATAAAATCTTTAGCTAATGCTGAGTGCTTGCTTGTTTTTGGAATAGCAATATATTGGTCTTCACCAATAATGTAAGATGTATTAGCGTATTCAGCTTTTGCTTCTTCTAAAACTGGAGTTTTCATTATTCCTAATTGGAAAGTATCATTATAAGTTCCACTATTTGTATATGATAATGAGTCATTATATAACCAGTCACCATTAAACATCATTGCGGCATAACCATTAATAAATTGTTTTTGAGCTTGACCCGCAGTCATATTATTAGTATCTGGAACATAATAGCCTTTACTACTATTGAATAAGCCTTGCCATTTAGAAGTAGCGGTTTTTAATGAATTATAAGTTGAGTTTTTACTTACATCAAAGTTATCAGCACTTTCATATTTTAAAAATTCTTGAATTGCATCTTTGCCTGCTAATTGAGCCCACCAATCAAAGACGGTATAGTCGAAGTAGTCAGTATTAGTACCAGTATAGATAAATGGTTTTACAGTAGTTGTTCCGTCTGGATCGCCAGCAACAATAACTTTACTAGAATTAATAGTATCACATAATTCTACTAATTCATTATAAGTGGTAGGCACTTTCCAACCATTTGCTTCAAACATTTTTGTGTTGTAGAATATGCCGCCAATCGCGGAAACAAATGGAAGACGGTAACATTTCTTTTCACCATTGCTCTTAGTGAAATAAATTGAATCTTTATATTCATCAGCGACTTTATCTTTTACAGTTACACCATCGACAGTTTCGTTTAATAAGTCATCTAATTCTAAAAATTGTCCTGAAGCAGCATTATATTTCCAGTTACTTCCTACAGAAATATATAAATCATCAGTGTTATTTTTAGAAGCTAGATTCTTAGAAATAAGACTTTCTGATTCATAAAGAGCAGTAATGTTTACTTTAATACCTTCGTGTGTTTCTTGAAATCTTTCCGCTATTTTATTAATCCATTTGCTGCCATAGCTAGCATCAATGCAAACTATATTTAATGTGTTAGCGTCAGTTTGATTGTTGTCACAACCAGTAGCGCCAAAAGCAAGTATGGAAGTTACAACCATTGCAGGTAATAGTTTTTTAAGTTTCATAATACCAAAATCTCCTTTTTTAACTTTGTGAATTAATATAAAACTATTGTAAGCGTTTTATTTATAAAAAGTCAATAGATTTGTAAAATGATATACTAGTTTAAATTTCCAAATATTTCTATTTTTTCACAAACTAAAAAAATAGTTGTTTTTTATAACCACTATCATTTATAATGTAGTTGATAGAGGTGACTAGTATGCCAAAACTAAACAAAAAAATATTGTCTTTATTGGTAGCGGTATCATCGCTTGTTGCTTGCTCAAGTAATAATGTTACTAAAAACATTGCACCAGGAGAAGATATTGATCTATTAGATAATGTTGAATTCGATTATGATAATGCCTTCTTTGATGATTTTTCTAATGGAGTTTCAAGTGATAATTGGTACATTGGAAAACAAGCATGGGGCGGTAGTAATGGTGGTGTAGTCCCTAATAATATTAAATATACCGATGATGGAACGCTTGTTATCACTGGTAATGGTAAATATTATTTAGATGGCGATATTAAAGGTGTTGGCGATGTTAAAGATGGTCGCTATACTGGTGGCGCTTTAATATCTAAATTTATGGTTCAACCCGGAAGATACGAAATTAAAATGAAAGTTTTACCACGTGCAGGTGCTTGCACAGCTTTTTGGACTTTTGCTTATGATGTTGATGACGCTAGTAACCATGAAATAGATATTGAATTACCAGGTGGACATCGTAGTGATAATATTTCATTTAGTAATGTGCTCAATACTAACTATATAAAAGAAAACCTTAATCAATCACAAGATATAAAAGTAAAAGAAACATTTTCTTCTCCAGATGAAATTTATTTCAATGATGGTGAATGGCATACATTTGGATTTGATTGGTATACTGATCCAGAATGTGTTGTTTATTATGTGGATGGCAAAATTAGTGCAATATCTAATGTATTTGTTCCAAATAAGCAAGCACGTCTTTGGGTGGGCTGCTGGTTTCCAGTAACATCCGCTTTCGTAGGAAGCGCTGATTTTGAAACAGATAATATGTATGTTGATTATGTAAAGTATATTCCATTTAAGAATCAACCATATGAAGAGTTTACTCCTCCTATTAGTGGTTATGCATTCGATGCAGAATATCCGACAAGTCCGATTTCCACTCCAACAATAAATAAGATAAGCAATGGAACGTTTGAAAAATTAAAATATAATACTTCACAAATTGGCGGATGGCGCTTAACAAAAAGAGTAAGTGAAGAAAAAGATATCTCCGAAATTGTAAAAATAGTCGATGACCAAGGATATGAAGATTCTAAAGCTTTAAGTGTTAGTGATGGTGCGATTGTCTACCAACTTATTGATTCGGTATATCACGGCTTTAAACATGATTTCTCTTTCTATGCAAAAGGAAATGGCAAAGTAACAATTAGATATTATGGAGTTACAACTTCAGAAATCTTATTATCAAAAACTATTGAAGTAAATAGTGATGAACTTCAAAAATATCATTTAGATTTAGAAGCTCCAGAAAATAGTCAAACTATTCGTATTAACTTAGAAAGTTCTACCGGTAATAGTTTAATTGTTGATAATTTTGAGTTGTATTTGAAAGGAGACACTTATGGAAAATAATGATCTTATTCCATGCGTGGAAGAAAAAAAGCCTAAAAAGAAAATAACTAAAAAACGCAAAAAAGAATTAATTTTCGTTGCTGTTATGCTTTTTTATCCAGTGTTACAATTTTTGTCAACTTGGATATTTGTTAATTCTTATTCGATCATAATGGCTTTTGAAAATATTTCCTTAGAAGGTAATGTTACTTTTGCTGGTTTAGATAATTTTATTCAAGTTATCAAAGGCTTAATTGATCCAAATATTGGTGCTGTAACATTAGCTAATGGTACTAAAATACCATATAACTTAATGATTGTGCTTAATTCACTTGGATATGGATTAATAGCAATATTCATAAGCCTTCCTTTAGCGCTTATTTGTTCTTATTTCTTATCTAAGAAAATGCCTTTTGCTAATGTATTTAGAGTTATATTCTTTTTACCAAATATTATTTCTACTGTAGCGCTTGTTTACGCATTTAGAATGCAAACACTTGACTCTAGCGCTGGTATTCTTTATCACTTTTTAGCAGGATTAGGCCTAAAATTTGAAACATGGCCAAGTACTACAGTAATTGTTTTTGTCTATTGTATTTGGGCAGGACTAGGTTATAACGTGTTACTTTTGTCTGGTGCAATTGGACGAATTCCAAAGGAATTGTTTGAATCAGCACAAATGGATGGAGCAAGTTCATTTAAAGAATTTACTAAAATTATGATTCCAATGATTTGGCCAACAGTTGTAACACTAATTGTAGTGGGCTTAACAAGTATTCTTACATTATATTTACAACCAGTTTTATTCAATCTTAATAATAATGAAACTATTGCTGGAACCATATTTAATGGTGTTAGCGGTGGAGCAGCAAGTAAAACACAATATCCATATTATGCAGCATTTGGATTATTGTTCTCGTTTGTTCTTGCCCCAGTTATCTTATATATTCGTAAAGTAATCTCGAGAAAATTCTCGGATACTGATTGCTAGGAGGGTGTGTTTATGGAACAAGTACAAAATGTAAATACAAAAAAACATCGTCGTAGCCCAATATTATCAGTAGGCGTTTGGATTGCTTTTGCTATTTTTATTCTTTATTCATTGTCTTTGTTATTTCCATTTGTGTGGATGTTATTAAATTCTTTCCGTAGTGTAGAAGAATGGCGCCATTTAACAACCATTAAAGAGTATTGGAGTTTTCCAACAGAATGGGATTTTACTAATTACATCACAATTATCAATAAAAGCGTGAATGGTGATAACATTTTATCAATGATCTTTTATTCTGTACTTTTAACAGTTTTAGGAACAATAGTTAATGTATTCTTCTCTGCTTGTGCTGCTTATGTAGTAGCAAAATATGAATTCCCAGGCAAAAAAATATTATATGCTTTAGCAATATTTGCGATGGTGGTACCAATTGTAGGTACATTACCAGCTCAAGTTAAATTTATGGAATTCTTACATTTAGAAGATTCAGTTATTGGTGTTTTATTCTTATATTCTGGAGCGTTTGGCTTTAACTTTATTTTACTTCATTCATCATTCGAAAGTGTTTCTTGGACATATGCTGAAGCAGCTCAAATGGATGGAGCAAGCCATTTCTCAATTTTCTTTAAAGTAATGATACCAATGTGTCGTGGACCAATTATTTCTTGCTGTATTTTACAAGCTATTACATTATGGAATGATTATTCCACTCCATTCTTATTTATGAATTCTCATAAGACTTTAGCGGTAGGATTGCAAGCTATTCAATCAGAACTAGAATTAGGCGGAGAATATCCACTTATTTTTGCTGCAATGATTATTAGTATTCTTCCAGTATTGATTTTATATTGTGCTTTCCAAAAGAAGATTATTGAGAATACAGTAGCAGGGGGGTTAAAAGGATAATATGAATAAAAAAGTATTTATTTTAGCTAGCCTTTGCTTAGTTGGACTTACGAGTTGTAATAATTCTAGTAATGAATTATCTTTTGAAAAAAATGAATATAGCATCTATAGTGGTGAAGCAATTAAAGTTGAACAAAATTATTCTAACGTTAAATATGAAATTGTTGGTAATAATACCTATGATGTTAAGTTAAATGCAAAAACAGGCGTATTTACCTTTAACGATGATATTCCTAATTATGCGCAAGTAATGTGTGTTGCTAAATATAAAAGTATGACAACTGAACCAGTTGTAGTTACTTTATTGCATGATTATGAAGTTGCGGAAATTACTTTTGATAATTTATCTAGTTATATTGTAGATGGTGAATTTGTAACCGCAACAGCATCACTTCCTTACGCTATGACATATTCTTTAAAAGAAAATGTTCCTGGTATAAGTATTGATTCATCAAGTGGTAAAATTAAATTTACTGAAAAAGTTAAAAATAAAACACCTTTTGTTGTTGTGGCTCAAACACATAATAATGCAAAAAGCGAAAAAACATTTTATAGTTTAACAGAAAATTTTGCTTCGGTAATTAATAACCGCCAAGTCGTGGAAAGAAATAGTAATGGAGTAGCAACATTTAAACTAGATTTCTCAAAATGCGTGGAAATAAAAGAACAAGACATTTTGGGCTTAGCAAATGAACAAAATACTCTTATTGATAAAAACAATTATTCTTACAATATTGATAACGCGACATTAACAATTAAATCATCATATTTAAATAATTTATATGATGGAGTTAATGGCTTGAAAATTATTACAAGCTTAAACGCTGTTGCAATTGACGTAGAAATAGCAACTAAGTTTATTTATACTGCTGAAGATTTGGCTTCTATAAATGATAGTGAAGCATCTTTATCGGGTTATTATATCTTAATGAATGATATTGATTTAACAGATTATTTATCCCAAAAAGAATTAGGATGGACACCAATTGGAGGATATCAAGATGTTGTTGATCCTAATATTGCTACTAAATATGCATTTAAAGGAACTTTTGATGGTGATGGACATGTTATTTATAATATGCACGCTAATAGAAAAGATGAGAAATCATTTAATGCTGGTTTATTTGGATATTTAACAAGTTCAGCGATTATTAAAAATCTTGGAGTTACTGGTACATTAAATGTATCTTCATATTCCGGTGGCTTAGTAGGTTCTAATTCGGGAACAATTTCTAATTGCTGGGCTGATGTCGACGTTAATGTTTATACCGGAGAAGATGTTTATCGCTATGTTGGAGGTTTAGTAGGTAACAATTTTGGAACTATTTCAAATTGTTATTCGATGGGTGAAGTGCTTTGTGATAGTTATTATGGAGCATTCGTTGGTTATAATGGTGGAGAAATTATCAATTGTTATGCTTTATCATTAACAAGTTTAAATAAGTTTGTTGGTTTTGGACTTGTTGATGAATCTTGTGTTTTATTTAATAATGAAACTTTATTCAAACAATTTGATTTTAGTAAAGTATTTACTGATAATATTTGGAAATGTAATAAAGATGAATTACCAGTATTAGTACCACAAATTGTCTATTATTCAATTACAAAAATGGCAATTAAAAAAGATGTCCTTGATAATACTTATTATGAAGGAGATAATATCACCTTTGATGTAGATATTTTCCCAAAATCTTTAGAAAATATTTATAAACAAAATGTACAATATAGTTTAGTTAAAAATGGTGGAGCGCATTTTGAAGGAAATGTACTTCATACACTTAATGCTATAAATAATAAACTAGAAATTAAAGCTACTTTAGATATTGATGGAGTCAAATTTGAAGATCAAATTGAAGTTATATTAGTTAAACATGCTGAGCAAATAATTATTTCTTATGACACTGATACCTTATATACTGGACAAACTTATGAATTAGAAGTGAAACTTTTGCCAAGTGGTTCAGTAGGTTCGCTTGTATTTTATACTAAAACAAGTGGCAATCAAGGACTTCGTATAGAAAATAATAAGATTATCATTTCAGAAGATGCAACCATTAGTGAAATTAGTGTCTATGCATGTGATTTAAATACGGGCTTAAAATCAAATGAATTAACATTTAAAGTTAAAAAAGTTCTTAATTTAACACCAGTTGCTTTATATGGTAATGAAGATGCTATAGTGGATTTAGATAATGTTACTAAAGTAGAAGTAGATAATAAAGTAGTGTCTTTTGAAAAAATAAATAATGGTATTAAAATTAGCAAAAATAATTTTAAAACAAATACTCAAGCGGTAGTGGTAATTACCACAATAGATAATGCTTATCGTATGTTAGTTACTTCCTATGCCCATACACAATATAATAAAGAATATGTCTTAAAAAATTATCAAAATGTTATTGAAATTGGAAGCGTACAAGATTTCTATAAATATTTTAATCTTTCTAATAGCGATGAAAAAATTTCAAAACAAGAAAACTATGACAAAGTATTTATGATTACTAACGATTTAGATTTTAATGGCGCTAGTATATGCGGAATTGGTGTTAGTGGCGATAATCAAATACCTTTTTGTGGCAAAATATTTGGATTAGGTCACACAATTTCTAATTTTAAAATAACAAAAAATGAAACAAGTTTATTTGAAGATTCAAATACTAGCCAATATGGCGTAGGTTTATTTTCAGTGTTTAGTGGTGAAATATACGATTTAAATATTAAAAATGTACAAGTAGAAGGAAAAAACTTTGTTGGTGGATTAGTGGGAATTATGGCTGATGGAGTTATTGAAAATTGTCACATTTATAACAATATAAATGACATTACCGCCAGCGGATACATTGAATCTCAAGACGAAGTTTATGTAGCAGGTCTAGTGGGCAAAAAATTTAAAGGCACGGTTTTAGGATGTACTTATAACTATGCTAATACAAATGTGATAGGAGAAATAAAATAATGGTAAAAGAAGCAGTAGGGTGCGACCAAAGTTATGCTCGTACAGTAAACAATGAATTAGTAATACAAAAGTTGCGTGAGTCAGATTATTCCGCAACAGACTTAGCTAGAGAATTAGATTTGTCTCATGCAGCAATATCATCGATATTAAAAGGATTAGTCAATGATCGAATTATTAAAGCCTCATATTCAAGTTCAACCGCTGGAAAAGGAAGAAAAAGAGTATTCTATTCTTTAAACGAAGCATATGGACTTATTATTGTTGTGTCTTTATCTAATAACCGTTATCAAATAATTATTTCTAATATTCGTGAAGAAATATTATTAGAAGAAGAAAAAGAAATTGATAAATATGATGTAGCTATAATGTATGAAATAGTATTAAGAATAAAAGATATTTTAATGAAAAATGAATATCGTGATATTCCATTAAGAAATATCATTATTGCCGTGCCAGGTCGAGTAAATGCTATAACGGGAGAATTACAATTATCAAAGCACTTTGATACCGATTTATTTGATGGTAAGAATAGCATCAAAAACATATTTAAAAAGTACTTTGATGTTCCAATTACTTTAGATAATGATATCAACTTATCAATAATTGGAGAAATGAAATGTGGTTGCTTAAAATCAACGAATAATGCGATGCTTGTTTATATTGATAATGGTATTGGTGGAGCGCTTATTATTGGTGGAAAATTCTATGGCGGTGACTTAGGATATGCTGGAGAATTAGGATTAATGCATGCAACATTTCATGGCAAAGAAAGTTACTTAGATGAATTTGCTTCTTTACGTAGTATTAAAGAATATGCTCAAAGTAAATATAATCATCCATTTGTGGTTAAAGATTTAATAAAAGAATATCAAAAGAAAGAAGATTTATATCGTTACATTAATGAAACTGCTCATTTAGTAGGGCAAAAGATACGCGATGTCATTGAATTGCTTAATGTTTCACAAATTGTAATTTCTGGGCGTGTAACTTTGCTTGGCGATGACTATTTAGAAGCAATTAATCAAGAAGTCCGTAAATCAAAAAATATAGCAAAAGTTGAATTTTCTAAATTATCGAAAAAATCCATTCTAATTGGTGCGATTTCTAAATCAGTAGATCAATCAATACCACTTATGACTGGTAGTATAAAAATTTAAGAAAGGATGTATCATTATGGCAAGTATAAGCTTAAAAAATGTAACAAAAATTTATAAAGGCAATGTCAAAGCAGTCAGCAATTTTACAATGGATATTGAAGATGGTGAATTCATTGTATTTGTTGGACCTTCGGGTTGTGGTAAATCAACCACTCTTCGTATGATTGCTGGATTAGAAGACATCAGTAGCGGTGAATTATATATTAATGGTGAATATATGAATGATGTTGAACCCAAAGATCGCGATTTAGCAATGGTTTTCCAAAACTATGCTTTATATCCTTATTTAACTGTGTATGACAATATTGCTTTTGGTTTAAAACTTCGTAAAGTACCAAAAGAAGAAATAAAAACTAAAGTACATGAAGTGGCAAAAATATTAGGTATTGAAGAATATCTTGACCGTAAACCTAAGGCTTTGTCTGGTGGACAAAGACAACGTGTAGCTTTAGGAAGAGCGATTGTTCGTGATGCTAAAGTATATTTGTTTGATGAACCATTAAGTAACTTAGATGCTAAACTTCGTGGCGCAATGCGTGTGGAAATTATTCGTTTATATGAAAAACTAAAAACAACATTTATTTATGTTACACATGACCAAGTTGAAGCTATGACGATGGGAACAAGAATTGTTGTTATGAAAGATGGTATTATTCAACAAATTGATACACCAACAAATTTATATGACCATCCAAACAATAAATTCGTTGCGGGATTTATTGGTACTCCACCAATGAATTTCTTCCAAGTAAAGTATGAAAATGACGCAATTACTTTAGAAAATGGCTTGCAAATTAAGCTGAATCGTACTTTAAATGCTGCACATGGAAAATTCTATAAAGCAAAAATTAAGGAAGAGGAAGAGCGACTAGAACAATTACAAAACATTACTTTTAATGGAAATGAACAAGCTCGTCAAAAGTTTATTGCCGCTCGAGAAAAAGAACTAGAAGAATCTAAGAAAAAGTTAGATTACTATAAAAAAAATTTAAAGAATCCACATCAAATGATTATGGGTATACGTAGTGAAAATATCCATATTGCAAGTAAAGATGAAAATTATATCAAAGCTCGTGTAGGCGTTGTAGAGTCATTAGGTAGTGAAAGTTTAGTATATCTTAAACTAAATTTAGATGATGTTGAAGTAAATTTAAGAGGACATAACAACGAATTTGTTATGAAGATACAAGGACGTTCTAATTACCATTTTGGTGATATTGTCAAAATTGCTCTTGATGAAAAGAGTTTCCACTTATTTGATGAATTAACAGAAGAAAATATATTGAAAAAATAAATAAAGGAGTAACACACAATGAAAAAGATTAAATATGCATTATTTATGATTATGGCGTTAAGTTTAATGGGATGTAATAACGATAATTCATCCGCATCTTTAAAACCTAGCACAAGCGATACTATTAGTGAGAGTAATTCAAGTAGTGCTACTAAACCAACATTAATTGGTATTAGTATTGAAGATTATCCTTTAAAAACAGAATATGAAGTTAATGAAGAATTAGACATTGCTGGAATGACAATTAAACTTAATTATAGTAATCAAACAAATGAAGTAATTGATGTAATAATGAGTATGGTTACTAAGCCAGATATGACTACAACAGGTGAGAAAACAGTAACGATAACTTATCTTGGTTTTACTGCGTCTTATAAAATTACTATTAAAAATGCTAGTGTAAAAAAAGAAAAACCAACAATTAATTTCTTAGTTGATGGAAAACCATTTGAAAACGGAACTCAATTTGAAATTGGTAGTGTTAAAGATATTGTTGTTAATATTCCAGAATTAACTAGCGGTGAATATGAAATTTTCTATACCAAAGATGAAGGAAAAACAAATTTAGGCTCAATTGCGCCAACAGAAATTGGAAAATACGCTATTAATGTTAAAACATTTGAAACCTCTAAATATGAAGCAAGTGAAGCTTTCCGTTGGTATGAAATTATTGCTGTTGATAATCGTTTAACTCCAACATTTAGTTTTTCTATTGAAAGTGGTGTAATTTTTGAAGAAGGTAAAGTTCCAGAAATCCTAGCTACCGCTAATGAAGAAGATGTGCAAGTAGAAATTTATTATACCAAAGATGATGGTGCAACAAATTTAGGAAAAGAAGCTCCTAAAACACCAGGTACTTATGCAATTAATATTAAATCTATTGCTGATGAGAAATATAAAGAAGAATCAGATTTTAGATGGTATATCATAAAACCTAGTAATGCTGTTGATATTCAAGTGACATTTAGCGATGAAACGGAATTCACTTATGACGGAAATCCGCATACACCAAGAGTTATATCAATAACTAATAATGTTGATTATAAAGTACATTATGAAAAAGGCGAAGGATTTTATAGCGAAGATGCTCCAACTGAAAAAGGAAGTTATTCAATGGTTGTATCTTTAGTTAATGAAAGTGATGGAACATTAGTAAGACCTTGGTGGTGTCCTTTTACTATTAATTAGTTATTTATTGTCGAGGAGTGATATTTATGGAAAGTAAAATAAAATTCGGAACAGGGGGGTTCCGAGGGGTAATTGGAGAGGATTTTAATAAAGAAAATATTTGCCTTGTTGCTCAAGCAATAGCAAATTTAATTATCGAACGAAAATCTACTAAACCAGTGGTTATTGGATTTGATTATCGTTTTTTATCCGATAAAGCTGCAACATGGATGGCAGAAGTATTTGCGGGAAACAAAGTTAATGTTCTTTTATCTAAAGAAGCAACGCCAACTCCAGCAGTAATGTTTGAAACAAAAAGTCTTAATAATGATTTTGGAGTAATGATTACCGCTTCCCATAATCCTTATTATTTTAATGGTATTAAAGTATTTCAAAAAGAAGGAATGGATGCTGATGTTGAACTTACTAATACTATTGAACACTTAATTGCGGAAGTAAAAGAAGTTAAATCTAAAGACATTAATAAAGCTTTAAAAGATGGAGAAGTACAAATCATTTCATTTTTAACCGATTATGTTGTATCAATTAAGCGTTGGATTTCACCTAAAGTTTATGGAAGTAATATCAAAGTTTTATTTGATAATTTACATGGTGTTGGTACAAAATCTTTATCTTTATTAGCCAAAGAATTAAATCTTAAAAATTTTGAAACTACCGGTAAAAAACAAGATGCGTATTTTGGTAATAAATTGCCAAATCCAACTAAAGAAAATATGGAACTCGATCGTAAATATTTAAAAAAGAAAAAATACGATTGTATTATTGGTATTGATTCTGATGGTGACCGTCTTGGTGTTTTAGATGAATGCGGTCAATATGTTGATAGTAATGAAATTTTATCTTGTTTATATTACTATTTGGTAAAATATCGTCATATGACTGGCGATAGCGTGAAAAACTGTGCAACATCAAATTTATTAGATAAAGTAACAACCAAACTGGGATTTACTTGTCACGAAGTAGATGTTGGATTTAAAAATATTTCAAGTAAATTGAAAAGTGTTGATGCTTTACTTGGTGGAGAATCTTCAGGAGGATTAACAATCCGTGGCTATTTATTTGGTAAAGACTCTACTTTTGCTGCAGCATTATTTTTAGAAATGATAATTGTAATGAATAAGCCAATATCAAGTATTGTAAAAGAAGTACGTGATTTTGCAGAATTTTATCATGCTGATATTGAATCATCTATTTCATATCACGATGAAAAAAAAGTTATTAATTATTTAAATAATGAATGTATTGATTTTCCAGAAAAACCAAAAGAAATTAGAAGATTTACACGTAATATAAAATATATTTTCGATAATGATTCTTGGATTTTATTAAGAAGATCAGGCACAGAACCAGTGTTAAGAATTTTTGTGGAAATGGAAACAAAAGAAAAAGCCGAACAATACATCGATATTTTAAAAAATTATGTTAAGAATATCGATAATTAGTTTGAGGGTAAATATATGAGAAAAAAATATAAATTAGAAAAAGAAGTTAAAACTCTTTTTAAAGAGATAAACAAATTAAATAAAGATAATTATTTATTAGAAAATACATATTTTCTTAAGGATGGACGTGTAGTTTGTAAAGACCGCGAATTTGGTGTTTCACGTTTCCCTTATGGCACGGATGGATTTACATTATGGGCTTATTCTTCAGGATATATTTCTATAAATGAATCGACATTCTATATTGTGTTACCTTCCGATGAAGGAAAAGAGCCATATTTAGGCTTTTTTGCTGGAGAAAAACATAAAAATAAATTTATTCCTATTTCCATTATGGGACGTGCTCAAAGTCCATTAGAAAAAGATGTCATGCGCGCAGTGGTATATAGTAAAGAATGTGTTTATTATCTTGCACAAACTAAAAGTATGCAATATGCTTTACGTATTTTTGTTAATGATAATAAAAAAGTGGCATTTACAGTTTACGCGAATAACATTAGTCGCGTAGAAAGAACAATTTATTTATCTTCATATATGAATTGTTTATTTAAATACGCCAATGGAGAATGTAATGAAACAAAATGGTTTAAAAAATCTACATTTGATGGTAATGTCTTTGCTTTTGAATCTCCAGAAGATATAAATCGTAAAGTTCATATTGATAATTTTGGTGTTATTACAAGATCTTTTGTTAAAGAAACTCCAAAGACCATTGAGAATACTACTTCAAGAAGTATTTATATGGGCAATAAAGAAAATCAATTAGTAAATTCTATTCCATTACGCGAAGGTAAATTTTCTAAAGAAAAATATGTTACTCATTTTACAGATACTGCAATTATGGGTGATATTAATACTTATCAAATAAGCCCAAGAAAAAGTGTGGTTATTAACTATATTTTGAGTTTTACTCATGATGAAAAAGAATTTGAAAATTTAAAGAAAGAAAACATTTCTGCCTTAGAAGTGGAAAATGAATTGATTAAAAAACAAAAACATAATAAACGTATTTATAATTCTAATGACATGCTTAAAATTAATTTTGACAGTTGGCATAATGAAAAAATTAATACCGCTGTTTTAAATGAATTTTTAAAATATGTTATGTATCAAACAGAATATTGCGGTTTGGCTAAGAATTCAGGAGCATTATTTTTAGGAGTTCGTGATGTATGCCAACAAATTGAAGCTGCTTTAATTTGGAATCCTAAAGCATGTCGTAAAAAAATATTAGAAGTACTTAACTTTATCGATTCTAGTGGAAATCCACCACGTCAATATTCTATTCCACCTAAAGGATCAAATCCTTTAATGGATTTACGTGATTTTATTGATCAAGGTGTTTGGATTATTTCTACAATTTATAACTATTTAGCATATACAAACGATTATTCTATTTTAAAACAAAAAATTGGATATTATGATCGTATTCCTGGCGGCGGAGTAAAACTTTCTAAACGTCGTGATAGTGTTTTAGACCATATGATTCAAATAATGGACTATCTAATTACTCATATTGATGCTGATACTAAATGTTTAAGAGCGATGTATGGCGATTGGAATGATGCTTTAGATGGACTTGGACTCACTAAAAATCCTAAAAAAGAATATGGAAATGGTGTTTCAGTAATGGCAACACTTCAACTTTATACTAATCTTGAACAAATGATTGAATTGCTTACTAAAATCAATATGCATGAAGATTTAGTTAAAGTTTATGAGCGCAAACACAAACAAATTCAAGAAGGCATTAAAAAATTTGCAATTAAAGAACAAGGAAATAGAAAACGTATTGTTCATGGTTGGGGAGAAAATCGTGAATATTATGTCGGAAGTTTTGATGATGTTGATCATAAGTCACGTAATTCTTTAACTGCGAATGCATTCTATGTAATATCTGGTATGTCTAAAAATAATTTTATGAGTAAAGAAGATATATTAGATGGATTTAAAAATCTTGATTCTAAATATGGATTAAAAACATTCGAGCCATATTTTGAAAAAGATGTAAAAGGTGTTGGACGTATTGTTAATTTACCAAAAGGCACCGCTGAAAATGGGGCAACTTATATTCACGGAGCATTATTTGGAGTAATGGCATTATTTATGCTTGAAGAAAATGAATTTGCTTATGAACAAATAGAAAAATTACTTCCAATTACCCATAAAAATTTAACAACAACACCATTTGTTATGCCTAATTCTTATTCATATAACCTTGAAGAAGATATGGATGGAGAATCAATGTCTGATTGGTATACTGGTTCAGCAAATACATTGTTAAAGACACTTATTAAAGGTGCTTTTGGTATTAAACCAACTTTAAAAGATGTCCAAATAACAATTCGCGATTATTTTCCAAGTCGCAGTGCATCATGCTCTTTATTAGTCAAAGGCTCATTAATTAAAATCAATTATGTTAATGAAAATAATGGTGAAAGAAAAGTGTTAGTAAATGGTAAGTTAAACAATCAAAAAACATTAGTGTTTGATGAACAATTCTTATCACAAAACAAAACAATAAATATTGATATAAAGGACTAAGTAGTATGGAATTAAAAATATTAACTGATAAAGAAATAAATGAAGAAGTAGCTCGTGAAATAGTGGAATTAATTAATAAGAAACCTAATGCAGTCTTAGGATTAGCAACTGGCGGTAGCCCAGTAGGAGTTTATAAAGAATTAATTAAAAAATATAATGAAAAAGAAGTATCATTTAAATTTGTTAAAACGTATAATCTTGACGAATATATTGGTTTAACAAAAGATAATAAAGAATCTTATTATTACTTTATGTGCCATAATCTATTTAATTATATTGATATCAATATGGATAATGTTCATTTACCAGATGGTATTAATTATGAAGATAGTATTGCTAATTATGAAAACTCTATTGCTAGTGATGGAGGAATTGATTATCAAATATTAGGAATAGGTAGTAATGGACATATAGCATTTAATGAACCAGGAACATCTTTTGAAAGTAATGTTCATAGAGTGGAATTAAAAGAATCAACAAGAATTGATAATAGTCGTTTCTTTAATTCGCTTGATGAAGTACCAACATCAGCGATTACAATGGGGCTTAAATCAATTTTAAGTGCTAAAAGAATAATTCTTATTGCTACAGGTGCTCATAAAGCAGAAGCTATTAAACATTTGTTTGAAGGAAAAGAAGATATTAATTGGCCAGTTACTATTTTAAATAGACATGAAAATGTTACAATATTTTGTGATGAAGAAGCTGCTTCATTATTATTAGGAGAAAAAAAACAATGAAAGGTTTTAAAAATGTAACAATATACAAAGAAAATGTTGGCTTAGTGAAAAGTTCTATTCAATTTGAAAATGGAAAAATATCTTCATTTGAAGATGGCGATGATTTATTAAGTTTAGATGATAAACTTGTTGTTGTTCCAGGCTTTATTGATGAGCATATTCATGGGGCAAATGGGTCAGATGTAATGTATGCCACAGATAAAGATCTATCTAATGTTGCTAAATCAATTACTATGGATGGAGTTACATCGTTTATGCCCACTACAATGAGTATGGATATTTCTTCTATAAAAAAAGCCTTAAATGTTATTGGTAATTATTCTAATGAAGCAGGCGCTAATATAATAGGTGCTCATGTTGAAGGACCATTTATATCTAAAAAATATTGTGGAGCGCAAGATCCTAAAAACATTATTAAAGCAGATATTAATACTTTAAAAGATTTAATCGATGCTTCAAATAAGAAAATAAAAATTATAACTATTGCTCCAGAAGAAACTTCTTTAGAAGTAATAGAATATTTAAAAGATAACAATATTTTAATAAATGCCGGTCATAGTGACGCTAGTGCAATGCAATCTATTGAAGCATTTAAAAATGGTATTACTTGTTTAACACATACATATAACGCTATGCGCGGCATTCATCATCGTGATATTGGCTTATTAGGAGAAGGCTTAATTCATGATGAAATATATACTGAGTTAATTGCGGATTTACATCATGTTTCTAGTGAAGCAATTAAATTTTTATATCGTAATAAACCAAGTGAAAAAATTATTCTAATAACTGATTCTATGGAAGCTAGGTTTTTACCTAATGGAGAATACGAATTAGGTGGACAAAAAGTATATGTAAAAGATGGAGTTGCAACTTTAAAAAGTGGCGTTCTAGCTGGTTCTGTTTTACATATGAATGAAGGAATAAAAAATGTTAAAGATGTTTTAGGTATTTCCCTAATTGAAGCAATAGATATGGCTACTAAAAATGTTGCAAACCACTTAGGATTAACGAATAAAGGTAGTATAGCTATTGGTAAGGATGCTGATTTAACGATTATTGATGAAAATTTAAATGTTTATATGACAATTGTAAATGGAAAAATCGTATATCAAAAGGAGAACATTATTAATGAAAAATAAAAAGATATCACTATTAGCAATTGCTTGTATGTTATTTAGTTGTAACAGTTCACTTAGACCATTAGAATATGATAAAGAAGTTAAATTAAATCAAAAAGAAAATTATAATTATAAAGAAAAAAGTTTTAGAGAAATCCCAACTGACTTAACTGATTCTATTAACTTGACTTATGAACTAAGTGAAGATAAGACATATTATATTGTTTCAGATAATAATCATAAATTCTCAAGTAATACTTTAGTAATTCCAGAAAAGTATAATGATTTACCAGTTCAAGAAATTGCTAGTGAAGGATTTACTGAACGTACTTGGTTAAATACGGTTTATATTCCTAAATCAATTAAAAAGATTGGTGATGGAGCATTTAATGGCTCTAATATTAAAACACTTTATTTTGATGCTGAAAATGTAGAAGATTTTAACGCCAAAAACTGGGTATTTTATCCCGCTCAAGGGCAAGTTATGGATGTTTATTTTGGAAAAAATGTTTTAAAAATACCTAATCGTATGTTTTTTCCTCTTACTACTAATCCATCCATTTTGCCAAATGTAAGAAATGTTTATTTTTCTAGTGAATCCAAAATTAGTTCAATCGGTGATTATGCTTTTTATCGATTAAACACAATTACTGAATTAAGTTTACCAGATTCGATAACATCAATTGGTGATTATGCTTTTTATGAATGCGGTATAAAGGAATTAATATTGCCAACTAAATTAGAAAGTATTGGAAAAAGCGCTTTTGCTTTTAGTGAGCTTGCACACATTAAATTTAATGGTGATTTAAAAGAAATCAATGAAAAGGCATTTTTAAATAATGAAAGCCTTATTGAAGTTGATTTATCTAATACTGATGTAAAAACAATTAAAGGTATGTCATTTTCTTCATGCAGCAAATTAAAAAATCTTTATTTTAATGTTGATGTTGTTGCAATTGAAAAAGAAGCTTTTATGGATTGTGGTAGTTTAAATGTTTTGGTTTTACCTAATAATTTAGTAAGTATTGGTGAAAAAGCATTTAAAAACTGCAATAATTTAGAACAATTAAAACTAAATAAATCCTTAAAAACATTAGGCAATGAAGCATTCGCTAACGCTATTAATGTTAACAAACTTGTCATTGAGTCAACACATTTAGATGACTTGACTAATGGTAATAAAGTATTTGATAGTTTTTCTAATAATTCTAAGAATGCCATTGTTATATTTACAAAAGATGTTACTTACATCCCATCACACTTGTTTTTCTCTAGTGCTGAATCTAGTAAAACACCAGTTATTAAGCAATTGATTTTATCAACATCAATTGAAACTATTGGCGATTATGCTTTCTTTTATATGGATATAAATAGTGTCGATTATTTAGGACAAAAAAATTCATTTAATAAGATTGATATTCAAGAACATAATGAAGGAATTAAAAATGTTACTATGCATAAGGAGGAAAAATAATGAAAAAGAATTTTTATAAATGTCTATTTGTTTTACCTTTATTTTCTAGTTTAACTATAGGAAATACTTATGCAAAAGAAAATGTCAAACCTCATAAACAAATTGATCAAGAAAGTAATGAATATGAAATATATCCAAATCCACAAGAAATAACTTATGGGACTAAGGAATTAAAACTTACTAGTAATGTTAAAGTGTTCTTTGAAGAAAATATTGATATTTATACGCAAAATAAAGCAATGGATGTTTTGTCTCTTAAAAATGTAAAAGCTAGCAAATCAACTTTTGTTAATAATAGTGATATAACAACGCTTAATATTGGTATTTATGGAAGTAACAAAGAAGTAGATATGTCTTTAAAAAATAAAGATTTATCTTATATTACTAACAAATATGATAGTTATTATCTTAATATAAGTGAATCATCAATCACAATTTTAGGAAAAGATAGTGATAGTTGTTTTTATGGATTATCAACTTTAGAATTGATTTTTGAACAAACAAATAACACTATTAAAGAATTAGAAATCAAAGATTATAGTGATTCTATGTATCGTGGTTTTATTGAAGGATATTATGGTATACCTTGGACAAGTGAAGAACGCAAAGAATTAATGCGCTTTGGATCTAAATTTAAAAGTAATATTTATATTTATGCTCCAAAAGATGATTCGTATCATAGTACCAACTGGCGTGGATTATATTCTGAAAATGATTTAAAGATTTTAAAAAGTCAAATTGAAGTAGGGCGCCAAACTAAAACTCGTTTTGCTTGGGCAATTCACCCATTTATGTCTAGTAAGATAACTGAAGAAAATTATAGTGAAGGTTTAAAAGCAATAAAAGCAAAATTCAATCAAGTTTATGATGCTGGAGTTCGTCAATTTGTTGTTTCAGCGGATGATATTGAAGCAACATTAGGTGAAGCAACATTTGCAAGTCTTCATACTAAATTATTAAACGATTTAGCAAATTGGGCAAAAGAAAAAGGAGATTGCTATAATTTAATCTTTGTTCCAAGTTCTTATTGTTATTTATCTAATACTCGTTTAAAAGTGGACTTAGAAAGCTACTATAAATATCTTATGCAAGATTTGGATGAAACGATTCAAATTATGTGGACCGGTAATGATGTATGTAGTAAGGTTTCTACTGGAAAATTCCAAGAATTTACCGCATTAACTAATCGAAAACCATTTATGTGGTTAAACTGGCCAGTTAACGACTACGCTCAATCACGTTTATTAATGGGAAAAGGAGAAGTTTTAGATAAATCTTATGCTGATGAAGAAGTTGAATTTAGTGGAATAGTAACTAACCCAATGCAACAAGCAGAACCATCAAAACTTTCTATTTTTGCTATTTGTGATTATGCTTGGAATACTAAAAAATTTGATATGGATCAAAGTTACGCTGACTCATTTAAATATATTGAAAGCAAAGAAACTGAGGCATTTAAAGAAATAGCAAGTCATTTAGCAAATACTAATTTATATGAAGGCGAATATTTTGAAGAAGGAACCACTTTAAGAAGATTAATTAACAATTATAAAATTGATTTAAGAAGTGGCGATGATATAACTAATCGCGTCAATGCATTAATTGAATATTACCAAAAATTAGAAGAATATACTGATAATTTTATCAATAATGCCGAAAATAGAGAACTTGTGGAAATTATGAAGCCATGGGTCCTAAGTATTAAAGATGCCGCTAGAGCAAGTTGTTTATATTTGGATTTGATGTATTATGAGACAAAATATACCAAAAATCAATTAAAACAAAAATTAGATTCCGCAAATGCATTCTATAATGATGCTTTTAATCACAAAGCACCAGTCTTAAATGCAATTAACTATAACATTGATTATAAAAATGTCGATGTTGGTGTTGTTGTTTTAACACCATTCTTAAACGAATTAAAATATGCAGCAAATGACCAAATTAAATTAGCAATTGGTGAGCCAACTGGTATTGTTTATAGTGGGTTTAAAGGCATTTATCAAGGCGACATCAATAATATTTGGGATGATGATGAATCAACTTATTGTTGGTTTAATGATTATCCAAGTAATGATGCTTTTATTAGACTTGATTATGGTGAAGTAAAATCTATTTACAATGTGAAAATATTATTTGGAAACGCTAATGGAAATACTGATTGGATGAGAGGAACATTAGAATATTCTTTAGATGCTAAAACATTTACCAAATTAGCGGATATCAATAGCGCTGAAGTATTAGTAAGTCTAAATGAACCTATTCAAGCTAGATTCTTAAGACTTAATAATAAAGGAACAACTACTTGGGTAGCTATTAAAGAAATATCAATTAATAAGATGTCAATCGTAACAGAAGGTTTACCGTTTATTAACGCTAACGATAGTAATCCTAGTAAAATGATGGATGGAGACTTAAATACTTATTCTTGGTATGATTGGAATAGTCCAATTGGATCTTATATCTTGATTGATTTTGCTGAATTAAAAAAAGTAAGTAAAATAGAATTCTATCAAGGATGTAGTGATAAGGCAGATGATTATTTTAGAAGTTTAACATTCTATTATTCAACAGATAATATCAATTACATAAAAATTGGCGAAGATAGTTATGAAAGTGTCATGGATATAGTTATTAATCTAGATAAGTCAATTGATGCTCGTTTTATTAAAATTGTTTCTAATAATTTAAATAAAACAGGTGTAACAATTCGTGAAATTGTGGTTTCTTAATAATTAATTAATAAAGCAACTTGAGTGTTTAATAAGCAAGTTGCTTTTTTTAAAACTGAATAATATACTTATAATAATGTTAAGGCAATTTATATTAAGTAACATATAATTATATAAATAGGAGAATAATTGTTATGGATAAAGAAATATTTAATTTAATTAATTTAGAAACAAAAAGACAAAATGAAGGCATTGAACTAATTGCTTCTGAAAACTATGCTAGTAAAGATGTTCGTATGGCTTGTGGTTCAATATTAACTAATAAATACGCTGAAGGATATCCTAATCACCGATATTATGGTGGATGTAAATATATTGATGAAATTGAACAACTTGCGATTAATAGAGCGTGTGAATTATTTGGTGCAAAATACGCTAATGTGCAACCACATAGTGGATCACAAGCTAATGCTGCAGCATATCGCGCTTTATTACCTAATGGTGGCAAAATATTAAGTTTAGTTCTTAATGATGGAGGTCACTTAACTCATGGTAGTCCGGTAAGTTTTTCTTCCCATTTATATAACTTTATTCATTATCCATTAGATGAAAACGGACATTTAAATTATGATAATATTTTAGCTATTGCTAAGAAAGAAAAACCAGATCTTATCCTAGCAGGATATAGTGCTTATCCTTATGCAATTGATTTTAAACGTATTAAAGAAATTTCTGATGAAGTGCATTGTTATTTTATGGTAGATATGGCCCATATTGCGGGTTTAATCGCCGCTAATTTACATCAAAGTCCTGTCCCTTATGCGGATATTGTAACATCTACAACTCATAAAACACTTCGTGGACCACGTGGAGGTTTAATTTTAACAAATAACGAAGCTTTAATTAAAAAGATTAATAGTGCTGTCTTCCCTTATTATCAAGGTGGACCATTAGAGCATATTATTGCCGGAAAAGCTATCTGTTTTAAAGAAGCTCAAAGCGAAGAGTTTAAAATTTATGCCAAAAATGTTATTGAAAATACTAAGACATGCCAAGAGACATTAAGTAATTTAGGCGCAATTACTAGTAAAACAGATAATCATTTGTTTTTATTAAATACTTTAGATAGTTATAATCTAACAGGATTAGAAGCGCAAATATTATTAGAAAGCATTGGTATTACCACTAATAAAAATATGATACCTAATGATAAACTTACTCCCAAAGAAACTAGTGGTTTAAGAATTGGCTTTGCGGCAATTACAACTAGAGGATGTAGTAAGGAAGACGCTATTAAAATTGGTAAGTTAATTCATAAAGTATTAAGCAAAACAATTAGTGAAGAAGAAGCAAAAAACGAAGTTTATTCCTTAACGAAATCTTGGAAAAAAATCGAAAATATTTAATGAAACCGCTATTAAAGGAGAGACACGAAAAAACTCTCTTTTTTTATTGACTTTAACTAGTTAAATGAGTAAACTATTAACTAGTTAACATTTATGCTTATAAGCATAGGAAAGTTGGTGGGCAAATGGATGAATTAAAAAACAAAACCATTGAACGATTTGAACTTATTCAAATGTTAAGATCGCGTTGTTTTCGCCAAGTGGCTAAAGAAAACTATATTCCATGTAGGCAATATCCAATAATGGAATATTTAATGGAACATGATGGATGTAGCCAAATTGAAATGTCAAAATACTTCCATATTTCTGCTGCTGCTATCACTAAATCAATTGATCGTTTAGAAAAATCAAACTTTGTTATTCGAAAAGCCGATCAAGAAAATAAACGTGCCAATTTAATTTATTTAACAGATTTAGGAAAAGATACTTTTAATAAAGCATCTGATCATTTTGAAAGAATTGATGAACTGATGCTTAATAAATTAAATGAGAATGATCTTCATAAACTAGTAGAGTATTTTGATATGATGCTTGAAGGTTTATATGGACAAAAAGTTAATGAAAATAACATAAATGAATTATTTAAAACTATGGTGAAAGAAGATGATGAAAATGTTTAAAAAGATAAAGTTAATTTTACAAAGTGTCCGCGAATATAAAAAATATGCAATTATGACGCCATTATTTATGGTTGGTGAAGCGGCTATGGAATGTGCTTTGCCATTCGTTATGTCAATATTCGTAGATAAAATTGAATTGTTAAACGGATCAATACAATTCCAAGATTTATGGCCATATATCGTTATACTTATTGGCATGGCAATGATTTCTTTAATGTTTGGTATTCTTGGCGGAAGGACAGCTGCAATTGCATCAACAGGTTTAGCTAAGAATTTAAGAGGAGATTTATATCGTAAAATACAATCATTCTCATTTGAAAATATTGATAAGTTCCAAAAATCTTCTCTTGTTACTCGTATGACTACTGATGTTACAAACACACAAGGAGCATTCCAAATGTGTATTCGTATTGTTATACGTGCACCGTTAATGATGATATTCTCAATGATTATGGCTTTCGTTAGTGGCGGATATATGGCATTTATATTTGTAGTAATTATGCCTCTTATTGCTTTCGGCTTATTCCTTATTATTAAAAAGGCAATGCCAATATTCCAAAAAGTTTTTAAACGTTATGATGCTTTAAATGAATCAGTACAAGAAAACGTTTCTGGTATTAGAGTTGTTAAATCTTATGTTCGTGAAGATTTTGAACAAAAGAAATTTAATAAAGCAAGTGATGATATTACTGTTGAATTCGTAAAGGCTGAAAAGATATTAGCGTTTAATGGACCAATTATGAACTTTGCAATTCATGCTTCAAACATGCTAGTTTGTTCAATTGGTGCTTACTTAATTTATACAAATAACATCGATAATTTTGACCCTAACCATTACAAAGTATTATCTGTTGGTCAATTATCAGCATTATTAACTTATGGCGTACAAATATTAATGTCATTAATGATGATTTCCTTTATCTTTGTTATGCTTGCTTTAGCGCTTGAATGTGTGGATCGTATTGCGGAAGTATTAGAAGAAGAACCAACAATTAAAAATCCAGAAAATCCATTATATGAAGTTAAAGATGGCTCTGTTGTATTTAAAAATGTTAATTTTAAATATAAAAAAGAAGCACAAAAAAATACATTATCTGATATTAATTTGAATATTAAAAGTGGACAATTCATTGGTATTATTGGTTCGACTGGATCAGGTAAGACTTCACTCGTAAATCTTATTTCTAGATTATATGATATTAGTGAAGGCGAATTATTAGTAGGCGGAGAAGATGTTAAAGCATATGACTTAGAAACTCTTCGTAATAATGTTGCTGTAGTATTACAAAAGAATGTTTTGTTCTCAGGTACAATTGAAGAAAACCTTCGTTGGGGCGATTTAAATGCTCCGATGGAAGAAATTATAAAAGCAAGCAAAATTGCTCAAGCAGATGATTTCGTACAATCATTCCCTGATGGATATAATACACATATTGAGCAAGGTGGTACAAACGTATCAGGTGGACAAAAACAAAGATTATGTATTGCAAGAGCAATATTAAAACATCCTAAAATTTTAATCCTTGATGACTCAACATCTGCAGTTGATACAAAAACCGATAAATTAATTCGTATTGGATTAAGAAATGAAATTCCTAATACAACAAAGATTGTTATTGCTCAAAGAATCTCTTCGATTGAAGACGCTGATCAAATCATTGTTCTTGATGATGGTAAAATCAATCAAATCGGTACTCATGAAGAATTATTAAAAACTAATAAAATTTATCAAGAAGTATACTACACACAAAATAGAACAGGGGGTAATGAATAATGGAACAAGCTATGAATAAGAAGCCAAAAGCTAAAAAAGGCACTATGGCTAGATTATTAAAAATGTTATTTAAACGTTATCCAGGCAAGTTAATATTTGCAATGTTTTGTATAGTTATTGCCGCGGTTAGTAACTTTACTTCTTCAATATTCGTAAAGAATATTACTAATACTATTTCTATTAATTTAAAAAGCGGAACTCAATTCTCGGAGTTTTGGCCACAAATAGTTAGCATATTAATCATTATGGGTGCCTTCTATGCCGCAGGATTACTTGCCTCATTTGCTTGGAACTATACAATGGCTATAGTTACTCAAAAATTCCAAAATGATTTACGTAAAACTATGTTTGATCATATGGAAACATTACCGATTAAATATTTTGATACTCACGCTCATGGTGATATCATGTCAATTTATACTAATGATACTGATACAATCCGTGAATTGATAAGCCAATCATTGCCAAATGTATTCCAAACAACAGTAACAGTTATTGCTTTACTTGTAATTATGTTATATAACTCATTATGGTTAACCTTAATTGTGTTTCTTGGTTCAATATTTATGTTTATTAATGCTAAAATGATTGGCGGTAAATCAGCAAAATTCTTCGTTAAACAACAAAAAGCTTTAGGAACAGTTGAAGGATCAATTGAAGAATCTATTAATGGATTAAAAGTTATTAAAGTATTTAGTCATGAAGAAAAATCAACAGAAGATTTTGATAAAATAAATGAAGAATTATGCAAAGTATCCACAATCGGTAATATTAGTGGTAATATTGTTGCACCAATTATGGGAAATATCGGTAATATCTTATATGCTTTATTAGGTGTTGCGGGTGCAGCTCTTATTGCTTTTCCAAATACTTTCCCAAATTATAACATTTTCTTTAAAGTAACCCCTCAAGAAGAAATTATTGGTATCATTGTTCAATTCTTAATGATGTCAAGAATGTTTACTAATAACATTAATAACTTTGCTCAACAAATTACCTTTATTGTTATGGGTATGGCTGGTGCTTCACGTGTATTTGATTTAATTGATGAACCAAGTGAAGCAGATGATGGTTATGTTACTTTAGTCCATATTAAATATAATAAGGATGGCAGTTTTGAAGAAACTAACGAAAGAACTAGATATTATGCTTGGAAGCATCCTCATGGTGATGGAACAACTACATATACTGAATTAAAAGGTGATATTATCTTAGACCAAGTTGATTTTGGATATAATCCAGATAAAATTGTTCTTCATGATGTTTCTATTTACGCTCACCCAGGTCAAAAAATTGCGCTTGTTGGCGCTACTGGTGCTGGTAAAACTACAATTACAAACTTATTAAATCGTTTCTATGATATTGCTGATGGTAAGATTAGATATGATGGAATCAATATTAATAAAATCAAAAAAGATGACTTAAGAAAATCTTTAGGTATCGTATTACAAGAAACAAACTTATTCACAGGAACAGTTATGGATAATATTCGTTATGGAAGGTTAGATGCCACTGATGAAGAAGTTTATGAAGCGGCAAAAATCGCTAATGCATATGATTTCATTATGCGTTTACCACAAGGCTTTAATACAATGCTAAAAGGTGATGGATCTAACTTATCACAAGGTCAACGTCAATTATTATCTATTGCTCGTGCCGCAGTTGCGGATGCACCAGTTATGATTCTTGATGAAGCTACATCAAGTATTGATACTCGTACTGAAAAATTAGTACAAGCTGGTACTGATAAGTTAATGGAAGGCAGGACAGTATTCGTTATTGCTCACCGCTTATCCACTATTCAAAATGCTGATGCAATTATGGTTCTTGAACACGGACGTATTATTGAACGTGGAAGCCACGATGATTTAATTAAACAAAAGGGTAAATATTATCAATTATATACCGGAATGTTTGAATTAGAATAAAATAACGCGAGGAGACTTAGTTGTCTCCTTTTTTTTGACTAAAAATCATTTAAAATGGTAATATGATATTGATTGATAGAGGACTATTTTTATGAATGACAAAATATTAGATTGGGCAATGAAGATTAAAAGTATTTCACAAATTGGTTTAGCTTACGCCAAAGATCCTTATGATAAAGAAAGATATCAACAATTAGAAGAAGTTGCTACTCAAATGCTTGAAACTAAACTTGATATGAATAATGAAAAAATTGTTAAAGTGTTTTGTAATGAAGAAGGATATAGAACTCCTAAAATTGATACTAGAGCAGCGATAATAAAAAATAATAAAATTCTATTAGTACATGAAAATAACGATACATGGTCTTTACCAGGTGGATGGTGTGATGAAGATCAATCAATAGTTTCTAATACTCTTAAAGAAATAAAAGAAGAAACAGGATTAGATGCTTCTATTATTAAATTGGTGGCGATTCAAGACTGGCGTAATCATAATGTTACTAATTACATTTATGGAGTTATGAAATCTTTTGTATTATGTGATGTAAATGATGGGAATTTTATAAATAATATTGAGACTAGTGGGTTCAAATATTTTGCTTATGATGAATTACCAAATAACCTGGCTTTAGAAAAAGTCACAAAAGAACAAATATTAATGTGCTTTAAAGCTTATGAAGATGATAATTGGAAAGTAATTATAGAATAAAAAATAGATGACTTTTGCCATCTATTTTACAACATATTCAATTTTAGAATTTGGCTTATCAGGATTAACTTCATAATTTACAACAGGAAAACAATTCCAGGCATGTTCATTATTATTAAAACTAAATAACGTGAAGTAGAACGTTACTGGTTCAACTTTATCGTGAAATCCATAGAAGGCAGAATAAGAGAATTCGAGTTCACTTAAATTTTGATTGTTCATTAAATAAAATCCAGCAATTGATGTTTTAATACCATCGTCGCTTAGTTTGTCTGATGCATTATCAACAGCGCCAACGTAATATTTTCCTTTTGTAGTACGGTTTTTATCATTAGTTATATTAGCTGTTGTCTTATATAATTTCATGAAGTCATTTATTTCTGGAGTTTTCATGCTATCTGAAATTAAATTCCATTTTTTAAAATAACTTGGTTTAACTTCTTCGTAATTAGTCATATTTAAATCTTTGCTAACATCTGATTTTACTTTACTTGATAATAGTAATATAGCTGGACAAGAAATTTGAATGTTAAGTATTCCAGTTACTTCAATAGTAGTGCCAATGTCATATTGTCCAACAATCCTTTTTGAACCTATAACTGTAACAACATTTGTTCCATCATAAATTACACATTTTTTATTGGCTTCTTTATATTCTGTGGCGATTACTTGACCAGTAACTGTTACGATTTTTCCGGATCCATATTTTTTATTATTTAATGGAATAGCATTAAATTCGTCGACTAAATCTAATAAAGAATTTTTTGCTTCACTAATATTTTCTTCGTTATACGAGATAGATGATGTTAAATTAACAACACTTTCTTGTGTGGTTAAAGAATTATTAAGAGTAAGTTCGATTAGATTATTAACTTTTGTTATATTTGCTGTTACTTGATACTCTTGCATTTTATAACGATTAGCCAAATAACCCTCATATTTAGATTTAGGAAGTCTTAAATAAATATACGATTCTTCATCCGCAAAAAGCATTAAGTCTTCATTAGAATTCTTCATAGCTATGCCACGCAAATATGTTGCTTCAAATTGAACTAACTCGCCTATTTCATTTTCTTCTAAATCTTTCCCTAAAGTAAAAATATCTTTAATTGAATCGACAACTTTTGCTGGATTAAGAGTAGGGGTAGAAGGACTTGAAGAATTAGATGCTGAAGTACTTGCTCCGTTACTAGTGGAATTAGAAGCGCTTGTTTTACTAGAATCAATAATGCTAGGGCTTTGGCTGGTAGAATTATTAGATTCACTTGCACTTGGTGGAGTAATAATACTACAAGAGCTTAATAAAGCCAGTCCTAAAGTAATAAATAAAGATTGTTTTTTCATATAATTTTCACTCACTTTGTTTGTGAATTTATTGTACTACAATAAAGAATCTTTTTCTAGATACAAAAAAGTTGAATTTGTAGTTATATATAGTAGTTCATATAAAACAAAATAAAAACGATGCACAATTGCATCGAAATATTCAACTGGTAGTCCCAGCGGGGATCGAACCCGCGAGCCAGCCTTGAGAGGGCTGTGTCTTAACCACTTGACGATGGGACCATGTGATTATATTTAATCACTAATCCCTACAAATTGCAATAATTTGTTATTTGATAATGCAATCTGCAGTGGCTTTGTTTGTGGCAATAGGAATGTCATACACTACTGCAATACGTAAAAGTGCTTTAACATCTGGATCATGTGGTTGCATTTGAAGTGGATCCCAAAAGAATACCACCGCGTCAATTACTTTTTCCGCTACTTTTGCCCCAATTTGTTGATCACCACCAAGTGGACCAGGCAAATATTGTTTAACATCTAATCCAATTTCATTAGCAATTAATTTAGCAGTGTGACCAGTTCCACAAAGTTCAAAATCTTGTAATCTTTCTTTATTGTCTCTTGCCCATTTTACGATATCTTTTTTCATATTATCGTGAGCAATTAAAGCCAAAACTTTCTTTTTCATAAGTGTTATTTTCCTCCTTATTTGTATTATATCACATATTATCAATATTATTGATATGAAAGTACTTTTATAAAAAAGCAAGTTTTTTTGTGAATTTCTGCCAAAATCATCAAATTTTAGTTGTTTGAAAATTTCATAGCGTTTTTGGTTTATTTTTAAGAAAAATACTGCAATTCTACTATCAGTAGAGTCGAAATCGTTAACTCTCTAGTTAAAACCAGCTGTATTCATTGTTAAATACTACGTATTTATGTAGTATTGTTGCGAGGAAAGCTTTTAATGTGCTTTCCATAGTTTAATGAGTTTCATTGCAATAAATGAAACATGAGGTAGTAAAATATGAAAAAAGAAAAGAAGGAAAAATCACCAAAAGAAAAAAAAGTAGTGGATCCTAAAAAAGAAAAAAAACAGACTATTATTGGTATGTCAATTACTGTTACTGCTTCAGCAATTGTTGGAGTATGTATTGGCACGATATTGCGTTCTACTTTGAATTCAAATGATAGACGTGATTTTGATGAAGACTTATATAAAGACGATATTGTGGCAATAAAATCTAAATATGAAAATGCATTATCAAAAAGTGTTACAGATTTATCAACTGTTTTAACACCAGTAGAAATGTTACAAGTTTCATTTGATTTACTTAATAACACGAACTATTTGAATGAATGTTATGGAATTAATAGTAACAACTATTCTGGTGATCAAATGATTACTAGTATGCGCGCTGTTTATAATGACCTTGTTTATTCTGAATCGCTTTCATATGGTAAGATGGTTAAGTTAGGAACTAGATATTTCCAAACTGGGGACAAAGTTGAATGTTATACAGCGGACAAGTATGAATTGCCAGAAAATAATAAAGATATTGTTTTAGCATCCTATAAAGATGATGTTAAAGAAATGACTTCTACGGCCTACGAAGCAAAATTTGGTAGTCCAATGTCATCCGCAACTAACTTGCTTATAAGTTCTAAAACAGTTAAAGAAGGTACTACGCCAGTTATGAATAAAATTGATGGTGGCTATAAAATAGAAGTTGAATTATCCGATGATGCAACAGAAAGATATAAAACCCAAATCATCGCAATGGATGAAAAAGTTAGCGGAGTTAAACCGTTTATATCACTAAAACTTGTTTGTGAATTAGATGAGTTACTTTATTTACACAATTTAGACTCATATGAAGAATACGATACGATTGCCTTGTCGGTTATTACTGCAAGATGTAAGGCACATTTAAATAATAAATTTTATTACGAAAAAGATGGTATGAATCGCGATTCTTTTCCTAAGGGAACAGAATCTTACGAAAGTTATAGAAGGGGGATTTAAAAATGAAAAGATTATATTTATATGCTTTAACATCTCTTTTAGTAACTAGTTCAGTTGCAACCGGTGTTACAGTATTAGGTGGGAAATCACATAATAGCAATTCTTCATCAACTAATAACTCAACTTCCTCATCTTCTCCATCAGTAGAAGAAGAACTTACTCCACAAGCTAAATTTTTAAACAATATTATGAATTCGGGAAATATTGATTTAAATGATGCACAAGTTAAAGTTAAATATAAAGATCAAAATATTGATTTAGGTATTAATGGTACAGTTTCATTTTCAATGATTCCGAGTGTAACTATAAAAGCTGGTGGAACAATATCTGTTAACTATGATTCATCTAATTATGATTTAACTTTCACTTATATTGATTCTTCATTATATGTTTCCACTACTATGTTTGGTGATCTTAAAATGAAATTAGATATTCCAACATTTAGCGAAGGAATTAAAACAATCATTCCTTTATTTCAAGATAAAATAGAAACACCAAGTGATAGTGTACTTAATCAAATATTTGATATAGACACTAATGATTTATTAACAAAATTTACTAATTTAGAATTTGAGCAAGTTACTGATTCTCAATATAAAGCAATATTTAAATTTAATGATTATTTATCTTTAGATATTTATACGGATAAAGATTACAAAGTAACAAAAGTCGATTTAGAAGATGTAAATATTAATGATGTTTCTGTAAGTGCTGATATTAATACGAAATTGCATAAAAATAGTAATAAAGTTAAACTTCCAGAAAATGTAGAAGAATATGATGATTACACTGATATTTATAACTTTGTTTCAAGTGGATACGCTATTGCAAATCAAAAAGAATTTAATTTAGGAGTTTCTTTAGATTTAAAAAATAAAGATAATGACTTTATTGGATTTAATGGTGATGTTGTATTTGATTTAGCTAATATGAAATTTGATGTTAACTCTACATTAAATTATGAAAAAAACAAATTTAATATTTTTACTCAATTTAATAAAGAAAAAGGATTATATTTCTCTTTAAATGATTTATTAAAAGGTAGATTAAGCAATGAAAATATTACTTCTATTAAGAATATTATCGAAGGATATTTAGATAGTGATATCTTAACTTATGTTCAAAATAGAATTAATTCATTAACAAAATCAGATGAATTCAACGATATTAAAAATCATAGACTCAATGAATATATAGAAGCAGTAAAAGATATATCTTATAAAGATAATAAGATTGTTGTAAGTTTAGATGGCACACAATTATTAGACATCAATTGTCTTGTTGAATTATCTTTAGCTAAAGAAAATAATGCAATTACTAATTTGAGAATTAATAATTTTATTTACGAAGACTATCAAGGTACTTTAGATATTGCATTAAATTCTTATCAAGGTATAAAAGATGCAGATGATAAAGATTTTGAAGATTATTCACCGATTATTGATATTTATGATGAAATTAAATTATTAAGTAATCAAAAAGAATTTGGATTTACGATTGATAACTTAACATTTACTAATAATTCTTATGAGCCTGCTAAAACATATGTTATTAAAAATGGACATGTTCAATTCAAACTTGATGAAATTGAAACTGATTCAGGTAAGGTTCCTGATAATTCTTGCTATGTTGATATTGTTTTAAATGATGGAGTAAGTGATCATCAATTAGTTCTTGATATGCATAATGAAAAAGCAAGAATTATGTATAAAAATAGAAATGAAGTATATGGTGAAATTGAAGTTGGTACTGTCAAAGAAATGGTTGAACAAATTATGACATTATTTGAGGGGGATAATCCTTTATTTAGTCAAATTGCTGCTTTAATACCTAGTGGTGATGAAGCAATGCTACTTCTTCAATTCTTAAAGAAAGATTTTTCAAATTTATCATTAGATTTATTAAAAGGATTCTCAATTGGTTCTGATAAAGCTAGTATTACTGTTGACAAAAAACTATTAGGATTAAATGAAGATTTGACATTAAATATTTGCTATGAAAACAAAAAACTCACAAGTCTTAATATTCCTAATTTAGCATATAAAACATTGAATATTACTTTAGATGCTTCAATGTCGACTTATAATAGTGATTTAGAATTAAGTGATGACCATAATTACTTAGATTTGAATTTGTTAAAGATTATTACAACTTATGGAATTCCAATGATGGATTATTCCCAATACAAATTAAGTGGACAAGTTAATTTAAATATTCACATTGGTAAATTAAGTTTAGAATCATTTGAAATGCCATTAGATGTCTATATTTATAATAATAATGGTGACGCAGAAGTAAGAATAGATATTAAACATATTCCTACCATTGATGTAGTTGGCGCTAGCGCATTTGGATACCATAGTAGACTCGAAAGTGATTTGTATTCTAAAACTGATAATGGTGCATATAAAACATCAGGTCAAGCATCAACTAAAGCATCAAATAGAGATGACCGTCACGCTACAATAGTGATTAATGATGGCTATATTTATATCGAACGTTCTGAAACAGGATTGTTCTATAAAAATTGGAACACTTCTAAAATAGAAGAAACTTATACACGCAGTGTAAAAGTTACAACCGAAGAATTTATTAGCAATATTTATCAATACTTATTATCTGATTTGTTAGGATTCTCTTCTACATTGTGTAACACAATTATTAATAGCACAGGCGAAGGTAATTCTGCAGAAAACATGCAATTTGATAAGTTAATAAGTGGCTTATCTTATGAAGAAGAAAATAAATCATTGAATATTGGCTTAGATATGTCTGCAATTACAGGTAATGATGCGATTAAAGATACAAAAGTATCTATAATTCATTCTGATGATAGTTCAGCAAAGAAATTCTTAAAAGAATTCAAATTATCAATGGATATAGCCTCAATGATTAAAGTTAATGCTACATTATCTATAAACGAAGATGATATGGGAAATGCTGTATTTGATAATAATCTAATTAGTGGTTATTGTGATAATTATGCTTATGGCGAAGGAAGATATTCTTCACATAGCAATTCTAAAAGTAAATAAATTACTACAAAAACAAATTAAAATACTCCAGTACGATTTGAAACTGGAGTATTTTTTTTTAGAGTTTTATAAATTGATATTAATCTAATTTGTTTACAATAACGTAGTCAATACGCTCTTTAAGCTGTTCTTTTCCTAATATTTGTAATACATAATATAGGTTAGGACTTTGTTTTGATGATGTAAATGTTATTCTTAAGATTTCTGCAACATCACCAACATGACCAACATATTGATCTTTGTTTTGCTTATAAATTTTATTGCTCTCAGCAAAACCAAATTTCTTTCCTAATTCTTTTAATGAATTAAACCAATTTTGTTCATCAAGAGATAAATCTAATGTGTCAATGAATTCTTTTAATAAAGATTTGATAACAGATTTATCGATAAATGGATTAAATGGTAATTCGTTTTGCATTAATTCTAAATAATAATCTTTATAGAAGAACTTAATAATATTGAATATGTCAGAGAATTTTTCGTAATCCTTACGTGGATTTTCTTTTTCACGTTCAATATTCATAATAGACATAAAATAATTTCTATCTAAGTCAATAAGATGTAGTAATTTTTCATCATATACTTTAGCCCATTCATAAGCTCTATTAGTAATTTCTTCTTTACTCATTCTTGAAAGGATTTCTTTAGAAATAAACTTTAACTTCATAATATCGAATAATGCACCATCAAGAGACATCTTTTCGAATGTTAATTTGAATTCATCATTAGAAGTGGTTTTATGTTCTGCTTTCCATTCTTCAAAATTAGAATTGGCAATTGTTAATAAATATTCAATCAAAGCCTCAACAGGATATCCATCTTTTAAGAAGTATGATACTGCAGCTTCGTCATCTTTTCTTTTAGATAGTTTGCGTCTATTACCATTATCAAGTTTCATGATAACTGGTAAATGAGCGTAACTAGGAAGTTCAAATCCTAAAGTATTAAATAGTTCAATATGAATTGGTAATGATGATAACCATTCTTCTCCACGTGTTACGCAATTGGTACGCATAAAGTGATCATCAACTGCGTGAGCAAAGTGATATGTTGGTAATCCATCACTTTTTAATATAACGATATCTTGATCGTTTTCACTTAACTCAAGGTCGCCTCTAATTAAATCGTGAACTTTAATCTTATTTTCGTGATTGCCGTTACTTTTAAAACGAATTACATAATGTTCCCCGTTTTTAATACGTTCATAAGCTTCGTCAATACTTATATTTCTACATTTAGCAAATTCTCCATAATAGCCTGGAGTAAGTTTTTTTGCTTCTTGATCTTTTCTTAAAGCATCTAAATCTTCACTAGTGCAAAAGCAAGGATATGCACGACCTATTTCAATTAAATACTTAATAACAACACGGTAAATAGAAGCACGCTCAGATTGTTTATATGGTCCATAGGCACCAACTTCGTGGTTGCCTAAATAACCTTCCATAGGAATAATATTAAATGCTTTTAATTGTTTTAATAAATCCTCGCCTGATCCTTCGATTTCACGTTTTGTATCAGTATCTTCTAAACGGATATAAAATACACCATTAGAATCTTTCGCAAGTTTATAAGCAATTAGTGAAGTGAATAACGAACCAGTGTGTAAGAATCCAGTAGGGGAAGGTGCAAATCTAGTAACTAATGCATTTTCGCTTAAGTTTCTTTTTGGAAATTTTTTTTCTAAATCTTCAATAGTTTCATTTACATCACTAAAAATTAAGTTTGCTAAATCTAAATTATTCATAAATAATAACCTTCTTTCATCCGCTAAATATCATAACACATAAAAAAAATAATATCATTATTTTTTAATAAATATTTAAAAGTAAAAAATAAAGTTTGATTCAGACCAAAATCATTGCAAAATCCACTTAGAATTCAGAAAGTTACTATTTGAGTAAAAAAAATCAAAAAAACACTTGAAAAAGCTTTTATATTATAGTACTATTATTAACGTATCGCAGGCGTAGTTCAGTGGTAGAACACTACCTTGCCAAGGTAGTTATGCGGGTTCGATTCCCGTCGCCTGCTCCATTTAGCTAATTAAGTCCGATTGTATCGGACTTTTTTGTTGCTTGTAAGGGAATTGTAAGGAAAAGTACAAGAGATCGATCATAATGAAAAAAATCAACACAATCGAACTTATTATATATAGATTAAATACCTTGATAATAACAATATTTAGAATTTTTTATAAAAAATATTTTTTGAAATTAATTTTTACAATCTTGATAAATGTATAATTATCTTATATATAAATATTGATAATTTTTATATTTCTTAAACAAATTACCTGAATAATGAATAATAGAAGTAATAAAAATTTACTATATGTAAAAACCTAACAATTATTTAACTATTGCGAAAAAATTTTTACTTTTCACTTATTTTATGCCATGTTATAATTATTAACGAAACGAAGGCGTGAAATGATTTATGAGGTATAAAGTAGATTTCAAAAGCGAACGACTCAAAAAGAACTTAACACAAACGCAATTAGGTCAAATGATTGGCGTAAGTGAAAAAGCCATATCTAAATGGGAAAGAGGCATAGGTGTACCAAGTTATAAAAATATGGAAAGCCTTTGCGATATTTTTGGTTTATCAATTGATAAAGTTGACACTATGCCATCAAAATTACGTGTCTTACAAAGAAAGTTAAATATTTTTACTGCTGCATTAGGAACAATTGTTAATATTTTCTTGATTATTACTTTTATTGTTTTCTTATCTAGAGCAAATGAATTTATTGATGATTGCAAATTTGAAGATACAAATAATTATTTTTTGAATCAAGAAATTTATTATATTTCTAGTATTATGGTGAGTGTATTAACTGTCACAACTCTTATTCTTAATGTAACTAAGAAAAAACCAGGTAGAAAATTAAGAGCATTAACATTAATATTTTTAATACTTACTTTTTCTCTTACTATATTAAAACCTAATTATTATCGTGATACTTATCGACTTGTAATAATTGCTAATTTACTTCTAGTATCATTATATATTTGCAATTTAATATTAATTAACAAGAAGGAGAAGGTGAAGAAATCATGTTATCATCATACCAACTCGGCAAAGCGTTAGAAAGAATTCGTAATGAAAAGCATTTGTCACAAGTAGAAGTAAGTGAAAATATTCATATTTCACCAAAAACTTTATCAAAGTGGGAACATGGAGATAGTTATCCAGATCTTCAAGCATTGGATAAACTATCTAAACTTTATAATGTTCCTTTAACCGATATGTTATATAAAGACCCAGACCAATATTTAAAGAAATTTAGTCCTAATATTATGATTGTTCATATAATTATAAGCGCACTACTTGTAATATTAGTTTTAATATTCAAATATCTTGTATTTTTACACACAAAATTTAATTCACCATACTTAGAAGATATAATATTTTCTGTCTTTATATTTGTATTTATTATGTTTACAGATATTAATGTTGGCGTATTTCAAAATAAGTCAATAAAAATAATTACAAAAGTTTTATTAATAATTCTGGACATTTTCTACTTATTTTTCTAATCGGTAAATTCATAGATAGTAGTAGAGTTGACTTTCCATATACTATAAAAGCGGAAAGGAGGAACTCTATATATGAAAAGTTTATTAATGGTTGCAACGATGGCAATTGGTGGACTATCAAACAATAATTATAGTATTAAAAAAAGTGCTTATTATAACGAGGACAATGGCACGAGTGTAGCTACGGAGTTGATTATAAAGAATGATAACCTACCGGTTACAACTTATATCCTTAATCATATGAGTGATTATAATGAAGCTCGTATTGCTGAGGGATATAGTGCAACAACTGTATCGTTCGTAAAATCTTGTCCGATTTCAACTATCGACGGAGAACTAATACAAGGAGAATTAGTGAAGTTTGAAACGGGTTATGTTTTAACAGGCGAAGACAATGTGATTCACGCAATGTCTTATAAAAACGATGTCGCATTTGACCTATCTAATGGGGGCGTCAATTTGCAGGCAATCCGTTTCTATGATGTTGGGGGATTTTACGAATACGATACAGCCATAAAAGATTGGAATTATTTACCAAAAATTGGACCAGATGCTAGCATTAATGCTAAAAAAGATGGACAACTTCGTGATGGGATGGGCTATATTTATGACCCAGATGCTTATGTAAAAGATGTATATGGATCAAAGGCTAAACTAGAAAGTACAAAAGTTATTAAAACAGCTTATGGTTATAGTCCTTTAGCGCCTTGGGCTTACGATAGTTCACTTTATAAAAAGCCGCATGATGGTGATTTCTATTATGAACAATTACCACCATTCTTAGTGGCACTTGTAATATGTGATTATATTGATAAAAGCTATGAAACATCTTATTATCCACGTGATGCGTTAATTGATTATGATGTTAGTACAATGGATTTAAAATCATATTATGATAATTTAACTAGTAGAGGTTATATTCCAACTAATCGTCGTATAACAACGATGGAAGCTGAATTGAGGGCATTATCGTTTGATTATCTTGAAACAGTAGACATTGCAGGGGCAAGTGATAGTGATCTATTGATTCAAGGATTTCATGTTAGTGGAAGATCGGACTATCGATTCTTAGTTTTTCCAGAGCATATCATCGGGTATTACACCGATAAACTAAAAATAGAATTAGACAACAACGATATTGGTTTAATGCATTTTACAAGTACTGATTGTTATGGTAACAATTTTGCAGCAGCAATTACTGGATATCGTACTTATAAGAAAGTTGTCTCGTTTATTGGATTGACCGCCACTACAACAGTTTGGTTACTTCAATTACGTGATGGGTTCTGTGATACACCAACTTATTTTGACGCAACAAACGGTGATAACAGAGGCAAAATGATTTTCTACGAAACACATCCGAAATAATAGTAAAATTTGAGTTTTAAGCGGCTGAAGCATTTCTTTGGCCGCTCCTTTCCAATTTTAATGTTTGGACTTGTAATTAAAAAGTTAAAAGTGTTAAAATCTAAATGCTTTTAACTTTTTTTGTCCATATAGCTCAGCTGGATAGAGCATCCGCCTCCTAAGCGGAAGGTCATGCGTTCGAATCGCACTATGGACGCCATATTGATTACGACTGATTCGTAATGAATCAGTTTTTTATATGTTTAATACAATTCTACTATCTCCACTAGCGGTAGTTTTATCGCATTTTACAATTTATTTTTTATTGAATTCGAATTTATTTGTGATAATATGAACATAGAGGTAATGAAAATGGATGATTTAAAAGAAACTATTGGTAAAAATATTCAGTATTTGCGCAAAGAATCGAATATGACCCAACAAGATTTGGCGGATAAATTAAATTATACTCCTAAAGCAGTCTCTAAATGGGAACGTGGTGAATCTATGCCAGAAATAGAAGTTTTAGCGGCTATTGCCTCATTATATAATGTGACTGTGGATTTTTTACTTCATGAAGATAGCAAAATACATAAAAAAGATTATGTACCTAGTGAGGTAAAAGATAAAAATAAAATGCTTGTTACAGCATTAGTGGTTACCATTGTTTGGACAATTATGGCCATAGTATTTGTTTATACTATGCAAAATAATGGTAAAACACTATGGCAATTATTTGTTTGGGCGATTCCTGTATCATTTTTAGTAATTGCCATTAGTTTAAGACAATACAAACGAATTGATCAAATGATTGTATTAAGTCTATTTTTGTGGACATTATTATTAGCGTTCTTCATTCAATTTCAATTTGAAATACCATTAATTTTCCTTATTGGAATACCAGCTGAATTAGCGTTATTCATTTGGTCAAAAATTATCAAAATTAACTAAAAAAATCCTCAAGTCACAATGGGCTTGAGGATTACTTTTTTATTATTTAAAGACAAATCCGTTATCAAAATCGATAGTAACTTTGGAGTTAGTTTCAATTTCTCCAGCAATAATCTTACGAGATAATGGAGTTTCGATTTCTTTTTGAATGAATCGTTTAATTGGTCGAGCACCATAGATTGGATCGAATCCTTGATCAACAATCGCATCAATAGCTTTATCAGTTAAAGTTAATTGAATTTGAAGTTTAGATAATCTAGTTTCAAGATTGTTAATAAATTTGAGAACAATCTTACCAATGATATCTTTAGTTAATGGGTTAAAGAAGATGATGTCATCAATACGATTTAAGAACTCTGGTTTAAATCTAGATTTTAATTCGTTTTCAACTTTTTCTTCATTTTCTTTAGTGACACCATTAAGCAAATATTCAGAACCAATATTAGATGTCATAATAAGAATAGTATTTTTGAAATCTACAACACGGCCCATTGAATCGGTCAAACGACCATCATCAAGTACTTGTAATAAGATGTTAAAGACATCTGGGTGTGCTTTTTCAATTTCATCAAGTAAGACGATTGAATAAGGTTTTCTACGTACTGCTTCAGTAAGTTGGCCGCCTTCTTCATATCCTACATATCCTGGTGGGGCACCTAATAAACGCGATACGGAGAATTTTTCCATATATTCAGACATATCAATACGAACAATTTGATCTTCACTATCGAATAAATTTTCCGCTAGCGCTTTAGCGACTTCAGTTTTACCAACACCAGTAGGTCCTAAAAATAGGAAACTACCAATTGGACGATGTTCATCACTAATACCAGCACGTGAACGTAAGATTGCGTCACTAACTTTCTTCAAAGCATCATCTTGTCCGATAACACGTTTTCTTAAGTTATCTTCAAGGTGTAATAATTTTTCAGATTCAGAAGTATTAAGTCTAGAAACTGGAATACCAGTCCATTTAGCTACAACTTCGGCAATATCGCTTTCATCCACTACTTCATCAAGCATTCTACCTTCTTTAACCTTATTAGCGTCTTCTTTAATAAGTTTCTCTAAATCAGGTATAGTTTGATATTGTAATCGAGCGGCTTTTTCAAAATCAGCATTAGACAAAGCCTTATTAAGTTCGATCTTAGCTAATTCAAGATCTTTCTTAGCATTTTTAGCTTTGTATAATTCATCTTTTTCTTTTTGCCATTTAGCGGTTAATTCCGTTTGTTTTTGTGTTAAGTTAGCAATTTCTCCATCCATTTCTTTTAATCTCTTAATAGAAGCATCAGAAGTTTCTTTGGCTAAGGAAACACGTTCGATTTGTAATTGCATTAATTTTCTTGATATTTCATCAAGTTCAACTGGCATAGAGTCAATTTGCATTCTTGTTGCCGCGCAAGCTTCATCAATTAAATCGATTGCTTTATCTGGTAAGAAACGATCAGAAATGTATCGATTTGATAAGGTGGCCGCAGCCACAATAGCAGAGTCGAGAATTTGTACACCATGATGTGATTCAAATCTTTCTTTTAAACCACGGATGATGGAAATTGTGTCTTCAACAGTTGGCTCATCAACCATAACTTTTTGCATACGACGTTCGAAGGCAGGATCTTTTTCAATATATTTACGATATTCATCCAATGTGGTAGCACCAATACAATGCAATTCACCACGAGCTAACATAGGTTTTAATAAGTTAGCAGCATCCATGGCACCTTGAGTTTTACCAGCACCAACTAGTAAGTGGATTTCATCAATAAACATAATGATTTGACCATTAGATTTAGTAATAGTGTTAAGAACAGCTTTTAAACGTTCCTCAAATTCACCTTGATATTTTGCACCTGCAATAAGTGATCCCATATCAAGTTCGAAAATAGTTTTATCTTTCAAAGAGAAAGGTACGTCGCCTTTAAAAATACGCCAAGCTAGACCTTCCACAATAGCGGTTTTACCAACACCAGGTTCACCAATAAGAACTGGGTTATTTTTGCTTTTACGAGACAATATTTGCATTACACGACGGATTTCTTCGTCACGTCCAATAATAGGGTCAATTTTGCCTTTAGCAACATCGCTAGTTAAGTCACGACCATACTTTTTAAGTACTTCATACGTTTCTTCAGGATTTGCGTTATTCACTTTATTACCCCCTCGTATTTCTTCAATTGCTTTCATAAATTTATCTTTGTCAAAATTTATGACTTTTTTCAATTTACTTACAATGGAATGCTTATTATCAAATAATGCTAAGATTATATGTTCGACTGATAGATATTCATCACCAAATCTTTTCTTATAACCATCTGCATCATTTAATAATGATGATATATTGTTTGATAAGTAAGGATTTGTAACATTTGATGATGACACGCTATGATTGATATAATCATCAATTATATCCTTTACACTTTGCTTATTAACATTAACTTTGCTCATAATGTTAAGTAACATTGAATCGCTATCTTCATATAACGCTAATAAAAATTGTGGAACATCAATTTCATTGTTTTGATGTGTACGTGCAACATCACTTGATACATTAATCAACTTAATTACTTTTTCAGTCATTTTATCATCCATAATAATCACCTCTTTTAGCACTCTTACTCTCTAAGTGCTAACTATAGTATATACTCAATTTTAGCAATGTCAATAGTAGAGTGCTAATTTTTTACAAAATTTATTTTCCTTTATATATTTATTATTGGCAGCGTCTTTTTATCATAGGAATTTTTATCATGCAAATTTTTGTGCTTGATTATCATTAGGCATATTGATACAATAATTATATGCCTGCGTGGTGGAACTGGTAGACGCAATGGACTCAAAATCCATCGGTTAACAGCCATGCCGGTTCGATTCCGGCCGCAGGCACCATATAGAATCATAGGTTTGATACAAAGAAAATAATGTATCAAGCCTTTTTTTGAGCCTAAAACAGTGTTATTTGAAAGGATTTAGCATATTTTTAAGGTAAGCGAAAAAGATCGACCGTAATAGAAAAGAATCGAACAAGATATAGAATAGTGTCGGAGGAAAAAACAATGGAA
>CAKPBC010000001.1 GCA_934140155.1 uncultured Bacilli bacterium | reverse complement strand
CTTGCTCTAAAACATCATTTTTATCAAGTTTACATAAATCTTTTATTTGATAATTTGGATAATAAGACTTATAGGAAGCATTTTCACCAAAGAATTTTTCTAAAATTTTATTTTTAATACAATATACTAATTCTTTTATTGAATTTATATTATTTCCGATACTATTTAACAAGTCAAAATATTTTTCAATTGTTTCACATATTTTATATTGTTCTTGCAATGGTGGAATAGGAATTAAAGAATTTTTTAAAATGTCTTGCGTAACTTGGTTAATTTGCTTATTATTCTCATTTTCAAAATTCGATCTAAATTGTTTTGATAAAAAATAATAATAAGTATATTTGTAACATATTGTTCTAAAAATAGCCATAAATGCACCAAATGACATTTTTTTATCTTTATACGTGTATAATGCACATTTCCCGACAAGTGCTTTGCTTCCATTTCTTGCACAAATTAGAATATCATTGTTATTTATATATTGATTATCCTGAATAACAGAATTAACACGTACTAAATCATTTAAATCAATTTTATTATTTTTAATATTTGAAGAACGTAAAACAATTGTTCCATTCTCACATATATTTTCTGGTCTATATGTTAAACCTATATTTGTAGTGCCTATAGAAGATAATCTTGTCCATGACCAATTTTTCGGAATATCAAAAGGTATTTCAGAAGTTACATTTTTAACTGTATTACCTTTTTTCTCATAATAACAATTATCAGAATTTTATCCTTATAATTGATATTGATACTTTTTATCAATTAAGGAGGTAATAATATGATTGATGAATTTTGTAAATTTTTAAAAAGAGAGGAGATGTCTACGAATACAATACAGGTCTACAAACAAACTGTAATAATGTTTCTTAACCTTTATAAAAATGTTAATAGTACTAATCTTTTAGCTTTTAAAGGCTATTTGATGGAAAAGTTCAAGCCCAAAACAGTCAATTTAAGAATTCAAGCGATAAATAAATACTTATCATTTATTAATAAAGGCAGTATGAAATTGACTGCAATAAAAATCCAACAAAAACCATTTCTTGAAAATGTTATAAGTAATGCTGATTATATTTTTTTTAAGAATAAATTAAAAAAAGATAAAAAATGGGAATGGTATTTTGTTGTTAGATTTTTGACTGCAACAGGAGCTAGAGTTAGCGAACTTATTCAGATAAAAGTTGAACATGTAAAAACAGGCTACCTTGATCTATATTCAAAGGGTGGAAAAATGAGAAGAATCTATTTTCCTATTAAGCTCCAAAAGGAAGCTTTGAAATGGTTTGATGAAACTTCTGTTGATACTGGTTACATATTTCTAAATTCTAGAAAAGAAAAAATTACAACAAGAGGAATATCTATGGGTCTTAAAAAGCATGCGATATGTTACGGAATAAATCCAGATGTTGTATATCCACATTCATTTAGACATCTATTTGCTAAAAATTTCATTGAAAAATATAATGATATATCGTTTCTTGCAGATCTTATGGGACATGATAGCATTGAAACAACGAGAATTTATCTAAGAAAAACATCTACAGAACAGAGAACTATAGTTGATGAAATTGTCACATGGTAATTTTTCTAAAAACGACATAGTTCAGTTTATGGGTTAGGTATCTTTTTTTATTTTGTTAAAAACATTTTGATAAATAATCATTTCTATGTTCCTATTCAACATTATTAATTGATAAAAATATAGATGCAATAAAACATTATTTGCTTATAATTTCATTCTTTTGAACTTCTAATCCATACCCATCAATTTGTTTTTTTTGTACTTACTCTTGTATATCCATAAATCATTATTTTCACATCTAAATAAAAAAACTAAGCAACTGTTTAAATTAAATACTTTTTTAACACTTTGCACCACTCTATAAAATTCACTTTTTTTAACTTTCATCACTTGTTATATTTCTATCTTTATAAATTCTCACACACAAATTCATTGTTACAATATGAAATTGTAGCAATAAATGGTAATATGATACTGATTATTAAAAAGCTTATTTTATGAGGTGGGATAAAAGTGAATAATAAAGAAAAGAAAGAATATTTACGATTAAATACGCTTAGTAGGTCTACAATCTACCAAAATACAATTGAGGAAAGAGAAAAATATATTTTAAAACTTCCTAAGGCACTATTTAAATATAGAAAATTTGATAAATACACATTAGATATGATTAAAAATGAATATGTATATTTGTCACCTGCTATTAATTTAGATGACCCTTTTGATTGTTTATCAGCAAATAATGATTTTGAAAATGTATATAGAAACAAAAATAATCATTTTGTTCTTAACACTCAAGTACTAGAGTACATTTCCAATATTGTATTAAGATATCCTCACCAAAATAAAATTAAAAAGTCAGATATTTTATCTTTAATAAAAAGAAGCATTGTTGATGGGAAAATATGTACTGATTATCTAAAAAAAGAACTGAATAAAATAAATTATTTAACTATCAAGCAAAAACACTTGTTATTAAATATTATACTTAATATACAATCATCAATTTCAAAAATATTTGATAGTCAATGTCTTGAAGACTTATTTACTTTTTATATGCATTTAAAAGAAAAAATTGGTGTATGCTCATTAACAACAAAACGCGATAACAAACCAATGTGGTCACTTTATGCAAACACATATAAGGGGTATTGTATTGAATATGAACTACCCAGTCCCGAAAAGATAACTTGTAATATTTTACCTGTTGTTTATACAAAAAGATTTAATAATGGTATTATTAATGCAATAACACAATTTGTTATTGGTGGCATAGTTTATAAAATTTCAAATGGCAAAGTAGCAAATGGAGTAGAAAGTTTTTATGAACTTATATGTACTAAAGATTCAGATTGGTCATATCAAGATGAATGGCGAATTCTTGGGGACGCAAACAGCAAAATTAGTTCATTAAAAATAAAGCGAATTTATTTGGGATTTATGGTTTCAAAAAGAAATGAACAATTAATACTCAAATGCTCTTCTACAAAAAATTTCGAAGTATATAAAATGAATAAACCAAAAGATGGTACTAAAATAACATATACAAAACTGACTTATAAATAATTATTTCGTAGTTTTTTATTTCTATGTTACAATTAACTATCGAGGATTCCTATTATGATTGAAAATAAAAAAGCATCAATATTATTAGTACTAGAAGTGTTAAAAGAATATTCCGATGAAAATCATTATTTAACACAAAAAGATATTATTGATTTAATTTATAAGAATTATCAAATTGAATTAGAAAGAAAAAGTATTGCTTCTTCTTTATCTCTTTTAGAAGAATTAAATTATGATATTGATAAAGGAAGTAAAGGCGGCTTTGCTTTATTATCTCGAACATTTGATCCAACTGAGGCATCATTTTTAATTGATGCAATATTTTCTAGTCCAAGTATAAATGGCAAACAAGCTAAAAAGATTGCAGAATCCATATCAAGTTGTTTTTCTAAATATCAAAAAAATGATTATTCTTATATCTTTAAGTCTGAAAAAATAAGTAGAACTAATAGTAAAGATGTTTTATATAATATTTCTATAATTCATGAAGCAATTAATAAAGGAAAAAGAATTGGCTTTCAATATTTAGCTTACGATAAAAATGGTAATCCTACAACTAGGATGAATGGATATCAATTTATTGTGTCTCCATATTATTTAATAAATAACTATGGAAGATATTATTTGTTATGTAATTACCGTGAAAAATATAGTCCATTACAAACATTTAGAATTGAATATATGATGAATATTGAAATCAAAGAAGATTGGAATATTAAAAATATTAGCGATTTAAAAGATGCTCCTAATAATTTTTCAATCACCGAATATATGAATGAAAACATTTATATGTTTGGAGGTAATATTGTTGATGCTAAAATTGAACTAGAAAATGAATCCGCAATATTATATGTAAAAGACTGGTTTGGAGAAAATGCTAAAATAATAAATGATAATGATAAATTATATGCTTCAATTAAATGTAATGAAAATGCCTTATATTATTGGATAATGCAATATTCTAGTGTAATGAAAGTCATATCACCAGAATCATTAGTTAATAAGGTAAAAGATGGACTTAAAAAAGCATTAGATAAATATCAATAATCATAACTAACACTAGAATCAAATCTAGTGTTTTTATATGTACCATTTTTAGTACATCCATATTGCTATTATTTGAGTGTGGAATAAAGGAGATCAAATTTATGAAATACTCAAATATTCATGTCGAATTCAAAAAAAGTGAAGAAAGCATTAAAACAAGTCTAGAAAAACTAGGAGCCACTAATATCGACATAACAACAAATTGCTTAGGTCAATTAGAAATAAAATGTATTTTTGCTTGTCCAAAACCAGAAGAAGAAATTAAAGGCATTTTATCTAGTTCTGGCGCTAAAGACATACATAGTTACGCTAATTATAATGGAGCAAGCTTTGATTATAAATTAGATGATAAAACTGATGAAAGAGAGTTCAAAAGAAAAGTAACTGATTTGTTAATCAAATATGGTTATAGAGCATTTTAGTTGTGTACCTGACTTTTGAAAAAATAAGGTTTTTGTACTACCCTAGGCAATATTAAGTATCTTTTTGATTTCTTTGTATTCTAGATATAAATTTGTAATTTTATGGCTGTATGAGTTTGCTATCTCATCGGCCATTTTACTTTTTAAAAGTGTATTTGTATAGATATTTTGATATCCTTTTGTCACGTTAAAATTACGAATAAATTTAATTATTTCTGAATCACTATATCGACTCTTAAAAATATCTTGCTGAAGTAATCTAATTAATAAAACAGCTAAATAACAAATGAGGAAGTGGCCATAGATGCCATTTTCTTTTTGCATATAAACTGGACGCGCATTTAAGTCAGTTTTCATAACTCTAAATGTTTCTTCAATCTTCCATAAATTATGATAGAGTTCGTATATTTTCATTGCATCATTATTAATTTCAGAAGTAACAATCATATTATATCCTAATTCTTTAACTATTCAACTTGATTCAGTTATTGGTAATATTGATGGAAAACATTTTGTTCTTACTATTCATATTGTTGAATATAAATTCCAATTTGGTATTTTACTTAACAATAAAACTAAAATCGAAGTATTTAATGCATTAAATAATTTATTAACTAGTTTAAAACAATTAGAAGATAATACCTCCATTGCTACTTATCAAACATTTGCAAATTGCTGGTTAACTGATAATGGCACTGAATTTGATAATCTTCTTAAACTTATTAATATTCATCCTAATTTAAATATTTTCTTTTGTCATCCTAACGCATCTTTTGAAAAAGGTGCTTGTGAAAGAAATCATGTTTTAGTTCGTTATATTCAATACAAGGGTTGGTCTTTTGATAATTTGAATCAAAGTGATCTTAATACTTTATTTTCTCATATTAACTCTTACCATAGAAAATCTTTAAACAAAAAAACTCCTTACCAATGTATCCTTGAAAGCCCAGCTTTCGGTAAAGAGTTTCTAGACGTTATAGGCATTTACAAAGTTAATTGCGATGACGTCAATTTAACACCTGCTTTGCTTAAAAAGATTAAAAACTAGTTACAAGCTAGTTTAAATCCAATGCCTGAAGAAGTGTCGTTAATGGTTGCAATTAGTTAAAAAACTACATTTTAACTAAGAACTTTTCTATACTCTTCTTCATACACATATTAATACTTTTTCTCTTATTTTTAAAGTATACTTTCATTTTTTACTGATTTTATCGCTTGTTTTATCTGATTTTTCCTTTTGCCTTTGCTTTGTTGCATTTACTTTTACACTTCACAATTTTAGAAAATATAGGCTCATTTGATAGACTATAAATAAGAAAAGTGATATAATTCTATATAGATTTTAATATTTTCACGGAGGCGTAACATGAACATTGATTATCCAGCTACTATCATTAGAATTCGTGCCGAGCTAGATTTATCGCAAACAGAGCTAGCAGAAATACTAGGTGTTTCTTTTACATCGGTAAATAGATGGGAAAATGGAATATATCAACCAACTAAAGCAGCAAAGAAAAAGATTGAAGTCTTTTGTGAAAAACACAATATAAAAGTTGAAATGCAGAAGTAAAATAAGGTCGGAAGAAGAATTATTATGGATTGTAAACAAGCGTTTATAAATTGGATATCTACTAGTAAGTTAAAAAACACTCCCCCTATTGAATTAGCGAATACTATAGAGGTAGCTTTTTGTGTTTGCTTTGATATGAACGTTTGGGAAATTACCGATCCCAAGATTTATAGTGACTTAAGAAACAAAATTATTTTAGACAAAAAATTTAAGAAAAAAGACAAGAAAACTTATAAGCAGTTTGTTTCTTTAAGTAAACATTACCAAGTGTTCTTAAAAAATGTGTATATTGAAAACGCTGCAGAAGTAAACAACGATAATAATCATGACGTAGAAGATTTTTCTGATGATGAATCATTTAAAACAGGAGAGACAGCCGATATATATAAGTTCTTCAATGATTATGATGCCACAAGGAAATTTTATGAAATATATAAATATGCATTGTCAAAAACACCAGATTTAACTTTAGATATTCGTGTATCAATTATTGGAGTTAAATTAACTGGTGAAATATTAAGGTTCTATTCTGATAGCAAATTCAACTTAAAATTCACCAAAATTAACAAGACGTTCTCATTAAGTGACGAGAAAATAGATTTAGATGATGTGTTTGAAGCTGTTGATGAAGTTAATGATTATTTTGCTAAGAATCAAAATGAAATGATGCTTTCCGTCGATAAAGAAGATGATATTGGATTTGTTTATCATTTAAAATTTGGTTTTGGAATTATAGTTGCAAAAGAAGCCAACACCGTAAAAATTAAATTTGATGACGAATTGATAGGTATTAAAACAATTCAACTAAATCATCCAACATACGAAGACATTTCTAAGCAAGATTATGAGAATAAGATAGTTCCAGAGGCTAAAAAAGAAGAATCAAGTTCAACTACTCGTGTGGGATGGGATAAATTTGAGACTGCTTTATTAATTGAGGCATTCTGGAAAATAGAAAATAACGAAGGAAATAAAAGCGAAATATTGTCAAAACTTTCAAACGACTTAAGAACACGTGCGATTCACAATGGTCAAAAAATAGATGACAAATTTAGAAATCTTAACGGCATGAATATTCAACTTTCTAACATAGCTTTATCATTCTATCCTGACCGTTCAGCTATGCATAGAACCGCAATGTTTGATGCCGTTGCAAATATTTATAAGAACAATAGAGAAGAATTTGAAAGAATTTTATATGAAGCTCATAAACAAGTAATTGGAACAAATAATAATCAATCTGAAAACAAAGACAAAAAATATACAATTGCTATGTCAGAAGTCGATTTCTATTCTTTTATAAAAGATAGTTATATTGAAAACCATAAAACCGATGGAAAGGCATATAGAGCTGCAAAACACGCTCAAAGGTGTATTGATTTAATTCGTGATGTTAATGATATCTTAAATGAGTCTACATCAAGTATTAAAAATGTTTATTCAATTACCAATATAAATGACTTGTCTCAACTAATGACATTTATAAAAACAAAGGTGAATGGTTTGCCAGATGATGATGCAAAATGGATTTGGTATGCATTGAATAGATATAAAGCTTTTATAATTGAAGAAAAGTCAAAAGATGAAAAAAAGACAAGTCCAGGCATAAGATACGAGAATCAGGCTTTCTATATTAGAACAAAAGATGGTATATCTGCTCAAATGATTATAGAAAATGGAAAGTATAAAGTTCTTGCAGGATCCAATTATGTTATTAATCCTGGGACATCATTTAGTGATAATGAAAGAGAAAAAAGAAGAGAGCTTCAATTAAGTGGTGTGATAAAAGATGGTAAGTTCTTGAGAGATTATGTATTTAGTTCTTCGTCAACCGCAGCTAAGCATATATTAGCTAGAAGTGCAAACGGAAATGTTGAATGGAAAACCGAAAACGGACAAACACTAGGAGATGCTCTAGAAGGCAAGAAAATTATAAAGCCTATCATTTCTAATTCCAATAATGGTGAGATGCTACTCGTTGAAGAACGTTTAAATATGTATCCCGATTATAGAAAAGTTTTAGAAGAATACTTCTCAGATGGATTTGCTTATGAAAACGAAATGCGCAAAAGAAAATTTAAGAGAGCATACTCTGAATTGAATGGTAAGGATTTCGATGATACTGAAGAGCAATATAAAGAGGAACTATTAACGATTGGCTTCTGTAGTGAGGGAAAAATTTATTTGCCATCGATCATAGATGAAGAAACACACACTAGCATAAAACAATTTATTGATAAGAATTTAGGCAATATTAGTTCAGTTATCTATTACTCAGTTATTTATGATAACTTTGCGGACAAATTAAATGCTGATTTCAGTGTTGATATGCTAAAGAAGTATTTGAAATTCATGTTTGCTGGCGTATATAAATTCGATAGCGAATATTTATCTAAATTTGGCGAGTCGGTTGATTTCAAACAAGACTTAATAGATGTTTTCATGAATACTGGACATCCAATGGAACTATCTGAAATCTATTCTAAATTGCCAAATGTAACACCTCAAGCAATTGATGAGATGCTAAGAGATAGAGACTTTGTTGTTAATTATAGAGGTAAATCATATTTTTATAAAGACATCTTCCAAATTGAAGATGAACAATTGAATCAGATAAGAGATTATCTAAAAGAAAAGATCAAATTAAATGATCAGGTAAGCGGTACAGAATTATATAAATTCATTGTAGAAGAGATACCTGAATTATTAGAATTGAATCCAGAAGTTACTGATCTCGGTTTCAAAAACGCTATCAAATTGTGGCTAAATGATGAGTTTAGCTTTAAAGGTGATGTAATAAGCGAACCAGACAGAAAAATTGATGTTAAGGAATTATATAGAGAATTTTGTCGAAATAGAGAAAAATTCACTCTTGAAGAACTTGAAACTTTCAGAGATTCAATTCACAAAAATTATATTGATTACTATGCTGTTTTTGAAGTTTCAATAAGAGTTAATGCCGATACATACTTAAGACGTGATTTAATTAATTTTGATGTTGAGAAAATTGATAATGCAATTTTGAATTATTGTAGTGGGAAATATATATCTTATTTAGATGTTATTAACTTTATTGAATTTCCTACTTTGCAATATCCGTGGAACTATTATGTTTTGGAAGGATATTTATTCTCCGAAAGTAAGAAGTTTGCAACTATAAATGCTGCATTTAATAAAGAGAAACCAGTAGGTGCAATAATAAGAAAAGATGCTTACGATAGCTTTGACAACTTAATAGTTGACGTTATCAAAGAAAATAGATTATTTAATAAAGAGAAAGCCTTTGAGTACCTTCAAGAAAATGACTATATTTTGACAAGAAAATTCAAAAATATTGATCTACTCATTAGCAAGGCGAAAATTTAAAAGGAGGTGGCACCATGTATTCATATGAATGGGATGAAGAGACAGGCGGTATATTGTTGAATAGCACTCCATTGCAAATGAGCAAGGAGCCAAGACCTGTTTATTATAAGGAATTAGATATATTAGGTTTTGATAAATATTGGAAATACGACAAAGATGATACTTATCCATATATGTGGGCAGAAGCAAATAATTATTTCTATAGAGGTAGACTTGTTGCAAAAACAAAAGGTGGAACAATGTGTACTGCACCAGAAATTGTTATAATAGAAGATCCTGAACCTAATGGTGATAAACTGCGTTTTGTCGATATAAAGAAAATGGTAGAGAAGAATAAAACGATAATGGATCAGTTGGCTCAGTATACCATAAAGGAAACATATAAAACGTACTTAAAATATCGAAAGAAAGTAGATATTTATTATGTTGCATTTAGTGGAGGGAAGGACTCTATTGTTACATTTGATATTGTTAGAAGAGCATTACCACACAATGAATTTAAAGTGTTATTTGGTAATACAGGAATGGAGTTTCCTGATACATACAAGTTGGTTGATAAGATAGAGAATATCTGTAAGAAAGAGGATATAGAGCTATTAAAATCTAAATCTCACCTAAATCCATTAGAATCGTGGAAAAGCTTTGGACCACCAGCTACGGTTACGAGATGGTGTTGTAGTGTCCATAAAACAGCTCCACAAATATTACTTCTTAGAGAAGTTACAGGAAAAGCTAATTTTACAGGAATGGCTTTTGTTGGTGTCAGAGCAAGTGAAAGTGTTGCTAGAAGTGATTATGATTATATTGGAGTTGGCGAAAAACATAAAGGACAGTTGAGTTGCAACCCAATATTGGACTGGAATTCTGCAGAACTATACATATACATTTATTCTAGAGAATTACCAATAAATGATTGTTATAAGAAAGGCAATAGTCGAGCAGGGTGTCTAGTATGTCCAATGGTTTCTGAAAAAAATTCATTCTTTAGAAGGACTTGTTATAGAGAAGAATACGACAAGTTTATAGAAATCATAAAAGAACTTTATAAAGACAAATTTACTGGTGATCGATTAGATGAGTTTTTAGAGAATACTGGATGGAAGGCCAGAATGAATGGCAGAGATGTTAGTATAAAAATAGGATGTAAAGAAGAAAATCTTTCTAAATATCAAGTTCTACATATAACCAATCCTAAAACTGACTGGAAAGAATGGATAAAAACTGTTGGCGTTTTAGTTAACGATTCGAGTCCTTATGATATCTCATATAGAGGAAATGTTTACTCTTTTGAAGTTAAGGAAAATGAAAATGGTTATGATGTCATCATTCCTAATGAGTTATCTAAAAAAGACGCTGTATTTGTTAAATTTTTGAAAAACGTTTTTCATAAAGCAGCATGTTGCATTGGTTGTAGAGAATGTGCAGCTGATTGTCATAACGGGTTTATTAAAATGGAAAATGGTCAAGTTCACATATCAGACGAATGTCATCACTGCACGCAATGTCATAAAGTTGACAGAGGTTGCTTAATTTATAAGTCATTGGAATTGCCAAAAGGAGATAATAAAATGAAGACAAAGAGTTTAAACTGTTATTCAACACATGCACCTTTAATTGAATGGCTTGAGGAATTCTTTGACAAAAAAGAAGAGTTCTTTGTATCGCCTTCTATTAATGGCCCAAAGGTCGAGTTTTTTACAACATTCTTAAAACATGCAAATTTACTAGATGAAGGTAAACTTTCAAAAACTGCTCATATAATTGACGATATGGGGTTGGATAATGAATCATCATGGGCTTTGATGTTGACTAATTTATCATATACACCAGAAGTCAATTGGTATATCAAGAATATTAGTTTCAATGAAATATTAAATAAGCAATATATAGTATCTAAACTATTAGAAAATGAGAACTGTACAAATGAAAGAGCAGCGAATGATATATTTAGAGCCTATTCAAGACTTTTAGATTTGAGCTTTAGTAAAGTCGGAATGGGAGCTATAGAAAAATCAGATAAAAAGAACCCTGAGATATTTAGAACTGCATGGTATGATCCAGATCCAAAAGTTGTTTTATATGCTCTATACAAATTTGCGGAAAACTGTGGAAGTTATTATCAATTTTCACTTACAAGATTACTAAATCATTCTATTGAGAGTGATGGAATTAGTCCAACAGAGATATTTGGCTTGAATAGGGAGACAATGGAAAAAGTGTTACAGGGATTAGCAATTAATTATCCTGACCTAATTTCAGTTTCATTTACCTTAGATCTTGACAATATCAATTTAAGGAATGATAAAACATCGGATGATGTTCTCGAATTGTTTTAAGGAGGCACAAAAGGATGAATTCAAATAAATATAGAAATTATTTTCAAATAAATGAAAGTTACTTCCCAGCTGTAAATGAAGATGTTATAAAAACACAACCTAACCATTGGAAAACATACTATCCACATGAGTCATTTATTAGGCTTTTGGAACAAACCAAGAGTGTTTTAACAAGCAAACAAAAACTATCAATTTGGGTTGAAGGAGCATATGGTACTGGTAAATCGCATGCTGTTTTAACATTAAAGAAGTTATTAGATTGTTCTAATGATGAATTGAAGGAATACTTTAATAAGTATAAATCAGTTTTCAAAAGCGATGATTTATATAATGAATTTTACAACATTAAGAATCAACAAAAGAAAGTTCTAACAGTTCATAGATATGGTTCATCAAATGTTAGAAATGACAACATTCTTGTAAATTTGGTACAAGAAAGTATTATCAAATCTTTGATTTCTAATGGTTACGATTACACAGGACAAGTAGGTATCAAGCAGGCCATGATTAATTGGTTGAGTGATTCTGCTAATAGACAATATTTCAATACAATTATCCAAAAGGATTACAGAACCAAATTCGGCGGAGCAGATGCTGACACACTTCTTGATAATTTAAAGACATACACAGATGAAAATGCAATTCAAGATTTAACTGAAAAAATATCAATGGTTGGTGAGGAAAAGGGCATCAAACCATTTGTTTTACAAAAAGAAGATTTAAGAGAATGGATTATTGATGTAATCGATAGAAACAACTTAAAAGCAATCCTATTTATTTGGGATGAATTTTCTGATTACTTTAGTCTTAACAAAGGCGATCTATCTGGATTCCAATATTTAGCGGAACTAAGTGAAAGTTATCCATTTTACTTCGTTATAGTTACTCATAAATCAGACATTTTCTTTGAAAGCTCAAAGAGCGATTTAAAAACAAAAATAAACGGAAGATTTATCGCTCCACATTGTTCAATAGAATTACCTGATAACATGGCCTTTATCTTGACTGGCCATGCAATGCAAAAAAAGGATGATCCAGCAATATTGAAAGATTGGGATGAAATTATTGAATCTTTATATGATGAAACTCATGACTCTAGAGAAGAAGTAAAAAGGACAGCTAAAATTGGTGATAAAGAATTAAAAGGCGTTTTGCCAATTCATCCATATGCTGCTTTGGTATTGAAACATATTGCTTCTGCATTTGACTCAAACCAAAGAAGTATGTTTGACTTTATCAAAAATGATAGGGGAGATGAGATAAAAGGATTCCAATGGTTTATTGATAACTATGGACCAGAAGACGATGAAAATCTATTAACAGTAGATTTGCTTTGGGATTTCTTCTATGAAAAAGGAAGAGATCAGTTAGCTCCACAAACAAGAATGATTCTTGATGTTTATGGGAGAACAGAATCCCATAATTTAATGACCAAGCAAAAACGTGTGTTAAAGACTATATTATTGCTTCAAGCTATTAATGAGAAAGTAGGGGATTCGGTTGCTCTATTTATTCCTAATAAGAAGAATTTAGGAATGGCATTTGAGGGAACAAATATTACTCCAGGTAACGCTAGTTCAATCGCTGATGGTTTAATTAAAGAACAAATAATCTTTGAAAGGCCAATGGGTGGCGGAGCAGTTAAATATTCCGCTCTTGTGTCAAATGGTAATCTTGAAGAGATTAATAAAGAAAAGGAAAGATTAACAAGAGAAATAAGAACAGATAAGTTAATTGAGGAAGCTGAATTTGTAAATGACTTTAAACTTCCTAAAAATTTAGATATTAGATTTGTTACGAAGTTATTAACATATCAAAATATTAGGATGGAGCTTTCAAGATTAAAGGCGGATGCTGATAATCATCCATCAAGATTATATGCAATTTATATTTTTGCTAGAAATGAAGAAGAAAGTGATCGTATTAAAACTGAGATTAGTAAAACATTAGATGATGGCTTTAATAAAGTAATATTTATTGATTATTCTGGTAATTACTTAAGTGCTGATTTATTTAATCAATATATTGAAAATATGGCTAATTGCAATTATCAAAAGGGCAAAGACCAGGGCCAAGCCAGAACATATGATAAAAATGCAAAAGAATCTTTGAGGAGATGGAAATTATCTATTCAAAACGGCACATGCAGAGTTTATAGCTCTATGGATGTTGATAGGACTATGTGTACATCTGAATCTGAAATCAACATGGCTGTTAAAGAATTTGATAAAGAGCATTTTGCATATGCTTTGGAAACACAAGTAAATGTTATTGATAACATGTATGCTTCAAATGCGTTAAAGCAGGGGGCAGAGTGTGGTATAACAGGCGAAATCAAAGGAACATTTAAATCTTCAAATGAAAACACCAAGTTGGAAAAACAATTTGCAGGCGTTTGGAATGTTGATAACTACTGGACAGCCAGACCTAATGAATTGCTTTCAAAGGTTAAGAACAAAGTTGAAGAGATTATAAAAGTTAAATTTGAAAAAGAAACCAGAGTATCAATTGGTGATATTTATGACGCATTAATTGAGGCACCATTTGGCTTCTTACCATGCAATTTAACTTCCTTTGTAATGGGCTTTGTTCTTAAAGAATATGCTAATGATACATATAACTGGACAGATGATTTAACAACTGTACCTATGTCTGTTGAAAAGATGAAGGAAATGATTGAGGAAATAATTAAGCAACAACAAACTCCTTCTAATAAATATAAGACAAAATATATTGTTGAAATGTCACCAGAACAACGTGAATTTAATAAGGCAACAGCATATGCCTTTGGGATTGATGAATCATTATGCACATCTGTTGAAAATACTAGATCAAGAGTTCGTTCACAAATGAGTTCTTATAAATTCCCAATTTGGACATTAAAGTCATGTAATTTTTCTACGGTTAACGATAAAAGCACCGTTGATAGTCTAATTGATTTATATGTAGAACTGGCTAATAACTCAACTTCTGCAAGAACTGAAACTGATATTGCATTAGATATTGGCAGACTATATCTTAATAATTCTAAGCTAGACAGTGATTTAAAAAATTTGTTAACTAGAGAGAATTGTACATCTGGAATGCACAAGTATCTTGAATCATACGATGATGGAAAATTAATAAAATTAGCAGAAAAGTTAAATGATGCTGGCTCATACATTAACGAAATTAGCAAAAAATTTAGCGAAGCATCTAACTGGGTTTGGAATAAAAATACTGTTGATGAAAAAATAAATGAAACAATCGTAGAGTATGAAATAGTATGTGAAAGTAATGGATATATCACTAAAACAATTAAATATGATGATTGCTTATCTGAATGGAAGAGAAAATGTGAGATGTTCAAAGTTGCATTCTATTCAGTTAAAAATGATTTGCCTGAAATCTCTGAATTTTTAGAAATTCTTTATCAATTAAAAAAGAATGACTACATCTATGATAATTCAAAAGTTACATTCTTAGAATGCTTAAAAACAAAGAAAGAGCAATTCAAGAATTTCTGTGAAAACCAAACAACAATATTACTTCAAACTCAAGGTTTCTATCTTGACGGATTAACAGATCAAGATGTTAGTGCTATTGCTGCTAAACTATACGATGTATTTTCACTCGAAAATAGCGAATATCAAAGAAAGTTAGAAGCAGAAGTGAGTGATTATAAGGCTAATATGTCTAAGTATCAGTTGGTTGAATTATGGAAAACTAAAACGAATACTGATTCACCTTTAGACTGGTCCAATAAATATTCAATGCCAATTTTATGCATGGTTCCATCACAACAACAAGATGAAGCTAGGGCGATGTTTGATGTAATTAATGGCCAATTTAATGAAAAAGGTAAAATAGATGACGCAATTGCATATTTAGAAAGATTTAAATATTTTGATGATTTGAATTCTGATGTTGCAAGAAATAATGCATTTAAGAAAAATGTACTCAAATCATATTCGACAATATTAGATGACGTTGCTGATGTTAAGAAAACAATTAGATCTAGAGTTTCTGTTTCACCATATAATTGGCTTGGGAGTACTGCTGTTGAAGAGTTTATCGGCAAATTGGCTACTCAAAAATACAATAATGGTGGAAATTTGAAAGTCTACAATGTGATTGATTCGATGTCACCAGATGATTTGAAAAAATATCTAAAAGATTTAGTTAAAGAAAACGTGGTTGTAGGTATAGAAATTATTAACAATCAAAAGTAAGGAGGATATTATGCAGGAACAAATTAAAAATAGAATCCAATCATATTTAACAAGTAATGATAATAGACCTCTTGTTATTGATGTTCCTAACGTTGAAGAAAGAGATGATTTTCTTCAATTATATTTCGGGATGCCTAAAAAGAGCATGTTTGATTTCACTTCTACGAGCATGGAATTACCTGGGATATCAAATTTATATGAATATCTTAGGAGATGTGATGATAAAGTTGTTATTATCACAGATTTAGGAACATATTTAAAACTATACGGTCAGGATTTTTTAAAGCAAAATATACATTCGTTATTGGAAATGTCTTTCGCAACTAAAGTTTTGATTTTAACATTCCAATGTGGAAAATATATCAATGAAAAGAGTCCTAGAAATAGAGATAAAGTTTTGATTGATGATGGTCAATCATCTATTCCGTCGTCTTTAGTTTTCATTAATAATGAATATAAAAATTATGTTTCTGCAGAAAAAAGCCTAAGTACAGCATTAAAAAAGATAGAACGAAAGTCTGGAGAAAAATTCTACGTATTAACTGAATACCGTAAGAATGACTTTCCAAATACCTTATATGGCATTGAAGAATGTAAAAATGCCTATGATTTGCTTTGTTTAAAAGATAATGCCACAAAGAAAGTCGAGGAGAAATTTGGTGCAACTGAAGATTGGAGTACCTTGCTTGAAAAGCTTGAAAATGACTCGATAGAACAAACAATAGGCGAATTTATCAATACTAAAAATTATGTTAAGAATATCGAAGAATGGCTTGAAAAAAATGACTTTGAAAAATGGCTTATTTTTCTCTTTGGAAAATTTAAAAATATTAAAACAGATAATTGGGCCATCAATTATGCAATAGATAAATCAACAAAATCAAACGAAGTATTGTCAAAAATATATGAGTCGATCTTGGATCTCAATTACAAAGAAGAAGGCTATTGGAATAGATACGAACAACGAAAGAAAATTCTTAAAAATATCGGTGATGATACAGTGATTTATGAGTATTGTAATTTGGTTAAATATAAAGAGGCTGATGCTTTATATTATTTAACAGATAATACTGATAATGAAAAGAAATTAATAATACAACTAATTGATAAGTACTATCAATCATTCACTAAAATCAAATTACTTGATGTATTAAAACATGTTTATAAAGATCTTTACGATTATCTGCTTGATTTTAATATGAAGAATGATCTTTTAAATAATTATTTTTCAGAATATAAATATTTGAAAGTTACTAATCATTTGACACCAGAGTTTAAAGCACTTGTTGATAAAGAAGCATGTGACCGTAGTTATAACCGTATTCTTATGTATAGATCAGAGGTGCTTGAAGAGCTATCGTATGACAACTCATTAATTTATTTCGTTGATGCATTGGGTGTTGAATTTTTAAGTTATATCGAAAGAAAATGTGCTGAAAAAAATCTTGCTATAAATGTTCGCATTGCTAAAGCAAACTTACCATCAATTACATCTGAAAACACAGAGTTTAGAGACTTCTTTGCTAAAAAAGGTGTAGAACTAAAAGATGAAAAAGAATTAGATGAGTTAATTCACGATGGTAAAAATGATTATGATTTTGATAAAAATAAATTACCAATCCACATTATCGAGGAATTTAATATCATTGATAAATGCTTAACAAATATTAGAAAAAAATTAAAATCAGGCGGATATAGTAAAGCAGTTATTGTTGCTGACCATGGAGCAACAAGATTGGCAATTATCAATAATGATATGGTTAAAATCGATGTTGAGTCCACAGGTGAACATGGTGGTAGAGTCTGCAAGGCTTATCCTGAAATGGAAGTTATACCAAATGCAGTAATTGAAAACGATTATTGTATACTTGGTGATTATAATTCATTCAAGGGTGGACGTGTCGGTAAAGTTGAAATGCATGGTGGAGCAACATTAGAAGAGGTTGTTGTGCCTATTATTGAAATTACAGAGAAGACAAGTTCAATTATTATTACAGTCATTACCCAAATTATTAAAGTTAGTTTCAAAACCGTTGCTGTTTTGAAATTCTGCACTAGTAATAGGTTGGATAATGTAACAGTACACATTAATGGTGCTTCATATATTGCTATATCATCAGACGGAACAAATTTCACTGCGGAATTAAAAGACATAAAGAAAAGCGGTGATTATCAATTTGAAGTATGGTCAAATGATAAATTAGTATCACAAGATAATACATTCAGTGTAGAGAAAGAGTCTGCAAAGACTAATGATTTATGGGAGTGATAAATATGACTGATAAATTAAGAGAATATTTTGACGAAATGGTTGTTTTTAAAGACATAAAAAACACAAGTTTTTTCAACAACCTAAATCTGCCATCTTTTTTAAGAGATTATTTATTAAAAATATTTCAAGATGAAAATGGCGATATTGATTACTACGGAATGGATGAATTTATAAAAAAAAGAATCCCTCGTAAAGATGATTGGATAGCAATAAAAGATAGGATTGTTATAGGCGGAGAAAGGGTTAAGTTTTTAACTAAAATTTCTGTCGATATTGATGTAGCAACGCAAGCTATTTCATTTTCACTTCCTGATTTCGGTTTAACAAATAAAGAAACGATAATCGAGCCACATGTCTGGCAGAATGTTAAGGACGACTTAATCAGTGCAAGAGATGTATGGGGAATTGTTGAATTAGGCTATAGATACCCTGATAATTTTGATGTTGAGTTTGAAGAAAAAGGAAATAAAAGCAGAGCTAGAACTAAAGAAAAGGGTAAAATTAAATTATGCTCTTTCAAAAATTTTTGTCCATACACAATTGATTTAGATTATTACAAAGATATTAGAAATGAATTTGATATTCATGAATGGATTGATTTGGTTTTAGGAGCTGTTGATTATAATGCTGATGGATATGAAAATGAGCATCAAAAATTAGCGGTTTTAACTAGATTACTTCCATTTATTGAAAAAAGATTAAATATAATCGAATTGGCCCCAAAAGGTACGGGCAAATCATATTTATTTGGACATGTTAGTAAATATGGAGCATTGGTTGATGGTGGTAAAGTTACCAGATCAAAGATGTTTTTTGACACAGTTTCTAGGAAATATGGTTTTATACAAGGAAACGACTTTGTTGCAATTGATGAAATAAAACTTGTTAAATTTAATGATGATAATGAGATGCGTTCTATTTTGCAGGGCTATATGGAATACGGAACATTTAATATTAACGGATTCGAAGGAGAGGCAGATGCGGGTATAGTTTTCTTAGGGAATATTTCACAAGATTATATGGACGAATATCAGTATATGCTTAATGAATTACCTCACCTATTCCAAGAAACGGCATTATTGGACCGAATTCATGGTTTTATTAAAGGTTGGGACATTCCTAGAATGAATGATAACTTAAAATTGACTGGATGGGCATTAAATTCAGAGTACTTCTGTTCCATTATGCATTTGTTAAGAGATGATACATCGTATAGAACAATAGTTGATCGACTAATAGAAGTCCCTGAAAAAGCTGATACAAGAGATACTGAAGCTGTTAAAAGAATAGCAACAGCATATCTAAAATTATTATTTCCTAATGTTAGAAAGACGGCAGATATTAGTGTTAAAGATTTCAAAAACTATTGTCTTAAACCAGCAATGAAGATGAGAGAAATTGTTAGAATGCAACAAATTTATCTTGATAAAGAATATAAAGGAAAAGAAATCCCTGACTTTAAAATCGTTGCAAATGAGGAGTAAATAATGAAAATTAACTGTGTTGCATGTTTTAAAGAAAATCTTGATAAAGATACTATAGCATTAAATAGAAAACTTCTCGGGAAGGATATAGAAAAATTTTATTGTCTTGATTGCCTTGCTGATTTTTTAAATGTGACCGTTGATGAATTATTAGAAAAAATTGAAGAATTCAAAGAAGAAGGATGCGAATTATTTAAATGAAAAAAGCAATTTATGCTGATAATGCTGCTACAACAAAATTGTCTGTAGAGGCCTTTAATAAAATGAAAATATATATGTTAGATGATTTTGGCAATCCATCACAGCCATATTCTTTTTCTCGTTCATCTAAAAATGCTTTAAAGCATGCAAGGAACACAGTTGCTACATGTATCGGAGCTAAGCCAGAAGAGATTTTTTTTACATCGGGTGGTAGTGAGAGCGATAATTGGGCTATTAAGTGTTTTAATGGCAACATTGGTAAAAAAGTAATTATTTGTTCGTGTATTGAGCATCACGCCATATTAAATGCTTGCAAAGATGAAAAAGAAAAAGGAGTGCAAACTCTATTTATTTCTGTAGATTCTAATGGCCTCGTTGACTTAAATGAACTAGAAAATTATTTGAAAGAGTATCAATCGAATAACATTTTAGTTTCTGTGATGACTGCAAATAACGAAATTGGGACGATTGAACCAATTAAAAAGATTTCTGATTTATGCCATAGATATGGAGCGTTAATTCATACCGACGCTGTTCAGGCAGTAGGGCACATAAAAATAGATGTTAATGAATTAGATGTAGATATGTTATCTGCATCCGCTCATAAGTTTAATGGTCCCAGAGGAATAGGATTTTTATATATAAAAAAGGGTACACCAATCAAATCGTTTATTGATGGTGGTTCTCAAGAAAATGGTAGAAGATCTGGTACAGAAAATGTGCCAGCCATTGTGGGTATGGCAGCTGCTCTTGATGAATCAATATCTGAGATTAATAAAACTATTGAAAAACTACAAGTCATGGAAGATAGATTTATTGCTAAATTAAAAGAGGGAAATATAGACTTCATTAGGAACGGTTATTCTAACAACCATCTGCCAGGACTTATAAATATATCAATAAAAAATTCTAGCGGTGAATTGATTCTTCATCGTTTAGATTTGATGGGATATTATATATCTACAGGATCTGCATGTGATGGTAAAAGGAATCAAGTTTCACATGTTATAAAAGCAATTGATGTTGATAAGGATTATGCCGAAGGAACCATTAGGGTTAGTTTTGGTAAAATGAATGATATTTCGGATGCAGAAGAACTAGCAAATGCAATTATTAAAATAGTATCACCAAATTAACTATCTCACTACTGCAACAATGTGGTAGTGATTTTTTCTAATATTCAAAATTAAAATTTTAATGAAAATGTTTTCATAGGGTATTTAACTTAAATTTTCTCAAAAAGTGCCTGGTTGGTTCCTATAATCTATTCATGAATCAACATATCAACTAAGATTTTCTCAAATTTGAAATCGAGCCTGAACCAGCCTGTTTGACATAATAAAAATAAGTGCTAAATTAGGTGTAACAAACGATGTCAGGAGGTGAGAAAATGGACAATTTGTTTTTGCTGACCAATGAAGAGAAATACCAAGTTCACATGGCTCTTAAAAGTTGCATTTTGGAAGATGATGAATATCTAAAAACACTTGATAAAGACGATGCTAAAGAAGTGGCAAAGTCTCTTGAAACATTGTAAGCGTAATAGAATCCGTCAATTTAAATAGCTATAAAAAAGTAATAAACTTTCAAATGAATGGAATCAACAAAATGACAAAAGAACAATTTGAAAGAGCAACACAAGAAATAAAAGAGAGAGGTATTAGTATTACTGCATGGTGTAATGAAAATAATGTAAAGCCAAGTTCGTTTTATACTATTAAGTGGAAAACTAAGAACAAAGAATTAAAGGTAAGTAAAGCAATTACACCGATAAAAGAAATTGATGATAATTCATCAATAATTACATTTAAAATAAATGATTTAACATTTACTCTTAATCAATTAAAGAAGAATTGATTAAAATGATAATAAAGGCGTGTTTAAATGTATAAAAGGGAAACAAAGCCAACATTTTATATTGTAACAGGCTATATTGATTTTCGATGTGGAATAGATTCATTATGTTTAAAACTAAAAATGATAAATCCGGATTTTAATATAATGGATAATGTGGCAGTAGTATTTATGTGTAGAAGCAAAGACAAGATAAAAATATTATATTGGGGCGGTGATGGATTTTGGTTAATATATCATCGATTGGAAGAAAGCAAATACCTTTGGATAAAGGAACAAAATAAGTTGTTAGAAGTAACATACAAACAGTTAGAATGGTTGTTAGATGGATTAAGCATAACACCAAAAAATTATCATAAAGAAGTTAAAAAACATTTAATGTTATCTTTAATTACTTTCAAACCTCTACTAGCATCCGCTAATTGTCCAAATAGTTTGAGAGTAGTGTTATCATTAATTACTTTCAAACATTTAAAAACATATTTACCTTATTTATTAGGTTTGAGAGTAGTGTTATCTAATTAATCATTGCTATATCTTTTTATATTGTTTAATTTTATAGCAATAGAAAGCAGATGATAAAATGAAATTCTTATTTTTTGATACAGAATGCTCTAATTGCTTTAATGGAATTGGTAAAATATGTGAATTTGGTTACATATTAACCGATGATAATTTTAAAGTTAAAGTAAAATATGAAATACCCATGTCACCTGGAAGAGGAAGTAATAATAAATTCCACTTAAGAGCATATGGTAAACATAAGCCTATTTCTTTAGCATTTGACGAAAGTTATTATTACACACAACCCGAGTTTGATTATTATTACGGAGAAATTAAAAAACTTATGGAAGACAAAGATACAATTTGTTTTGCATGGTCAAGTGATAATGATATACAACATTTATATAATTCTTGTATGAGATATAGTAAAGAACCAATTCATTATATTTGTTATGATGTACAAAAAATATTTGGTAAATATATTGAAACATCAAAGCAAAAAAGTCTAAAAGAATCTTGTCTTCATTTAGTAGGAGCTACTAAAATGATAGATATTCAAGAACATCTTTCAAGTGATGATTCTAAAATGGCTATGTTAATATTAGAAAAAATATGCGAACTAAAAAATATAGATGCACTAACTTTACTTCAAGAATCAGATTATGCTAAAGATGATTCAATTGAATATATGAATAACTTTAATAAGCTTAAAAAAGAAAAAGAAATAATCAAAACAAATATCGCTCTTTATAGACGTGTAGAAGAAGAAGATAAAGCAAAATTACTATTACCAGAATATGAAAATAAAAAATACCGATTACATAGTGATATAATACACAAAGAAATGGATCTATCTAGTATTATAGACGTAATTCATAATAGAGGTGGAATATTAGTAAACGATTTAAATCAAGTCGATTTCTATGTCATATATAAAAATAGTGAAATACCACCAATAGGCAAAGATGCTTTACAGCACTTTAAAGGTCAATTTATCTTTTTAGAAGATTTAATTGAAAAAATATATAGTTAGTTAATCTTTAATTAAGTTATTTTGACTTAAAGAATATTCAAACGAGTAGTGATTAGCGGCATCTCTATAATCCTTTCTCATTTTTTTGCTAAGTAAGTTAGGATACATAACATATGCTTCTTTACCAAAACGGAAAAAATATTGATATATTTGTTGATAACTACATTTAAAATAAAGAATATTATCTTCTTTACGATCAATTTTAGGACGATGAATATATATTTTTTTAAACATTTTTAATCCTTTATCTGTTAATTTAACAGCGTATTCATGAACACCAGTAACATCAAAAGCATATTGAGGCCCCATTTTTATTAATACATCAAGCTTGTTTTTTATATCTGCATTTAAGTCAAATTTTTTCTTAGTATAAACCAGTCCTTCAATATTAGATAAACGTAAAGAAATAGGTTTATTAGACTCATCAAAACAAATCAAATAATTAAATAATTCTTCACCACTAAAAATTAATTTATAAGGAAATATAAACACTCTCTTATCATTTTGCTTTAAAGACAAGGCGTGTTTATTTTTTATTGCATCATTAATTAATGATACTTTATCTTTAAATATAATCCTTTCACGATTATATTGTGGCTTCATTGCATAAGAAGAAAATAAAATGCGGAAATATTTAGAAAATCCCATTTTATTAATAGATGACTCAATATTAAGAAATGCCTCTTTACTAACCGATGTTGGTTTAAAAGAAATAGAAGTATCAAATAACTCGTCTTTGAATTTGTATTCTAAAAAGTACTCAGCAATGAGGGATGATAATTCTTCATTTTCATCTTGCCCATTCTTTTTAATGATAATAGCAATATCATTAGTTAATTTTTCTTCCTCTTCTTCAATTAAATCATAGTAATTAGCAATTAGAGTATTAATAAATTTGTTTGTATTAATATCATCTTCACCTTTAAAAAAGCCGAATAGTTCCATATCTTTTTTTAAAATATTAGCCACAGAAGAACTAACATTTACTTTAATTTTTTCCATAATGTCACCGCCTCTTCAACCATATAGTACACCTTTGGTGGTATCTAAACAACAATTAATATATAAATAATCAAGTATTTATCGTATAAAAGGTGGTCAAAAAAATATTTTAATTTGAAAACTTTTTTATTTATTTGTTTGGTTTTAATATATTTGTGTCACCAAAAAAGTGACAAATTATTCTAAATAGCTAGCAAACCATGTGAATGAAGTAGGAAAACTTGCATGGATGATAAGCTTAAAAGCAGAGTATGGTTATATGACGGATACGTTATATAGCTATATCGATTTATTAGGTAACTATTAAGTCGGAAACTAGAAACTAGCCGTCTGTGCTTATCAGTGCATGCTATACATCTTTATAAGTCATATTTCTTGTCGTGGAGGTAATAGACGCCGGTCAGGAATAATCCTTATATCGTAGCCTGGTAAACTACATAAATATAAGGAACGCTAACAACTCCATCAGATTTGAAGACTTTGAAAAAGGTCTATAAGGCAAGTTTATAGTGCGAGTAGCCAAATCATCTAGAATCCTAATGGAATATGCATGTTTTATGTCAGCACGAATGTAGCATTCTGAATGCTTGGTAAAAGTTATAGGTATTAATCCTATCATGGCTTGTTAACCTAAGAAGTATATTGGTAGCTCCTATATGCTCAGACTTAGGTTCCATGTGGACGAATAATAATTTTGTATAGAAAGAGACATTATTTGTAGGGAGAAATTCCTGCTAGTTATTATGAATAATAAAAACTAATAGTGATTTTAATTATGAACACTATAACCCTGTGAAGAGTCATTGCCAATGGCAGGGATGTAGTTGTGCATGAAAAAGAGCGCGTTAATAATTATGAGATATTGTAATTGTTGCGTTTGTTTATTTAGTAATTTATAAACAAGGATTCAAAAGGAAACGCTGTTAACTATAGTGCTAATCATATACGATGTTAAATCTAGAAACGTGTCGGAGCGATAATAGACAACTCAGTGAGTAACAACCTATGATGGAATGGACTTGCTATCCAGAAACCTAATAGGAACACCAAAATAAGCTCTTAGGGGTGATGTCTAGTAATAGACTATAAGACATGTCTTCTGATCTAGTAGCCAAACCCTAAATGTTCAGTCCTGGTGAAAGTTATAGGTATAATTCCTATTTAAGATCAAAGGGTAAAAAGCAGATTCGTCGCTAGTTTCTGTTCACTTTATCTGCTTAGTGGATGAATAAACAAATATATATGATCGGTAAGAAGAAATTCTATAGTGTTCATAATTAAAATCATGTTTAGGAGGGAATTTTATGAATAATAATAGTAACAAAAACATGGAATTTAAAGTGTTAATAATAATAGCTCTAATCGTAGTAGCTCTAGAAATTATTTGTGCATTAGCAATATCAGATGCGTTTTCACCATTTTTATTCTTAGTTAGTTTAGTGGGGCTTATATCATTATCTTACATATCTAGCGTAATTTCATACATTTTAAACTATAAAAATTTTTATACATGTGATAATTGTAAATATTGCTACAATATTTTTAAAAATAACTATATAACTATACTAATGATAGTGTATGTGGTAGTGGCAATAGCTAATGTAGCATTAACTATATCTTGTTTTAATGCTTTAGAAATTTATTGGCCACCATCTTTAATTATTGTAGGAGGTATTAACCTAGGATTCCTAGTTTTATCATTACCAACAAAATTAATATTTTCAAAATATAATTTAAAATTATTAAATGTTGAATATTTACACCAAATAAACAAAAAATTAAGTAATATGCCTAATAACAAAAATATTGATTTTTAGTGTTTTTTTGTTATTAAACTGCTATAATTTTCATTGGAGGAAATATAGAAAATGAAATTTAAAAAATTATTAGTCGCATCCTTATTAGCGTGTTCTTCATTATTTGCATTAAGCTCTTGTAATAATAATTCCGCTATTCAATATGAAAAAAAATATATTAGAAACGGTGATTTTTTTGCAGAAAATAAAAACGATGATGATTGTGATTATATTATAATTTATAAAAATCATAAGGCTATTTGGCATGATAGTTATTATAATAAAGCCGATGAATATTATTGGGATTTTCTAAATAGTAATCAAATATTAATTATGAAAACAAATAATAATATAGTTTACAAATTTAATTATTCTAAATCATTCTTAGCAAATGATGATGTTACATTTATTGCTGAAAACTATAAAGTAAAATAATGAAATTTAAAATACACTTTTTGGAATAAGTGTATTTTTTTATGCCTAATTTTATTGGAAAAGTGTATTTTTTGCTAGTTGTTTTTTATAGAAAAGTGTAAAACAAAACTAAGAGAGCATTAAAAAACCATTAAGATATTTCACTTAATGGTTTTTGTTTTGCTATTTAATTATTTTGCGGCATCAATCATTAATGCACACATTTTATTTGAGAATTCAACAGGATTTTCAATGTTCATGCCTTCCATAAGCATTGCTTGATCAAATAGAAGTGTCGCATAATCATTTAATTTATCTGGATGATCTTTATAGACTTTTTCAAGTGCTTTAAATAAGTCATGATTTGGGTTAATCTCAAGAATACGATCAGCTTTAATATCGCCTTGATTTGGCATTTGTTTTAAGACACGTTCCATTTCAAAACTTACACCAACACCTGATACAAGACATACTGGAGAAGATACCAAACGAGAAGAAATCTTTACATCATTAACTTTATCTTTTAATGCTTCTTTAATTGCGTCAATTAAAGGTTTCTTTTCAGTTTCAAGATTTTCTCTTTCTTTCTTTTCTTCATCATTTAATAAGTCTAAATCGCCTTGATTAATTGATTTGAATTTCTTACCATCATAATCTTGCATCATTTCAAGAGTGAATTCATCAATATCGTCCACTAATACAAGAACATCGTAACCTTTTTTCTTTAAAGCATCAAGTTGAGGCATAGCTTCTACAGCTTCTTTAGATTTATTAGAAGCATAATAGATAGTGTCTTGTCCTTCTTTCATATTTTCTACATATTGTTTTAAAGTAATGTATTTATTTTCATTTAAACTATGGTAGAGTAATAAGTCTTTAAGACTATCTTTTCTTTGACCATAAGATTCATAAATACCATATTTTAAGTTAACACCAAATACTTTAAAGAATTCTTCATATTTAGCAAAGTCTTCATTTTTCATTCTTTCTAATTCAGCAAGAATTTTCTTTTCAATAGAAGTAGCGATTTTCTTAATTTGTGTATCTTGTTGAAGCATTTCTCGAGATATATTTAAAGAAATATCACTTGTATCAACAAGGCCTTTAACAAATCTTAAATAATCTGGAATAAGTTCTTTACACTTATCCATAATGAAGACACCTTTAGTATAAAGTTGTAAGCCTCTTTCATATTTATCAGAGTATAAATTATAAGGTGCTTCTTTAGGAATAAAGACTAAAGCATTATAAGAAATTAATCCTTCAATCTTAATAAATAGAGATGTTAATGGATCTTCAAATTCTTGGAATTTTTGCTTATAAAATTCATTTAATTGTTCTTCACTAACTTCTGATTTATTTTTCTTCCATAAAGGTACCATGGAGTTAAGAACTTCAAGATGAGTTTCATCATGGAACTTACCTTCAATATCTTTACCATTTTCGTCTTTATCATTAACAGATTCAGTAACCATCATTTCAATTGGATAACGAACATAATCAGAATATTTCTTTACTAAATTCTTAATCATCCAATCAGATAAGTATTGATCATAGTTTTCTTCTTCTGTGTTATCTCTTAAATATAAAGTAATAACTGTACCATGACTTTCTTTATCGCATTCTTCAACATCATAAGTATCAGAGCCACTAGAAGTGAAACGATATCCTTTTTCGGAGAATGGAGACTTAGTTTCCACAACTACTTTACTAGCAACCATAAAAGAAGAATAGAAGCCAACACCAAATTGACCAATAATATCAATGTCTTTTTGATCTTTACTTTCATTAGCTTCTTTTAATTTTTCCATAAATTCAAGTGAACCAGATTTAGCAATAGTACCTAAATTGTTATTCACTTCATCATAAGTCATACCAATACCATTATCTTCAATAGTAATAGTTCTTAAATTCTTATCATAAGATAAGAAAACATGATAATGATCTTCTTTCTTTAATTTATCATCACTAAGTGATAAATAATGATATTTATCGATTGCGTCTGATGCATTTGAGATTAATTCTCTTAAGAATATTTCCTTATTGGTATAAATTGAGTTAATCATCAAATCAAGCAAACGCTTTGATTCTGTTTTAAATTCTTTTGTTTCTTGCATAATTTTAATCCCCCTTAAACAACTACAATAACATTATAATTCACTTTTTAGCACTGTCAAGTGTTGAGTGCTAATTTTATTGTTTTTAGTTCAAAATAAAAAGCAGCCAATGTACAAAAATGGTTGCCTTTGATTAATATTAAATGTAACATTATTTTTTTACTTTTGTTGTTCGACCACATTTCATATCTTGATATCATTTATCAAGCTCTTCATCAAGATCATAATCAGATAGTTTAGTGATATCTACAAGTGTAGGAGAAGGAATTTTTACATCAAATGGAATTCCTTTTTTGTAAAATGATTTGTTTATAAAACATATTAATTGCACCTGAAACAGAAATGCCGAGTGTTGCTAAAATGCTTTCGGCTTTTTCTTTAACTTCTGGTTCAATTCTTACATATAAATTTGATGATTTTGTTGCCATGTACAATCTCCTTTACATTTTAATTGATTTTTACATAAATTTAAAACAATTTATCTATATTCATTAGACGCAATTGTATTTACAATAGCAATACAATTGTATATTTTATTTTTATGCAAATAAATTTGACGCAAATGGATTTGCGTAAAAACAAAATTAGGTATATACTATTATTGAGGTGAATAATATGTTTATTGGTAGAGAAGAAGAATTGAAAGAAATACGTGATAGTCTTAAATCCACAAAATTTGAAAGTATTATGATCTATGGTAGAAGAAGAGTTGGCAAAACTGAAATTATAAATGAAGCAATTAAAGACTATAATGGTGTAGTTATACATTATGAGTGCAAAAGAACATCCGCTCTTTTAAATTTAGAATATCTTGGAGAATCCTTTTGCCATGCTTTAAATATTGGTAATCTTAAATTTAATAGTTTTGATGATTTCTTTGATTATGCTTTTAAGCTATCAATTGATAAAGAATATGTCCTTGTTATTGATGAGTTTTCTTTTCTATTAGATGATGATTTTTCTATTGAATCATCTTTAGCAGTTGCTATTGATAAATATAAAAACAAATCAAAATTGAAGATTATAATTTCAGGAAGCTATGTGACTATTATGAAAAAGATGATTGAATATGGTTCCCATTCATATGGCAGATTTAATCATATAATGCTAATTCGCCCTTTTGATTACTACACATCTTCATTATTTTACGAAAATTATTCTTCAGAAGACAAAATAAAAATGTATTCTATTTTCGGTGGATTACCTTATTTTAATTCTTTAATTAATTCTTCTATATCTGCAAATGAAAATATCATAAATCTTATAATTAAAAAAGATTCAATAATTGAACATGAATTAAACGAAATGATTTTATCTGAAACACAAAAAATAAGTTATTTAAATGATTTGATTGCAATTTTAGGCCGTGGAACAAGTAAATATAGCGATATTGTAGCTAAATTAAATCAATATAAAGATGCAAGACCTGACTATTTACTAAATAAATTAATTGAAATGAATATAATAAAAAAAGTAGTTCCAATTAACGAAAAACATAATAACAAAAAGGTTTTTTATACATTCGAAGATAATCTTATGAATTTTTATTATAAGTATGTGTTTAATAGTCCTTTTTCTCTTAATAGAGCTAACCCAAAGTTCTTTTTTGACAATTTTATAAAAGAAGATTTAGAGACTCAATATATTCCTAAAAAATTTGAAAACATTGCATTAGAATTTTTATTAAGAATGAATCTTATGGGAAAAATCTCACCAATCATTTATGAACTTGGCACATATACTTTTAATGATTCGAAAAATAAAATTAATAGACAATTTGATGTTGTAACACTAGATAAATCTGGTTATATTCCATATGAATGTAAATATACAAATGCGTTAGTGGGCATCAAAGAAATAAAAGAAGAAGAAACACAAGTGCAACAATTAAATATTAAATTTTATAAACTTGGTTTTATTTCTAAAAACGGATTTGATTCTAATTTAGATTTATCTAAATATAATTGTTTCGTTTTGGAAGATTTTTATAATTTTTAGTAAAATTAATGAATTTTTACTTAGTTTGATATTACGCAAATTGATTTGCGTAATATCTTTTTTTATGTTTTAAATTATAAACATCAAGTAATTGTATAATAAATATATCGAAAATGCTGGAAAATTATAACATTTTCAGTCTAATTGTTGACAAATAGGCTGTTTTTGATGCTTAATTAATATAAGGAGATAGCCTATGAAAAACATTATTATTGTGGAAGACGATAATCTTGATGCCAATAATTTGATATCTTGTATAAATAAATATGGAGAAGAAAAAGAAGAAGAGTTTTCAGTTACTCGTTATTCTAATGTTCAATCTTTTATTGATGCTTATAATGGCGCAGATATCGTATTTTTAGATATTGCTATGCCAGGCATTGATGGAATGACTGCAGCAAAAATACTCCGTGAAAAAGATAATGATGTTACAATTGTTTTTGTTACCAATATGTTACAAATGGCAATTAATGGTTATTCTGTGCGTGCTTTTGATTTTATTATTAAACCAGTTAGTTATAAAAATTTTGCAATTCGTTTTGCTAATATTTTAAAAACCGTCACCAAAAAGCAAGGAAAAGAAATATGGATTAATAATAAAGATGGAAAAACACGCATTAATACTTCTAAAATCAAATATATTGAAATAATGCAACACATTTTAATCTTTCATATGGAAGATGAGAATGAATATCGTAATACCGGAACACTAGTATCTTTACAAGATTTATTAAAAGATGAACCATTTTCTATGTGCAATCGTTGTTATTTCGTAAATTTAGCTTATGTAACTGCTGTAAAAGGAAACATTGCCATACTAAATAATATTTCTTTACAAGTATCGCGTGCTAAAAAGAAAAGTTTCATTAAAGATTTAAATGACTATATTGCCATGTATGGGACTGGTGAATAAATGACTTACATTGTTTTTTATAAATTTTTATTTGTTATTGAATTAGTTATTGCTGAATTTTTATATAGTTTTCGATTAAAAAAACGAAAAATGTATATTTTAAGATTTATCGCATCATTACTAGTTTTATTTTTAGTTGCCGCAATTCCATTTCCAAATAATACATTTTATTTTAGTTGTCTTAATTTCTTTATTATTTTTAGCATTTCTTTGTTATCTCTATGGTTTATCTATGATGAACCATTTATAAGCGTTTTATTTTGCGCACTAGCGTCTTATACGACTCAACATTTAGCGTATGAATTTACTAATTTAACTTTTTCAATTGTTGAACAAGGCGTTAGCCCACTTTTAGGAATGTATAGTAACGCGATTATAGATTTTTCTAGTTTTGATAAAACAACTTTATTTGCCGCTACATTATATTTAATTTGTTATTTCATTGTTTATTGGATAATTTATGTTGTCTTTGCCAAACAAATAAAAACTGGCACTGATTTAAGGATTAAAAGTAAAACATTATTTGCTTTAATTGGTGCAGGAGTTTTAATAAATATTGTTATTAGTTCGGTAATTACTTATTATCTTCAAGAAGATTCTTTAGGATCCGCAATTAACTATGCCACAAATACATTATGTGGAATATTATTACTTGCTTCACAATTTGGACAATTATCAACCAAAGAAGCAAAACGTGAATTAGATATCTTACAAAAATTATGGCATCAAGAAAAAGAACAATATCAAGTTTTGCAAGAAAATATGGATTTAATTAACATCAAATGTCATGATATGCGTCATAAAATTCGCGCTATTACGGATGGAAAGAATTTAACAAACGAAGAAATATCAGAAATTGAGCAATCAATTGCTATTTATGATAGTTCTGTTAAAACTGGAAATGAAGCACTCGATGTAATACTTACAGAAAAAGGATTTAGATGCAATGGTAAAGGCATTAAATTTACTTGTGTCGTCGATGGCTCTTCTTTATCTTTTTTAAGTGAATCCGATATTTATTCACTATTTGGAAACATTATGGATAATGCAATTTATGCGACTTTAAAAGTTAAAGATCCTGAAGAACGCTTAATTAATTTAAAAGTACATAAAGCCAATGGTTTTGTTTCTATCAATATTAAAAATTCTTATGAAGGAGAAATTACCTTCGGAAAAGATGGCTTACCAATTACTAATAATCCCGATAAAAATTATCATGGATTTGGTATGAAAAGTATCGCTTATATTGTGGATAAATATGCTGGAAATTTATCTATTGCCGTTGAAGATAACATTTTTAATTTGAACATCTTATTTTTACGAAATGATGTGTAGAATAAGTAATTGGCTCTACGGAATAAGTAATTGAGTTGCCAATTTTATATTAATAATATAACTTCTTGATAGGGGTTTCATTCTTAACACACCCCACTTTAAAGGAGGAAAAATGTATGAAGACTAGCAACAAAAACCAATTGTTTAACAAAGTGACCAAGTTGCCTCTTGGCATCATTAGTGGAGCAAGTGGAATTGTCGCATTTTTTAGCATAATCGGAATTATTGTTGCTTATGTTATTTCTAGTGGTATTGCTGCGCAAACAAATAAGACTGTCACAATTTTTGAAACATGGTGGCAAACATTGTTATTTGTTGTTGCTTTAATATCAGTAGTTATTGCTATAGGATCACTAGTTCTATATTGTCTAAAAAATAGTTCAGAAAGTAAAAAAGAAGATAGCAAGAAAACAACAAAAACAATTTATTCTTGTTCTGTTTGGGTAATGCTTACCATATTTTTCTCATTACTTTCAACATTTTTAGGAGTAGGATCAAGTATTGCTAAAGATAACGAAGCACCAATTAATAAAACACTTGGTGTTGATCCTTATGTAAAAGTGCAAACTGGAGAAGGTGCGGGAGAAAAAGCTGAAAGATTCTCTTCGGAGTTCATCGAAAGAAATGCTGATGGCACACCAATTTATCAAACTGATTCTAGTGGTAATAAGTCCACAATTAAAAATAATAAAACTATGCGAGAAAACTCCAAGAAAGTTTCTGAGCAAGTTGCTGTAGAAGGTACAGTCTTATTATGGAACAATAATGAAGCATTACCACTTCAAACAAGTGAAAAAGTTTCTTTATTTGGTATCGCTAGTGCTAAAGGAAAGTATGCCGTTAGTGGTTATGGTTCTGGTGAAGTCAAAGCTGATCCAACTGAAGGAAAATTATCTAGTGCTTTAAAAACTCGCGGATTTGATGTTAATGATAAATTAGATCAAAAATATGAATATTTTACTGATGAATCAATTAAGAAGGGTAGCTTTGCTTATGGCTTACATGCTGGTAGATGGCCAAATAGTAACTATAAACCAGTATATTGCGTAAATGAAGTTCCTTGGAAAGAAGTCGAAAGCGTTGTTAATGAAACAATCACAACTTATGATACTGCTGTTTATGTGATTTCTCGTCGTGCTGGTGAAGACCAAGATATTATCGATAATGTTGAAAATAACGAAACTGATGTCGATGGCGGTATGAATCACCTTGAATTAACTAAAGATGAAGCTGAGATTCTTACCAAACTAGCAGAGAAGAAAGCACAAGGAAAAGTTAAGAAAATTGTCTTATTACTTAATACCGCTAATCCATTACAATGCAAAGAAATTGTCAAAGATAAATACGCTATTGACGCTTGTGTATGGACTGGTATTGGTGGTAGTGAATCTTTAGTCCAAGTTGCGGATGTATTATCTAATTCTAATTATGTAATGTCTGGTCATGCTCCTGATACATTATTAATGAATAACCATCTTGCACCAAGTAACGCTAATTTTGGTGATTACACTTGGACAAATGACGATATTAAAGAAAAATTAAAAGATATTCCTTATTTAAATGATGAATATAAATATTATTATCAAACACATAACTTAAAATATATTGTTTATCAAGAAGGAATTTATGTTGGCTATAAATATTTTGAAACTCGTTATGAAGATTATGTCTTAGATCGCTATAATGCTAGTGGTAGTAATGGTAGTTTTGATGGTACGTCTTGGAACTATAAAAACGAAGTAGCTTTCCCATTTGGTTATGGTTTATCTTATACCGAATTTGAAAGAACAAATCCAACATTTAGCGAATCTGATGACAAATATGTTGTCACTCTTGATATTAAAAACATTGGTGATAAATATGTTGGAAAAGATACTCTTCAAGTATATTTATCTAAACCATATACGGAATATGATCAAGAAAACAATGTAGAAAAATCTGCAATTGAATTAGTTGGTTTTGCTAAAACTAATATTCTTGAAGTTAATAGTGAAGCACAAACATTAAAAGTAGAAATTGATAAAGAAGATTTACGTACTTATGATGCTTATGGTAAAAAGACTTATATTTTAGAAAAAGGTAATTATTACTTAAGTATTGGTACTGACGCTCATGATGCTTTAAATAATGTTTTAGCGGCAAAAGGATATAATCCTACTAACACTAATAATCGTATGGATAGTGTTGGTGATGTTAATATGACTTATAAAATCACTATTAACGAAGATGATTATACAACTTATGCAACCTCAGAAACTGGCGAACAAATTACTAATAGATTTGAAAATGCTGATTTAAATTTATATAGTGGCACAAAAGATGATCAAAGTATCACTTATTTATCACGTAAAGATTGGCAAGGTACATATCCATTAAGTGAAGTTAAACTAGAATGTAAAAACGACACAATGGTTTATGACATGCAATATGGTCATGAAGTAGAAGTTAATAAAGATGATAAAATGCCAAAATATGAAACAGTTACTTCATCAGTTGGTGCTTTAAATCTTGCAATGATGGAAGAGTTAGAATATGACGACCCATTATGGGAAGATTTATTAAATCAAATGTCTTATAAAGAGCAAGTCATCATGATGAATTATGGTATGGGATTCTTAGCAGGTGCGGAAAGTATTGGCGCTCCTGGACTAAAAGCAACAGATGGTCCACAAGGTATTTATATTACTAAATACGCTTTCCCTTCACCAGTAATGAGTGCAGCAAGTTTTAATGAAGAATTAGTTAAAAATTTAGGTGATGCTTACGCTCATGAAGCATTACATGCTGGTTATTCTCTTGTTTATGCACCTGGCGGAAACATCCATCGTAGTTTATATTCTGGTCGTAACTTTGAGTATTATTCTGAAGATGGTGTATTAGGCGGAAAAATGCTTGCAAGTCAAGTAAAAGGTATGACTAATCGTGGTATTATTGTTTGCTCTAAACACTTTGCATTTAATGATCAAGAAACTAATAGATATGGTGTTGCTACATTCTTTAATGAGCAAAGTGCTAGAGAAGTTTACTTAAAAGTATTTGAAATAGGTGTTCGAGAAGGTGGCATGAATGGCTTAATGTCTGCGTTTAATCGTATTGGTACTACTTGGACAGGAAGACATAAAGGTTTACTTACTGACGTATTAAGAAAAGAATGGGGATTCATTGGTATTGTTGAAACTGATGCTTGCTCCGGAGCTGCTATTACGCCACACATGGAAGACAAATGGGCCGTTGCCGAAGGCTTAGTCGCCGGAAACGATGTTTGGATGTCTCGTGGTTCAGAAACAATGCTAGATGATAGCAAAAACAACCCAACAGTAATGCTTGCTTTACGTGAAGCTTGCCATCGTGTCTTATATACTCAACTTCATAGTGCTGCGATTAATGGTGTAACTGTTAATACAAAGATGGTAAAAATAACACCTTGGTGGCAATCAACACTTAATTTATTAACAACTCTAATGATTGTGGCTTTGGTCTTATCATTAGCCATGGCAATATTAAGTTTTGTATTCAAAGCTAAAAACATTCTTGTTACTGAAAATAACATTGATGCTGGTAATAGCACCAATATTAATAGCAGTTCAAATAATAAAAAAACAGTTAATGAAACTTCAAATAGTCCTAATCCTAATGGCGATGATGACGAGCCAAAAAAGAAAAAGAAGCCCAAATTAACTATTAAGAAATTAAACGCTATTACTGCTGGAAGTTTAGCATTTATATTCATAGTTAGTACTATTATTTCTTCTTCCGTATTCTTTGCTAAAGATCCAGCTTTAAAAGGATATAAAGGAAATGGCGAAGTGCATATATGTAACCATCATTGCCCAATATGTGGTAATTGTATAGACTTAACTTGTGATAAGCCAGCATGCGCTATTAAATGTAAATGTACAACAATAACCATTGAAGCTGAATCTGAATATGTCGAAAGAATTGATGGTAAAGCTTTATGGGGAAATATGCATGTTGGAAAAGATGAAGAAAGAAATCTATCTTATATTGGTGGCTTAGATGGTAATATTGGTGCTAAACTCAACTTTAAATTCTTAGCTAATCAAAAAGGAAGAGCTTTACTAAATGCCACTATTAGAAGAAGACCTTGGAACTTTGATTTTGATGATCACGTTAATGTTTATGTAAACGGCGAAAAAATCGATTATGAACAAACGCTTGTTGGAACAGTAGAAAATGGTGACTATCATAGTGATGATGGCAGTGACGGAAAAGGTGATTTCCAATCATTCGATATTCGTAACTTTGAAATCAATGAAGGTTTAAATGTTATTACATTCGAAGTTGGCGAAAAATCCGGTGGACAATGTCCTAACTTTGATAAAATTACATTAATTTCCAATAGTGTTATTAATGAATATCAACACTTATGCCATAGTAAGTGTCCAATATGTGGAAAATGTACAAATAAAGATTGTGATGATCCAATTGTTTGTAAAGACAAATGTACATGTAACTTAATTAGCATTGAAGCAGAGTCTGAATATGTTGAACGTAAAAACAAAGATGATAAACCATTAAATATTGGAGTTGACGAAGAAAAAGGCATTAGTTTTGTTAAAGACTTAAATAGTAACGCTAATGCAAAAATAAGCTTTAAAGTCGAATCTAAAGAAGATGGCAAAGCAATGCTAAAAGCAACATTTAGAAGTATGCCTTGGGCATTCCCTCTTCATCAATATGTTGGTATTAAAGTTAATAACGAAGAATATGAATATAACAAAATGTTACCAAAAGATGAAGATGAAACACATGATCAACCTTCAAAATGCGACTTTGTAACAGTTGATATTGGTATCATTGAATTAAAAGAAGGCTTAAATGATATTACAATCTATGTTAAAGATGGTTCATATCCTCAATGCCCTGACCTTGATAAAATTTCTTTATTAGGAAGCATTGATATCAATGAAGTCAATCATACTTGCGAAAGTAAATGTCCATTATGTGGAAAGTGTTTAGATAAAGACTGTACAAATATTGTTTGTAAAGAAAAGTGCGAATGTAAAAACACTTCAATTGAAGCAGAATCTAGTTTTGTTGAACGCAAAACCAAAGATGGAAAAGAGCTTAACATTGCCACTGATGAAGAAAAAGGTATTACCTATGTCAAAGATTTAAACGGCAATGGCGGAGCGACATTATCATTCATCTTTAATTCTAGCGAAGAATCTAAAGTAATTCTTTCATTAACAGTTCGTTCCTTACCTTGGGGATTTGAGCTTCATAAATATGTGGGCATTACAATTAATGGCGAAGAATATGTCTATAATAAAATATTACCAAAAGATAGTGATGAAACACATACAAATCCAAATGAATGCAGTTTCGCTAGTGTATCTATTGGAGAAATCAATTTAGTAAAAGGCGTAAATATCATTAAATTCACCGTTATTGAAGGAGCCTACCCTCAATGTCCTGATTTTGATAAAATCACCCTTACTGGTCCAACTGAAGTAAGTGAATATACCCATGTTTGCGAAAGCAAGTGTCCAGAATGCGGAAAATGTCAAGATTTGAATTGTCAAGATCCTATCAATTGTAAGGATAAATGTGAATGCAAAATAACAACTTTAGAAGCTGAGTCTAGTAGCGTAACTATTACTCAAGCAACTGAACCAAAATGGGGTGGAGTAAGTAGAGGTAATTATGAAGCCACTAATACAGGTTACATTAAGGTTGAAAATGATAATGGTGGTTCAAGTTTCACATTCAATATTAATTCTAATCAAGACATAGATGTTGCAATATATGCTTATGTAACACCTAAAAAATATATTGACTATGCCTTAAACGAACAATTTGATTTAATAGTTAATGGCGAAACAATTACTTATGAAAGTGAAAAAGCTCTAAGAGATGAATCATTAGAAGATAATCATTGGGCTGAATACTTTGTAAGAATCAAGTTAGGTGTTATTCATCTAAATAATGGCGACAACACTATCACATTCCAAGCTAAAGGATGGCAAGGATTAATGATGGATAAAATTGAATTATATGGTAATGCCAATATAATTGAAAAAAACGTCTAAAAGAAAGAAGGAAAAATTTATGAAAAAGAAATATGTCGAACCTAAAATAGACGAAATAAAAATAGTTTTAGAAGATGTTATATTAGTATCCACCGTGGAAAATAATGAAATCACTGGTGGATATGATGAAGAAATGTAGGTGAACAATATGAAAAAAATATTTGGATATCTTTTATTAAGTGCTTCATTATTATCTTTAGGAGTAGTAAATAAAACTAATAAAGACTTTCAAGAGACTACATTATTAGATAATGAAGACTATGTAACACTAAATCATGTGCGTAAAGCAAGTGAGAATAATGGATTATTATATTCTAAAATGTTTTCTCAAGTTGCTTATGATGAAGCAAGCGAAAGTTATTTCTTAAGATTTGCTACTGCAGTTAAAGGTGATATAAGCACTATTAATTATTCAAGAAAAGTCGAAGGAAAAGATGACAAAGAAGTAAGTTCTAGTGTTGTTTATTATGGAATAAGCGCAAACGGAGAAACCTTATATTATGATGGCACAAATAAGGTTGCTTCTAGTGATACATCATTAAGAGGCGATTATTATTGGACTTGCTATACAATTAAATTTAATAAAAGTAGCGAATTTATTAATAAAAATATTAGTCTTACTTTAAAAGTAAATGGTACTGAAATTGCTAGCAAAACTACATCAGTTACTGATAACTTTAACAAATTAACGATTGAAGCTGAATCTGACTATGTTGAAAGAATGACCGCTGATGGAAAAGCACTTAATACGGAAACATATAATGGTGTAACATTTGTTAAAGATTTAATGGGAACAAATTATGCTAATGCATACTTAAAATTCGCATTTATATCTTCAACTGCAGGAGAAGTCTCTTTAAGTGCTACATTACGTCAAGAATCATATGATCGTGAATTTAAAAAATATGTTAGCGTAGAAGTTAACGGAGTCGCCTATGAGCATAATAGAGAATGGCTACCAAAAAATCCAAATTCTACTGTTGATACTCCACATAATCAATTAGCTTTTATAGATTTAGATCTTGGAAAAATCAACATCAATAAAGGTTATAATACGATTAAATTCATTTTAAATGGAGAATATAATGGGGTAGCAATATCATATCCTCAATGTCCTGACTTTGATAAAATAACACTCACTAGCATTGCAAGCATGAAAGAATATACTCATAAATGTGTAAGTATTTGCCCTATTTGCGGAAAATGTCAAAACCTTGATTGCAATGATGAAATTGTATGCAAAGAAAAATGTAACTGCACACTTTCTACCTTAGAAGCAGAATCTGATAGTGTAACTATTACTCAAGCAACTGAACCAAAATGGGGTGGAGTAACCAAAGGATTATATAGTGAAACTAATACTGGATATATTAAAGTAGAAAATGAAAACGGCGGATCTAAATTTACATTTAATTTTTCTTCAACAAACGAAACAGATGTGATACTTTATGCTTATGTCACTCCAAAAAAATATATTGATTATGGATTAAACGAACAATCTTATTTATTTGTAAATGATGACAAAATTACTTATACAAGTGAAAAAGCCCCAAAAGATGGAACTTTAAAAGATAATGAATGGGCCACATACTTCGTAAAGATTGAAGTAGCTAAAATTCATTTAGTAGAAGGTAATAACACTATTACATTTGAAACAATTGGATGGCATGGATTAATGATGGATAAAATCGAATTACTTGGCCAAACAACAATTCAAGAAGTCAAATAATTAAGCCTATTAGCACTAGCGCTACATGATGCTAGTGCTTTTTTATGTTTTTAAACAACTTACACTTAATATTTAGTTAAAAATATAGTATAGTAATATCGTTGTTTTTAAGGAGAATACCCATGAAAAAGAAAATGAAATTTATATTCGTCACTGGCGGAGTTGTTTCTAGTTTAGGTAAAGGAATAAGTGCTGCAAGTATTGGAAGATTATTAAAAAGAAGAGGATTACATATTTTCTCTATGAAACTAGATCCTTATTTAAATATTGATCCAGGAACTATGTCTCCTTATCAACATGGAGAAGTTTTCGTTACTAAGGATGGTGCGGAAACCGATTTAGACTTAGGGCACTATGAAAGAATTATTAATACATCTTTAACTAAAGAAAGTAGCGTTACAAGTGGAAAAGTGTACATGGCTGTTTTAGATAAAGAAAGAAACGGAGAATTCTTAGGCGCCACTATTCAAATTATCCCTCATATCACTAATGAGATTAAGAAAAGAATGTATGATGCTTTTAATGCTAAAAGCGATACAGATGTATGTATCGTAGAAATTGGTGGCACAGTTGGTGATATCGAATCACTTCCATTTTTAGAAGCCATTAGACAAGTTAGAAGAGAATTAGGTTATGAAAACACCTTCTTTATGCATACTACTTTAGTACCTTTCTTAAAAGCAAGTGGAGAAATTAAAACAAAACCAACACAACATAGTGTTAAAGAATTAACTGCTTTAGGTATTCAACCAGATGCTTTACTTCTTCGTTCAGAAGTTGACATTGATAAAGCTAGCAAAAAGAAAGTTGCATTATTTTGTAACGTTAGTGATGAATCTGTTATTAGTGTTAAAAACGTTGATATTATCTATGAAGTAGCGTTAAATCTAAAGAAGCAACATTTAGATGACTTAATCGTTAACCATTTACGTTTAGAATGTAAACCTGAAGCAGATATGGCTGACTGGATTGCTTTAATTAAAAGAATTAAAAGTATAAAAAAAGAAGTAACCGTGGCTTTAGTGGGCAAATATGTTCAACTCCATGATGCTTATTTATCAGTTTATGAATCACTTAAATATGCTGGATATGTCTTTAATACTAAAGTTAATATCAAATGGGTTGATAGTGAAAAACTAGAAAGTGAAAATCCAGAAGAAGTATTTAAAGACGTTAAAGGTATATTAGTGCCAGGTGGATTTGGTACTAGAGGTACAGAAGGTAAAAAGTTGGCTATAAATTATGCTAGAACACATAATGTGCCATTCTTAGGATTATGTTTAGGCATGCAATTATCTTTAATTGAATTTGCACAAAATGTTTTAAAATTAAAAGATGCTAATTCAACAGAATTTAATCCTGATACCACTAATAAAATTATTGATTATTTACCAGATCAATATAAAGGAATTAAATTAGGCGGAACAATGCGCTTAGGCGAATACGACTGTAAAGTATTACCAAATACGCTTGCTTACTCTTTGTATCAAAAATCGCTTATTAGAGAAAGACATCGTCATAGATATGAATTCAATAACAAATACAAATCTTTATTTGAAAAAAATGGTGTTGTATTTAGTGGTATCAATCCTCAAACAAAGCTTTGTGAAATTATTGAATTAAAGGATCATCCTTTCTTTATTGCTTGTCAATTCCATCCGGAATTTAAATCTCGCCCTTTAAAAGCTCACCCTTTATTTGTCGGATTTATTAAAGCATCTTTAAAAAAATAATTAAATGTTAAAAAACTTTTACATCAAATTTGTAAAAGTTTTTTTATATTTTACACACTTTGTTTGTTTTTTAGTTCACTTAATTTTTCTAATAATTCATTTTTGGCAAATAATTTTACATGTCTAGTTTTAGCTAATTCATATGCTTGATTAGTAAAGTAAGGAGCGGTACTAACTACCCATCCTATATCAGCATGATAATAGTCCATAGCAGCAATGATTTCTTGAACGGAACGAACGCCTAGTCCATTACTATATTTTTTGCAACTAATCGCATATTTAATACCTCCACGTATAGCAATTATATCTGCACCAAAGTCTCCACTATACTTTGTATGTTCTGCAGTAAATCCGTTATCATTTAAAAAATCTGTTAACCAGTCTTCAAATTCATATGGAAGCAACTTATCTATTTCTTCCACATTAATATTATTTAGTTTTTGCTTGACTATCTTTTTTCTTTTACGCTCTTTTTGATATTTAATTGCCATAATAATTCCTATTATCAATAGCATAATTGCAAGTCCTAAACAAAATATTGTAAACCAATTAAACCCTATAGCTGTAATCAAAATAATTGTTGATGCAAATAGAAGTAAACTAAACACAAAAGCAGCAATAATAGGATGTTTATCCGTAAATTTATCTATCCATTTTTGATATGTTTTTCTTCTAGCCATACTCTTATCAATCCTTTGTTAAATATAGAATAGCATAAAAATAGTGCAAATATCGTCTTATTTAGCAATACATTATCAAATTTAACAAAAATATAAACAAAATTCTATATTTAATAAGACAACATTATATAATGACATTAGAAAAATCTCTTAATAGAGTTCATTCAAAAATTTATTATCATAATAGGATTGGAAAAAAATCAGTCAAAATTAATTTATATAAAATAATAAATAAAACATATCAATGCAATTTAAGCATATCACAGCATGTTAAACTAAAATAATTATAATATATAACTTCTTACAATACGCTTGCATTTGTTTATAGACTTTAACTAATTATTCATATACAATTATCCATGTAAAAGGTGAATTATTATGAAAGATAACTATAAAATAAATTTCGAGCAAAATAAGCGTCAAATGGAATTATTAGATAAATATTATGGCGTTAATAAAGAAACTAAAACTATCAGTGTTTCTCTTCATTATGAAAAAGCTAGTGATATACTAGCGACAAATGTTGGTAATCCTAAATATCCACAATTTTCTAATGAAGCACTAGATAAAGTAAAATCTATAACTGAAAATGCTCCTACTGGATATAAAGTAGAAATCAATTTTGAAATTGAAGATTATGAAGGTTATAAACCTAAAGATATGATTGAAGCATTTAATGATACTTTAGAGTTAAGCCAATATAACGCTCGTAAACGTAGACAAGGAAAAGAATTATTATCATCAGTTTTAATATTAATTGGCGTAATCATCTTATTTTTAATGGTTGTGGGAAACTCTGATGGTTGGTTTGGTGAAGGAGTTAAAGCTGATATTATTACTGAAGTTATTGATATAGCCGCTTGGGTATTTATTTGGGAAGCAGTTACTATTTTATTCTTAGAACATTCCGAACAAGCTAAATTTGCTTTAAGAATTAGACAAAAAGTATCACAAATTTCTATGTATAAAAAAGGAGAAAAGAAGCCTTTAGCAATTGAAAAATCCAAAGCAATATTTGGCAAATGGGAAAATGAAGAAAAAATAAAAAGAGTTGGTAAATACTTTATGTTAATATCAAGTTTTGCTTTTATATTCATGTCTTTCTATTCTTTATATTCTTTATACAAAGAACTTTCTTCTGGAACAATCGAAAATAATTTAATGGCAACATTTATTATCGTAAGTTTATTATCCGCGATTGTATCTTTACTTGCCGGATTAGGTGGAATATCACGTTATTTAGGAGGAAATGGCAAACTAGGAAAATTCGTTGGACCATATGCAATATTCTTAACAGTTTGCTTCATTGCCTTAATTATATTTGCTATTTCTATAAAGGATATTCCTTCGATTATATCAGTAAGTTCGACATTTATTATTAATCTATTTTATATTGCTGGTTATTATATTGACCGTTACGTTAAATAAATCTGGTGTAAAATCCAGATTTTTTTCTGATTTTTAAAAATCCATAACTATATTATTAATGGTGAATGTTATGGATATTTTTGAAAAAGCAATAAAAAAACAAGTTAAATTAAAATATTTAAATATGGCATTAAGAGATAAATCATATGTAACAAAGTATTATGAAATTTATAAAAAGCCTCTTTTAATGCCCACTAATAAAAAACTATCGACATATGGAGATTGCATTCTTAATTTGGCTTGCGTAATTTTGTTTATTAAATTAAATAAGTGCGGAGCGGAAATAGCCAAGTACCGATCCAATAAGTTTTTAGTTGAAGTTGTGGCCAAATATTATAACCTAGATAAATATATTTTAAAAATCGATAAAAAAGAGGCCAATAACTATATTTATATTGAGAAAAAGAATAAATATCTTGCTGACGCAATCGAAGCTATAATTGCAGTAATATTTATCAATCATAAAAACATAAATGAGGTTGTGGAATTATTAAATTTTTGGGTAAATAATGATAAAAACACCTAACAAACTCAATATTAAAATAATTGCAACTTACTTTCTATAAGATTATAATCTTATTAGAAAGTAGGTACTTATGATTAATCAATTTTCTAGAACGGAATTATTATTAGGCTCTAAAGCCATTGAAATACTTAAAAATGCTCATGTGGCTATTTTTGGTATTGGTGGAGTAGGAGGATATGTCGTCGAAGCATTAGCAAGAAGCGGCGTTGGTCATTTTACTATTATTGATAATGATAAAGTATCTTTAAGTAATTGTAATCGTCAAATAATTGCCACTACTAAAACAGTGGGATTAGATAAAGTTGATGTTATGAAAGAAAGAATTTTAAGTATTAATCCTGAGGCAATCGTTGACACTTATAAATGCTTTTTTCTTCCAGAAAATCAAGACCAATTTGATTTTACACATTTTGATTATGTTGTTGACGCTATTGATACAGTGTCAGGAAAAATTGCGATTATTTTAAAAGCTAAAAAAGAAAATGTACCTATCATTTCTTCTATGGGAACCGGTAATAAACTTAATCCAATGACTTTTGTCGTTAGCGATATATATAAAACCGAAATGGATCCATTAGCGAAGGTAATGCGCCATGAATTAAAAAAGCGTCATGTAAAAAAACTAAAAGTGGTTTATTCAAAAGAAAAACCTATTGAGCCTTTAATTAATGAAGACACTCAAAAAGAAATCGCCCACACTTCAAGAAGAAGTGTTCCAGGAAGCAATGCTTTTGTTCCTCCCGCTGCTGGACTTTTAATTGCTTCTGAAGTAGTTAAAGACTTAATAAATGTGAAAAAGGAAGATTAAGTTATGATATATTTAGATTACTCCGCAAATTTTCCCGTTAATAAAGAAGTATTAGATTATATGTGTGAAGTAGAATTAAAATATTATGGTAATTATAATTCATCACATAAACTAGGACTATTAAGCAAACAAAAATATCAAGAGATGGATAATCATATCAAAAGTATTTTAAATCTTGATGATAATCATGAAGTTATATATACAAGTTCGGCAACGGAATCAAATAATTTAGCCATATTAGGAGTTGCTGAATCTTACTCGGGATTTGGTAAAAAAATATTAGTAAGTGAATTAGAACATAGTTCTATTAATGCTACTTTAGGATATCTTAAAGACAAAGGATATCAAATAGAATTTATTAAAACATTAGATACTGGCTTAATTGATTTAAATGATTTAAAAGAAAAACTAACTAAAGATACAATTTTGGTTATTATTACTTTAGTTGATGGAGAAACCGGTATAATTCAAGATTATAAAAGTATTGCTAAAATCATTAATACGAATCCTAATGCACACTTTTTAGTTGATGCCACGCAGGGTGTAGGAAAAATCGATATAGATTTTAATCTCATTGATTTAACATCTTTCACACCGCACAAATTTGGCGGTATTGTTGGTTCTGGTTGCTTAATCAAAAAGAAAAGCACAGTTCTTTCTCCATTATTCCATGGTGGAGCAAGTAATACTATTTATCGAAGCGGGTCAGTGCCTCTTGGTATTATAGCAAGTATAGAAAAAGCCCTAGATTTAAGATTTAAAAATATGAAAGAAAATAATCTTAAAACAAAAAATATTAATGAATACTTATTATCTAAACTAAAAGAAATGGATAATGTAATTATTAATTCATCTAACTATCCTTATATTGTTAATATTTCATTAAAAAACAAATTAGCAAAAGATAGTGTTAATTATTTAAATGAGCATGATATTTGTATAAGCCAAAAATCAGCTTGTTCAATAAAAAATACGCCATCAAAAATTATTATGGCTATTTATAAAGATAAGAAAAGAGCTTTATCATCATTCCGTATTTCTTTAAGTGAATTAGTTGCAAAAGATGATATAGATACGTTTATTAAAGTTTTAAAGGAGTTGTAATTATGGAACATAAACCAATTGATGAATATGAAAGATCCATTACTGTTAAATACCGCGCTAAAATATGGTCAAAGTTTGTTGCTGGTATTAAGCAATATAAATTAGTGGAACCAAATGACCATATTTGTGTTTGCATTAGTGGCGGCAAAGATTCAATGTTAATGGCACGTCTTTTCATGCAATTAACTAAACATTCGGATTTTGATTTTAAAGTTAGTTACCTAGTTATGAATCCTGGATATAACGAAATTAATCTTCAAACTATTAAAAATAATTTAGAAAAGTTATCAATTCCCGCCAAAATTGTGGAAACAGATATTTTTGAAATTGCTAATTCTCAAGATCGTAGTCCATGTTTTTTATGTGCTAAAATGCGCCGCGGTGCATTATATAATTTTGCACGTGAAATGGGATGTAATAAAATAGCCTTAGGTCATCATTATGATGATGTTATTGAAACTACTTTAATGAATTTATTAAATTCTGGTAGTTTTCAAACAATGCTTCCAAAATTAAAATCCACTAATTACCCAGGAATGGAATTAATTCGTCCAATGTATTTAATTAGAGAAAAAGATATTATTTCTTGGAAGAACTATCATAATTTAAAATTTATTCAATGCGCATGCCGATTTACGGAAAATTGCGCAATTTGTGATAATGGTGGTGGAGGATCTCAAAGATACGCCACCAAACAGCTAATTAAAGATTTAGTCAAAAATTATAATCCGCAAGTAGAAAAAAACATTTTTAAAAGTGCTGATAATGTTACACTTGATATGATTTTAGGATATAAAAGGAAAGGAAAACATTATAGTTATCTTGATACTTATGATAAAGATGAAGATAATGAAAATAAATTTTAATTATGGAAATTAATGAATATCAAAAACTTGCTCTCCGTACATTAAATAAAGATCTTGATAAAAAGGACATACTGATTAATAGTGTGATGGGATTATGTGGAGAATCAGGAGAAGCTATTGACTTAGTAAAAAAACATCTGTATCAAGGACACGAGTTAGATAAAGAACGCTTTGCTAAAGAATTAGGTGATATTGCTTGGTATTTAGCAGAAGCCGCTCATGCAATTGATATGAATTTAGATGACGTTTTTAAGATGAATATTGAAAAATTAGAAAAAAGATATCCAAATGGATTTAATCAAAGCAAATCCATTAATCGTGATAAAAAAGATTTATAAGTGGAGGTAATAATATGGATTCATTAGAAGAACTAACAAAAGAAATTAAAGATTTTGTTGAGCAAAGAGATTGGAATCAATTTCATACACCAGCCAATTTAGCAAAATCAATATCGATTGAAGCAAATGAATTATTAGAATGCTTTCAATGGGATGAAGTTAATTTTAATAGGGAAAATGTTAAAGAAGAGCTTGCCGATGTAATAAATTATTGCATTCAAATGGCTACTGTTTTAAATCTTGATATAAAAGATATTGTATTAACTAAATTAAAGAAAAATGCTTTAAAATACCCCGTTAATAAATGCAAAGGTAAATCAACAAAATATAATAAACTATAGTTAATAAAAAAGGAGTAGCGCCGCTATTCCTTTTTATCATTATCGCCTTTATCTTCTTTATTTTCATTATTTTTTTCTCCATCAATCACATCTTTTAAGTGATTAATGAAATTATCTAATTCTTGTTTTTGCTCTTCCGTTAAGTTATCACTAGAACGCATTTGTTTATATATTTTATTCATATTATTAAAATTGCCTGCACTTAATTCATCAAACATCGCTGCATATGTGTTTTCTTGAATAAGCAATAAATCCGGAAGAAGAATAGCAATTCCAATTACGCTTAAAGCACAACTGACTGGAATAGCAAAATTTAATAAATTAGTGAAATAACATAATACAACTCCACCAGCAAATAGAAGAGGTATTAAGATGATTTTATACCATTCTTTACCATAAACAATGTTATAATACTGATTTTTATAATGTGGAAATACATCTTTAAATATTGGCTTATCTTTGCCATTAGGAAGCGAAGCACTTATTCTACATAAAGCATACAAAGCATTATGAAGCATTTTGTAAATAAAGAACATAAATCCTGCACCATAACCAATTGTAGTGGTTAAATACATTACGAAGTTATATGTTTCAACATCATTATTAGCAAAAGCACTGATATTACTATAAATATTTTGAGCATCAGAATTCTGAATGACTAAGATTAGTTGAGAAATGTATTCATTATAAGTTGGAGTTAAATATAAAATTCCTAAAGTTAAACTACTAACAAGAGCATAAATCAATAAAGCAAGCAAAACATTAGCTAATGTGCGAAATGGAATGCGACAATTAGGGAAAAATCCTAAACGCATCGCCGAATTAAATGTTTTGCGATTAAATGGTAAATTTTCAAGTTGTATAATTGTCATTTGCATAGCAATAAAGTAAGGTAATACTAAAAAAGGAAATAAAATAATCGCTATATAACCAATTAAAGCATCAAGAAAAATAGTAATAAAACAAGTAATGATAAACCCAAAAACCATTGCATAAATTGGACCACGATATTTTACTTTTTTTTCTTTTGCTTTTTTAAATACTTCATCCATAAAATAACCTCGATTCGAACTATAATATAAATTATTTTTATATTATAATCAAGTAAAGAAGAAATATTTTAAAAGACAAAAGAAAAGTTGCGCCGAAGCACAACTATTTCATAATGCTATATTCCATACCTTCTGCGACTTCGATTTTTTCTGATATTGTCAAGGCTTTAGAATAAATTGAATATTTAATATTATTTTCCACATAAATTAAGTAATTGTTTTTAGAATATGCTACACCGGTAAGAACACTTTCTAAAGTGCCATCTATTTCACTTACAACCATCTCTTTATTCGGCTCAATGATTGATTGCACCACTGTAAAGGCATCTTCGCCTTCATATACTAATATAACAACTTCGCTACCATCAATAGTGCTTGTTGTTTCTTCTTTCATTGTAGCACTAATATTGGCACCTGTTGGATACATTGGGAATTCTTGATCACCTTTAGAAGTACTTTCACTCAAATTACTTCTTGATGTATCCATATTGTTTTTAACTTCAAAATATCCCTCTTCAAATTTTGGACTAAAATCAACTTTAGAGAAATTAATTTTAACTAAAGCCTCGTTATTAGCGCCATAAATATTAATATATTGCGGAGCTAACTCACTAGTAAGCTTTGTATCTTGTTTAATCCAAGTCGGATTATTTTTATAAGTTGGATTTGTTGATAAAATGTAGCCATCATCAACTTTTTTAATATCATGTTTTGCTTCAAATCCACTTAATATTGATTGATATAAATATGGTTTTGGTGAATTTGTTGGCCAACCGCTATTGAACTTATAAACTTGATTTAAAGTTGGTGTTAAAACAAATACACCATCTTTATTTTTAATAATGATTTGTTCTTGATTAACATTTTGATCTTTAATAGATACACGGAAGTTATCTCCATCATCTGTTTTTTGATAATCAGTTGTGACAAAGTAATTTCTTGTATTATCGCCATTTTCCATGTCCATAGTTAATTCCATGTGATAACAAGTTAAGTCACTAGTCTTTTTTTCTAATGCGGAAGAAATATCGCTTTTAGAAAAGAACAGCTTCCATCCCGCTAAAACAATCACTCCTAATACAATAACACCTATAATAATTTTCTTTAACATAATTCCACCTCCTTATTATTTATGATGCTAGTATTTAAAATAGAATGAATAATTTTAAATTTTTTGCACATATTAATAGTGAATTGGAGGTTAACTATGAACGTCTTAGAGAAAATCGCTCTTGTTTTTACAATTATTGGTGGTATTAACTGGGGATTAGTTGGAATTTTTGACTTTAATCTAGTAGAAGCGATATTTGGAGCCGGAAGTGTTGTTACAAGAATCATCTATATTGTTGTAGCGGTTTCTGCCCTCATAAATATTCTCTTATTATTCATGCCACTTGATGAAAATCGTGAATATGAATATAAGAATGACGACTATCCAAGAAAAAGAGCTACTAATTAAAAAACTGCTTCACACGAGCAGTTTTTTTAAAACTTAATTTTATTTAAATCAAATATAGCTTTTTGAAGTTGTTCTTCATTGATTTTTCCAATATCTTCATTTTCAAATCTTGCAATTGCTTTAGCAAGATTTTTTTCTTTAACAATAATGTTATGTTTATTAAATTCAATACTTTCATTTACGACACAATCATTATTAACAATAATAATCGAAACAAACATATCTCGTTCAATGCCACTTATAAGAGAAAGTTTTTCTTCTCTTATATCATTTTTTAATAACGGATTATCGATATATGTTCTTTTATCTTTCGTTTTGCATAATAGCCATGACTCATCATGCGGTTTTCCCACAATTCCCATTGTCCAATATTTGTCAGTGATGCAATAAATATATTTTTCACCAAATAGTAGATGATCAAAATGAGCTTGACTATTTTCATCTATTTTAAAATAGAAGTTGTTAATAAGACGATAATCTTTTTTATTAACGATTTTATAAATAGTACGATAATATTTATAGCGAAAGAAACGACGATATAAATATTTATTTAGCGGATAAGATATTAATAAATAAATCGCTAATACGATTGCAATAACAATTAAAGCAATTGTTAATTCTGGCGTCATAATTATTCAGCAATCTCTAAAGCAATCTCAATCATTTTCTTAAGATTCAATTGACGTTCTTCAGCAGTTGCTTTTCCTTCCTTAATAAAATGATCGGTAACACTTAATAAACATAATGCTTTCTTGCCTAAATTTGCTGCTGTGGCATATAGAGCGTATGATTCCATTTCCACACCCATGCAACCCATTTCCGCCCATTTTTTCCAAGAATTATCATTATAGAAATTATCACTTGATAAAATATTACCAACGTGAACTGGGATATTAAGTTCTTTTGCTTTATCATAAGCCGCTTTAGTTAATTCAAAATCCGAAATAGCGCTATAAACGCCATCAATTCCATATTGTTTTGCCCAATTAGAGTTTGTACAAGCACCCGAACAAATTAACACATCAAATAAATTAATATATTCTTTGTAAGATCCACAAGTACCAATACGGATAATAGTTTCCACGTTATAATATTTATAAAGTTCATAAGAATAAATTCCAATTGAAGGCATTCCCATGCCAGAAGCCATAACTGAAACTTTTTTTCCTTTATAGTAGCCAGTGTATCCAAAGATATTTCTTACTGAAGTTACTAATTTAACATCAGTTAAAAATGTATCAGCAATAAATTTTGCACGTAAAGGATCTCCTGGCATCAATACTGTTTTTGCAAAGTCGTTCGCGTTCGCGCCAATATGTGGTGTAGACATAATTTTTCCTCCTATAAACTATTATTAGTTTAGCATATAAAAGGCGTTTTATTAAGTGATTTCTATTTTTTCATCGCAATAGTTTTTAATGATGAACATTCATAATTTGTAATTAATGTTCGTTTATGATTATATTCTTTTCTAGCAATGTCACATAATTTATTAACTATATCTACCATAGTTATCTTTTGATTTTTAAATAAATAATAGCTTAACGATCCAGGAATAGAGTTTATTTCATTTAAGTATAGTTTTTTGTTTTTAGTATCATATAAAAAATCAAATCTTACTACACCCAAGCAATTAAATTCTTTAAATGCTTTAGTGGCATATTCTTTAATTTCATTTTGAAGATTTTTAGTTATTCGAGCAGGAATGATATGCCCAGAATACTTTGATTGAAATAACTCATATTTATCTTTAAAAGTTAATATTTTATCTTCCATATTTACTAACTCTATATCGCTAATAACTTGTTTAATATTATCACCTAAAATAGCAATATTTAATTCTTTTAAATTTGGCACAACCTTTTCAACAATTACTTCTTCATCATATTCAAAAGCCGTATTTAAGTGACTTTGATATTCATCATAATTATTAACTTTTTTTACACCAATAGAAGATCCTAAATGACTTGGTTTTATTACAAGCGGGAAGTCAAATCCATCAGGTATAACTATGTCTTGAGCTTTCGATAACTTAAAACAATCAACAACTGGTACACCTAAATTACGTAAAATAATTTTTGAATAATATTTGTCTTGAATTAAAGCCGAAGCTATTACACTTGAAGAAGTAGATGGAATATGCATAAAATCAAATAATGCTTTAAGTGTTCCATCTTCTGTTCCTGCACCATGAAAGCAAAGTAAGGCAACATCAATATCTTCATAATGCAAGCCATATTTAAATTGATAATATCCTTGGCGAAAAACAAATTCACCTTTTATAAACTTATGTTTATTCTCATAATTATCTTTATTAAGTAGTGCTTTACCAGTATAAAAAATATTATCATGACTAATGTAGATAGGAATAAAAGATATTTTATGTTTATTTAATTCTTCCATTACAAACAAACTAGTGACAATCGAAATATCATGCTCTAATGAATCTCCACCATAAACAACCGCAACTTTTTTCATATTAAAATCCTCCTATTTTAGAAAATCTTTTTCCGCTCGCGAACAAAGTAAAACATAATTTAACTTTTTCTTTTTTAAAAATAATAAGCCTTCTTGATATGTGGCACATTTCTTATATTTCTTTCTAGATTTTTCTAATCCTTCTATTAATTTTTCATTACTTGAGGCTAAAACAACAATCTCATCAAATACTTTAAGCATTTGACCAATTTCATAGTTTTGTTTATCCCCACTAGATCCTGCTTCAATTATTCCATTTAAAATAATTCCTTTTTTACCACTAAAACCTCCGACAATATTAATTGCTTCACTTAATCCCAAGTAATTAGCGTTATATGAATCATCAATGTAAGTAGTGGTATTAGTCGAAGTTACACTCATTCGATGTTGTTCGGGTTTAATTAAAGAAAGTCTTTTAAAAATATAATCAAATGATAAACCTAGATATTCGGACACTTTTATTGCCCCAATTAAATTTGTAAGCTGATATTTTCCTAACAAATTAACTGTGCACTTGTTATTTTTATATATAAACTCTGTTCCATTAATTGAATAAGTTATATCACTAACATCATTAAGACTATAAGGATGCGCTACTTTTTTATAATTTTTATCTAAATCCATATATGGTGAATCTTTATTATAAAACATACCATTCGGATCACTTATTTCATCAAATAAGCTTAATTTTTCTTTTTGGATATTTTCAATAGTTTTAAATGTAGCTAAGTGCATTTCTCCAATTGCGGTAACAATTCCAATTGTTGGACGAAACATTTTAAAGAACTTTTTCATTGTATTCGGAGCATCAACACCTAATTCTAATATCAGAATATCTTCATAAGGTGTTAAATTATTGTTAATAAATTTACAAATTCCTAAAGGAGTATTAACTGAACCAGGTGTTTTTAAAACATTATATTTACCGCATAATAAATAATACAAATAGTTTTTAAATGATGTTTTACCATAGCTTCCCGTAATGGCAATAATTTTCAAATTTTTAGCGTTATTAATTTTTCGTTTAACTTGCCTTATATAGTGCGAACGAATAATTAATTCTATTGGTAACAATATATAATTAGAAATAATTGTTAACGATGATTGAAAAATAATTAATAAAAACATTAAAAAATAAGTTATATAGTTGATATTTATTAAAGAAATAAGCGGAAGTAAAGAAGAAAACATTAATAAAGTTATACTTCGTCTAGTAAATTTAAATAAAATCTTTTTTAATTCTATTAATTCAAATATCACCGCTATTAAAACTAAAATATTTGCTATCAATGGATTATAAAAAATAAAACCAAAGGAAACAAACAAAAAAGCAAATGGCACAAGTTTTAATATATTTTTATTCCATTCTTTATATCTTTGTTTTTCTAATAATATCATTCTACGAGCATCATAATACTGGCTTATAAATAAACTAGTTTTAAAATATAAAAATCCAATCATTACAATATAAGATAAGACATATATTAGTATTTTCATTTTTAGCAAGTCTCCCTTATGATAGCTAATATTAAATTTGCAATAGCATTTACATTTAAAAGATAAGCAAAATGGTCACCATTAATGACTATTAAATGAGAATTAGGACAATATTTATTTAATTTTTGCATTTGTTTATATGTTATCTCTTGATCGCTATTTCCATAAACGATATAAATCTCATTTGATAAAGAAGATAATTCTTTCCTATTCAAATAAGAATTTACAATATTTAAAAATGTAAGGCGATTAATTCCGTTGGTTGATTGATAATCGCGACTTCCTTTTAAAAATGTGGGGATATTTTTTATTATTTTTACTTTTTTTAAGTTCTTAAATATTTTATATAGCATTATTTTAAAAAACTTTTTTATACTAAAACTAGGTTTTATTATGCTAGGCGCAAGAAGTAATAAAGTAGTGGGATGTTTTAAAGCATAAAATCCCGCTAATTTACCGCCAAAAGAATGACCAACTATAATGTCTGGAATAAAGTTTTCTCTATCTAATACATCTTCAATATAAGTAACATAATCGTTAATAGTATATGGCTTATTTAAAGGATTATTTTCATTACCTGGTAAATCTATAATTATATAGTTTGCAGTATTTTGTACTCTTTTTGCTAATGGGTACATCATTTCTTTATTTTGGCCATAGCCATGAAGAAATAATATATTTGCTCTCCCTTTAAGTTTTTGCTTATGCTTTATGATGTTTTTCATGTGCATCCTCCAATATACTTTTAAGATAAGAATAAAAATGATATAATATATAAAAGTATATGAGAAAGGAGTAAGCAAAAATGATATTTGACAAGTCTTTAAGTATTAATTCTCTTTATATTATTGCTATTGTTGCGCTTATTATTGGTGCTTTACTTTTTTTCCTTTCTTGCTTTATCCATGTAAAAAAAGGATATACCGCTATTATTGAGAAAATGGAAGTATATCATGGAACTTATAAATCTGGATTCTATTTATTTGCGCCTTTTGTTTATCGTCGTGTTGGTATGTATAAAAATGAACCAACTGAGTTTGAGATTTCAATTTGTGAAAAAATAATTAGAATTAAAATACAAATCATGGATTTTAAAGAATATCATTACTCTCACAAATATTATGGCGATATCGTAAATGATTTACAAAATAATCATTATGAATCTATTGACCAATACATTAATAATTTACAAGAATCATTAATTAGTATTGGTTGTTCCTTGGTAAAGTAGGTGGTTTTATGATGTTAGAAGCATTTAATATTTCTTATCATACGCATATATTTATTTGGCTAGGAATATTTATTATAAGTTTATTATTAGAATGCTTATCCAAAAAAACAGTAGCGCTATGGTTTAGCGTTGCTGCAATCGCAGGACTATTAATTGCGATGCTTAGAATTGAATTTAAAGTTCAATTTATTGCTTTCTTAATAATATCAATTATTTTAATTGTTGTTAACGAATGCTATTTTCAAAAATTGGACATTAAAAATAAAAATGAAAAAGGAGAATAAAAATGGAAAAAACCGCAGTTGAGATTATTCTAGATGAAAACAATGAAGAAAATATCACTTTAAGTTTTGGTGATAATGATGAAGAAATCGAATTTGAGCAAGTTGCTGTTGTAGAATTAGACGATGATGTATTTGCTGTTCTTCATCCTCTTGATGCAATTGATGGCATTGAGGAAGAAGAAGTTCTTGTTTTTAAAATAAATAAAGAAAATAAAGCAATTGAATTAGTAGAAGATCCAGATATTATTGATGAAGTTATTGATGCTTGTTTAGATGATAAGGAGGAATAAAAATGGATAATGAATCTATGAGCAATCAGCCTAAACGAACTGCCGAATTTGTCGTATCAATTATTTTAACTGTTATTGGTATATTGATTTTTCTTTATGCAATGTTTATTTATGTGACTATCTTAGATTTAATAAAAAATCCTGAAGCCAATTCTTCTGGTCAAGCACTTGGTTTAATTGTCCTCATACCATTTTACTTTATTGTTGCAGGTGCTTCATCTGTTCCAACAATAATTAGTTTTATTATTTCTATTTATAATCTAATTAAAAAAGGACAAAAATGGGGCAAGGTAATTTTAATTATTAATGTGGTTGTTATTATATTAATAATACTTAGCATTATAATACTTCTTACTAGTGGAGGAAGCCAAGGTGGAGCAAGCACAAGTGCAAGTACCTCTATGGCGTAAAAATTAATTTTCGCTTATATATTAAAAAAAGCACATCACTGTGCTTTTTTTGTTTGCTAATTATTAATTAATCTTTTGTATCAAAATAATCTTCTAAAACACGATAAATATTATCTAACGCTACTGCGACTAATTCACCATTTGCAGCAATAGAAATACGTCCAGTTTCTTCAGAAACTACAATAGTAATTGCATCAGTTGCTTCACTGATTCCCATCGCAGCACGGTGTCTTGCTCCATATTTACCCGCTAAAGGTTTGGTAGTAGGAGTATAATAAACACTTGCGGAAACAATAATACCATCTCTAATCACAATTGCACCATCATGTAAACGTGTTCCTGGATAGAATATTGTTTGAATAATTTCTTTTGTAACTGGAGCATTAATAATTGTTCCTGTCTTAATATAATCTTCCAAAGAATCTTTTCTTTCAAATGTTATTAACGCACCCGTTTTTGTTTTTGAAAGACTACCAACAGCATCACAAATAATGGCGAGCAATTGATCTTGGTCGATTAAAATTTTATCTTCGCTGTTTTTGCCACCAAACCATTTAAATGTTTTTACAGTTTTAGATGGATTAGCCACATAATTACGAAATGCACCAGCATTGATTAAACCAACAATGGATATAAATAATAATAATCCAAATGAAATTACTATGGCTGTTACATTTAACTTAAACGCCAAACAAACAAGTGCCGCAGCGCCAAAAACTCCGATAACAATACGCACCAAAGCACGCTTGAAAAGTACAATCCCAATAGTAATAAGCAATACTATTAAAACTGCGCTTAATATAAAATCTATATTTGATATATTTTCAATAAAATTTGTAGTTTCTAAATACATAAATTTTCCTTCTTTACTCCTTTTAACTTAAAAGTTAAACATGTACTATTTAATTTTATTAAAAGAAAGCAACAATGTAAATAAAATATTACAATTTTTACGAAAAAAATTAACATTTTCCTACAATTTTTTGTGATTTATAAATTCTTTTGTTTCTTTAGCAATTTTATTGTACTCTTCTAAAACTTTTTTCGTACATAATATAAAATCTTCATCTAGAAAGTTTTTATTTTCTTTGATAAAAGTCATTGTTTGATATATACCCATATCGATGGTTTTTAATACTTCAACGCATAATGAAAAATCATCTTTAAAGCATGTTTTCATTTTACACATATATACCGCCATTTTTTGCATAACACTTAAATTATTGCCATCTTTACCTATTTGAATAAGTTCTTTGACTTCTATTTCATGTTTAGAAATTCTTTCTATAATTCCATTTATAAACTCTTTTGTTTCTAAAACATTTGACTTACTTGCATAAACACGAAATACCGCTGCCGCCATATGTAAATAAGATAAAAACTTATTCATTTCTTTTTCTTTATTCATTATTCATCACCTAATAAATAGTTTGAATCATAATAAATTGTTTTATTCGAATAAGTTTCACTAAAACAAAAAAAAGACGTGCCCGGTACAGCTGTTTATTAAATTACTCTATAAATAAATCTAATATCTAGGCCGTTATTCACCAGGTCCTACGTCACTATTATTATATACTTACACACTAAAATTTCAACAAGCAAAATAAAAGATATGCTTTGGCACAGCTGTTTATTAGATTAAATATTGCTAATATCTAGGCTGTCTTTTCGCCAATAACATATCAAAATTATTATAGCAAAAAAACAATTTAATTACAATTTTTATAACAAAACTTAACGGTCAAATTCGATTCCGTTCGTATCAAATTCGTATCAAATCGTATCACAAAAAATTAAAAAAGCCCGATGTAATCGGACAATTTTGCAAAATGGTGGGTGCTAAGGGAATCGAACCCCTGACCTTCTGTACGTCAAACAGATGCTCTCCCAGCTGAGCTAAACACCCATGTATATTCCAAGCAATAATAGTAGTGATCATCTACTATTGTTGCCACTGTTTAATATTATATATACTTTTTTGAATAATGCAAGCATTTTTTTAACTTTCTGTAGTGATAACGACAATTTTGTGCACGCGAAAAGCATTTAAAATTTTTTTTATTTTTTACCGACCCACTGACTGAACAAAATTTATGGGTCGGTAGGCATAAAAAAAGAGAATCGAACAATGTGACTCTCAATAAAACAGCCGATTCCATCGGATTTATTACTATGGTGCCGGCTAGAGGATTCGAACCCCCGACCCACTGATTACGATTCAGTTGCTCTACCAACTGAGCTAAGCCGGCGTGATTTTAAAAAAATGCAATATCGAAACTTAATTCGCATGTCCTGCATTTCCTATTTATTATACATCAAGTTTATTAAAAAAGAAAAGTAAAATAGGCATTTTCATTATCTTTTTTTATCAAATAAGAATATCTTGTTTTAGGGGGATTTATTATGTACTATCAAACTTTTAATAGTTATGTACCTTATTCACCATATGAGCCAAGTGGTGAAGAATATAATAGTTATCGTAGCACGACTATGAATTCAAATAGATTTTTTGGCTTAAAAGAAGGATTTGAAAGTGGTAATATTTTAAAACAAGAATATTTACCATATAAAAATTATAAAGTACCTTCAGTAACCACTAATAACGAAAAAGATAGCCTTTTACTGGAACTAATGATGAAATATGATTATATGCATGATTTAAATTTAATCTTAGATATTTATCCTACTGATAAAGAAGCTTTAGCTTTATTTTTAGATGTGCGCAACCAATATTTAAAGACTCGTGAAGAGTATGTTAAACGCTTTGGACCATTATGCGTTGAAGACGCAAATGATGCTAATGGAACATTTAATTATGTTACTATTCCTAGTCCATGGTTAATTAAATAGGAGGATTAAATATGTGGAAATATAGTAAAAGTCTTTTATATCCAATTAATATTAAAAAGCGCGACTTAAAAATGGCTAACTTTATTATTACCCAATATGGCGGTCCATATGGTGAATTAGGTGCTGCTTTACGTTATTTAAATCAACGCTACACAATGCCAGATGAAAGAGGTAGAACATTACTCACAGATATCGGAACTGAAGAATTAGGTCACGTCGAAATGATTTGTACCATGTTATATCAATTAATGAAAGGAAGTTCATTGCAAGAATTAGCGGAAGTAGGATTAGATAAACACTATGCTCAACATGGATTAGGTTTATTCCCAACTGATGTTAATGGTGTTGCTTTTTCCATGACTAATGTTGGCGCAACCGGTGATTATGAAGCTGACTTAGAAGAAGATTTAGCCGCTGAGCAAAAGGCTAAATTAACATATGAACATATTATTGATTTAGCAAAAGATCCAGATCTAATTAATCCGCTTCTTTATTTAAGACAAAGAGAAGTTGTCCATTACAATCGTTTTAAGAATATGCTTGATGTCTACAAAAAAGAATTTGGTAAAAAATAGATAAAAAAATGGTGCATACAAATTAATTAAGTGTGCACCATTTATATTAAATTATTTCTTTTCTACTTTTTTTGTTTCAACTTTTTCGCTTTTTTCATTATTAGCCAAAGTTTCTTTTAAAGAAGCTAATAATCCAGTTACATTAGCAATATCACTTGGTACAACGATTTTTGTTGATTGACCTTCTGCAACTTTTTCTAAAGCTTCAAATCCTTTAAGAGTTAAATAACCTGGATTTGGATTTGCTTCATTAATTCTTCTAATTCCTTCAGCTTGTGCTTCTGCAATACGAAGAATTGCTTCTGCTTGACCTTCAGCTTCTTTTACAGCTTGAATTCTTGTAGCTTCAGCATTTAATATAGCAGCTTCTTTTTTACCTTCAGCGGTTAAAATTGCGGCTTGTTTTTCACCTTCAGCAGTTAATATAGCTTCACGTTTTTGACGTTCAGCACGCATTTGTTTTTCCATTGCTTCTTGAATATCACGTGGTGGCAAAATATTCTTTAATTCCACACGATTTACTTTAATTCCCCAAGGGTCAGTAGCTTCATCAAGAATCAAACGCATTCTTTGATTAATAGTATCTCTACTAGTTAATGTTTGGTCTAATTCCAAGTCACCAATCAAATTACGTAATGTTGTAGCAGATAAATTTTCAATAGCGTTTAATGGATTATCAACACCATATGTATAAAGTTTTGGATCTGTAATTTGGAAATAAACTACAGTATCAATTTGCATAGTAACATTATCTTTAGTAATAACTGGTTGCGGTTTAAAATCCGCGACAGTTTCTTTTAAAGATACAGTTTTAGCTTTTGAATCAATAATAGGCGCTAGCATATGGAAACCAGCTTGTAAAGTTTTATGATACTTACCTAATCTTTGAACAATAACTGTATGTGCTTGTGGCACAATAACAATACAACGCGCTAATACAATAATAGCAAACAATACAATTGCAGCTAAAGCAACAACTAAGGCGATTATGCCACCATCACTCATCGATAAAATCATTTTTTATTTTCCTCTTTCTTTTTAACAACTAATTTATTTCCTCTAATTTCCTTAATTAGAGCAAATTCACCTTTTGAAATTTCTTCATCACTAATTATCGTCCAAGTTACATCACGAACTTTTCCTTCTCCTGGCTCATTACGCTTAACAGTTGCAGTAACAAATATTTCTCCACCAATAAGTGAATCAGCATTTGTAGCACTAGAACGAACTTTAATTTTGTTGCGTAAGAATAGTTGACTAAGTATGAAAGCTAGTAACGATACTCCAGCAAAAGCAACTATTTGCCAATAGAATTCAATACCACATGCAGCAAGTATTAAAGATGGAAGTGCTGCTAAAGCAAACCAAATACTAACTAATTCTTGTGTAGAGAATTCGATGATAATAGCTAAGACAAATACAACAACCCAAATAATGATAAATATGTCATTAATATTTGAGGTTAATGATACTAACCAATTAAGCATTTCGTTCCTCCTCCTTGTAAAAAATATGTTATTCACTAACAAAATTATTATAGCAATTATCTACATCTAAATATATAAAAATCGATAAAATTTTTGTTGAAATAAGTTTGTGTGAATATATTAGGTAACAAAAAAAGCTAGAATATTTTATAACACTCTAGCCTTTGGAATTAAAATTAATTATTAGCTTCTAGTTTTGGTTCTTTTTGAGCTTCTAATATTGCTTTATCTTCTTTTGTATATTTTTCAACATTCATCCAAATGAACATAATGCCCATAATTAAGTATGCTACTGATTCAACACCAAATCCTAAAATTGTGTGAACAAGAGGTTTAGATGCTGCAGGAACTGCTGAGTTAATACCAGCAATAATACCATTACATACACCAGCCATACATACCATAATTGAACCATATACAGCCATTGTGAATCCATCAGTACGGATTCCGTATTTTGCTTCTTGGTGATCTAAGACATTAGCAAGTAAAGCTAATGAAATATACATAGCAGGTGCTGTACCTAAAGCCTTAATACAGAATGAAGCAACTGAGATTCCTGATACCGCAGCACTATTAGCTTGAATTGCAGGAATTAATGCTACGAACGCTAATGATCCACCTAAGAATGCTAAAGCACAACCCATAATAATTGTCTTAGATTTACTAAATTTATTAGCAAGAGGCCAAACAATTGCCATGCCTAAGGCAGTTGGAATTGCACCGACAGTATTAATTAATGATGATAATCCATTTTCACCAGTCATTGCTTGAGAATAGAAAGACATATCATTATTCTTCATTTGTCCACCAAATTGATATAAGAAGAAGAATACAATAATTAACCACCAATATTTGTCTTTAACACAAACATTAATTTGTTCTTTCATAGAAACTGATTTTGTTTCAGTTTCACCATCATTTTGATTTTTAGCTACGATTTCTTCTGTAATTCTTTCTCTAGTGAAGAAATATTCTAATAAACAACCAATTACTAAGCAAACAACCATGATAATCATTAAGATAACCCATTTTGAGTTTGCTTGATCAGGTGTAATTCCCATTGAATAAGCACCTAATGGGTTAGCAGTTGTAACTTGTGAAGCCACAGATACATCGTTTGTAACTTTTTCTACAACTTTGCCTAATTTATCATCAAATGCTAAATACTTATAAGTTGGTAATAATCCAATTAAATCAACTAAAATACCACCAGCCATACCAGATAAGCCTGCTGCACCAAGTTGGGCAGCCATAATGCATGTAGATAATAAGCCACGTTTCTTCTCATCACGAGTTGATAAGTTAACTAATGCTGAGTGAGAAGTATAGTATAAAGGCCATGCAAGTGCGTAATATAAGTTATATGCAACAGCAATAACTACTGACGCCCAGAAATTTGGTGTTGTTCCTTTTCCTCCACCTAACCAAGTTGCACCTTCTGGTAAAGGTACTAAGAATAAAGCAAGTAATGCCACAGCAATAATAGGCATACCTAATAAGATTAAAGGACGTGCCTTACCAGCCATTGTTGGCTTTTTTTCCATTAATCTTCCGACAAACAAATTACCAATTATGATAATAACTGCAGATAAAATAGGAAGTAATGTTTCAAATAATTGGGCCCATTGTCCTAACATTAATACTTTATCCCAATATTGAATAAGCCAAACATTAACAACACCATTACTTATTAATGCTAAAATAGGTCCTAATAAATAACCTAAGCCAGCTTCTGGAAATAAAGTAACTTTGTCCTTTTTGATCTTACTTTTCATAAAAGGCTTTTCAAAAAAACTAGTTTTCATTTTAAATTTCCTTTCCTTAACTTTTACTATTTTAATAAATTATTGTACTTTTATCAATAATGATATTGCTAAAATTGAAAATTATTTTCAAATGTGTATGTTCCATGAGTCTTATTGTAAGTTTCACCATTTGGTAACACAATTTGTGCTTCACTACCATAAGGAATAGTAACACTTAAAATAAATTTGCCGTTTTCAATCTTCCAACTAGACTTAACAATGCCATATGGTGTTTTAGTTTCAGCTTTAGCATAAGTTAATGATCCACCCACAACTGGTTTAATCAAGATTTTCTTATATCCACATTCTAATGGTTCAATACCCGCAACACGGCGATATAAGAAATCACCAACTGCTCCACTAGCATAATGATTAAAAGAAATCATACCACCTGTTCCATCTTCTCCAATTGGACACTCGCCATTTTCATTTAAAGCGTCCCATCTCTCCCAGATTGTTGTAGCACCAACTTTTACTTCATAAAGCCAAGATGGACAAATTGTATTTTCTAACATTTTATAAGCCACATCTTTATAGCCATTATCTGCTAAAACGAAGAGAATATATGGAGTACCTGGAAAACCAGTACCAATGCAATAATTATTTTTTTTCACTAATTGTTTTAAATTATAAGTTGCACTAGGAATGTTTTCTTCCTTAAACATATCAAATTGTAATGGCAAAACATATCCTGTTTGGAATTCATTATAAAGTTTTCCTTTTTTATTAGTCAAAATAGATTCATAAGCATCTGCAACTTTATTAGAAAGTTCCAAATAATATTTTTCATCATCTTTTTTATTTAATATATGCGCTATTTTGCTTAATAATAATGAAGTATGTCTTAATGATGCTGTTGCGGTCCATTTACTTCTACTTTGCCATTCTTTCATTTTTGGCACATCGGGTGAAACCCAGTCACCAAAATGAAATACACTTGGCGTATTCCAAATATAACGATGTTTGCCAAATCCAACTATATTAGCCCAAAACTTACAAGCATTAACATATTTTTTCATTGATTCATAAGCTTTTTCTAGAACATGTACATTACCAGTTTTCTCATATTCAGCCCAAGGAACCATTAAGGCCGCATCGCCCCAAAAATCAATTGCCATTTGTGGCATTGTAACTGGAAATCCATATTGATGAACTGGAATAGTTGTTGGAATACCACCTGTTTTTAATTGTTGACTTCTTAAATCTAACAACCATTTATCTAAGAATCTACTAACATCAAAGTTGAAAAATGCTGTTTTAGCAAATATCGCAATATCACCAGTCCAGCCCATTCTTTCATCTCTTTGTGGGCAATCAGTTGGGATATCCACAAAATTTGATTTACTAGACCAAATAATATTTTGTTGCAAGCGATTAATTAAAGGATTAGAGCATTCAAAATTACCAACTTGTTCTATATCAGAATATAAAGCAATTCCTTTAACTTCTATTTGATTAACATCAATACCTTCAAGCGAAATATATCTAAATCCCATATATGTTAAAGTTGGGGCAAATTCTTGATTACCTTCTTTGCAAATATAAGTCAATGTGGCTTTTGCACTTCTTAAGAAAACAACATTTAAATCGCCTTTACTATTTAAAATTTCGGCGTGTTTAACCACTACTTTTTGATTTTTCGCTGCTCCTTTTATTTTTAAAGAGACAACACCAGCAAAATTTTGACCAAAATCAATAATATATTTATTATCCAATTTTTTTATTGTTTGAGGTTTTAATTCTTCATGCGCAATTACATTTGCACCATAATCTAAAAGTAATTTTGGATTAATTTTTAATTTTTCATAACTTGCTTTATGAAATATAATATTATTCAATTCTTTATTAGCGTCATAAGTTTCGCCATCATAAATATCCGCCATTAGGACTGGTGAGTCACTTGATACTTCCCAAGTTTCATCGGTAGAAATGATTTCTGATGTACCATCATCATAAGTAATATGAATATCACATAATAAAGCTTGACGGTCAGCAACATCACGATTTTTTCTTGTAAATACAAACGAGCCTACTGCCCAACCACCTGCAACGATAAAATGTAAATCATTTTCTTTTTTTAATAAATCAGTTACATCATATACTTGATATTGTAATTGATGTTTATATGAAGTAAATCCTGGAGCAAAATAATATTTTCCTACTTTCTTTTCATTTAACAAGAAATCATATATACCAATTGCTGTTACATACGCTTTAGCGCTTTTAATCTTTTTATTAAAAGATAAATGTTTTTTAAATAAAAGTGGTTTAGGAGACACTTTCTTTTCTTTAAATATATATTCTTTATCTGTAATCCATTTTCCTTTAAAAGGTGTTAATAAATAACCTGTTTCATAAATTAAACTAGCTTGATCTTTATTGCCTAATGAATCTTCCACAAATAACTCGGCTTTATATTTGGTAAAAGGTTTTAATTTATCGCCATTATAAACAATACAAACTTGTGAAATAGTATCAATACTCCAACCATTCATCTTTAAAGTAGCCTTTTTTAAGGTCGAATTTTGATCATCACTTACAAGCGAAAAATTAAATGATGGATGCTCATCATCAGAATAACAATATTCTTTGATATGATTTACTTTAAATTCTTCTATTTTAAACATAAATAGTCCCTTCTTTCTTAAAAAGACAAAGGGACTACTAATAGTTGATACTAGTAGCCCCATACATACTTTTTACTATTTTGCTTCTTTACTTACAAAATTTGTAACAATTGAAACTACACCAGATACTAACATGAATACTGTGCCCACAATAGCGCCAATACATGATGATCTAGCAACAGGATTACCGCCTTCAAGATCAGAGAATAAAGCAATACCATAATAGTACACTCTATCGCTTAAGAAGTAAACTGCCGCTCCTACTAAGAAGAATGTAGTAACAATAGATAATAAGTCAAATACCATTTTGACAATTTTATTATCTTTTAAAGGAGTAAATCCTACAGCAATATTAGCTAATACAATCAATAAAGCTAAAACCAAGAACCAAATGATTTGAGCAGAAACATTAGCTTCGGTAAAATAAGGAAGTGACTTGTTAACTGCATAAATAATAATCGAAACAAGTGTTAATAATGCAAGACATGCATTAAGAATAAAACTTACGCCTTGATCTTTAATTAATTTCATTTTTATGTTCCTCCTTATTCCTTTTCTTCTTCTTTTTCTTCTTTGCCTTTGATACTAGCAAATGCCATTAAGCCAACACTAGCTGCTAAAATAGCGCTAAATGAGACTGTTAATACATTAAACATTACTTGCCATGATGGAGTAACAGAAATAACTTTTGTTGAACCATCCATACCATTTAATAAGTTAGAATTTGCATAAGCATACCATTGGTATTTCATGTTTTGATGTAAATGTTCATTTAATAATTTATCTTTAGCAATATTAGTAGTTTCATAGTCAACCCATTCTGTCTTTAGGTCAACTTTTTTTCCACCACCATTAGCCATCATAGTAATACCACCAAGGATACATTCACCTGGTAAGAAATAGTTTTGACCATTAACCATATCAGTAGAAATTAATCCTTTGTAGCCCCATTCTTTTCTTAAAATATTTTGCATTAAGCCTTCGTGACCATTCAAGTTAGAACAACCGATTCTATTGAAAGCAGTCATAGTAGCTAAACATTCACCAGATTCATATGCTTTTTGGAATGATCTTAATTCTGTTTCACGAGCTGTTTGTTCAGTCATATATTCAGAAAGACCATATCTGTTATATTCAATTGCGTTAAATGCAAAGTGTTTTGGACCAATTAAGCAACCGAATTCTCTTCCACCTGCTACCATTTGTTCTAATGAGTAAGCAGAAAGAATTGGATCTTCTGTAAAGTATTCGTGAGTACGTCCTTCGTATGGTGCACGATGTAAGTTAGCGCCACCAGCCCAAATAACTGCGCCGCCATTCCAAATTGAATGGTTACCAATTAATTGTCCAGCGCCTCTTTGAATATCTTTATCAAATGTAGCGGCAATTAATGGTGCATTAGGCATAGAAGCTTTATAACCTGTCCAAGTTGCTGCTTTTTCTTCACTTAATTTATAAGGAGAGTTATCTAATATTGAATAGCCTTGGTTAACACCAAATGATGAGAATCCATTAGGACCATCAGCTTGTCTATTTCTTGGATTACCAATTGATTCAATTGTCCAAGTTGTGTTACCACCAATGGCGATAATTTTAACTGCATCATCTAAATCAATTTGATTAACAAAGTCATCCCATCTAATATCATCCCAATTAGCGCCTTTCATATCAGCAAGAGTATAATTTGTTTCTTTTGATCCCCAAACTGTATCAACTTTATCATTCTTTTGAATAACATGTTTTTTGTTACGTAATTCTTTAATCATATCAGCATTTGGTGTAACTACTTGTCTTGTTGGATATGTAGCTGCCCAATCGTTTCTTGATAAATATGTAACAGCACCTGGTTGATAGTAATTTAAGTCGGCGTTATCTAATTGGTTTTGAATTAATACTTTTCCACCTTTAGATCTACCAAATAATGATGAATTAGATGAACCATAATTTTTAACGATTGCGTTATTAGCATTACCATTTACATCCATTCCATCTGCAGTAGTCTTACCCATTTTAGCAAGAACGTTATTTACAGCTTCATGTGCGCCATTACCAACAGCAAAGTAATAATCACCTTCTGCTAAAACATAACCACCTTTTACACCATCATGTTCTAATTCATTATCATATGATGTAGCATCTGATAAATCAGCAGTAATTACAAATTGTTTTGTGGCCCCTGGTTCAATCATTGTAGTTTTTTTATAATCTAATAATTGAATAGCGGCTTTTTCAAGTTTATCATTATTTTTTCTTGGTAAAGAAACATATAATTCAATGGCGTCTTTTCCTGCAATAGAGCCAGTATTTTTAACATCAACAACAGCAGTAACTACTTTATCACGAGTATTGAAATCAATACTTTTTAGTGTTTGTTCAAATGTAGTATATGATCCACCATAACCAAATGTATAACTTACTTCATCATTATAAATCCAAGAAGTTGCGCCTTCTTTAGCACCCTTAGATGAAGAAGCATTAGAAGATGGATTAACAACGGTATCGAAATATCTTGTTTCATAATATTTATAACCAGTATAAATACCTTCTTGATAAACTGTGTAAGCTGAAGCTCTTAAGTTATCAGCACTAACAGCGGTCCAACCATCTTTATTATTAGTAATATGATCTTCTTCTTTAGTAGCAATTTCATCTAGATTGCTATAAGAGAAAATGCCCCAGTTTTGTGCAGCAGGCGATACAGAAATGTCACTTGCATAAGTATCTGGTAATTTGCCTGAAGGATTAATTGTACCATCTAATAATTTAGGTACAGCATTCATACCATATGTACCAGTTGTACCAATCCATAAAATAGCATCAACACCATCATCACGTTTAACTTCATCAATTTCCATTGGTGAGTTAGAGTTAATTAAAACGATAACTTTATCACTTTGAGCTTTAGCCATTTTTATCATATCGCGTTCTCTATTTGATAAACCTAATGGGTCTTTAGCTCCTTCGTTATTTTCACCAGCGCCAATATTAGATACACCAGCTTCACCAGGTAAATAGTCACGACCTTCTGAGTTAATTCTACCTAATACAACGATAGATGTCTTATAATCACCAAAAGTAGTTGTGGTAATTCCAGCTTTTTGTGCTTCTAATTCCGATAAACCAACTTCATTGATATCAAATTTGTAGTTACCAGCAAGAGATTCATTAATCATTCCGAATCCACCGTTAATTCTACTAGCAGCACGATAAGTCTTATTACCATTTTTATCTGTGTCTACTTTATAAGCTTCTGACATATCTTGGTTAATTTCATATCCATTTTTGGTTAAAGCACTAACTAAGTTTGCGGTTTCATAGCCTGGTATCGTTACATTCGCGGCACCTGATCCCATTTGTCCGCCTAGAATGTTAGAATAAGCAATCTTACCAACTAAGGTCACTTTCTTTTCTGATGCCTTTAAAGGTAAAGCATTATCTTTGTTTTTTAATAATACAGCCCCTTCTCCAGTAACTTTTTCACCATACTCCATATCAGCTTGCGCTAATTCTTCTGGTGTCTTATATGTTGACTTGTAAGTATACTTATCAACATTACTTCCGCCTTCAACTTCAACAACTTTAGACGATGAAGTGTGGAAGAATTCATCCATGTAGCTAGAATATTCTTTTGCAATTACTTGACCAATCGTTGTAACGGCTAGTAAAGCTCCAGAAATACTTGCAATACCACGGAACAAATTTGTTTTACTTTTTTTCATGTTTTCCCCTCCATTTTGGAAAATAATTTTTACTTGAGTTTTCTTTTGCTTCCAAGATACTTAAACTCACTCATATCTTTTTTTGAATTTGCTTACAAAAAATTCAAAGGAATGCTTGCAAAAGATGTAAGCGATTACATTATAAACGCAATAGTTATTTTGTGTTTATTTTGTCCTATTTTGTCATTTTTTAGGCCTGTTTTGATTTTATAAATTAAAAAGTTTTAATTTTATCTTTTTATAAAAGATACATATTTTTTTATTTATTAGCGATTTTTAAAACTTTTTTTTATTTTTCTTTTAATTTATAATTTAAGAACTAGGAGGATTAAAAGCAATGCTCGATTTTTTCTATAAATATGGTTTAGTAATTGAATTATTTGCGGCTTTATTTCTTTTTACGATTAATTTAAAAAAAAGAAAATGGTATTTATTACGCAATATATTGTTAGTCTTAGCAATTGCGTTATTTTGCTTTTTAAGATATACATTTCCTACAACAACCATATTTAGTAAAATTGTGTCTTACATAATTCTATATATTGTGTGTTTTGCTTTTAATTATTTTATTTATGATGCGCCATTTCGCATTATTGTGTACTGCACAATAAGCGGCATTACTGCTCAACACGCTTCTTATATTATTTCTGATTTTCTTCGCTATGTTGTTGTGTTGCATAGTAGTGATATATTAGGAAATATTATTTATACTATCTCAACAATTGTTATTTATGCCTCTTTATTCTTCTTGTTTTCTTTTAAACAAGACCCACGTGATTTTAATAAATTACAAAGAGGAACAATTATCATAAGTACTTTTATTATTTTTGTCATTTGTATTGTTGTATTACAATTTTTTGAATTTTATCGAAGTGAAGTAACTTTTCATTATTATGTTTTATTTGTCGTATTAGACACTACTTGTTGTATTACTATTTATTTAATTCAAAAAATTAGTTACATATCCGCTAGAAACACTATTGAAACAGAGATTGTAAAAAATAGATTAAATCAATATGAATCATTGCAAAATGTTATTGATTTAATGAATATAAGAATTCATGATTTAAAACACCAAATTCATGAAATTGAACTTGGTAGTAGTGCTTCTCCCGAAGCTATAAAGCAATTAAATGAAACCATATCTAAATATAAGAGTTTTTCTAGATGTGGAAATGATATTATTGATACTATTTTAACTGAAAAAAATATCCGTTTTGAAAAAGAATCAATAAAATTTACTTATTTCTTAAATGGTAAATTATTCGATAACTTCTCTACTTTAGATATAAACTCAATTTTTGGTAATGCTTTAGATAACGCAATTGAATTCTTAATTACTTTGCCAGAAGACAAAAGATTTTTAACAATAAGATCTTATGAAATAGGTAATATTGCTAAAGTATCTTTTGAAAACACATATATTGGTATTCCTTCTTTTAATAAAGATGGTTTACTTAATACTACAAAAGATAATACTATGTATCATGGATTCGGGTTAAAATCTATTCGTTCCACAATTAAAAAATATAATGGTAGTATGACTATTACTATTGAAGATAATACCTTCAAATTACAACTATTATTTCCAAAACCAACTAATGAAAAGGAGAGCAAATAATCTATGAAAATCGCTATTGTTGAAGATAATGCCGAATACATTGAAACTTTAAAATCTTATATTGAGCGCTACGCCAAAGAAAATGACTTAAGCATTGCTATTTCTATGTTTCAAAATGGAGAGCGTATTGTAAATGATTTTAAATCAGATTATGACATTATCTTTATGGATATTGAAATGCCGGTAATGAATGGCATTGAAGCAAGTACAAAAATTAGAGAAATAGATACAGAATGTGTGATTATTTTTATTTCTAATTATGCGCAATACGCAATTAAAGGATATTCTGTCAACGCTTTAGATTATTTAACAAAACCTTTAGATTATGCTTTTTTTTAAAATACTATGGCAAAAGCTGTTTTAAAAGTACAATCTAAGCAACACCAAACAATTTGTATTCAATCTAGTAGTGAAACATATCGTATCGATATTAACGAAATAACATATATTGAAGTCTATAAACATCGTGTTACTTTTCATACAACCAAAGATAACTATGATATGCGTGGAACATTGCAAGATGTAGAAAAGCAACTTCCAAACAATCAATTTGTTCGTTGTAATTCCGGCATTATTGTTAATTTAAAATATGTAACAGGCATATTAAAAGATTCACTTGTTGTTTTTAACGAAGAACTTCCAATCGCTAGATCTAGAAAAAAGGATGTTCTTAATATGCTAACTAGATATATAGGATAATTAAAAAGATTAATAAAACTTGTTTCGCCAACTTGTAAAAACAAGTTTAAACAAATTGAGGAGATTTAATCATAATGAGCTCTTACTAGCGGAATATCAAGGAAAACTATTTGAAAGGTCTTATAATTTAAAGTGCTCAACACCTATTTTTATGCGTGGATTTAAGCATTCCGAATTATTACGTAGACTTGATGGAAACAATTCTGCTTTTTTAACTTAGATATTAATGAAGATATAAATGACATATTAGAAGAATTCGGTGATTCTAATTATGGTAAAATAAAATAACTCCAAAAGTGCATTATTTTGGATTGGATACATGTATAGATATATATCATATACTAGAGACGAAAGAACCGCTTTTATTATGGACACATTCGATTATAAACTAATGAATGATGTTTATTATTCATTTCATACCCAAGATCCAGAATGGTGTGTACGAAGTTTATTAGAAATTAAAAATTTAGATGAAGGCTATTTAGATAAAAACGAAAGACTTAAAAGAGTAATGCGTGAGCATATAAAAAAAGGCGACTATTTAAAGTTTAAATAGTGAGTGTCTAATATTTTTACTTTTATTATATAAAAAATTTAATAACCAAGCACAACAAACTTGGTTATTTTAATTTCTTTAAGAAATACACATAATTATCATCTTCATTTTCGTATATAAATCCTAAAGATTTAAATACATTTATGTAATTTTCTTCAGTTCTAATAATTTTCGTTATAATCTCTTTTGATTTTAATACATTTTTAACATATTTTGATGCTTGCTCTATCACTACACTTAAAAATTCTTCATTTTTATATTTTTCGCTTTTAAAAGAAATAGTTAATTCATACTTTTCATCTAAAGCATTTAATTTAACTTCACAAACAACTATGTTATTATAGTAAGCTTCTAACAAAATATTATTATTTTTTGAAGCATTATTATTTGTCGATTTATCATTTACTTTAACATATTCTACTTCACTTGTTTTGAGTAAGCCGTAATTACAATAAGTATCTTCTAATAATAACTGTACTTCTTTTTCATACTTTCTTTTTCTAAGCATTTTCAAAAGGCGTAAATTTTGTTGATCGAAATCAAAACTAATACCTTTTTGCTCTAATATTCTTTCTATTGCTTGTGAGCAATCAAAAGTATGATAAACATAATATAGTTCGTTTAATTCTTTAGGCTTAATAATTTTATATACTTGTTTTGATGATAAATCATATGTATATGCCATATAACGATATAAGTATCCAATCCAATATAATACTTCACTAGAATACTTTACTTTTCCATAATTTGTTTCACCAAATTCTTCTTCCAATCTTTCATATACATTATCAATAGTTAAAGTATCATCAAGGATTGAAAGCGAGTCAAACTCCTTAACTATTTCTGACATCATAAATCGTCTCATAAATATTTCTGAACTACATTTGAAATATGTAAGTGAATTTAAAAAAACCTTACCCTGAATTGAACAAACTAATAAGCCATCTTTATCTATATTTTTCATAAAAGTATCTCCCCTATATATTTTCCCTTACCTTTATATTGAATTCTTGCTATTTTTGATTTGTCGATCCCAATATGAAGAAAGTTAACTTGTTCTTTTTGATAATACTCTTTTTCTTTAGATGGAACAAAACACCTTTCTAAAATTTTAATATGCTTTAAAGACTTATCAGTTCTAAATACATACTGCATACCCAAATTTGTTGCAGCCAAGCAATGTTGACATTGTTCATCTGTTATTTCACCATCTATAAATGTATCAATAATTTCAAACATTCTATTATCTGCAATTGGAGCAATTATATAATCGGCATTATTAACTGAATCAATTATTTGTTTTATAGTTATATTATCTTTGTATTCTTCTAATTTTCCTCTAAAATAAGCAATTGCTAGCATCCATTCCGTATTAACACCAAATTTTCTTGCTTTTAAGCCAATCGGATTGAAATCTAAATAATAAACACTCGAATATGGAAATTTGCATACATAAGAAACAGATTTTTCATACGAATCCCCACAATAAAAACCATTTCCAAAGTCGTTATTTGTTCTTCCTTTATTAATAGAAATGTCGCCATCTAATCCTAATTTTGAAGCATGAGATAATAGAATGTGTCCATCTGCTATATCATCTTTATAAAGCATTTCTTTTTGAATGTTTAATCTAAGTCCATTAATAAAACAATAATTATATATTTTATTCATTAATTCTTCTCTAGGATAGCTTTCTCCTAATTCCGTTCTACAAATAGTGATTTGTTCTACACAAACTTTGTTAGCGAACTCTTCTTGCGATAAATCAAAAAAATCTCTTATTAAAGTAATATCATTTTTAATATTATAGTCCATAATAATCATCACCTTCACACATTCATTATACAAAAGTGTTAAGCAACATTCAACAACTTCTTAATAACAAATGTTATAAACAAGTTTTATAAGTTAAATATAATTATTCTTTAATTGCATAATATTATGAAATAATTCATAATAGTGCTAATAAAGGAGAAAACAACATGGCATTAATTGAACTTAATAATGTGAGTTTTAAATATAAAGGCGCTAACGAAAATGCTTTAGAAAACATTTGCCTTTCCATTAATGAAGGTCAAATAATTGGATTACTTGGTCCTAATGGAGCGGGTAAAACCACAATTATTAAAATGCTAGTAGGATTAATAAAAAACTTTACCGGCACTCTTACTATTGATAGACACGAAATAGATGAACACACAAAATCTCTTGTAAGTTACCTTCCTGATAAAACTTATATTGATGAAGAATTAAAAATCAAAAACGTTGTTGATATGTTTAAAGACTATTACAAAGATTTCAATATAGACAAAATGAATAATTTACTTGCTAATATGCATTTATCTATGGAATCAACAATTAAAACATTATCAAAAGGCAACAAAGAAAAATTACAACTCGCTTTAGTATTAGCTCGTGAATCAAAGATTTACATATTAGATGAGCCAATTGCAGGAGTTGATCCAGCACAAAGAGAATTTATTATAAATACAATTTTAGCAAGTTACGCTAAAAACGCAGTTGTAATTATTTCTACGCACCTAATTGAAGATATCGAAAGTATTCTAGATCGCGCAATATTTGTTAAATATGGTCACATTGTTTTAGATGATAGCGTCAATAATATTTGTGCACTCCATGAGAACAAATCTCTTAATGATGTATTCAAGGAGGTATTTAGATGTTAACTTTAATTAAAAACGACTTGATAAATACCAAAAAGAAATACATCGTTGCATTTATTGTGCTTTTAGCTTTAAGCATATTAACACCTTTAATGTTATTTGGTATTGATTATAATAATGAAGCTACTCAAGAATTTTCAGTTATCCTTACTATTCTTATGTCTTTAGGGACTTCTGCATTCTTTATAGTTGGCATTGTTCTTCTATCAATTGCCACCAAGCAATTTAATAAATCAATGTTTTCTAGTCAAGGATATTTAACATTCACATTACCTTATAAAACTTGGCAAGTTATCTTGTCAAAAGTAATTACCTTCATTATTTGGACATTGAGTTTCATTCTAATTTATTTTATTTGTTTAAATATTGTTATGCTTGAAGTGAATGGGATTTTAACAATTCGTGCTGGAACCGCAATAAAATTTTCCCAATTTTATCGACTTATTTGGGAATTTATTAAAAGTCTTGCTGTTAGAAAATATTACTCATTAATTTTTGGCATTATTAGTGACAATACCCAAATAAATACTTTAGCAATAGTATTTTCAGTAATTAAATTAGTCTTATATATTCCTTTATATATTTGCTTAATACTTCTAACTTCAAGTATACTTGGTAGCAGCATATCTAAGAATACTAAATCATGGGTATATTCATTAATATTTATTGCTATTGCTTATTCATTATATTTTTTCAATAACGTTATTACTATCTTAATAGCCCGATATATTGATAGTCAAATTCTTCCGTACCTATATGATTTATTATCAGTTATAGCGATAATTGTTGGCAGTTTCTCCATATCTTTAAACCTATTAGAGAATAAATTAGAATTATAAAATATTAACAATTCTTGTATATTTTAAAAGTCATACTGAAAAGTATGATTTTTTCTATTTGTTAAACTTTATTTTTTGTAAAAAAAATACTATCATATTAATGTTTGGAGGTGGCAATAATGCATATACTACTAAATGCTTTTGATACTAAAGATTTAATTGTTTTAATTATTGCTATCTTAATTCTTATTATTTTAATTGCTTTATGTAATTTCAAATTATTTAAAAAACATATTACTCACGCTTTATATTATCATCACTATAATAAAGCACTTATGAAATATGAAAAGAAATTAAATATTTCTTTAAAAAGCAAAAGAATACATATAAATACGCCTAATCGTATTAGTTATAATGATATCAATCGTAATATTGAGACTTTTGAAACAATTAATGAAAACTGTGTTGATTTAATTAATACCCATAATAAAAATAGTAAAAAGCGAATTAAAGATATTACTTTTGATTTAGAAGCTTTGCAACCTTTAAATAATCTTATTGATGTTCGTGGTTATAATGATGTTTATGAAGAAAAACTTATTAAAGATATTTTAAAACATACTTTTATCAAAAAGAAATTACCAACAATTGATAAAATACTTCTTAAAACTTTTGGCGATGATAATTATTTTACATATAAAAACTACGTTATATTTGTATTAAACGATCGTTTAATTCGTATTGAAATTGATAAGAATAAATTAATTAAACCACGTGTATATCACTTTGATGATATTACTATTGATATGGAGCATATTAAAAAGACACGTTTATTTGATTACTTTCATATTGCCATTTGCTATGATGAAGAAATATTATTTGCTAAGAACATACGTTGCTTAATTAAAAGTAATGAAATATATAAAAACATTATTGATTTAAGTGATTCTCTTGATATGTATCAAAATTGTTCCAATATTGTTGATGCTTTAAATAAGCATAAACACATCGAAAAAGTGAATGAAAACACATTAAGTAAAATCGAAACAATGTCAGGAAGAAAATTTATATCTTGGATTCAATATGCTTTTAAGTCTATCTATAAAACCGAGGTCGAATTAAAAAGTGATGATAATTATGGCAATTATTTAGTAATGAGTCCATCAGAAAAACATGGCTCTGTTGTTATAATTGTAAGAAGGCATCAAGATAAGATTAATTCTTCTTCTATTAAAGTACTTAAGGAATTACAAACTAAAGAAACCGCTGATGAAGCATGGCTAATTACTAATAATGACTACACTCGTGTTTCTATCTCTTTAGCGGAATCTTTAAATGTTAAATTATTGGATAAAAGTGATTTAGAACATATTGTAAATAGATATAACACTAACTATTATCAAGGATTTTAATTAAACAAAAAAGCCAATCGGAACTTGAGCACACATAATTTATGTGCGTTTTTTCTTTCCTCATTGTTTTGCGGATTTTATTTACATAACATTGTTTCAATTACGTTATTCATGCTCGTACTCCTTTTCGATAAGTTTAAATAATAACTTGAGATTTGTCTTGTTATATAAGCTAGCAAGTCTTTTCATTAACTTAAATCACAAGTAGCGAACTCATCTTCATCAATTCTCTTATCTATAAACAAAAGTTTCTTAAATTCTTTTATACTTTTAACCACTCTCCATTTACTTAAAGAATCACATAATGCTTTTTCTTTAGTGGCAATTTTTACAATATACTCGCCACTTTCAAGGTATGTTAAACCTTCAGAAAATGCTCTAGCTGGAATATCAGTGTATTCATATCTTCCAAAATAATTTTCAAATGTCTTATTTTTCCTATTTTCCAATGTGACAGATGTTATGGAAAAGACTTTCTCAGGAATCAATCCATAATAAGATAAAGCCCAATCAAAACTTAGATAGGAAGGTGACAAAATGGAAGAAGCTAATAAGCAAGGATCAACATTTTTATTAGTCTCGTAGATTCCATTTGTTAATCTGAAGAGTAATCCCTTGTCGGCATCTCTTTTTATTTTGTCTAAAGGATTAGCGTAATCGTGGTATTTTTCTTTTAGCATTGATGTTGTAACTATCATATTTGCACCTCTAAATACAATTACATTGGATTTAGTGGAGCGTTTCAACACTTTATTATTATTTACCAAAATAAACTTATTATGGTACTCGACAAAACTTCTTCCATTTTGTATAATCGGCATCACCTTTATATAGATTAAAAATATCTCCTCACTTTATATATAAAGAGACTTTTTGTATTTTTCGTCAAAAAATTTTAAATTTTTTAATAAACTTTTTACACCGAACTAACAATGTGTTATTATTTTTTTGTAATAGTTGCTATGAGTTTTTCTATTTATAGAAAAAATAAGATAGCAATAATAGTTCATATTTTTAAACATGATGAAAGGAAAGGAAATTTAAAATTTATGAAAAAGATTAAAAAGATTTCATTATTATTCGCTTCAGTAGCATTATTAGGCGTAACTTTGTTTAGCGGAAATAATGAAGCAAAAACTGATGATGTCAAGGTAGTTGCGGCAGATAGCACAGTCCAAAAAACTCCTACTAAATTAAAATTAACTGGCAAAGATATGGAGTTTTATGAAGGGGATACATTTACGCTTGGAACTAGTGCAGAATTAGTTGTTACCTACGAAGATTCTACTACACAAGTATTAGAAGAAACAAATACGAATTTATCATTTACAATAGATGGTAAAAAGTTAAATATCGGTGATAAATTAATTGCAAGTGAGCATAATGGCAAAAAAATAATCGTTAGTTATACAGAAAATGGTGTAACAAAAAATGCCACAGGTTATACAATTGATGTAATTCCACTTATAAGTGTTGGAGAAGGCTCCTGGAAACTAATTACAGATAATTCTCAATTAGCCGAAGGAGATAAAGTCATTCTTGCTAGCGTAGAAAAAGGTAAAACTGCTGGCAAATTAACAAATAACACTTATTTCGTAGATGTTGATTCTACTTTTGATAATAATTCAAACATTACTACATTAAATCAAGAAACATTTGTTATGGAATTATCAGGGACTACTGATGCTTGGACATTTAAAAGAGGCAATGGTGAAGTATTAAACACTAGCAGACTTAATATCGTTAAATGGGCTAGCGACACTTCCACTTGGAAAATCGATGTTGCCTCTAATGGAAGCGCTACTATTACTAGTACTGGGTCAACAGCAGGGATACTCAAATATTCAACAAGGTCTGGCAAAACAAGATTTACCACTTATGCTGAAAGTTCAACTGCTACTGTATTGCCACAAATTTATAAATTTGTTGAAAAAAGCAGCGATTCTACCGCTAAATTCATTGAAGACTGGGCTGCTTTAAGAGCAAAAGGTGGAGATGCTGGTATTTGTTATTATTTAACAAAAAGTACTCGTTCTGAATTAGATGCTATGATTAATAGATATTCTAACTTTAGTGGTGAAGATAAAAATACTATTGATAATACTTCCGATGGCGGAACTACTATTGGTAATACAATTGCATATGTATCTAGTTTATTAGCAAAATTAGATAGTGAAAAAGCAAGTGGCGCAGCAGGTATGGTTATTACTTCCACTAATAATTATGATAAGACTTCTTTAATTGCATTATTTGCAATCTTAGGTATTGTAACAATCTCTGGTTATTATATTATTGAAAAAAAGAAATCTGCTAGATAATTAGATTAAAAAAGCACATGGTTTTATTAATAATTCTTACTTTTAAATGAGTAAAATTTATAAATTATCCATGTGTTTTTATATTAGTTTTTCTTATTAAAAACGCCTTGATAAAACTCGGCATATATAAATGATGATGTATTTAAGACAAACATAACCTTTTTCTTTAAAATTATTTTTTGTTGTACTAAATGCAAATTTATTGGCAACAAATGCTCATAATAGTCGTTTATCGTTGGTATTTTAAAACAATTAGTAGTAAGCAACATTGCCTGCATTAAATGAGCTTTACAAATATTATAAAAATCATTTAATGTATATGAATAAATATTTTTATTATCCCCTTCCATTCCAACAATATTTTTATAATTTATTAAAACTTCATTTGTTGAAGCAATTGTTTTATTTTCTAATGTCATAACATCATCAATTTTAAAATGGCGATATGATTCCATCATAGGATAATTAATAAATAATTTTCCATACTCGCTTGTTTCATTATTGAATAAATTAAACATTTCTTCAATTTTTGATAAACTATCTTTTTGATTTTCAATTCTATCATTTTGTAATTCTAAATCAAATACTAAATATATATACACAAATTTATTCTTTATAAGTATTTCTTTCTGATCATCATTCAAGTTTAAGCAATATAACAACACATCAATAGTGGTTGTATCACCATCTAATTCTTTGATACTTTTATAAATTTCATATATGTCATTACAAAAAGGAACTACTTTTATTCTTCTATCCTTGGAAATTAAGCTAGCAAATTTACTGAAATATTTATATTCACACTTTTCACCTTCCACTATTAGTAGAGTGTTATAGCGTGAATCCTCCATTACGATACATCCTTTCTAAATTATGTGCCTCTCTAATTTCCTTTTCTGTACATTCTGGTAATGCTTTTATTTCTTTATTCTCGCTTATTATAAAGCAACAATCTGGTCTAACAATATCATTATTTAGTAATGATGTATTATGCGTTGTTACAAAAGATTGGAAACCATCCATTTTATTTATATAATTCAATATATATTCAGATGTTTCATAATGATAATACGCATCAAACTCATCAATATATAAAAATGATATTTTCTCAAATTCTAACGACCAATAATAAAATAGCCATAACGATAATGTTCCAGTAGAGACAACATTAATAAATGGCAATCTATTTTCATCATTATAATTAATCATTAAGATTTTTTGATTATATAAGTTCTTTTCTATTGATAACTTAAAATCTAAATTTTTATCAACACCAGATAAGAATTTTTCTAATCCTTTTACTCCATTTGGAGCTTTATCAATAAGTTCTGTTAATTGCTCTGGATTCTCTTTATAACCAACAAATTGATTATTATTCACGCTTCTAAACCATAACATTCTATTTACAAAATCCATCATAAGGCATAATGGATGATTCTCATTAAAATTACAATGATCGTAAACAAAACGAACATAACTCTGTTCAATTCTAAGGGGCGATGATAATTTTAATGTACGAGCTTCATTTAAATTATTAATTACGTTCATATCTTCAAAATTATAATTAATAACTAATTGATTATTAATCAATAATTCTTCACTTATTATTGAAAATGGCGAAAGTTTTGAATATTTATAAGTTATTTCATCCTTTCCAAAAGCGAATACATATTCGAAATTCACAAAACCTGTAAGGTTGTAGCCATTTTGGTAAGATACATTGTCATTATTTTTAAACTTATCTGTTAAATGACATACAATATCAAAAATTGCTAATCCAAAATTAGATTTTCCTGATCCATTTTTACCATATATTATTCCCTTATTAACTATACCATTTTTTATAAAGGATTGATGAAATGAATAATCACGATGTTTAGAAAAATCTAAAAATATTTCATCTTTGAATCCTTTATAGTTTTTAACCTTAAAATACTTAAGCATAACCATTTTCCTCTCTTGATTGTAATTTATCATATATACTCTCCCTTGTCAATTTTTGCCGTATTTTTTTTACGGCAAGCACACAAATGTTATTTAACAATATAAGTTTGGATTAAATTATACGCTATTATTCGTAAAAACATTACATTAAAGATGTTTTAAGCAATTGCTTTTTTTGGTGGGCCGCTACTGAAATAATGGGGATTAATAGATGTTTTTATCTACTAGCCAACGAAAAAGTCAACTTAAAATAATGTGATATTATTTGAATGTAGAAAATTTCTATGAGTTTTTCTTTATGATTTATAGGACTAATTCCTAAAGTGATCTTAACAATTTAAGATACCGATTGATCTCAAATATCATCTAAACCAAAAGAAAATTAAAACATAGAAACTCTTACATCTATTTTCAAAAATTAAGAATTAAAAAAAGTTAAGAAAGGAAATTTTAAATAATTTATGAAAACAATTAAAAAAGCTTCATTATTATTTGCTTCATTAGCTCTTGTTTTAGGTGCTGGTTTAGTTGGTAATAGTGATACTAAAGAAGTTAAGGCGGCTATAACATCAGATGATGAATCAAGTCTATCTGTACTTACAAGTGAAAACTTTGATGTTAGCGCTGAATATGTTTTAAAATCAACAGATGGCTATTATTGGAATGGTGAATCTGGTAGTTGGGGCGGAATAACCAAAACATTAACCGATGTTGCTCGTGTTACAATTAATGGAACTTTTGCTGATGGATTTAGCATAAAAGATGCTAATAGCAGATATCTCAAATCAACGACAAAAAATATGACATGGTCAACTATAAGTGGAACAACCTCTCCAGATACGTTTAAAATGGGAGTAGATAGTAAAAAGAATCCTATACTATTTGCAGGCACTTCTAATGGACTAAAAGTAAATGGTACCTCTGGAATGCGTATTTATGCAAATTTGACTTATAATGAGTCATCGGGTAAGTCTGTTGCTCTTTATAAAATTGATACTAATAGTGTTAGATTAACAAGTACAAATGTAAAAACTCAACCTAAAGTGGAATATTTTGAAGGGGCCTCTTTCAATCCAACTGGATTAGTTATTACACAACATTTTAGTGATGGAACTACAAATGATATTGAATATTTAGACGAAAATAAAGACAAATTTACTTTTTCTCCTAGTTTAACTGATGCCCTAGCAACAACTGACGAATTTGTTACAATTACTTATTTAGATGATACATATGGTAAGTCAACTATTCAATTACCTATTACAGTAAATGAAGATAGTGTTACATCAATTTCAATTGATGATTCTTCTTCATTCGATGGCAAAATATTTGCTCTAAATGGAAATTGGTCGACTGATGGAATAATTGTTAAAGCAACTAGAAAATCTGGTGCGATAACAACACTCGAAAATGATGATATTAATTTATCATTTGTATTTAATCCTGAAATTCCTAACTCTATTGATTTATCAAATGTGGATGTAACTGTTAGTTATAAAGGCATTGCTTCAAGCACTACTAAAACACTTTCTGGATTTAAGGTAGTAGAGTCAGAAGAAATCACATATGATTTTGTAAATAATTTTAGCATATATGCAAGTGATTGGAGTAATAGCTATAGCAGCCGCAAAATAAGTAATAGTGATTTAGACGTGACTGCTAGTACTAGTATCCTATTAACTGCATCTAAACAAGGCACTGGTATGTCAATCACTGATCGTCCTGTTTTCAAAGGAAATAAGAATAACGTTATTATTGATTTTGATTTACAACAAACAGGCTATACGATTCTAAATGTTGATATTACATTTGCTCAATGGGGTAAAAAGACTCCAACATTATCACTTTATAGCGGAACATACTCAAATTCTGCTTCTGCTGTTTCTTCTTTAACAATAAGTTCATCGAAAAAAGTTCTTTCTGGAAATATTGATGGTAATCAATTTCAAGTTATAACAAGTGGTGGTGATCAAGTTGGATTGACTTCAATTAAAGTAACTGCTGTTAAAGAGGCATCTGCTTTAGACACTACTGAAAAATTCTTAGCAGACTGGGATACAACAATCAGAGGTAGTGAAAAAGGCTTATGTGATTTCTTAAGTGGTGCAAACAAGACCACTTTAGAAGCTTTAATTGCTAGATATAATGCATTAGAAGATGCTAATAAAGCCGAATTAGTTGATAAAGCAGGCGTAAAAATTAGTGAGTCTATTACATATGCACAAAACGTTTGGAATAATTCCCAAACTACAGAAGGCAATTATGGAACTTCCGGCGTAGTTATCACATCTAACAATAGTTATGATAAGACTTCATTAATTGCATTATTTGCAATCTTAGGTGTTGTAACAATCTCTGGTTACTATATCATTGAAAAGAAAAAATTCTCTAAATAATTAAATTTATTAGAATTTATATAGGCGTATAGAATTAAGTTTCTATATGCCTTTTTTCATAGTCTAATTAATATAATTAGTTTTATAATTTCTTATATAAAAATTAAATATTTTAGGAGGAACAAATGAAAAACGAAGTAAATGATTTTATATTAGAAATGAAAGGAGTTAAAAACTTATCAAATAAAACGTGTTTAGCATATAGTTATGATATTAATATGTTTATAGCATTTGTTGGTAATAAATATAAACATATTAAAGAACAAGATTTTTTAGATTACATATCTTATTTGAATTTAACATTAAAATTAAAAGATTGTTCTATTAAGCGTAAAATTGTTTCTATAAAACAATTTTATGCTTTTTTGTACTCAAAGAGAATAATAAAGAACAATACTATTAAATTAACAGTAGTAAAATTCAAACAAAAACATCGAATACCAAAAATACTTTATATTGATGAAGTAAAAAAATTGCTTGATGTAATGTATTTAGAATCAAATACATCAACAAGCAATTATAAAAAGTTTGAATCTATTAGAAATATAGCGATTCTAGAGCTTTTAGTATGTACGGGTATAAGAATAAGCGAAGCATCCACTTTGTGTGTTAAAGACATTTCTATAGGCGAAAAAACAATAGTTATACATGGCAAAGGTAATAAAGAAAGATTATTATATATTTCAAGTAATAATACTTGGCAAAGCATTAATAATTGGTTAAAGATTAGAAATGAATATGAATCTAAATATGATAATTTGTTTTTAAATAAATACCTAAAACCATTATCAATTTATAGTATTGAAAACATTTTTAAAAAATATCGTTCTTTAGCGGGTATTAATAATAAATCCACTCCACATTATTTAAGACATAGTTTTGCTACTTATCTTCTTTCTAATGGCGCAGATATAAGATCAGTACAAGAATTATTAGGCCATTCTAATATAGCCACAACACAAATATATACAGAAGTATCACCGAATAGAAAAAAAGAAGTATTAGAAAAGTATAATTATCGAAATAATTTGTAATCATGAAAAAAAGCACATGAGGCCAAACCCATGTGCTTAGTAATTATTTTCTAAACTTAATTATTTAGAGAATTTTTTCTTTTCAATGATATAGTAACCAGAGATTGTTACGATACCTAAGATTGCAAATAATGCAATTAACGAAGTCTTATCATAGCTATTGTTAGATGTGATAACTACGCCTGAAGTAGATTCTCCAGTTGTATTAGCTTTTTTGTTATAAACAAGTTGCATATAAGCCATTCTTTCCGCTAATGTTGTTGTTTCATCAACTACACTATTAGCAGCATCAGCGTTTTTAGCAATTAATGCATCATATTCATCAAGCATTGCTTTAAGTTCTTCAGCAGATGCATTGCATAAATCAAATGCTTTTACTTTGGCGACAAATAAGTCAGCTGCTTTTGTATGGCTATAAACATATGCCGCACCATATCCTGTTGTTTCTGGTGTAGTACCTTGATAATTTACAATATTACCATATATAACAACAATGTCTCCAATAGCAACTTGATTTGATGATGTAAACTTATTGCCACCTAAGTAGTTAACTTGGAATGCTAAGAATGTGTTTTCATTTACTCCATCATCACTAATTTTGAATTTTATATTACCGTATTTTGAAACATCAGTATCACTAGGAGTATAATCACAAATAATACCCTTTATATAATATTTATCTGTAGTGGCAGTAGTTCCAGTTTCTTTTGCTTTTAATATAGCATCAGATACAGTGTATGGATCATCTACAGTTCCTGCATGTTTAATAGTTGGTTTTTCAGTTACTTCAATGCCTGTTATTGTTTTTTCAAAATCAAAATTTTCATATGTTCCAGTTATGTATAACGAGGTAACATTTAATGCTGGCGCTTCAGTGTCTAATAAATAATCACTATTAACTGTTAATTCTGATAAATTGACTTTTGTAATATCATTTGTATTCCATGTGACTGATAGATACAATCCAGTTAAATCCCATTTATCACCAGTATAGTATGATTTTTTAGTCATATCTCCATCTAAACTTACTGATGTTATTGTTCCAGATACTTCTGTATAAACAGTGATTGTTTTGACCCAAATAGTATTGCCTTTAGTTGTTCCGGATTTACTATTGTTTAATGAAACGACTATATTGCCTGATAAATGAGTATCAGAAGAAATTGTATAATCATTTGAGGCCTTTTGAGTGAATGATTGGTTTGAACCAAATGATACTCCTCCAATAGTGACTGAAATTGAATGATTTTGATATGTTGTGTAGTTTGTAGCAGCATTAACAACAATGGATGTAACATTTGCAAACTCATCAGAAGATGTGAGTGTATATGTTTTTCCAGCCTTTCCCATTCCTCTGTTATTAGAATCTTTGGTCAATGATTCTGAGCTTGATAAATCACTTGGCAAAGAACTTGATAAATCATAAGTTTTTGCAACTTTTCCATCAGCCTTAACTTCTTTAGTATCACTATTACCAACTAAACCAGCACCTAAAACAAGAGCTAATGAAGCAAATAATAATGAAGCTTTTTTAATTGTTTTCATAAATTATTTAAAATTTCCTTTCTTAACTTTTTTTAATTCTTAATTTTTGAAAATAGATGTAAGAGTTTCTATGTTTTAATTTTCTTTTGGTTTAGATGATATTTGAGATCAATCGGTATCTTAAATTGTTAAGATCACTTTAGGAATTAGTCCTATAAATCATAAAGAAAAACTCATAGAAATTTTCTACATTCAAATAATATCACATTATTTTAAGGTAAACAACGAAAAATATTAAAGTTTTCATACTTTTTTACAATTTATCGAGCCTTGCAAATAATTGTGTTAACGAGGAGTCAACTTTAATAAGTTAAACACCAATTTTACTCCCTTATAATATTATGATATTATAAACATCAAAATTACTTAATGTATTCAATCTAGTCATTACTGAACTTTGTATTTAGAAAATTAATAATTTACAAGAAGTTTACTTAAAAATTAAGAAAGTACTTTCATAAATAAATCAAGGACTAAAACAGATGATTTTATCAATAAAAATAACACATTGTTAACTATTAAAACTTTTTTGATTTTTTTTACGAAAAACTATTGATTATTATTGAATATTGTGCAAATATATTTGTGTTGATTACAACCCCGTTTTTCTTAAACCAACCAAGCTCATAAGAAACTATTTTACCCATTATAAGAAAAGTAATCAACAATTGGTTGGAAGCCCTCGGAGCGTTCTCCCCTCAAAAGAACGCTCATTTTTTTATTGTTTAGATTACTGTTATAGACTATAATAGAGCCACAGAGTAATTAGGAAGCGTTAAGTGCTATATCTGGGGAGTTAGATATAGACGAACACTATGTGGCGGTTTCCTAGTGCGTCCGCTGTTGGTGCGGACCTCAGTAGGAGGTCTTTTTTATGTTTAATAGATTTAAAGTCATATTACAAAAAAATAAATTTATTTTACTTTTTATAATTTTATGTTCATTTGCATTAGGTACTGTTATTGCTCAATCATACAACCAAGTTAATGAACAATATGATATCTCATTTAAAAGTGAAAAATCGTTAGATGAATTAAATAACATTATAACTATCGATAATCTTAATCAAATAAAAGAAATAGACATACAAAATGGTAAAGATCGATTTGTTAATATAGATGTCAATAAATTAATAAATAATAAAGATATAAAAATAATAAAAGATCAAGATAGTTATCATTTATTAACTAAATCACGATATTATGATAACTTCTTCTTTTCTTCTAATAAAACAGTTAGCACAAGGGCGAAAATGTTTATAAAAGAATTGCTAGTAACATTCGATGATTCTGTTTCATTTAATTATGATAATATCTATGTTACCCGTAATAGTGCAAACATTTATTTAGTTGGTGGCATAACTTCTTTAGTATTAACTATCTCTTATCTTATTTATCTCACAATTAATAATAAGAAATTATATGAACAAATATTAACTACTGATAAAGAAAAAGAAATAACCATATTTTCTAAAAACTATTGGCAAAGTGCTTTAACTGCTTTTAGTAAAACCAAAAATATTGTTATTATCGCTATGCTTTTTGCATTAATGATGATAAGTAAATTGTTCTCTATTCCAACTGGTTTTGCTGATTTAAGGATATCTTTTACCTATGTATTCTTTGCTCTTATTTGTATGTTATATGGTCCAATTGCAGGATTGGTTATTGGATTATTTTCTGATACTTTAGGATTTTTTATATTTCCAAATGGTGCTTCTTTCTTCTTCCCATATACCATTCAAGCTATGTTAAGCGGCTTTATTTATGGCTTATGTCTATACAAAAAAGAAGCCAAGCTAGAAAATGTATTCTTTGCTCGACTTCTAATCAATATGATAATGAATGTATTATGGGGCTCACTATGCTTTGGTTGGCTATATAATTATGACTTAGCCACCACTAGCGCTTATATGCTGATGTATTCTTTACCAAAAAATCTCATTTGGTTAATCCCACAAGTATTAGTGCTCTATATAACCTTAAAAGCCTCCAAACCAATAATTAACAAGAATCGTAATTAATAACTATTATTACGATTTTTTATTTCCTTATCAATATGCCTTTTATCATCTTTTTCTTTTTCTGTATCTCTTTTATCATAAAGTTTTTTACCTTTACCTAAAGCTATTTCTACTTTTGCTAAGCCATTAGTTAAGTAAACTTTAGTTGGTATAATAGTAAATTGCTTTTCTTTAACTTTTTGTGATATTTTTAAAATTTCTTTTTTATGTAAAAGTAACTTTCTTGTTCTTAATGGGTCATGATTAAAAATATTTCCTTTATCATAAGGAGCAATGTGCATATTTAGAATAAAAGCCTCACCATTACGAATAATAACATAACTATCATTAAGAGATGCTCCATGTACACGCAATGCTTTTATTTCTGTACCCGCTAATTCGATACCACATTCTAAAAAATCACTAAGAAAATAATTAAAAGATGCTTTAGAATTTTTAGCAATAATCTTTTGCCCACTACTTTTCATTTTTAGCCATCTCCTTTTTTCTAATCTTATTTATAATTGAATATACTAACAACGACAACAACGTACCTACTAAATATCCCGAATTATTGATTAAGATATCTCTTAAAGCAAAAACTCTTCCTTTTGGTATAAGTTGTAAAACTTCCGCTATAGTGGCGAAAAACACACCAAATGCAAACATTAATATATAGCGTAACTTTTTATTTTCAATAGTCATACAAAACATAAATCCGACAACACCATCTACTAAGAACAAACTAAAGTGTCCTAATACTTTTCTCAAGGAAGCATGCAATTTTGATTCTTCTTCTGCAGTTAAAGTAGACGCTTTAAATACTTCAAATGTTTTTTTATAAACTTTACCCGTATCAACATGGGTGGCCATAACTTCCACAATACCTTTTTTAAGACCTAATATTGTTCCATCAAAAGAAATATGTGCAATTGACTCATCACTAACTGACCAAACTATATTTTTATCTGTAACATCATTAGGCAATATTTTCGCTTGTAATTTAATTGAACGTCCAGAAGCTAAATCTTGTAAAGCGCTACTCGTTGATATTTCTATTGATTCGGGATCAACATTATTGATTGCAATATTTTCAGAAGTGACACTAATATTTCCAGAATATAAATCTTTAACTGTTACTTTAACAGTTCCTTTTTTAATTCCTATTAATCCTTTTCCTTTTTCATAACGAGCGTTACCACCATCATCACTTATGATACTAACCACCATATTAGTTTCTGTGATTTCTTTTGCATCTTCTCTTTTTGGAGTAATGATAAACTTAGCCGCTCTATTAACATAAACATTAGCGTCATAACTTAATTCAAAGCTTTCAGGCCCAACTGCTTCAGTCTCTAATACTTCTAAGTCAAACGATGCTTCTTTAACTGAACTAGAGTAGTTAGTAGTAGCTATAATCTTAGTTGTGCCCGGAGTCTTACTATAGATGACTCCATTTTTAATTTCCGCAACGTCTGGATTAGAACTGGTATATGTTAAACCTCTAACATTACAATTACTTGGTTGAAATTCAATTTTATATTCACTAATATAACGTGTTGCTCCATTAAGCATTACTTTTTGCGATTCATCAACATTAAAATTGATACTCGTAGGATAAATTTGTTCGATAGTCTTTTTAGTTATATTAATTGAAACACTAGAAGTAATATCCTTGTTAGCATCTGAAGTTGCGGTTATTGTAACTCGGCCTTCTTGTTTAGCATAAACATAACCACTATTAGAGACACTTGCTATATCCTTATCACTACTTTCCCACGTAATTACTTTATTAGTGGCATTTTCTGGAAGAACAGTAGTTTTTAAATTTGTGCCTTCACCAACATATAATTCACTACTACCTGTAATTTTAATATCCGTTGGTTCAATATAATCAAATTTATCTTTACCAATTTTGCTAATCCAATTTGATACCACCGCGGCTACATCACTACTTTGTTTTGCGGATTCATCGCCTGGAGTTAAAGCTTCAGCAAATATGAAAACATTAAGCAAAATATATATTACTAATAATACTATTTGTTTTGGTTTCATAAATTCACCTCCTAAGCGATAAAAAACTAGATTATACAAATCTAGTTAATACTTATTATCTTTCTAAGAAATTAAAGATATCATTATATACTTTTTCTTTATCAATCTCGTTTAATATTTCATGACGCATATTTTCATAAAGAATAGTTTCGACATAATTAATACCTAGTTTTTGATAAGTCTTTTCTAGACTTAACACTCCTTTTCCATACTTACCAACTGGGTCATCTTTACCTGCAATAAGAAGAATTGGTAAATCTTTACGAATTTTAGCTAGGAATCTTGGCGTATGTAAACGATTTAATCCTTTGAAGAATTCTTTATAAAAACCACAGCTAGAACCATAGCCACATTTTGGATCAGCAATATAACTATCAACATTATCAGGATTTACTGATAACCAGTCAAATTCTGTACGTGGATTTTTAATATTTTTATTATATCCACCAAAAGCCATTTTATGGAAAAATTTTGATGGCTTATTATAGTTTCTTTTATTAACAAGTATTCTTGCTAAACGATCTCCAATTTTTACACCAAATTGTTTACCACAAGAGCCACAAATGATAGCTTTTTCAACGTGATTAGAATATCTTTGGATATAATCTTGAACAATAAATGAACCCATTGAATGTCCCATAACCATAGTTGGACGACAAGTAATTCTTAAATGTGTTATTAACTCATCTAAAGCGTTGACTGTCTTTCTGAATCCGGATTTTTCCCATATTCCTAATTGCGAAGGATCATCAACATTTTCTCCTTGTCCATATTGATCAAGAACAAATACCGAATAGCCATGAGCATTTAAAAACTTAGCAAAATCATCATATCTTGCAGAAGTTTCTTCCATACCAGTAATAAGTGCTAAATTTGCTTTAGCATCTTTAATTGACCAAGCATTACCCTTTCTAATTGTTCCATCTTTTAATGTTATTTCAAATTGTTCCATAAATTTTCACCTGCTTTAAAATTTTAATAATTATATCATAATTAAATATTAAATTTAATATTTATTTTCTTTAATCAATCGACAAAAACTGCATGTTTAACAAAACATACATGTAATTATTTATTTAATAATAAATTTAATGCGTCTTCATAAATTAAATCGTCGTTAGTGGTTTGATTAACTTTTCCATAAGTTACCACTACTTTTTTGATGTTAGAATCTAATGCTATTAAATGATTATACCAATCTAAATCACAAATAGATTTAGCATTGGTACGACCAACATTTGTTATTACTTTAATAATTTCTAAATTTTCATTAGATTTTATCATTAATCCCAAATTAACTTCATTATCATAACAAGATGATATTTCAGCATCATTCAAAGTATTAAAGATAATGTTTTCAAATACACGATCATAATCAATAGCTTTTTTAGTCATCAAACAAGTAAATAATCCTAAATCACTTAAGAAATATTTAGCGGTGATAACTTCATTATTGTTAATGTTTTTAACTTTAACACTCTTAATAACATAAGCATTTTCTAAAGATAATAAATAGTCATTAATATCTTCTAATTTTATAAGGCCATTATAAGACTTTATAAATTCATCAAGTTCTTCTTTATCAATAATAGAATCAAAATTATTAATGATAAAGGTAGTAATTTCTTTAGCAATTGTTAAAGATTTAACTTTTACAAATGGCAATATATCTTTTTCTAATATATTGTTAAGTAATTTACGAGTGATTTCAATTTTACTTATTAAATCAGATACATTTAATGTTTCAATAAAACCACTTTCTAAAATATAACCAGTTAATAAACTATTAGGTTCTAAATTATTAACATTCGCTACTTCATTAAATTCTTTAAGTGATAAAGTTTTTAATTCAATCACTTTATATTTTTCAGAAAATAATTCAAGGAATTTTTTAGAGAATAAAGCTTTATTACTACTAGAAATGAAAATAGAATACTTTTTGCTAGAGAAATATTGTACTAGTACTTCTTCAAAACCTTTTACATATTGTATTTCATCAATAAAAAGATATTTTGTAGTTTCATTATCATAATCTTGTTTTTTAATTAAATCGATTAACTCACTACTGGTTTTGATATTTCTATTACTATCTAAATCAAGATTGACACTAATAATGTCTTTGGGATTAACTCCATTAGCAAGCAAATTTTCTTTTTCATCATTAAGCAAAGTGGACTTTCCACTTCCACGAATACCAGTAATAACTTTCAATACATTAACATTATCTTTTAATGATTCAAGTTCATTTAAATATTTCTTTTTAACAAAATCTTTCATCAGTTTATTTGCTACAAATAGTTTTAACTATATTTGTAGTCTCCACCTTTCTTGAATATTTTCAGAATTAATAACTTTTAATCGTCAATAATTTGTTTTTTGACTTAAGCACTTATTTTTTAAGTCTTTATAATTGTAACATATTAAAAGAATAAAATGTACTTATATATTTATGGTGTTTCGTTTAATTTCTCAAATGTAATAATTTTTTTACAATTAAAATGTTGTATAGAGAAAAAAATGAACATATAATTACTTAGAAAAAGGTGTGATAACAATGATAGAATTATTAAAATTTATTTTATTAGCAGTAATTCAAGGAATAAGCGAGGTATTACCTATTTCTTCTTCTGGACACTTACAAATTGTTCAAGAAATATTAGGCATGGATACTAGTAGTTTAACTGTGTCTATCTTCTTGCATTTAGGTTCTCTAGTGGCGATGATTGTTTTCTACCGTAAACTAGTGTTTTCGACAGTAGGCAACGCCGCAAAATATGTATTTAAATCAAGCGAGCGTAATGACACAAATAAAAATGCATTAAAGTTGCTATTTATGATTGTAATAGCGTGCATTCCCGCTGGATTAATTGGTGTGTTATTTAAAAGCAAAATTGAATCAATTTTTGCTAATACAATATTTATTGGTATTAATCTTATTATCACTGGATGCTTATTGTTTTTACAAAAATATATTAAAGGAAAGAAAACTTTAGATACAATGAATTGGCGTGATGCTATTATCATTGGTTTATTTCAAGCTATTGGCATTTTACCAGGAATTTCTCGTAGTGGTATTACCACAATCGGAGGTAAAGTCTCAAAATTACAAGATGAAGACGCTATTAACTTTGCCTTTTTATTATTTATACCAGTAACATTAGGAACAGGATTATTGGAAGTTGTGGATATAATAAAAGGCGATTTAGTTTTATCTTCCAATGATATATTGCTTTATATAGTTGGTATCATCATTAGTGGATTAGTTACTTATATCGCCTTAAGTTTATTATTAAAAATCATTAAAAAAGGAAAATTACATTATTTTGCATATTATTGCTTTGCTGTTGGTCTTACTGTTATCATTTGGCAACTCTGCAAATAACCGCTACTTATTAAAATTTAAGTAGCATTTTTCATATAAAAATCTTTTTAATAAGAACAAACAATAATAAGGTATAGTAAATATGCCTTTGTTATACGATAAGGTGTTTTCTGATAATCTTATACCATAATGCACATTATAGTCACCTTTTAATACGGATTTTAAAGATATTCCTCTATCACGATATGATTTAACCTCAATTGGTATTATCTCATTACCATCAGCAATAACGAAGTCAAATTCAACACTATAATCTTTATTTTTATAGAAATAGTGGTCAATATTCATTCGTGTTAAAGCTTCATCCACAAGACTTTCTTGTAAAGCACAATTATAATCCACACTATTATTATCACTAGTTAATTTTTTAATGATTTTTATATTATATTTTAGAAGTAACATCGAATGTTCAGTATAATATAAGTGGAAATTGTCTAACTTTTCTTTTCCTTCAAATGGTAAAGTTATCGCATTTAATCCATAACATCTATTAATCATTCCTGAATTTATTAATTTGGCAATAATGTCATTATAATCTTTAAATCTTGCTTTCGGATATAACTTAGAGATTGTAAATTTATGATTGTCACGCATAAGTTGTGTTGATACATTTGCATATAAACATTTATATTTTGGAATTCCTAATTCATCGATATGACTCCCTAATCTTTCACATGTATAATTAAACACTTCAGCTTGTGCATCAAGCACTTTATTTAAAACATCACTTTTTAATGATTCATCCACTGCCTTTGGCAAACCGCCTATACAAGTATATTTACGAAACAAGTATGAAAATCTTGATGATTTTTCTGATTTTAGTTGCTGCATTTTTGTTAAAGAAACATACAAATCTTCAATTACATCAGCATCATAACCTTCAGCCCATAAATATTCTTCAAAATCTAAAGGATATAATCGATATTCTTCAATAAATGGTTCAACTTCTTTAATTTTGTCATACATTTCTAATGTAAATCCACTATAAATGACATCAAAATCTTTATTTTCTTTAAATAATTTTGCTGCTTCTAAAGCATTAAGACATAATTCAACATTATCAAAAAATAATAATGTTTTATTAGGAATAAATTTCACTTTTTCATTTAACGATGAAATGTTCTTAAGAATGCTAGTAAGATTATATTTTTTTTCAAATATTTTAATATATTTGGGATTAATAGCAAAATCTATTTTAATAAATACTTCATATTGATCTTTTAATTTTTCAATAGATGTTGTTTTACCAACTTGACATATTCCAGTTACCACTAATGGCTTTTTCTCTTTCTTTTGTTTCCAATCTAATAGGAAACTATCAATTTTTCTTTTTAACATAAAATCACCGTTATTATTTTACATATTTTAGTCAATTTAATAAACATATTTTAAAATGACAAATTAACTATATGTTACTTTTTTTAGTATAATTTTTTGTTAATTTTATTGAAAAACACTAGCAATTTTGTATTGTTTTGATGATTTTTTCTTAATTTTTGGATTTTGTTTTTCCTTTCAGCTCTTTAAATTTGTCATTTGTCAAAAGACAAATTCAGACGAAAACAGCAAAAAGTAAACTTGTTAACTTCTAATTATTGCTATGATAAGCAATTAATTTATTTTAATAATATCTCTCAAATTATGTTTTTCTTTATGAAATTTTCCACGTTTTTTAACATATTCATTTAACAATTCTATAATATCTTTTTATTGCTTATAGAATAAAAATAATCAATTATAAATTTTGATTGTTTTTTATATTCATTGTTATGCATTTTGTAAAAATGCTTGGTTTTATTTTTGTTTTACATTTTATATATTCATCAAATAAGTTTTCTTTTATGATAAACAAAATTTCAAATTCTGGTGTTGTTGAAACATCTATTATTTGTTTTATTTTACTTGATAAAATTTGTTTAGGAATTTTTAATGCATCCGAAAGTTTATCTCAAACTCTGTATATCGTAACACTATCGCTCATTGGTAGCATTTGTATAAATCCCATTATTTCACCATTAATCTGTCTTTGATGAAATATTTTTTCTGCTAGTAGTTCATCTTTATTAAACATAAGCAAATCTTTTTCTAATAATACTTCTAAAAACGATAATTCTACAGTCCCTTCAGTCATTATTAGTTTGTAGTTCATTTAACACATTTCTCCTTACTTCAATTAATTGTTTGTAATTCAAAGCTGTATCAAATACATTATTATCAAACTGTTTACTTTTTAGCAATTCAGTTCGAACTTCAAAATCAGAATATAGATTTTTTGCATCTATTTTTCCGTTATATTTATGTGTGATGAAAATTCCATCTCTCCTAGACAAGTAATCTAATATTTCTACATAGTGTGTACTAAAAACTAGTTGTGCTCCCTTTTTATTAATTGAAGAATCATTAAATAAAAATAGCAAATTATAGACAAGATTTTTTTGAAAACAACTTTCTATCTCATCAACAATAAATGGTTTACCATCTTTTAAAGCATTGATTCCTCGAATATATAATTCAATACCTCTAAGTGTGCCAGATGATAATATACACATTAATTCAAATCTACTAATAATTATTTCTTTTTCATTAAATCGCTTAAATCTAACATAATTACTATTATCGCAAATTATATATTCAATGCTGTCATCTAATAATTTAATTATAGCTGTAGATAATTCTATTGAACAAGTATTTAAAACATTGAAAAATGTATTTCGAACAATTCTGTCGTCAAAACTTGTAAGATTATTTGTATAAAAATGATCCACTAATAAATTATCTTTTGATAATTTAACTATTGCCGATGTGTCATTTAATGAGCTTTGCAATAATTCTTTTTTTTCTTTCTTGTTTAAGTCAAATAGTTCAATATTCTTAAGTCCTTTTGTCCTATCATATTTAGCAACATAAAGTTTCTCATTAATAATAGGAGAGTATTTGTTTTCTAAAGATATTGTTTTTGGATCCAATCTTAAAAAATCACAAGAGTATGAATAAAGATTTTTATCCAAATAAAATAATATATAAATACTAATTTTATCTTTATTAAATTCACGAGCGACGTATTCCCATCTACCAGTTTGAATAAATATGTAAGTTTTTAATATCAATGTTAATATTGTTGACTTGCCTGATGAATTACCACCAACAAATGCTAAGCTAGTAAATGTATACAAACCATCATCAATTTTTATAATCTCTTTTATCAAATCTTTGCTATACACCCTTGCTCTAGTTGTAAGATTAATTTCAAAATCATCTTTTAGCATTTTAAAGCCATTTACTTTTATTTTTAATATTTTAAGCATTAAAATTCCTCCTAGTCATTAAAATTATAGCTATTCTTAATCTTTTAGTTAAGTTACAAACATTTTTTATGTTTAAAACTTCATTGCTTAATATATGCTTTTTTTAGATTTTTATTAATATTTTTCTCAGTAATAAAAAAAACGCAAATTATAATTTTAATAATAATTCACGTTTTTATTCATCTTTAATAGTTTTAAAGTACTTATACTTTTAAATCTCCATCTTTGATTAAATTAAACTTTCTAAATAACAAATCAATAAAAAACACTAATACTATTGGTGCCACAATTTCTAAGCCAAATATTGAAACCCATGTTTGCCAATTATTTACTCCCATTGTAGAAAGTGTTCCTATTTGTCCTACTAGTCCTGCTGTTCCCATTCCCGCTGAAGATCCAAAGCATTCAGTTTTTAGAACCATTGTAGCAATTGGTCCAAGAATAGCACTTGCGATTATCGTTGGAAGCCATATAATAGGCTTTTTAAGAATGTTTTTAAATTGGAGCATTGATGTTCCAACACCTATTGATAAAACCATCCCAATGTTATTATCTTTTCTTGACTGAATTGCAAATCCCACCATTTGTGTGCAACATCCAACAATTGCAGCACCAGATGCAATAGCAAGTCCACTACCATGTGTGCATTCTTCACCAACAAATATCATCGCTGCAATCGCTGCGCTTGATATTGGAGCAGTTAAAGCCATTCCCATTAATACGGCAACTACCACACCCATAATAAATGGTTGTGCTTGTGTTGCATTACCAATAAGCCATTGAATACCATAAGTAATATAAATAACTGGATATCTTAAAAGCATTGCTAAAATCGTAGCTACAATTACTCCAAATAAAGGCACTAATAAAATGTCAATTGCGGTTTTCTTTCTTAATACTAATTTAATAATGATAGCTACTAATATACAAACAAAATATATTGTTAATGGATCACCAATTTTAAAGCCATTGCTAACTGTTTGATTTGTAACAAATTTTGTTGTTAATGATAAATAAGCAGCAATTTCTCCACTTGCGGCCATTACAATAGTTTTTAATGAATCAAATTTTAAAGCAAAAGCAATACCAACACCAATACCCGCTCCGGTTAAAAGTTGTAAGCATTTAGCAACACCATCACTTGTACCATTGCCTAATATTTGATAAATAAATTTACAAAAATTATTATTACCATAACTAAATAAAGTCCCGATAGTGCCTATAATTGTTCCAATGATAAGTGTGGCAAAAAGTCCATATGCCATTCCATTTGTAGTATATATCAGAAACTGATATGCTGATTTAATTTTTTCTTTCATAAAAATCACCTCAAAAAACTAAACAAAGCATATCATTTTTTAGCGTAAAAAGCCACTATTTATTATATTTTATTTCCTATTATATAATCATCTAATCCCTTATAAATTGTTTTAGCTATTTTTTCTTGATATTTGTCATCTAATAATAATTTTCTTTCTTTATAATTAGATAAAAATCCACACTCAACAAGTATGCCCGGTGCATTAGTGTGTTTAAATAAATAAAAGTTTTCTGGATGAATTGGTTTACTTGTTTTAGCCAACTCATTTAAACTATTCATCACACTTATAGCCATATTCTTAGAAATATCATCGTTTCGTTTATAATAAACCATTGGGCCATAAACGTTTTTGTTAGATGGATAAGAATTTAAATGTAAGGAAATAAAGTAATCAGCACCTGAAGAATTAATAAACTCTACGCGCTTTTTTAAATCTTCTCGTTTCCTATTTTTGGCATATTGTGATGCAAGATCATAATCACCAACTCTTGTTAAAGACGATATTGCTCCATCTTCAATGCAAACGTTCATTAATTTTGTAGCAATACTTAAATTAATTTCATCTTCCAAAACATTTTCATAGCATGTTCCATTATCTTTTCCGCCATGGCCAGGATCAATCACAATATTTACTCCAAATAAAGAAACCTGTTTATTATTAGTGACCTTATTATCCGTTTTAATAAATGTTATAAGTAATAAGCCTATCACTAAAAAATAAAGTATTTTCATCATTATCACCTATAAAAAGATATGAAAAAAGCGTAAAAAAAAGTCCAGCCATATAAGACTGAACTTTTGATTCCACAAATTGATTATCTCTTTGAGAATTGTGGTGCACGACGTGCAGCTTTAAGACCGTACTTCTTACGTTCCTTAGCACGTGCATTACGAGTTAACATTCCTGCAACTTTTAATGTTCCACGAACATCGCCAGTTTCAAGTAATGCTCTAGCAATACCTAATCTAATTGCACCAGCTTGTCCTGTAAAGCCACCACCATTAACATTACAGACAACATCGAATTTGTCTGCGTTACTAGTTAATTCTAATGGTTGTTTTAAGTCCATAACTAATGTTGCATAAGGCATGTACTCATTAACATCACGACCATTAACTGTGATTGAACCTTTTCCAGGAACTAAATAGACACGTGCAACAGAGCTTTTTCTACGACCTGTACCGTAATAACGGACTTCTTTGTTCTTTTTTGCCATCTCTTTTTACCTCCTAGCGTTTGAATTCAAGCACTTCTGGTTTTTGTGCTTCGTGTTTGTGATCTGGTCCTTCGTAAACGAATAACTTTGTGTAGATTTGTCTTCCAAGACGTCCTTTAGGTAACATACCCCAGACAGCTCTTTCAACCATTTCTACTGGATATTCTTTTAACATTGTTCCAGCAGTACGAGTTCTCAATCCACCAGCGTATTGACTTACGTTGTAGTACTTTTTATTGTGGATTTTGTCGCCTGTTAACATAACTTTTTCAGCGTTAACGACGATAACATAGTCTCCGCAGTCGACATTTGGAGTATAGATAGGTTTGTTTTTACCCATTAATACTACTGCGACTTCAGAAGCTAGACGGCCTAATGGTTTGTCTGTCGCATCGATGACTAACCATTTACGATTAATTTCATTTGGTTTTGCAATTGTTGTTTGACGTTGCATAATTAATCCTCCCTTACCAAATTGTTTGTCTTACCGGGACTACAATCAGGCTTTTGTGCCACCTAAAATAATATATATATTATTTGCCAAAGTCAAGGGATTTTTTTATTAAATACTTTCTTATAGCTGTTTTTATTGCAATAGAGTATGTTTTTACTTTTGCAATTTATTAAAAGTGTACAAAAAAACGAATGCACTGCATTCGCCTTCAGGAAAGGAAATATATAATAATAACATTTGGGCAATTTTAGAATGCTAATAGTTTTAGACTTTAACAAATAGATATTTGATGTCTAAATTACTATTACCAACAAAGCAATTTAAATTTTTTTTGCTTTGTAGTACAAAGTATAAAGATATTTTTTTAACTTGTCAACTATTTTTTTAATTTTTTTGCTCAATCAGCAAAAAAGCCCACATTAAGTGGACTTATATCTTCTAATAGTATTCGTATATTAGTCTTCAAACATATCACAGTTATGATAAACTGCTTGAACATCTTGACAATCGTCTAAAAGATCTAACATATCTTTGAATTTTTGTAAATCTTCAGCACTAGGTTTTACTAAATCATTTGGAAGCATAGTGATTTCAGCTTTTTCAAATTCAGCAATACCATCATCACTTAAGACTTTTTTAGCATCGTTTAATGATGTAGGTGCAACATGTACTTCTACATATCCATCTTCATCTTTAGTTACTTCGGTAACATCAACATCAGACATAATAAGTAATTCTTCAATTTTTTCAACTGATTTGTCTGATTTAAATACTAGTAAACCAGTTTCTGTAAAATTATAAGAAACACTACCAGGTGTACCTAAGTGACCACCTTTTTTACCAACTGCAGTCTTTACTTCTACATAAGCACGATTTGAATTATCAGATAAAGTATCAATAATGATTGCTACATTACCAGCACCAAATCCTTCGAATCTTCCTTGAATATAAGATTCACCAGAACCGCCTTTTGCTTTTTCAATAGCTCTTGTAATAACATCCTTTGGTAAATTTTGTCCTTTGTATTTTTCAATTGCAGCCTTTAATGCAAGGTTATTAACTGGATCAGGAACTCCAGATTTAGCAGCCATATAAATTTCTTTAGAGGCTCTCATACATAATGCAGATTTTTTTGCAGCAGTTGCCGCCATTGACGCAGCACGAACTTCATGTGCTCTTCCCATAAACATCTCTCCTTTTAATTAGTTGATTTATATCGATAAAATTATAACACTTATAATATGATGTTTCACTAAAAAATTTTAAATAGTTATAATTTTTCATCAATTTTAGTTCTATTTTCATTAATTATTATATTTTGATCATGCTTTAAGCCTAATTCTCTAATCCAACTTAAAGCAATACTATATTCATTAGTAGTAAAGTTTTTAGGCGAATGCGCATCAACACCTATAACTACTCGGCATCCATATTTTGCTACTATTTTCCAAAATGGTTTATATGGATATAAGTATCGTTTTTCTTCTCCTATTTTTACAATACCACGTCTAATACCACCTAAATTGATTTCTAAAGGAACATTATATTTAAGTGAGGCTTTACAAATTTCATGTGCCACTATTTTAGCGGTTGCATCAAATTTTTCATACGCTGACATATATAAATCAGGATGTACAAGAACAGAAAATAAACCTGTACTCATTGCTTTAACTACTAAATTTTTATATTCAATAAGTCGCTCTTTTTCATGAACATGACCAAAATAGTCAATAATTCTTCCATTGGCAAAACTAAAATGTTGTCCAAGAAGTAAATATTCAATTTTATGTTGTTCTAATAAAGAGCGATAATATGGCTCAAATGTTTCATCATATTCTGCCTCAAATCCCACATATATTTTAATTTTTTCTTTATATTTTTCTTTCAAAAAATTAATAGAAGAAAGATATCCTTCTAACTCTTTATAGTCACCACGAACATTAGGTTGAGAAAAATTAGGTAACATTACGTGGTCAGAAAATCCTAATTTTCTAACTCCTGCCGCAATAGCTTCTAAAACATATTCTTCATCTTCTCCTTCTGCGTGTCCGCAGCGGTAAGTATGTGTATGATAGCAATATGGTATCATTAATTATCACTCCCATCATATTTAACGTCAACAAGATATAATCCTTGTGGAGGTGCTTTATAAATTACTGGCATTCTTTCATTATCAGTTAATTTATTTATAATAAAGCTCTTATCTTCTTTTCCTAATCCTATCATAATTAAAGTACCAACAATCATACGTACCATGTAACGCATAAATCCATTACCAACAAGAATTATGGTAAGAACATCTTCATTTTGGTTAATAGTAATAGATGATATACTTCTTATAAAACCTTTTGTATCTTCTTCTTTGGTTGTAAAATTATGAAAATTATGTTCTCCAACAAATAATTCTTTTGCTTCTTCCATTTTTTGAACATCTAATTTTCTTTTAAATTCATAGCGATAATTTTCATAAAATGGGTTAGCTTCTCCCATGTTTAGCAAATATTTATACGTTTTAGAATAAGCGCTAAAGCGAGGATGAAAATCATCATTAACTTCTTGAATAGCGTTAATATGAATATCATTAGGCAACATGCGATTAAGCGAATAACGAAGCAAAGATAAATCATTAACTTCTTTATTAGGAGTAAATGTAACAACTTGTTTTAAAGCGTGTACACCTGCATCTGTTCTTCCTGAAGCAGTAATTGTAATTTCGCTATTAAAAATCTTAGACAAAACGCACTCAATTTCTTGTTGCACTGTTCTTTCATTTACTTGCCTTTGAAATCCTTTAAAATTATGTCCGTCATAACTCATATCTAATCTAATACGCATAATATTAACCACCTATTAAACTCGAAATAATTACTACAAAGTCAATATGACTTATTGAAACATATAAAACGCCTGCAAAGAAAATGACCAAAAGAATAATAGCAATTGTGTCATTAAGATGCCATTTTAATAAACGATATCTTGTTCTTTTAGCGCCAGGATTATATCCTCTAGCTTCCATAGCATTAGCTAATTCTTCACTACGTTGAAAAGCGGAAACAAGCAAAGGAATAATTAAAGATATAATTGCACGCACTTTTTCTTTTAATTTACCATTTTGAAAATCGACACCTCGACTTGCTTGTGCTTTCATAATACGATCCGTTTCATCTAATAAAGTTGGAATAAAACGTAAAGCAATGGAAATAGTCATTGCTATTTCGTGTGTTGGACATTTAACAACACGAAGCGGAGTTAAATACCATTCTAAAGCATAAGTTAAATCTAATGGCGTTGTCGTTGCCGTTAACACCATTGTTAAAGAAAGCATTAATAATAATCTAATGAAAATATAAGCTGTATCAAATAATGCTTTATGATAAATCTTAAGTTTTCCAAATAATAAGAAATAATCACCACTATTAGGAAGAAGGAGATTAATTATTAATAAAATAATTACCATAAACCATAAAGATTTTAATTGCTTAAATAGCATCGATAATTTTACATGAGCTATGCACATAATAATAAAAATAACGATAGCAATAATTCCATACATAATAAAATTCATATACATCGTTCCATTGCCTGGAAAGCGCAAGAAAATACTTACCATAAAAATGATAAGCGATAATATTTTTAGTCTTGGATCCATTTTATGAATTTTTGAATCATATGGTATGTAGCGGCCAATAGTCATATTATTCATATTTATTACCCGCTTTCTTTATTTCTTTTATTAAAGTAGGAATATTCTTAATGTTATTAAGATTAATATGCATTCCTTTATTAATTAATTTAGTTGCTAGATCAAATACACTAGGATAATCTAAACTTAAATCTAAATAATCACTACTAGAAAACAAAGAAACTGGATCGGTTTCTTTAACAATTTGACCATCTTTTAAAACAATAACATGACTTGCATATTCTAATACCAAATCCATATCATGAGTTACCATAATAATTTTAGTTCCTTGACTATGAATTTTCTTAAATAATTCCATCATAGCTTTAGAACCTTGCGGATCTAATCCCGCAGTTGGTTCGTCTAATATTAATACACTTGGATTAATAGCAATTATACCCGCAATAGCGACACGTCTTTTTTCGCCACCACTAAGTTCAAATGGTGAACGTTCAAAATATGTTTCATCTAATCCGACAGCTAAAATTGCTTTTCGTGCTCTATCAAGAGCTTCTTTTTCATCAACACCAAAGTTCTTTGGCCCAAAAGCCACATCTTTTAACACTGTATCTTCAAATAATTGATATTCAGGGAATTGAAACACTAACCCGATTTCTTTTCTGATATCTTTAATATGTTTATTCTTTTTCTTATGTGGTGTGATTTGATAATCACCGACATAAACTGTTCCTTTACTAGGTAATAATAACCCTGTTATATGTTGCACTAATGTTGATTTTCCTGATCCAGTTTGGCCCACTAAAGCCACAAAATCATAATTAGAGAAATCGACATTAATATCATTTAAGCCAATTTGTTCTAGTGGGGTTTTCGGCGAATAAATATGAAATACATGTTCAAATCTTATTGACATAATTTATTCACCAACTCTTCTAAGTTGTGTGTATCTTTGACATCCACACCTTCGCTAATTAAAGCGTTTTTAACTTTCATAAAAAATGGCAAATCCAAATCAATATTTGCTAATAATTTTTCATTAGCAAAAACCTCACTTGGCTTACCTTGTAATAATACTTCTCCGCTATTTAAAACAATTACTTCATCTGAATTATATGCTTCTTCTATATCATGCGTAATAGAAATAATTGTTATATTTGGATTTTCTTTTTTTAATTCTAAAATATAATTACGAATATCTTTCTTGCCTTTTGGATCAAGCATTGCAGTTGCTTCATCAAATATAATAATATTTGGTTTCATTGCTAAAACACCTGCAATAGCAACACGTTGTTTTTGTCCTCCAGATAATCTTGTTGGCTCTTTATCTAAAAACTCATACATTCCAACTTTTTTAGCATAATCATCAATTATGTTATCCATATCTTTATGAGGAACACAATGATTTTCTAAGCCAAAGGCAATATCGTCTCTTACTGTTGCGCCAATAAATTGATTATCCGGATTTTGAAAGACAATACCAACTTTTTGACGTATTTCACGAACATTTTTTTCTGTTAATGCATCACCAAAAATCTCGATTGTTCCCACTCGAGTTTCTAATAATCCTACAATGAGTTTGGCTAATGTTGATTTTCCTGATCCATTATGGCCAATCAAAGAAACATATTTTCCTTCTTCTATATCAACATTAATATTTTTCAAGACTTTTACTTTATCATCGTAAGAAAATGTTAAGTTTTTAATTGATAACGCAATACCCATTATTTTACCTTTCTATGTGATACTTCAACGACAACTACTAAGACAACAAATAATAAAGCGATAGAAACGCCAACAATAATTTTAACCGCTAAAGAAGCTGTTTCTAACATTGATGCTAGAGCAACCATAATCCCGCTTACAAATAAAACATATGCGATAAGGCATATTAAGAAGCGCTCTAGAAATTTTTTCGTATCCTTTTTCATTATTCACCTTTACTAATTTTTATAACTTTTCCTTCAAAAGGACGGTATTTTATACCAGCCATATCAAACATTTTACGGCTTGCTTGTGATTCAATAGAGTTTTCATATTTATTATCAAGATAAATTACTTCTTTTATACCAGTTTGAATAATTGCTTTAGCGCATTCATTACAAGGAAATAAAGTTACATAAATCTTTGTACCTTTTAAATTAGCTATTTGACTATTTAATATGGCATTAAATTCTGCATGGCAAACATATAAGTATTTAGATTCTAAGCCTTCACCATGTCCCCAAGGCATTTGATCATCTTTTAATCCTTGTGGCATTCCATTATATCCAATACTAACTACTTTATTATCATCATTAGCAATACACGCTCCGACTTGCGTAGAAGGATCTTTACTGCGTAATGCTGATAATATAGCAATTCCCATAAAATATTCTTCCCATGTGATGTAATTACTTCTTTTTTCCATAAATATGCCTGCCTCCTAATAACGTGAGATATTATATCATAATATCTTAGTTATCGCATTATTTTTTTATATTACTAAGCCAACAAGAAATGATTTATGCGTGTTTTTTAACACATTTGTTAACCTTTATAATTTTATTTTGAATTATGTTAAATGATTTTTATCCTAGAAAATTTTTACGTTATCTAAAAAAATTTTAATCAAAACACATCAATTCCATCATCTGTTTTATATGGAATTATATCTTCTTTTACAATAATAATTTTTTCTAAATCTTCATCAAAATCAAAAGCAAATCTTATAATATTTTCTTTTTTTACATTATTTTAATCAAATAATTATAAAACAATTTATTCAAAATATATGATTTACCACATCTTCTTATTCCTGTTATTATTTTAACTAATTCCTTGTTTTTTCTATCAATAATTTTATTTAAATATCTTTCTCTTTTTAACTACCATTCACTTTTTTTTGCAGTTTACTACATTTTTTGCGAATTGCTCAATTTTGAAAAGTATTTTAATGATATTTTTTATTATCAAATTAACAATATAATTAATTCGGTTGAAACCGAGTCGGATTGGAGCGAATAAAAATAGCATCCATTGATTTGACGAAGATATAAAAAAACGGAGTCGTTCGGCTATATAGTTTTTCAATATGCCTAGCTCCTGTGATTCACTTGTGGAATCGGCTGGTAGTAATTTAGCATAAGTGTTACCTAAAAATCAAGAAGAAAATAAAGTGAATTCTATGAAAAAGGAAATAAAGCATTGTATACATTAGGAATATGCCTAACGTCATTAACATCTATAAAGCAGTAGACATTAACAATAGTTTCAACATTACTTCAATTCAACTATAAAATTCTAGTGTAATTTAAATATTATTAATTGACAAAGTAAATTCCAGTTTAAAATAGACAAAATATAAATTGCTTTTAATAAATTTTTCATTATTTACAATAGGCAATTTTTATAATATAATTAATTCGGTTGAAACCGAGTCGGATTGGAGCGAATAAAAATGAACTTTATAGGAAGAACTGAAGAAATAAAAAAATTAAACAAACTCATTAATTCCAATGAATTTTCCTTTTCTTTGATTTTTGGAAGACGTCGTGTAGGCAAAAGTGAACTTATAAAACACGTAATTAAGCAAAGTGATACCATCAAAATTTATTATGAATGTAAAGCCGTATCCGAATTAAGTAATGTATCCGGGTTAAGCGATATTTTATCTGAGGAATTTAATTTACCAAAATTAAATTTTGACAACATAGAATCAATATTGAAATACATTTTTGAATTGTCAAAAAAGCAAAAAATAATTTTAGTTTTAGATGAATATCCTTATCTTAGAAACAGCGTTGAAGGCATGGATAGTATCTTACAAGCTTTAATTGATAAATATAAAGATAGTTCGAAACTATCATTCTTAATATTGGGATCATATATTGATGTAATGCGTTCTTTGTTACTTCATTCTAATCCTTTATATGGTAGAGTTGATTTAACAATTGAACTTAAACCGATGGATTATTACGATTCATCTTTGTTTTATCCTAATTATTCAATCGAAGATAAAGTTAAGATTTATTCTGTATTTGGTGGCATTCCTTATTACAATAGATTAATTGATGATTCAAAAAGCGTCAAAGAGAATATTATTGAATTAATTGCTTCGAATGGAGCAAGACTTGAAAATGAAGTATCTATGTATTTAAACTCAGAAATTTCTAAAATTGTAAATGCTAATGAAGTGTTTGAAGCATTATCACGTGGATATTCTAAATATAGTGATATTTTATCTCAATCACATGTATCTAGTGGACCAACTTTAATTGATGTGTTAGATAAATTAATACGAATGGATATTGTTTGTAAAACAAACCCAATTAATGATTCTTCTAACAAAAAGAAATTTAGATATTATATTTCAGATAATCTATCTTTATTTTATTACAAATACATTTTTAAATATTCTTCACAATTAAAAATCATGGACTCTAATATATTTTATGACAAATATATTTTAAAAGATTTTGAAGAACAATATGTTCCACATATTTTCGAACGCATATGCACACAATTTTTAATTAGACAAAATAAATCAGGATTAATTGATCCAGTTTTTGAAAAGATTGGTAAATATTATTATGATAATCCTAAAGAGCATCGTAATGGTGAATTTGATGTAGTAACAGAGGATTCTTTAGGATATGTATTTTATGAAGCTAAATTTAGAAAAGATGTCATTACTGATAAAATAATTGATGATGAAATCAAACAAGTTAATATGACTGGTTTAAATTGCTATAAATATGTTTTTATATCTCGAAGTGGTTTTTCGTGTACACCAAAAGATAATGTCAAATTAATAGACTTAAAGCAATTATTTGAATAAAAGACACATTAACAATATCATCATTTGTAATGATAAATGCTAATTTTTAATAAATCTTAATAGGAAATCAGTTATTCCAAAAATAGTAAAACCATTATGTTGTGCTATAATTAATGCTTTTAAATATATAGGTCTATTGATCATACATAATCCCTTTTTTGGTAGATTTCTACCTTTTTTGGGACTGTATTTTATGCTAATAAAGCCAAATAATCAATATTTAGTCTCTTTTTTGGTAGAATTCTACCTTTTTAGCGACTACTTTCATTAAATAAGAGTAACAAAACTAGTAACAATCAATTAATATTGGAATAATCAATACATTTACTTTAGAAGCGCTTAAACTTACTATATCTAGATTATAATAATCGTAATTAAGTAAAGGCGGTGTATATTATGTTTGGTAGAAACTATGAATTACAAGAAATTGAAACGCTATATAATTCTAATAAATTTGAGTTCTTAGTACTATATGGTCGTCAAAGAATAGGAAAAACCGCTTTGCTTACAAATTTTGCTAATAAACACAATTGTTTATACTTTTTGGCTCAAGAAAAAAATACAATTTTATCTACAAAAGAGTTTATGGCTTTAATAAAAGATTATTTTAATATGGAGTATATGCCAACTGCTAACGATTGGGCAGATGTTATAGCAATTCTTAACGAACGTATTGAAATAAAATTAAAAGAAAGTAATGGCAAAAAAGTATGTATAATTATTGATGAATTTCCATTTATTGCTAAGGAATACCCAACTATCAAAAGTATTTTACAGCATACAATAGATCACAAATGGCAAAATAAGAATATTATGTTAATTTTATGCGGAAGCAGTGTCAGTTTTATGATAAATGAAGTATTAGGATATTCTAGTCCCTTATATGGCCGTCGTACCGCAAACATGGAATTAAAGCCTTTAAATTACTTAGAATCCGCAAAATTCTTTCCTAATTTTTCTAATATTGATAAAATCACCACTTATTTAATTCTTGGCGGTATACCATATTATTTACAAACTTTCAGCGATAAGTTATCCATAAAAGAAAACATTAAAAATTCTATTTTTAACGATGTTAGCTTATTAAAAGAGGAACCAATATTACTTTTAAAACAAGAATTTCGTGAACCAGCAATTTATAATAGTATTATTGAAGCTATCGCTACAGGAAGTTCTAAATTTAATGAGATATCACAAAAAATCAAAGAGGAATCTTCTAAATGTGCAAGTTATATAAAGAACCTTCAAGAAGTCCGCATTATTAATCGCCTAATTCCATATGGTGAAAGTTTAAATTCTAAAAGATCAATATACATTCTATCTGACTTTTTCTTTAGGTTTTGGTATAAATATGTTTTTGCTAATTCCACTACTTTATCATTACTTGGCGCTAGTAAATATACTGATTTAATCTATAATGACATTTCGCAAGTTTTAGGATTAGCCTTTGAAGAAGTTTGCTTGCAATATTTAACTATACTTGCTCGTAATAATAAACTTCCATTTATTCCTAATGGCCTTGGAAAATGGTGGGGTAATAATCTCCAAAAAAAGGAACAAGATGATATTGATATAATGGGTGTAAATGGTGATAAGGGAATTTTTTGCAAATGTAAATTTAAAAATGAAAAATTTGATTTATCTGAATTTGATGATTTAATTAGTGCAAGTGAGATATTCACTGATGTTAAAGAAAAATATTATTATGTCTTTGTAAAAAGCGAATACACTCAAGCAGTTATAGATAAAAGCAAAGAATATAATGTTAAATTATTAACGATTGATGATTTATTTAAAATTGATTAATTTAACTTGTTGTTTCGTAAAAAAGTGCAATTTAAGCATGTTAAAAATGCTTCAAAAGTACAATTTGTACATTTGAGGCGTTTTTTTATGTCATAACTTGCACAAATTCAAGAAAAATATAATTCTATATAAGGGTGGTGTTTACTATGGAACGTTTTATTATTAATGAATTAATTAAATGGAATAGCAAGAAAAAAAGAAAGCCAAAGGAACATTAAATTCTTTATCGAAGTATAAAGAACATAATAGCTGTCAAAGAGTAATAAACGTATCAAGTAACAATTTTGGAATTGATGAAGTACAAGGAATAATGACTATTCCTTTATATATGTTTTTTATGTTTTTAAATGAAAGAAAAGCAACAGTTATAAAAAAAGGCCGAGTTCCGAAACAGACCAAGGCCTTTTAGCAAATGGTAAAATTTGCTGTGCTTAACTAAAATAAATAGTTAATCTGATATTAACGCATGGCGTCATATCACCTTTGCGATGACAATTTTATCATTTGCCACGTTATTTTGTCAATCACTGCAATACACTCCAGCTTCAGTCATCTATGTTGCGGTAATCATTCCGTCCTCAGCCGCCTACAGCAATTCTTTAATTTTCTCATTGTACGTTTATATTTCTTACCCCTCCTTTTGACAATCACACATTATATTATAAAAAAATAATGTGCGACTGTCGGCAGTGAAAAGATGAACTTGCATTAACTACATAAAAATTACAAATTTGCAACATTTATGTAAAATGTTTTAAATTTTGTTTTAATATAAAATTATTTTCTAGCCTAAAATAAATGGCTCTTTTTTATCCTTGTAACTTCTAATAATTCTTTTTCCAGCTTTATACGTAGCAGCATCAATCAACTCATTAGTATCTTTATAACCAAACTTTATATCAAGACATCCCACTAAAGCAGGTCTACACATTTTGCATGGCTCCTTTTTTATTCTAAATTCATATTCGCTTAGTTTGTTTTTAGAATTAATTCCATGCATCAATTTCTTATAATCTTTATTTACAAACTTCATATAATTTATAATTTTTCTCTCACAGCATGAATAATGTACAACAGAAAAATTTTTAATAGTTTTATAATCGTGTTCTAATGTGGTTGGCTTTGACAATACTCTTCCATCAGCATCATCAAAACTCCAATTTCCCCCACTTGTTTTAAGATTATAATATGTATATCTACAAACTTTATCATTAAGATGACATTCTATAAATTTAAATCCATAAATATACTTTAGCATATCATTTATTTTGTCGTATGCTTTTAAAATATCTTTTCTAATTTTTCCGCCCAATAAACTACCACAATAATCTTTTTTTACACCGCTTAAAGATAAAAAGCAATTACTTTCATTTATATTATCTTTCGAAACTGGCATAGCTATAGCAACACAAGACAATTTTTCTTTTTCATAATACTCTGCTTCTTTTTGATGATTATTAGCCCATTCTTTATATTTAGATTCTATATAAGATAGTTGGTTTTTATCTTCAAATAATTTGGAAAATACTAAGTTTGTATTATTAAAACTATCGATATTAATTCTATTATTATTTTTCTCACAACTTCGTATAATTTTTCTTAATTCATTTGTTGATTGTTTGATAAAATCATATGAGCTTAAAGTATCAGTAGGATTATAAATAAACCACGCTTTGCTTATATAATCTATATATGTATCAAAATTAGATAATTTTTCAACATCATTTGTTAATAAACATAAACTTAATGCATTAAAATAATATGTGCAAAATGGCATAATTTCATCATAATTTTCTAATGCATATTTCTCATACGTATAAATTTTAATGTATTCGTTTTCTGTTGATATATCCGCTACTTCTATATAATAATTGTTATTGTACATTTTTCTCTCCCGTTTTTTTATTTGTTAAGTTATTTTGTTAGTTCAAACACTTTCTTCCAATCATCAACCATTTTATTAAAATCCCAATAATTAAAAATTGTATGTGGCTTATCTAAAAACACACATTTATCTTTTAGATTATTTCTAGTTAAGATTCTATCACATAAATCATAAGATAACTTAGAATTAGCCACTACTAAGATTTTGTTATTATTAAGTCTATTTATAAAATTAGTAAATGCATCATCATTAAGTGTTCCAAACATTATTGCTTTGTCGCTAGCGGTTTTCTTTTGTCTAATTACTTTTTTAAATACATCTATAAAGTAAATACCTTCTTTTTTTAATGCTTCTTTAAGTTCATCAATTTTTCCATTACTTTTTAAATAATCAAAATTAGCATTAGGTATAACTTGATCTAATATTTTATACATTTTAGTTCTTGGTGCTGTATAAAACCATCCTTTACCATTCCAAGGTGTAATACTACCCACAATAATAATTTTAGCTTTCTTTTTTTCTTCATCACTTAAATCATTAATATCAATAGGTACAACTGAACTAGCTATTTCATAATTAGATGAATCAAATAAACTATTAAAGTTTCTTACAATTGATTCAAAGCTATTTGAGTCTAAACAATCATATTTATTATTTTTCATTTAAAAGCACTTCTTTCTAATTCTAAATACTTTAATTTATAACAATTAAAAATATCTTTTTATTAAAGAACTGATGAATGTACATACGCATTATTTAATGCGGGTAAAATAAAACTATTTATAATTAATTCTCCGTTCTTTATATTCATTTAACTGTTTATCGTTAACATAGTCAAGGTAAAAATAAGTATATATTAGTTTAAGATATGCATTCTTTTGCACTATTATCTTTAAACTTTTTTACGATTATGCGTCCTTTTTTTCTATTAAAATTCAAAATTTTCATTTGTTTTAATCTTTTTAGGCAATTTATGTTTCCTTCAGAATAATGTATATCAAAACTTTCATTTTCTAAATTAGCAAATTTGCTATCATAAATAGATAGCATATGCTTAACATTTTCAAGTGTATTGTCATCAAAATTTGCAAACTCTGTTAAATTTATTAAATTTAATATATGATCTCTACAATTATTAAATTGTAATAATATTGTCTCGTTTATAATAAATCCATTTTCAGTTATTAAATTGGCATACCTTCTTTCATTTTCCATAATATTAATTTTATTATAATAATCAGTAATAATTTTTTGCTTTAACTTATTGTACTTAAGTTTTGAAAGTAATATATTATCAAGTTGCTTTGACGTCATGCTAGCAGGGAAAAAAGTTTCGAATTCTTTTAGAATTTCTATTTCAAAATGATATAAATATTCGCAAAAAGGGTTTATTCTTTCATTAAGAATAGAAAAATCATTTTCATTATAACTTATTCTATCTGATTTTATTAATTCAATTAAATTTGTATCATTTGTAATATCATTAGCACTAAGTTTTCCATTTATTTTATTAATTAATGAATTAAATAAATCTATTGAATCACATTCTTCATTTAATATAGAACATAGTACTATTTTATTATCATCATTAATGTCAATCATATCGATGTTATTAACATTCCTAATTAAATATTTTAATATTTCTTTAGGCTCATAACTATTGCACATATATACTATATTATTTGATGATGGCTCAATAAAGTTATTTTCAAAAGCATAGGTTGATACACTAAGATTCACCTTAGATAAATCATCAATTTTAATTTGATATTTATTTAATAAACCTATCTTATTCTCAATAGTAATTGCTTCATCAATTTTAATAAAATTATAAGCCATTTCACGATTTTTTTGAGATTTTTCAATTCTATCGTCTAACAAAATTTTTGCTAAATAAATATTTATATTTTGTTCTAAATAACTATATACTCCTTCAAAAAAATCTTTTATAAAACTATAATTATTTGAGAAAAACAATTTATTATCATAATTTTTTAAAGAAATAATATACAATAAATTATCAACAGTAATTTCATAGTAGTTTTTAGCAATAATATGTTCCATTAGTTCTTTTGAACATAATGTGTCACTCAAAGAATCAAACTTTGGATTTAAATTATTTAAAAGTAACATAGCATCATTTATATTTAAACCATTAATTAGATTGTTAATATCTTTTTTATTAGAAAAATAGTTTGTTAAACAATTATTTTGATTATAACTTTTTATATTATTAAAATACTGATTTAAAATAGTATTAATTATAATTTCTTTTTTTTCATTTATTAATTTACTCTCAATAATGTTTAAACATATTTTTTGATGAAACATAATTAACTTAGTAAGTTCTATAATTTTTGTTTCATCTTCTTCATTATAATAAAGTAATAAATATTCTAAAGATTTGTCACTAACAAGTGTTTTTAATAAGGCCTCTTTTTTATTAGAATCAATTTCTTTTGCTGCATCTATTACATAAGTAATTAAATATTTGTTAATAACTGCTGAATATTTGAAATCACTAACTTTTATTCTTTTAATTATTTCTGGAATGTTTTCTATTTTAGAATAGTAATCATTTATTCCTATTTGTACTTTTTTTATAAATTCAATATCAGTTGGTGAAATAATATCAGAATCAAAATTATAAATGTATTCCATATATCGATCATCAATATAGCCGTTTTTTATAGCAAATTTCCAAAAGTTTGTAAGAGTTTCATTTGATTTTTGAATTTCTTCATTATTTTTTAAAATATTATTAAAAACTTCATCAACTCCAATTTGATTCACTAATTCATTAAATGATAAATTAGCAATATTGGAGATTTGATTACATAAATTACTTATTTTTGCATTTGCTTCTTCTTTTTTACTTTCTGTTTTATAAACTAAATTCTCTTCTCTTTGAACAAAATCAAAGCTTATAATTTCTTCCATTTTCTTAGGAGATATAGAGGTTTTGTATCCTTTATAGTATGGGTGTGAAATATTATTCCAATCAATATTTTTAAACGATGATATAGAATCAATGAATATCGTGTTAGTATTTGAGTAATCATATCCCTCAGAGCTAATCATTCCTTTAAGTATAAGTTTCAATTCATCAAAATTATTAAGTCTTTCCTTTTCAGCGAGATTAAGTTTGTTTTCATATTCTGAAATTTTTTCTTTTATCTTTTCACATAACAAATCAACAAGCGAATCTCTATTCAACATACAAATGAATTCGCTTGTTTTATCTTCTAGTTTAGTATATTCTTTAGGAAATAAATTTCTATATAGCGATAATGTAAAAAGAATTTCATTTTTCATTCTATTTTCATTAAATTTATTAATAACCCTGCTTCTAGTAATAACGTAATCATTAAATGTATTCTTCAAAACTCTCATATCAGGAATATACAAAGAAATATCTTTAACAAATTCATCACTAAGTTTTAATTCTTTGTCATAATTACAAAATATCTCCCGCATCTTTTCTTCTGTGGTCGTTGGATTAATGATAGGAATAATCGATAAAATAAAATCAAAAAATTTGGCACGCTCTTCTTCACTTTCTATTAAATCATTCTTTATAGCATATAAAAAAGTTACTTTTTTGCACTTCTTATTACTGCTATTATTTATAATTGTATTTAGTTCTCTTAATTTTACAAATATCTCCGTTTCAGGCAATCTATCTAAATCTTCGAATATGACTAAATCAACGTTTACTCTTTCAAAAAAATACAATATTTCATCAACCATTTTGTTAATAATGGATAAAGTGTCTTTAGATTCAGTTTCGATTTCAAAATCTTTATATTTCACTTTTTTTAGCCTTCCAAAATATAATATAGAATAAATAGCATATCCAAAAGAAACCACAAAAAATGTAAGAACAATATAACAAATTTTATTAAAAAAAGCGTTATTTGCTAATTGTATAGTAAGAAATGTAAATGAAAGAATAGCAACAATAATGCATATTGTATTTAATAGTGTCTTTAACATAGATGGTGAATTGGTTCTCTCTATTTTAGAATGTGGTAAAGTATGACTATTTTGGCTATATAGTAATTGTTGCAATATGCTTCTTTCTATATCATTTTCGCTATATTTTTCTTTATTAAAGGTTGCCAGTGAAATTTTAACATATTTTGATTTATTTGGATTTTTACTTCTTTTATCCTTTTTTCTAAACTTACTTAGATATGTTTCAATAACACTACTTTTACCTGCTCCTAATTTTGCTACAATAGCGATATTTTTTACATTAGGATTATTAATTTTTTCATTTAATATACAAGCATCCACTTCGTAGTTATCCGAAACCACTGGTGAATTATCTAGTAATTCCATTTTATTATTCATTTAAGATTCTCCGTTCTTTACAATTATTTAACTATCTCTTACATCTTTAGTCAAGGCACAAATTAAACATTTGTTAAATTTGTTTTATATTGTTAACAATACGTTTATTATTTTATATTTATTGAATATATTTTTATGAAAAGGCTTTACTTTTTGAAAAGTACTTGCAAAATAAATCAATATCATTTAAACTTGTAACAAGTCTATGAATCAAATAGAGGAGCGACTACAAAATAGTATTTCTTTCCTTAATGACTTTGGAAAGAAAGAAAGGTAAGAGTCGCCGAAACCATCACTAGTATCTTTAGTCAAAGAGAATTGATGAGTTGGGATGTAGGAAAATATCTTACATACTCGGCGGATAGCAAGTATCCGATTGGCACTATTGATTGAGGTCCTACTTCTTAACAGGATTACAATTAATGTGTGATCCTAGGCTAAGAAAGGGAGGACATTTTTTTATGTCAAAGAAAAATAATTTTATGTTATGTGCAGTAACAGCACTTTTTGTTACAAGTTGTTCGCCAGCAAATGATGATTTTATTTATCATTATGAGCCAACCTTCGCTTCAATTAATACAAGCAACATTGAAGTAAACAAACTCATTGTAGGAATGGAATGCAACTATTCACCTTTTAATTGGACAGATAATAGTGATAATGATTATAATCTAGCTATTCGTAATATTGGTGGTAGTTTTGCAGATGGTTACGATGTCCAAATAGCGGCTTTATTAGGTAAAGCACTTAATCTGGAAGTAGAAATAATTAAAGAAAATTGGGAAAGTTTAGTACCTGATGTTCAAACTAACACTATTAATCTAGTTCTAGCAGGAATGACTGATACTGAAGAAAGAAGAGAATCTATAGATTTTAGTGATGAATACTATCGTTCTGAATTAGTGTTAATCACAAAAAAAGATACTTCTTCTTTATATAATTCCGTTCTAACTAGTGAGGAAGTAAAAACACTTTTAAACAATAAAAGTATTATTTCACAAGTATCAACAGTTACTAATGATGTTATTGAAACTTTTGTGTCTAATTATAGCGCTATACACTTATCTCCTTTAGGAACTTTTGCTGAGTGTGCTATCGACGTTAGTAATGGCTTAGCGTTTGCAATGACTGCCGAATATCCAGTAGCACAAGCAATTGTTAATTCAAATCCTTCTTTAGGTATAATTCGTATATCACAAGATATATTAGGCGTTGATTTATCCGAACTTGGTGTATCAATTGGTATAAAAAAAGGTAATGATAATTTAAAAAGATGTATTAATGAGGCATTAAGTTATATATCTCAAGATTTACGTAATTTAATGATGAGTGAAGCTGTTACTAGAAGTGGAGAATAAGCTTATGTGGAATGATATTACTAATCTATTATCTAAATATTGGGAAAATTATCTCAATGGTACATTGGCCACGATTGTACTATCATTTGTTGGAACTTTTGGTGGATTATTTTTAGGAATATTTTTAGCTTATTTTAAATCATTAAAAACTAAAAATGTTTCTTTATGGCAAAAACTATGGCGTATTCCTTTGAAATTTCTTTCTAATTTATATTCAATTATAATTCGTGGAACACCAATGATGGTTCAAGCAATGTTATTCAAATATGGTTCACAAATGTTAGGTTTAAATTGGAATAATGTTCTTATGGGTATTAACACTTGGAATGGATGGTTTATAGCAGGTTTAATTGTAATTACTTTTAATACAACAGCATATATGGGAGAGATTATTGAATCTGGTTTAAATGGTGTTGGAAACGATCAAATCGAAGGTGCTAAATCTCTTGGAATGAATGATTTTCAAATATTAATTCATGTTACATTACCACAAGCTATTAGAAATTCAATTCCTACAATCGGAAATGAGTGGGTAGTAAATATTAAAGACTCTTCTGTTCTTAATGTAATTGCTGTATCCGAATTATATTGGCAAGCTTCTAGTGCTGCTTCTAAAGGATATCAATATTTAGCTACATATGTAATTATTGCTTGTATTTATTTATCATTAACGCTTATATCTACTGGTATTTTAAAGCTAATTGCTTTTAAACTAGATGGTAACAAAATCTCTACGTCATTAAAGAATTATTTATCACATTATAAAAAGGCTGGTGCTAACTAATTATGAATATCTTAAGTATTAATCATTTAGCCAAATCCTTCTCTAATAACACTATCGTTTTAAAAGATATCTCTTTTAATGTAGAAAAAGGTGAATGTATTACTATTATTGGTTCTTCTGGCTCTGGAAAATCAACTTTATTACGCTGCATTAATTTATTAGAATCCCCCGATAGTGGTTCTATACTATTAAATGGTATAAACATTTTAGATAAAAGTATTAATCAAAATAAAGTACGATCTAAACTTGCTATGGTATTTCAATCTTTTAATCTATTCAATAATATGAATGTTTTAGATAATTGTATTATTGGTCAAGTTAAAGTACTTAAGCGTAATAAAAAAGAGGCTATTGAAATAGCCACTAAAAACTTAGAAAAAGTTGGATTATCTGATAGAATTAATTTTAAAATACAAAATCTTTCTGGAGGTCAAAAGCAAAGAGTTGCTATTGCAAGAGCTTTATCTATGAATCCTGATATAATTTTGTTTGATGAACCTACTTCTGCACTTGATCCAGAAATGGTAAATGAAGTATTAAAAGTAATTAAAGAATTAGCAAGTCAGCACATAACAATGATTATTGTCACTCATGAAATGCGTTTTGCTAAAGAAGTATCCGATCGTATTATATTTATGGATAAAGGCATTATTGCACAAATAGGTACTCCTAAATATATATTTGATGAATGCGAAGATGAAAGATTAAAAGCATTTATTAATCGTGATTCTCGTTCGCCTGTAATAATAACGAATAATGAGCAAAAACTATTTAGCAAAAAAATAGTAGGAGATTAAAAAACAAGTAAAATATCTTTTAAAAGCAAATACTCTATTTATTTACTTTTTACTGAAGATAAATCTATCATATTTCCTAGTTTATAATTCCATTCATCTGGTACAACATTTACAAATCCAGCACAATGATAAAATGTTAGTTCCCCAACATAAATGTGATTGTTAACATAATAAAAATCTACTCTCAAATGTGGAATACCTTTGGATAATTTTTTTGATATTTCTTTCATTTGTTCAAAACAATCAGGCTTCGATGGAGGCACGATTGAATTAGGATCTTTCATTCTAAATGGTAAATGATTGAAATCCATATCAAAAAAATCAGTTGTTGGATTTTCTGATCTATCTCTAGAGATGTAGCAAAGTTTTGGCTCTCCATTAAAACAAAAGAATTTATAATCTACTAGCCATGAATTTTCATCACCATCATCATGTAATAATGGTTCACACATTATTTTTCTCTCTATGTTTTTATATGGCCATTCTCTATGCACTAAAAAATAATTACGCTTTAAGGATTTTTCAATAATTTTTTTTGTTTTTGATAAATCTAATTTGCTTTTATCTCTGCAAATAACTATCGAGCCAGAGTCATGATTACACTTTAAAACAAATTGATTAGGTAATTTATCAAAATTAATTTCTTCAAAACTATCCCATATTCCTATTGTTGGTATAGCATGTTCTTCGCCAACAATCTCAGAAATAAATTGCTTAGCCTTGCATTTATCAACCATAGTAGTGTAAATATCTTTTCTGTCATTTAATTTTAACCACTGTAGTTTTTCACTATATGTAACAGGATTATCCAAATTTAATTTTTTTCCAATTGTTGCATTATATTCTTTCATTAAATATTTTTTGTCAGACATATTATTATATAATTTAAGATACTCTGAATTAATAAAAAAACGAAATTTTTTATTAGTAAAATATTTATTTATTGTTCTAAAAAGATTGGCTTTCATTTTTTAAATCCTCCCCTAAAATTTTTTTGTGATTGTCAGTTTTATTGTTATTCATTGATAAAATGTATGCCATTATTAAATAATATAATTTGTCTCCTAACAAAACGCCAAAGAACAATAACCAACATATATATATTAACAATAAATACTTTAAAATCCATTGTTTTTCTCCGGCACTTGATTTAGGTCTATTAAATGAACAAATAATAGGAATTATAAATAAGACAAATCCTGCAAGTCCAAAATCACATAATAATTCTGTAATAGTAGTATGCGAATAAGTGGCATACGATCCATTAATAGCAAATCCATTTGTTCCCCAGCCAAAAACCGGTTTAAAAGTAAATAAGTAAAATGCCTCAAAAATCATATTATATCTTTCCACTGTTGACATATCCACATAAGAAGAATTATTCCCTAAAAGAGTATGCAACATACTTATTATACGTTTTTTCATTGTTGCAAACATAGGTAAATTCAATAGTACAAGTATAACTATAATAACTGATACTATACTTATAAGAGAAATATACCATTTTTTTCTTCCAAATATCATTACGATAAAACAAACTGATAATAATAGTAAGGAAAGAAAGAATGATTTAGAACCTGTAAGAAAGCCAAAAATTATGAATATACCTGTGGGGATTACTAATAAAAAATTTTTACGAATTATAACCAAATAAAGGCCAAACAAATAACCAACCATAAAATATTCGCCAATCGCGTTGACATTTCCAAAAGCACTTCCAAGTCTTTTAAAATCCAGTGATAATATTTCCTTATGATAAATAATAAAGAAATAAATTAAAAACAATGTTAAGCCAAAATAAAGAGCATAAATAGACCTAATTAAGTGATTATTAGATGAAATAAATTCATATAATATAATACACATAATTATCAATAAGAATTCAGTTTTTTTTATTTGACTTATATCATTTAACATTGAAGAAATTATAATAACTAGCAAAAACAATATCATAGAAGAAATGCATTTATTCATAGAAAATGTTTTGTATTTAAATAAATAAGCAATTATCAATATACATACAAGTCCAACAAATAACAATGGTAAATTATGTAATGATGTATATGAAAAACTAGGCAACATAAAAGAAAGAATTAAAATAGATATATAAATTATTGCTTCAAAAATATATTTTGTTTTATCTAGGTGAAATAGTTCTTTTTCCATTAATAAAAAGGAGTTAATTTTTTTCATCATTGTTCTTCACCTTCTTTGTATTACTACTATATATTGAAATAAGTTTTAATGATAATAGATAAAATAAAATTAAAAGATATATAACTACTAAGAACTGTGACCCATGAAAGGCAAAAAATGATAAAAAGCGAAATTTTTCTTGTAAACACATAGTTATAATTTGAATTATACAAAAAATGAGTGATACAAGTATATTTAAAAATACGAATGACTCTACATAACTATTTCTACTGTTCTTTGAAAAAAATGTATAAATTATAATTACAATGAGTGCCGCAAATAATATGATTGATGAAATATTATATGCATTAAAAAATTTGTTATTTTGCTTAATCCTTGCATTTTCTAACGATTCGTTTAAAAATACATTAGAAGTATACTGAGCAGATGAAAGAAAATTATAACTTATTTTTTCGTTATTTAATTCATTCAATACAAATTTTAAAACTGAAGAGTTACTTTTGATACTATTATGTAATTCAAACGAAGCAGAAATATTATCTAATTGCCCATTTTTAGTGTAATTATAATTTCTATAAATTAACCATGATAACAAAAAATCATTATACTGGCGCGTTAATTTATTAGCACTGCCAAGGTTAGAATCATATATTCCACTTATAATCCATGCTTCATCTTTAAATTCACCAGAAACGCTATATCTTACATTTATAGTTTTTCCAATAACATCCTTAGGAGAATCCAAATTCATTTCATTAGCCTTTGTTTCTGCAATATTAGAAGATATAATGCACCAGTTCCCAGAAAATGATGGTTTCTTATACTTAAAATACAAATCCATATCATCCATTTTATAGTAAGGAATTAAATCATCGTTACCTATTATTTCATTTGTTTTATCCTTATAAGAAAAGACATTAGGAAATAGAACTGAAATAGGTTTATAATTTTCTTCACTATCATTTTTGACAAAAAACGATTCTGATAATTTTGAATTTATACCAATGTAGCATTTATTAAGTTCATATAAAGGGTTCAATCCACCATTACCCAAATATTTATACTTATTTCCAACTTTAAGCATTTTATTATCTGAGTCATTTTCTTGGCAAACAGTAAAAAGTGTCGTGTTATCATCATTATTAGTAGTTTTATTAAATTCCGAAATTTGATAACTTAAATTTTCAATTTTACCATCATACGTACTATTATTTCCTATAATAGTTAAAACAACTGCTCCAGTAAATAAAATTGAAGTAAAAATATATAGAGTCAAATTGCCCTTTATTTTTTTAATGAATTCATTAAATGAATTTATTAACATAACCAATTTTTTCTTAATGTTATCCATCAAAAAATTCTCTTTTTTCATAATACTATCCCCCTTCTTAATTAATGTGTCTACTAAAAAAAGTATTTATTTTACCAACAAAATCTTTGTGAAATAGCACAAAATAACTTCCAAAATATATTATCATACATATAATAATAGAAATTGTATCAAACCACCAATTTCCATTGATTTTTTTCAACAATAAAGAAACAACAATCATTATTATACAGCATATAAATGGTCTCAAAAAATTTAATATAATTGGTTTTAATTGAAATTTAAAAATGGATTTTAAAAATACAAATGACATAAATACAAGTGTTAAATCAGCACATGCACTTGCTATAACAAAGGTTGTAAAATTTGATTTGACTGTTAACAAACATACTGGAATAGATACCATTAAAAGAATAGCTTGAGTATAAATAGAAATACTAGGTTTTCCTTTCGCTCTATATACTTCTGAAGCAAAATATGAGAACACCACAACAAGTGATTTAATAGCACAAGAAACCCCTACAACTATCCCCGCATCTCCCCATTGATCACCAAATAATATCTTAGTGGCTAAATCTTTATATAAAAATAGTCCAGCCCCCATTGGTAAAAGTATAAAAGCAGCCAATGATTGCATTTTATAATACATATCTTTAAAAGCCATTTCATCATCTTTGAGCCTAGATAACGAAGCAAATAAAACTGGAATAATTGATGCAGTGACTATTCCAAATAACGAATTTACCATAGAGTTAGCATTTTTATATATACCCAAATAATATTGACTCATCCCATTACTAATTATTATTGAACTAACCCATGTGCAAAGCCATATGAGTAATGATTCAAATAAATTAAGAGCACTAAATGAAAACATTTTCTTCAATAATGAAAATTTATAATAAAACTTGGGTTTCCATTCAGAAATAAAGCACATTATTATTGCAGCTATACACATAGATACTATATTTCCAATTATAATTGACCAATGTTTAAATCCCATTAATGCCAAAGGTACAGAACAACATAAATTAACTATAGCAGTAACTATTCTTATATAAAACAATTGTTTAAACTTAAATTCACGTCGAAATGAAGCTGTAAATGTACCATTAAAAGAATAAATTGGAACTTGAACACATGCAACTATTAAAGGAATTTCGTATCCACTACTACCCACTAATTTAGCTAATGGCTTATTAAATACACAAATGAAAGCAAATAAAATAACTGATAATATAAAGTTTGACCAAAAAGCAACAGTAATAGATTTGGATTTTTCATCTTCATTTACAAAATCCGATTGAATAATGTATTTAGAGAATCCACCCTCTGAAAAAATTTCACAAAATGATATAACAATCGTAATAGTGGTAACTATACCAAAAATCTCTGGCGCTAAAATTCTTGAAAGAATTGCTGTTGTAATTGGAGTAATTAATCGCCCAATAATTTCGCCAAATGTAGACCATTTTAAAGATTTTTTTGATTTTTTTTGTATTTCTATTGCACTATCATTCATATTTTTTAACTTTTATTAAACTAAACCTTTCACTGCATTAATCTCTTTTAAATAAATCTCTCGTATAAACTTTATCTTTTACTTCTTCTAAAATCGGTTCATATCTATTAGCAACAATTACGTTACTAATGTTTTTAAATTCATCAAAAGATTTAATTACTTTACTACCAAAAAATTCATCTTGGTTAAGTGTTGGTTCATAAATAACAACACTTGCTCCTTTAGCTTTAATTCTTTTCATAACACCTTGAATTGATGATTGCCTAAAATTATCTGAATTAGATTTCATTGTTAATCTATAAATTCCAACAATAACATTATTACCTGGTATACCATTTATACCTTGTTTTCTGTCAGTACCATAAAATCCAGCCTTATCCAATATTTGTTCAGCAATAAAATCTTTTCTTGTTGAATTTGATGCAACAATCGCACTAATAAGATTTTCTGGAACATGTTCAAAATTAGCCTTAAGTTGTTTAGTATCTTTAGGCAAGCAATAACCACCATATCCAAAAGAAGGGTTATTATAGAATGAACCAATTCTTGGATCTAAACAAACGCCATCTATTATAGATTTTGTATTTAATCCTTTAGATTCAGCATATGTATCTAATTCATTAAAATATGCAACACGTAAAGCTAAATATGTATTAGCAAATAATTTAACAGCTTCTGCTTCTGTTGTCTCAATAAACAAAGTTGGAATATCTTCTTTAATTGCTCCTTCTTGTAAAAGACTAGCAAATTTATGAGCGGCTTCTTGAAGCTTTTTATCTTCTAAAGGCGCACCAACAATAATTCTACTTGGATATAAGTTATCATATAATGCCTTAGATTCTCTTAAAAATTCTGGCGAAAAAATTATATTGTTAGTATTATATTTTTTTCTAACGCTTTCTGTGTATCCAACAGGTATTGTTGATTTAATAATCATAATTGCATTAGGATTAACTTTTAATACAAGTTCAATAACCTGTTCAACACAACTAGTATCAAAGAAATTCAATCTTGAATCATAATTAGTTGGTGCAGCAATAATAACAAATTCGGCTTCTTTATATGCTGATTCACCATCCAAAGTTGCAACTAAATTAAGTTCTTTTTCTTTTAGATATTTTTCAATATATTCATCTTGAATAGGAGAAATTCTATTATTTATTTTATTAACTTTGTCTTCAATAACATCTACGGCTTTTACTTCGTTATGTTGTGATAATAAAACCGCCAAAGACAAACCAACATAACCTGTTCCTGCAACTGCAATTTTCATAATTATTTATTTCCTTTCACATAATACTCATAATACCATTCGGCAAATCTTCTTAATCCAGTTCTAAGAGAAGTAGATGGCTTAAATCCAAAATCTCTTTCTAACGCTGATGTATCAGCATAAGTAATAGGAACATCTCCTGGTTGCATTGCCACTAATTCTTTATGACTATCAAAATCATAATCACTTGGTAAAACTTTCGCTCTAATTAATTCTTCTTGAAGAATTTTAACAAAATCTAAAAGATTTTCTGGGTGATTATTTCCAATATTATATATCTTATAAGGAGGAATTGGTAGCCCATCGTTGCCATTTTGCTTTGAAGGCGCTTTATATATAACTTTTATTATTCCATCAACAATATCATCAATATAAGTAAAGTCTCTTTTGCAGTTTCCGTAATTAAATATTTTAATTTTTTCACCTTTAATTAATTTATTAGTAAAACTAAAATATGCCATATCTGGTCTACCTGCTGGACCATATACTGTAAAGAACCTTAATCCTGTGCATGGAATGTTATATAATTTTGCATATGCATGGGCAAGAAGTTCATTAGATTTTTTAGTTGCTGCATATAAAGAAACAGGATTATCTACTTTATCTTCTGTAGAATAAGGGACTTTCTTATTAGAACCATAAACAGATGAACTAGAAGCATAAACTAAATGCTTTACTGGATAATTTCTACAAGCTTCTAATATATTATAAAAACCTATTAAATTACTTTGAATATAAACATCTGGATTAGTAATAGAATATCTAACACCAGCTTGCGCTGCTAGATTAACAACAACATCAAACTTATATTTATTAAAAATTTGAATTAATGCTTGTTTGTCTGCAATATCACATTTTATAAATGTAAAATTGCTAAATTTATTTAAATCTTCTAATCTAAACAATTTTAGATTAACATCATAATAATCATTTAAATTATCAATTCCTACAACTATTTCTCCTTTTTTTAATAATTCTCTAGCAAGATTTGATCCAATAAATCCTGCAACACCTGTAACCAAAATAATCATTGCATTATCCCTCCTATTAGGAATTTAGTATCTTTTCTAATTTATCTCTTGTTGTGTCGTAATTAAACACTTTAGCTCTTTCTATACTTTGTTTTTTATAATAATCTCTTAGGTCTTTGTTTTTATATAATAACTCCATTGCATCTGCCAAAATCTGATGTTCTTCAGTAATGTTAGGAGTATAATCTTCTTCAAGGCTTGGATAATTTTCATAAATTATTCCATATTTTGCCTTATAAACTCCATTAATGTCCAATTCTGAAACATCATCAAGAATCTCTTTTGGGCCGGATTGACAATTTGATGCAATAACAGGTAATCCGCATATCATAGCTTCTACAAGTGCATTAGGAAATCCTTCAAATAATGATGATAATACATATACATCACATTTAGAGATAACTTTAAATGGGTTATCCATTTCACCAAGCAAATAAACATTACTTTCTAAATCAAGACTACTTATTAAATTGTTCAATTTGCTTTCATCATTACCTTTGCCAATAATAAATAATCTAGAGTTTTTATGCATTTTATTAAATAGATAAAATGATTTTATTAAATTCCAAAATCCTTTTTGATGCGCAAGTCTTCCAACAGTACAAAAATCAAAATACAAACTACTATCTTCAATTTTCCATTGATTTTTAGATAAGTTTACAATTTCATCAACATCATATGGATTATACATAGTTATAACTTTTTTCTTTATGTTTTTTATATTTGGATATTTGTTAACAATAGACTCAGTTAATTCTTTACTAACAGGCAATACAAAATCAGATTTTGCCAAAATTTTCTTTGTAGTCTTTAATAACAGTTTCGAAATAAATCCATCTTTTTTTTCAGTAAATATATAATTTCTTATTGAAACTATTGCCTTGCATCCAGCAACAGTTGATTTAACATTAACATAATTTGGTGTTTGTGTAAAACTAATTACCGCATCAAGCTTTAAAGATTTCTTTACTTCTTTTAATTTAGATATACGCTTATAATTTGCAAGCAATTTTTCAAAAAAACATTTAGACGACTTTACGCCTAAATCAACTAATTTTCCTTTATAGTCATAAGCTATTTTGCACTCTTGACAAAAGACAATTAAAAAAATTTCATGATTTTCTGACAAAATTTTAGAAATGCGAGTCGCCGCTCTTTCAGCACCACCCTTTGCTATCTGAGGTAATAGTAGTCCAATTTTCATTATTTTTTCCTCCATACCATCTTATTAACAATAGATGTATATGATTGAATAATTCTAACTGCTTTTATTGATACATTTTCATCTGTGTAATATTCACATGGTTTTCCTAAATCACCATTTTCAACCATTGATACAGCCATATCTACTGCTTGTAATACTTCATTCGTTGATATGCCAGCTAAAACAAAGTCTCCTGCATCTAAAGCTTCTGGTCTCTCTGTGCTTGTTCTTATACTTACAGCCGGTATTGGTTTGCCAATAGATAAATAAAAACTGCTTTCTTCTGGTAATGTTCCACTATCAGAAACGACACAATATGCATTCATTTGTAAATTGTTATAATCATGGAATCCTAATGGTTGATGTTGAATAACTCTTTCATCAAACTTAAAGTTTCTTGCTTCAATATATTTTTTACTTCTTGGATGGCAAGAATATAATATTGGCATATCATATTTTTTAGCCATTTCATTAACTGCCGTCATAAGAGACATAAAATTAGTTTCATCATCTATGTTAATTTCATGATGTGCGCTTAATAAAATATATTTTTTCTTTTTTAATCCTAATTTAGGAAGAATAGTAGATGCTTCTATTTTTTCTAAATTATCATGAAGAACTTCTGCCATCGGAGAATCAATAACAAAAGTTCTTTCTTTAGCACAACCACATTCCGCTAAATATCTCCTTGCATGTTCTGAATAGCACATATTAACATCAGAAATAATATCCACTATTCTTCTATTTGTTTCTTCTGGCAAGCATTCATCTTTACATCTATTACCTGCTTCCATATGGAAGGTAGGAATATGTAATCTTTTTGCTGATATTACTGATAAACAAGAATTAGTATCACCAAGTACTAACACAGCATCTGGTTTCACTTTTACCATTAATTCATACGATTTAGCAATAACATTTCCCATTGTTTCCCCTAAATCTTTACCAACAACATTTAAGTAATAATCTGGTTCTCTTAATCCTAAATCCTCAAAAAACACTTGATTAAGAGTGTAATCATAATTTTGTCCAGTATGGACTAAAATATGATCAAAGTATTTATCTGCGCATTTTATTGTTGGAGCAAGACGAATAATCTCTGGTCTAGTTCCAATAATAGTCATTAATTTTAGTTTTTGCATTGTTGTACCTCTTTGTTCTTAAATAAATTTAATTTATTTTCTTTGGTTCCAAAAATTGCATAATGTAAATAAGGAATATATTGTATAGCGAAATTTATTATATAAGAGCATATCAACATAATCACAAAAGAAATAATAGCAATTTTCCATTGATCAAATACACTTTCATAATAATTAGGTGCTGCGCCATTAAAAATATCTAAATTATATAAAATTACATGTATATAATAAATTTCTAGTGTGTACTGTCCTAATTTTGAAACAAATGATTTTTCTTTGCTTTTTAACAAGATTTTCAGTAATAAAAAAACAAAAAGGACAGTCATAATTGATCCTAAAACTCTTATACATAATTGCAAAATATTATTATCATCAAAACTTGCAATATCACTTACAAAAATGCAAATACATAAAGATATTATACCAGAAACAATGCATAATATCAGATTCAAATCTATTTTAGATTTAAAATTAGTAAATATATCATTATTCTCAAATCTTTCAAAAATATATCCAAACACAAAATATATTGAATAATATACAACTAATTTTGATCCTAAAAATGCACCATTTATAAAATAAAAGAACGCTAGGAATATTGCTTCAAACAAGCATAGCGAGATAATACCAATTATAATTTTTTTTGTTCTCGAATTTTGTTTGGATAATACATAAGTTACAAAAATAGAGTAAATACTATAAGTCATTAACGCAAACAAAAACCATAATGAAGTTTGTATATTAAAAGGCCATTGCATAACTCTATCTTTAATAATTAATAACAATCCATTAAAAGATGAATAATTTTTAGTTATTATACTATCCAACAATATAAATGTAACAATAGGAATGAAATATGCTTTAAAACGTTTAAAAACATATTTCCACATATCTTTAGCAGTTGTCACTTTTTCTTCTTTAACATGCAAATATCCAGATACAAAGAAAAAAGCAGGCATTTGAAATAACCAAATAAAATTATAAATTATCGTATTAGTATAATTATTTACATACTTTTGCATGCAATGTCCAAAAACAACTAATACAATTGCAAAAAACTTCATTACATCCAAATAAATTTTTCTATTTTGAATCATATTTTTCTACCTCCAAAAATATAGTATCAGGATTATTAGGATCAAAGCATTCATTACACCACATAAATGTAACTGAATCAGTATCACCAATATTTGTAATACTATGCGTATATCCAACTGGTATATCCACTACTTCAAGTTTATCACCACTTACATCATAAGTGATAACATCATTTGTTCCAACTTTTCTAAATTTAATTAAACAATGGCCAGATACAACTAAGAATTTTTCATTTTTAGTATGATGCCAGTGATTACCTTTTGTAATACCAGGGTGTGATATATTAACAGAGAATTGACCTCGATCAATTGTTCTAATTATTTCTGTAAATGATCCTCGATTATCAATATTCATCTTTAATGGATAAGAGAATTTATCTTTAGGTAAATAAGATAAGTAAGTTGAATATAAACATTTTTCCAAATGATTAGACATATTAGGAATACTTCTTTCTTCTCTACTATTTTTAAAAGAATATATTAAATCCACTATATGGCCTAATGTTGTTTCATCTTCAGTAGGAACTTTATAGTAATTACCTATTTTATTACCTTTACCTTCTAAAGCATTAATAAGTTCATTAAATACATCATCAATATAAACTAAGTGCATTACAGTTTCTCTATTATTAACTGTAATAGGTAAGTCATTAGCTATATTATTACAAAATGTAGCTATAGCGCTATTATAATTAGGTCTACACCATTTACCATATACATTAGGGAAACGATAAACAAATACTTTAACATTCTCTTCTAAGCCATATTTAAATATTAGTTCTTCTCCCGCTCTTTTAGATAGCCCATATGGGTTATCTAATTCAGCTTGGATTGAAGAACTAATCATAATTGGACATTTATTATGATTTTTCTTTAAAGTATCAAGAAGAATAGAAGTAAAACCAAAATTACCTTTCATAAATTCATCTTGATCTTTTGGGCGATTAACACCCGCTAAATGGAAAACAAAGTCACAATCAAAGCAATATTGATCTAATAACTTTATATCTGTATCAATATCAAATTCATATATATCGGTATATTTTCTATTCTTTAATTCTTCAATTAAGTTTCTACCTATAAAACCTTTAGCACCTGTGACTAGTATTTTCATTGACTCGTCTTCCTATCTAGGTAAATAATCTTCAATATCTTTGTTAAATAAAGGTAACTTCATCAATAACTTCTTCATACCTTCAACATCAAGTCTTTCAGTATTATGAGAAGTATATTGATTATTACTTTCTAACTTTTTATTACCTTTAGTAAAGAAGTTATCATAGTTAAGCGTTCTATTATCAGCATGAATTCTATAGAATCCTGGTAATGATTCCGCTCTTAACATTTCTTCAGTTGTTACTAATACTTCATAGAGTTTTTCTCCATGTCTTGTACCAATTATTTGATAGCCAACATCAGAACCTTTAAGTTCAAGTACTGCTTTTGCTAATGTTTCAATTGTAGCAGCAGGTGCTTTTTGAACAAATAAATCACCTTGTGCACCATGTTCAAAAGCATATAATACTAAATCAACTGCATCTTCTAATGTCATCATAAATCTAGTCATATCTGGATTAGTGATAGTTAATTTTTTACCTTCCGCTATTTGATCACAGAATAAAGGTATAACAGAACCTCTAGAAGCCATTACATTACCATATCTAGTTAAGCAAAGTACTGGATCTCCTTCTTGCATTTGTCTACTTCTTGCGATAACATTCTTTTCCATTAATGCTTTGGTCATACCCATAGCATTAATTGGATAAGCTGCTTTATCAGTAGATAAGAATATTGCTTTCTTAACATGATTTTCTACACATGCACTAATAACATTATTTGATCCTAATACATTAGTCTTAACAGCTTCAATAGGAAAGAATTCACAAGAAGGAACTTGTTTTAAAGCTGCAGCATGGAAAACATAATCTACACCTCTAAATGCTCCGACTATAGAATTATAGTCACGAACATCTCCAATATAAAATTTAATCTTATTAACGTATTCTGGATATTTTAATTGGAAATTATGTCTCATATCATCTTGTTTCTTTTCATCACGAGATAATATTCTAATTTCCTTAATATCTGATGTTAAGAATCTGTGTAGTACTGCATTACCAAATGAACCAGTACCTCCTGTAATCATTAATGTTTTGTCTTTAAAAATACTCATACTATTTTATCTCCTTTTTAACAATTAATCCTTAAATTCATTTGATATCATCAGTAAAACTGATTCTTTTGTATATTTTTTAGCTTCTTTTAGACAATTATCATGAATTAAGATGCATAGTTTCGGATCATAAACCAAAATTTTAATTTTAGAAATTAAATCATCAACATCTCTTGTTTTAAAAATCAAGCCATTAAACCCATTTTTAATTATATCACAATTATATCTCCAATCACTAGCAATAACCGGAACTCCTGAAAACATAGCATCAATTAATGTACCTGCGAATCCTTCACCTTCATAAAATGTTGGAAATAGTAGGGCGTTGTACTTGCTAATAATTTCTGTACTTTTAGATGCATCAACAATTCCTTTATAATTAATAAATGTAGAATCATTTTCTTTTAAAACTTTATCAAATTTTTCTTTATACTTTTCCTCTATTGGGCCATAAATATCAAGTTTTATTCTTATACCTAATTTGCTTAAAGAAGATACCGCTGAAATAGCATCTTCCACGCCTTTGCTATAAGAAACTCTTGAAAAAGTACACACTTGAAATATATTATTGAAGCCGCAATATTCTTTTACAAATGGTAGGTTTTTAAAATTCGGTATTGTTTCTACATTATTTAACCCTAATACATTAAGTTTTTTCTGCATAGTTGGTGTTTCTACCCATATTCCATTAAAACGCTTTAAATTATTTAAAGTTTCTTTACTTTCAAGCAAATAATCTGGTAGCCATCCTCCTATTACATCATAAAAAACTTTCGTATTTTTTCTTTTGAATATTTTTACTAATCTTGAAAGAACTTTCAAACCATTTTGTGCTGGCAAAATAATAATTATATCAGCTTTTTTTATCAGTCGAATTGTTTTGATAAGAAATAACAATGGATTTTTTTTCCAAGCATAGGTATCATTGTACAGAATGCTAGCCTCTGTAAAATTGTCTACTAGCAAAGAGTATAATTCTCTACTTTTTACAGGCTGTCCGCCACAATACTTTTTTACATCATTAAAACCAAAAGCACCAATCAAAAATATTTTCAATTAAATCACCATCACTTTATTTTAATAAGCTCGCTAATTGTCTGAAACAAATTTAAATCCAAATTTTTTTAATGTTTTTTTTAATTTTGGAATCAAACTTTGTGGTATTAACTTTCCTATGAATTTTTTCAACTTAATTGAAAACACTTCCAAACAAGATAATGTTTTTCTATTTTTATTAGATATCAAAATTCCCTTTTTTTTAAAAAATTTGATTGTGGATGGAACAAACTTGCCTTTAATAACTCCGTTATGTATATCTATGATATTTCTATTATCTAAAACACATCCATCAATATTAAATTCATATTTTTTTCCAATTTTTTTTAACAAATCCGTTTCTGCTTGCCAAGCATTTCTATCTTTGCCTTTAATTATTTCATATAAAAAATCTTTTCTAAAAATTGCACATTGCAAATTAATACCATAGCGAAGATTATTAGGAATTGCTGATAAATAATCTGCATATTTGCTTTTTTTATTACTACTCGGAATTGCTGTAATTCGATAATATTTTAGGTTATTCTTTTTCATAATATCTACAGCGCTTGATATATAATTTTCATTTACATCATTTCCAATAAAATAATCTTCTAGCATAAACAATAAGTAATCTTCTTTAATTTGATTTAAAGCAATCTCTACTTTTTTAGTCCAATTTACATCTTTTCCAACATGTATTTGAATTGCATTTATATCATAAAACTCTGTCGTTTCATTTATTAAATATATATTATTATTAAACCATGACATATATTTTTTTTGTAGATTAAAAAATGTATTAACTAAATCTGAATAATTATCACAACTAACAACAATCATAGCAAAATTACTTATAACATTTTTGCACATAATTTCACCTTACTTTTTTATTTTCTTTTCGAATTTTATCTTTTTTAAAATAGACCATACAGCACATCTAAATGCTTTCATCCAAGCCACAAAACCATTTTTATTTTGAACGGTCTTAAATAGCAATTGAGTGGCTTTTAATTTGTTAAATAAAGATTTAGAAGAAATAGTACCACTACGATGGTTGTAATAAGCCAATGTTTCATCTAGTAAATAGCAGTCACATTTTTCTATAATTTTTAGCCACATCGCATAATCATTTCTACTTTTTAGTAATGGTATTGATATTTTACCAATATGCTCAACATCATACATAGCAGTTAAACATCCTATCCAATCAGCTTTATTTAATTTATATTTCGTTATTTTTTTAGGCCCAGAGATGATTAATATTTCATTTTTCAACAATCTATTTTCTTGATATTTAGTGTATGAGAAATAATAATTATTATCACGCATAAAAGCAACTTGTTTTTCTAATTTAGTTACATTCCATTCATCATCGCTATCAAGAAAAGCTATGTATTTTCCTTTAGCGTATTTTATACCAGTGTTTCTAGAAAAAGCCGCGCCCATATTTTTTTCATTCTTGATTATTTTAACTCTTTGGTCTGATAAATTTTCTATTTCTTTCATTGTTCCATCTGTTGAACAATCATCAATAATTAGTAATTCAAAATTTCTATAAGTTTGCATTAAAACTGATTTTACTGAATTTGATATATAATCTTTTGAATTATATGCAGGCATTATAATAGATACTAGCGGTAAATCATTATTCATTTATTGCCACCTCTTTTGAATTATCAATTTCTTCTTGAATACTTCCTTCTTTAATGTCAGATCTTTTAAAAATCTTTTTTATAGTTAAAAAGAAAATTTTTATATCAAGCCATAAAGACATATGTTTTAAATAATATTCATCCAAACCAGCCTTTTGTTCATTAGTGACTAAATCTCTACCATGAACTTGAGCCCAGCCAGTGATTCCAGGTTTAATTTGATATATTCCTCTTTCTTTTCTTAATTCATCAATTTCTTTTTCTTTTTCAACTAAAGGACGATATCCTATTAAAGCCATTTTAAAAGTTAGAATATTAAATAGTTGCGCAAATTCATCAATAGAAGTTTTACGAATAAAAGCACCAACTTTTGTAATATAAGAATCAGCATCATTAAAATCGCGACTTGCAATATGTTTAGGCGCATTAGTGGACATACTACGCCATTTCCAACATTTAAACTTTTTACCATTCTTACCAATTCTACTATGTTTAAAGATTGCAGGTCCTTTTGAATCTATTCTAATAACAATGGCCAATATAATCCAAAATGGCGATAAAACAACCAATGTTAAAAAGGCAATAATCCAATCAATTATTGATTTAAAAAATATATATACTTTTTGTGATTTTTTTAATTTATATGGTACTTCTTCATTATATTCTACTTCATTATGTTCTTTTTCTTTTGTAGCAACGCCAACATTTCCAGTTGATACATCTTCATATAATTCTTTTTGTTGATTCATGAAATTCGCTCCAATCGTGAAGTATTTATCTTAGATTAATACTACAAATTACCAAGATAGTTAATATTATAAAAAACGAGTAAAGAAAAATGCTATTTGTAGTTATAGCAATTCACCTTTCAATTAAATATACTACTATGTAGTATGTTTTGTCAAATTATAAGTACATTTATCCCACTTTTGGTAGAGGTTTCACAAAAATGCAATTAAAAATCAGTGCATTTTATAACTTTTTTTAATAATTAAATATACTTTTCCAATTCTTTCGCTGCATTTTCCCAACTAAATTTTTGGCTAACATTCTTAGCGTTTTTTCTTAACAATTCATAACTTGCGTAATTATTAAAAATATGTTCTAAAAGTAATACAATTTGTGTAACATTTCTTTCATCAACAAATTGCATTGATTTTGTATCAAATATTTCTCTTATTCCTTGATTAGTGCATCCAATTGTAATTAATCCAACATTCATAGCCTCTAAATATACAATACCTAACGCTTCATAAAATGAAGGCATAATGAAAATGTCATTATTTTTAAGCTTTTCTAATAATTGAGGTTGATTTAATTCTTTAATGATTTTAACATTATTAGTTAAATTATAATCATTTATCAATTTAATATTTTTGTTATATTCTATACCATTACCAACAATAGTCCATTTGAAATTGATATTTGGTAATTCTTCTTTTATTTTATGAAGTGCTTCAATAATATATCTATATCCTTTGATAGAATACATATTACCAACAGTTATGATATTAAAATTATTCGTTTTGTTAACGAATTTAGGCGGTTGAGTATTAATAAACATATCACTACATCCATTATAAATTACATGTGCATTTTTATATTTTGGTAACTTACTTAATAAATCTTTTTTAACAAGTTCAGAGACACAAATAATTTCGTCGCATTTCTTATATGCTTTTTTGTATATTGGATTTAAATATATTTTACGGAATAATGGATGTTTTTCATCTATTCTTTTAAATATATTACGAGAATGCAAATAATGAATTACTTTAATATTAGATTCATGCAAATAATCAATAATTACATTTTGAAAAGCAACTGGATAAAAATGGATAAACGCTGTATCAATATCATAAGTTTCTATTGTTGCTTTTAAATCTAATTTAAATTTAATGCCTAAAGGTAACATTAGTTTATGAACAAATTTATTTTTATATTTAACATAATGAATATTAATTCCTTCATATACTTCGTCTTTTTTATCTTCTTCGCTAATTTTAATAACACTTATATCATATCCAAGTTTTTTAATAGCTAAAGCATAATCATGTAAATATATTCCATACCACTTTTTATCATTACTTGGATATATAGATGTAACAAAAGCAATATGTTTTGGTGATTCTTTTTTTACTAATACATTAACAATATTCAAATGATATTTACTACTTATTGGAATAACACAAACTAATAAAGTAATAGCAAAAGATAAGAATGCCCAGTCAAATAATAATATTGATTCACATAAAGAATAAAACATATAAGAAACAAATGTTCCCAATAGCAAAATATATGATGATTTATTTTGATGTTTAAGTTGGTGAATGCATTTTAATATATAAATAATAGCTAATAATTTTAAAATAGTCATTAAAATACCACCACTAAGGAGATCTTGGTTATATGCAGTATGGAAAGCATCATAACCAGAATATTCTTTAACTAATGCTAAGGCACTTTCATAACCAACACCCATATAGATGTTTTTATAATTTAATCCCGCGATTGATTTTACAAATTCTTGAATTCTTGATGTAAGTGTTTTAGATGAATAAACTAATTTAGATAAATAATTCTTAATATTACTTGGTAATTTTATTGGAGTAATATCAGATATTATTAATCCTAAAATAATTAAAACAAAAGCAATAGATAATAAAATCGTTACTTTTTTCCATGTCTTTTTTATGTGTAAAACGCCATACATAAATAAAAATAAATATATAATTAACGCACAAATAAATGCAGTTTTCGCATAAGCTAAAACCATAAAAATAACAAAGTAAAAAGATACAAATAAATATCTTAATTTTTTATTAAAATTCATTATAAATAAAGATGAAACAACACCTAAAAATAGTATTATTCCATAAGTGTTTTTATTTGTATAGAAAGATGCTGAAAGCCATAACGAATGATCACTTAAAAAATCCTTAATAATAACAGGTAAATCTTTTATACAAAAATATATTGTTGATATAAATGATAAAAGAATTAAAAAATATAAAATAAAATTAATATTCTTTTTAGTAATAATACGCGGAACAATAACCAAAGAAATAAAGCCTAATAAAGACATCATCCAAATGTTCTTAACATTACTTAGTATTTCGTTATATGAGATACCACTAACGAGGCGCCCATAAAGCATTAAATAAATAGTATATATTATAGCGGTAGAAACAAATATCAAAGATAACTTAGGATTTATTTTGTTTTTATTATAAATCAAAACAAATATTACTAATATTAATAAAATCAAACATAAAGCAATATTAATATAGGTTGGTATACTAAATCCTAAATAGTTAGATATTAATGAATGCTTACCAATTCTAATAACAAAACCAAGTGAATAAATTATTAGAACAAATATTGATAATAGAAATACATTGTTTACAACTAATTGCTTTTTTTTCTTTGAAATGTCCATATTTGATTCCTTCTACTCATAATAGTACTATTAACTTGTAAACAAGTCAAAATTATTATAATTTAATGAACAATATTAAATCTATAAATATTATTCCATTTATTAAATTCAAAATAACAATTAATCGTTATTTATTGCAATTCGATGCTAAAACTTTCTAGTATCTACAATTTTACGAAAATTCTGTTTATTTTACGAAAATTTTGCTTATTTTACGAAAATTTTGCTTATTTTACGAAAATTTTGCTTATTTTACGAAAATCATTTAAATATACGAAACTAATTATTTTCGTAATTTAAATGCCGTTTGAATTTCAAATCTCAAAATCCACTAATAATAAAAATCTATTATTCTCAAAATTTCTTCTATGTAAAGATACAATCCTTATCGTTTTAGCGATAACTTTAATTTGAGTGCATAAACCTATATAAATTATCAAATAAATACTACATTTTCGAATTTTCTTTATTTCGTCAGCTATTTAAAAAAAGCGCCATTTCAAGCGCCTTTTTTACTTTTATGCTATTTTTAATTATTCTTCCAAAGATAAAAGTTATAATAATAAAGTATCTAATTTTTTAAACATCCAATAGGAACGATATATACACCATCGTCTCTTTTATATGCATAATCTCCAATACCTACCAAAACCATCAAAAAATCTGGCTTATTCATTTTTTTATCATCAATTTTATCTGCAAGCGTTTTTAAATTGTTTATAGCTTCATTAATTAATTTATCTCCGCCAAGTTTAATTTCCACTAATCCATAGCGGCCATTACGCAAATGAATTACAGCATCACATTCCAAATTTGATTTATCCCTATAATGATATACTTCACCATTTATTGAGCTAGCATAAATTCTTAAATCTCTAATACACATTGTTTCAAATAGCAAGCCAAAAGTTTTTAAATCATTTTTTAAATCATCTGGTCCTAATCCTAAAGCTGCAACGGCAATAGATGGATCAGCAAAATATCTTGTATCAGATGTTCTTATTGCAGTTTTAGATCTTAAATTAGGATTCCAAGCTGGCATATCTTCTATAACATAAATCTTTTTTAGTGCATTAATATATAAAACTATTGTATCTTCATCTAAAGAATTAACATCATTAGAGATGATATCTTCTCTAAGCATTGCATTTGAAATTTGTGTTCCTTGATTTCGAGCATAAGATTTCATCAAACGTTTTACTCGCTCTGGATTTTTATTTACTTCATCAGCGCGATTAATATCTGATTTAACAGTCGCATCATAATAGTCATATGCTTGTTCTAGAGCAATGCTCTCTTTCATATCAATGGCGTGAGGCCAACCACCACGACAAACTATGTAAGCTAATTTGTCAAAAGTTATTTTGTTTGTTCCAGATATTTGAATGGGTTTCGAGAATAAATTTTGCAAGCTAACTTCTCCTGTTGATTCTAAAGATTCATATAGGCTCATAGTACGCATTGTTAACCAAGTGAATCTTCCTGTACCAGAATGTGTTATTTCACTAGAATCAATTGGAACAGCCGATCCGGTAAAAATAAACTGTCCTTCCAATCCTCTACTATCAATTTCATATCTTGCTGCATCCCATATTTTTGGTATTATTTGCCATTCATCTACCAATCTAGGCGTTTCTCCTTTTAATAAAATTGATGGATTAATATCCGCCATTTGCTTGTTTTGGTTTATTTTTGCTGGATCATCTACTCTTAAAACACTTCTAGCAAATTGGGTTGCGGTTGTAGTTTTACCACACCATTTAGGTCCTTCAATAACAACGACACCTTTTGATTCCAATTTTATTTTTAGTAATTCATCAGCAATCCTTGTTTTATATTTCATATAATCACCTTAGTTATTTTATAAAATATCAAGCCTTGTGTCAACTTTTTCGGTGATTTGGCAAAATATTTTTCGGTGATTTGGCAAAATATTTTTCGGTGATTTGGCGTTTTATATTAAATTAGACTTAACATATTTTACTAAAACTATTTATTGATTTTCCAATACCCTGTTTTATTAGAGCCAACTCTATATAAATAGTTTTTTTCTTCTAAAATTATTCAAAAAAATTAAATTAAGGATAACGCAATATTATACTTGTTTCTATCTTTTATTATTAATTACAAATCATCAATATTATCCAACGCCATATATTGAGTCATCATCATTTATTCAAATAAAAATATGTCTACATTTAGAATTAAGAAAGCCAACTACCTCTTTTTCAAATTTATTATTTAATTCTATTTTAAACTCTACATTGTTTGTTTTAAACATACATATCACTATTACAAATATAATGCATCACTTTGCAACATTATCTGCAACAATATTTGCAACAATATTTTTACTGAGGTGAATTAAATTTAAAATATTTACTTTTAATTTTTTGTTAAAAGAATATAATTAATGTGTAGTTGGAAATCAACTAATATTAGCTGTTCCGAACCAGGTTAAAAATCGTATGATAGTTTACATCTTAAAAGTTAGGCCATTACTAGTGTTTAAAATCCAGCGAATTAAATATCCGCTGGATTTTTGTTAGAATACAAATGCTATTAAATTAGATTTGCCTTTATTAGAAATAGTCTTAATTAGTTGTTGGAGTTTAACTTTTACTGGTTCAGGTAATGTTGCTAATTTACCAGTAATTCCGGCCTTTATAATATCACCGAATTTTTGGCCAAATATCTCACAATCTAATATTTTATTAGGATCTTCATCATAAGCTTTCAACAAATAATCTAAGAAATAATCGCTTTGCATTTTTGATCCTAAAGTAGGTTCAAATGATGTTTCTAAATCAACTTTAATAATATGATAAGTTGACGCTAATGCCTTCACTTTTATTCCATATCTGTTACCAGTTTTAGTAATAACTGGTTTTTCGATTTTCATATTACTTAAGCTAGCATTTGAGAATCCATATCCTGTGGTTTCCGCCATCTTTAGGGCTCCACCAATGATTTCATATTCTTTTTTAGCTTTTGTAAATTCCGTTAAAACCGCAATTAACTGTGCTTTATCAGAAATTTCACAACCAACAAGTTCTTTTAATACTGTTTCATATAAGCCGTCTTTTACATCCATTTGGATAGTAACAACACCTGTTCCAGTATCAACATTACTAATGGAAGCGTTAGAGATATATTCATTATTCTTAAGCACTTCATTAATATTATTAACATCTCTAATTGTACGAGCGCTATTCATGGCTTCCTCAATCGTATTGTTAACACTTTGCTTAATATAATGTTCCTCATCTAATTGACTTACCCAATTAGGTAAAGCTACATCAATATTTGCTATTGGATATTGGAATAATGCTTCACGCAATACTTCCGTTGCATCATTTTCACTCATTTCTTCTACATTAAGCGGAATAACAGGAACGTTATATTTTGCTTCTAATTCCTGTTTGATTTTATTAGTTGCATCGGTAGTTGGAGTTTTAGAATTTAAGACAATAACAAAAGGACGATCAATTGATTTTAATTCTTCAATGACTTGTTCTTCACTATTTCTATAATCATCACGAGTAAATTCATTAATTGTTCCATCACTTAAAACACAAATACCTAAAGTGGAATGTTCTTTAATTACTTTTTGAGTGCCGATTTTTGCGGCATCATCAAAAGGTATAGTTTCACTAAACCATGGTGTCTTAACCATGCGCATTTTTCCATCTTCTAAATATCCTTGCGCATTTTCAATAATATAACCCACGCAATCAATTAATCTTACTTTTACTGTTAAGTTTTCTTCCACTAAAATCTCAACAGCATTAGATGGAACAAATTTAGGTTCCATTGTCATAATTGTTTTACCAATTCCCGATTGCGGTAATTCATCTAACGCTCTTTTTTTATCATCCTCATTTTTAATATGAGGAATAACTAATACTTCCATAAATCTTTTAATAAATGTTGATTTACCAACACGTACTGGTCCCACTACTCCTAAATAAATATCACCATTTCCACGAAGCCCAATATCTTTTAATACCGAAAGAGTCTCCATAAAATAACCTCCTAAATATCGCTATTAATAGATATGAGGGAGTAAATAAAAAAAGAACAACAAATTAGTATTATTAATAAATTTGATAATTACTAATCAATTTGTTCTTCAAATTGTTTTAATAACAAGCGCATAATTTTTCAAAATAGCAACATAATATTTCATTTTCGTGCCTCATTAATTTCATTATTGATTTCATCAATAGTCATTTCAGAATTATTATATTTTTCAGAAATACTATTCATTTTTAACAAAGCTTCTATTCCTTTTGATTCAGTTTCATCTTTTAAAATCATATCAAAAGGAATTCCCTTGTTAGATACCAAACGACATAAACACATTCTCATATATGTTTGTAAATCAATTCCTAACTTCTTACAAATTAATGATGCTTCAATTTTTAAATCTTCATCAACCCTAAATCGAATAAAAGTACTTGCCATATTTTCCACTCTCTTTCTAATATTATTAGAATTCATTTTTTACAACAAAATCAATTTTTTGTCATCATTTGTCATCATTTGTAATACAATTCGTTTGATTCTTATTTCATTTTAGTATCTATATTTTATAATGTCACTGAATTTTTTTGCAATTATTGCATTTTTCTTCAGTGATATAACATTTAAATAAATCGCAGTATAAAGTATGTGCCCATTAAATAAGAAAAAAGCCTAACCACTTGAGTTAGACTTTATAATTATATTATCTTATTAAGATTTTTTGGAATTTTATCTTTTTTAACCGCATTAATAATTTTTTCTTCTTTTTCTTTTGATACTGGTTTATTTGCAAGACGCGCTACATCTTTAATTAAAGATCGAAGAACCCTTTCATCATTCAAATCTTTACCAGATATTGACTTAGCTAACTTTAATATATCTTCTTTCTTTACATTAGTTTTCTTTTCTACCTTATCAAAAATTGAATCATCCATATTTCTCACCCAAAATATAATATGCGGGTAAGTTTAAATTTGTTATTTTCTTTCGCGGCAAATAATACTAATTGGTGTTCCTGAGAAATTAAATGTATCTCTTAAACGATTTTCAATATATCTGCTATAAGAGAAATGCATGAATGTTGGATCATTTACAAATAAGACGAATGTTGGAGGACATACACTTACTTGATTAGCAAAATAAATTCTAATTCTACCGCCATTGAAATATGGGGCAGGATTCATAATTTGCGCATCTTGCATAACTTCATTTAACACTGATGTCGCTACACGAGTATTAAATGCTTCGTAACAAGCATCAATTTCATCATAAATTGTACTTATTCTTGATTTTGTTAACGCTGATACAAATACAATCGGAGCGTAATCTAAGAACTTAAATTCATCACGAACTTTTTTGGTAAATTCTGCCATGGTCTTTTCATTTTTTTCAACAGTATCCCATTTATTCACAACAATAATGATAGATTTTTTTGCTTCTATAGCATAACCAACTACATGCTTATCTTGTTCTTGGATACCAGTTTCAGCATCAATAACAAGTAAAACAATTTGGCTTCTATCAATTGCGCTTAATGCTCTTAAAGCACTATATTTATCAACTGCTTCATAAATTTTTCCACGTTTTTTAAGACCAGCGGTATCAATAATCACATAGTCTTTTCCATCTCTTTTAAAAGGTGTATCAACGGCATCTCTTGTTGTTCCTTCAACATTAGATACAATAACACGATTTTGATTTAATATGGCATTAACCAAACTAGATTTCCCAACATTTGGACGTCCAATAAGGGAAAAAGATATGACGTTTTCTTTTTCATTTATCGTTTTGTTTGGTAAATAAGCAATAATTCTATCTAAAATATCACCAATACCAATACCATGAGATCCAGATACCGCGATTGGTTCACCAAGTCCTAAAGCATAGAATTCATGAATATTATCCATTTGCTCTACTGAATCAATTTTATTAACCGCTAAAACGACTGGTTTATTAGATTTATAAAGCATTCTAGCCACTATTTGATCTTCTCTAGTAACGCCTACTTTTCCATCTACTACAAATAAAATAACATCAGCTTCTTGTAAAGCAATTTCTACTTGAGCACGAATTTGTTTTTGGAATGGTTGATTTTCTAATTCTACTCCACCAGTATCAACTATAGAAAAGTCTTTTGTTAACCAACTAGCTTTAGCATAAATTCGATCACGAGTTATACCACTTGCATCATCAACGATAGATTGACGTTTACCCACAATTCGATTAAAGATAGTTGACTTACCAACATTAGGTGAACCCACTACTGCAACAATACCATTAGCCATTGATATTACCTACCTTAGTGGCAATAATATTTAACACTTCTTCAACAACTTCTTCAATTGTCATATACGATGTATCTAATAAAATTGCATCATCTGCTTTGCATAAAGGAGCAAAGTCACGATGAGAGTCAATATAGTCTCTTCTTTCAATATCTTTAATTAAACTTTCTAAGTCACACGGAATATTTTTCTCTTGATTTTCTTTTAAACGTCTTTCAGCACGAGCTTCTACTGATGCAACTTGATAAATTTTTACTTCGGCATTTGGTAATACATATGTACCGATATCTCTTCCATCCATAACTACTGATGTTGATTCTGCCATTTTTCTTTGAGCATCAACCATTGCAAGTCTAATTGCCTTATAAGAAGCAATATAAGAAACGTTTCTTGATACTTCATTTTCTCTAATAACAGTAGTTACATCTTCATCGTTACATAAAACATGATCATTAGGAAGTAGTTTAATATCAACTTTATCGATTACTGCACAAGATGCTTCTTCATTTTGTGGGTCAATTCCGTTTTTTAATACATAATATGTAAAAGCACGATACATAGCGCCAGTATCGATATAAGTGAATCCTAATTTTTTAGCAATTCTTTTTGCGATAGTGGATTTACCCGCTGCGGCAGGTCCATCAATAGCAATAGCGATTTTTTTCATAATAGTTACCTCCTAAAAATCGAGATAATTACAATTGTAATAACAATTACAAGAATAATACAAATAGCCACACACAAAATGTTCTTAAGTCTTTTTTCCTTAAAATTTTGTTTATGATTATCTTTTTTATTAACACTTACATACTCAGTATGAGCTTTTAAAATTTCTTCAATAGAAAGATCATTAGAATTCGTTCCAACTTGTTTAGCATTAGCTAAATGTTGCATTGATTCTTTTAAAATAGAAGACTTTTTTTCATTTCTATTTCTTTCCATATTCTCTAATATTGTGGTGTCAATATTTTCTATCTCATCACGAAGTTTGGCATATTTTTTTTCACGTGTTTCTCGTTCCATTTTTACCATCCTCCGTTCGTTAACTATTTTAATAGAATTAAAATAAAAAAGATAGATTAAAATGAAAAAATTAATCTATCTATAATTTTTTTAGTAATTTTTAATTACTTCAATGTAACTTCAACGCTTACTTCAATGTAACTTCAATGTCAACTTCAATGTAACTTCAATGAACTATTGAAGTAACTTCAACGAATAAATTTATAAGCATTTAATAATAATTGTTTGTGTTAATTATTTTTTTCTTACAAAGAAAAATCAATGAAATTTTTTCTCATTTTTTCAATCTTGAAAAAGAACATATTATAAAGTATAATTTGAGTATCAAAAAAAGGAGTTTAGAAAAATGGCAAAAGTAAGAGTAAACAAAGATTTATGTATTGGTTGTGGTCTTTGCGTAAGCATGGCACCAGCATCATTCGAATTCGATGATGATGGCAAAGCAAAAGCAATCGTTGAAGAAGCAACTGACGAAGCTAATGATGCTGCTAGCAACTGCCCAGCTCAAGCTATTGAAGTTGAATAATTAAATAGAAAATCCTGCGCTAGTAAATAATGGCATGCAGGATTTTTTATTTGCTCTTTTTTTATTTTTGATAACGTTTTTCAGTAAAGTAACGAATTCTTGGATATAAAATAATTGTAATTATAATTACAAGCGCATCTTTAAAAGCATTGAAAGGTAAGAAACAATAAAATGCAATAGATGCATGTACATTGCTAACATTAGGATTAAGTTGTTGCGCTAACGCTAAGATTTGATCGCTGGTAATTGTTGAATAAAAGAAAGTATACATATCAATTACGAATGTAGCGGAGCAAGCAAATGTTACTAATAGATGTGTTAATAATCCTACTAACAAACCAATTAATGCTCCTTTTAAAGAACGATGATTTTTATAAATCAAACTCGCTGGTAATATTAAGGCAATGCCATATAATAAATCCAACCATTCTCCCACAGTTGCGGTATGCGTAAATGGTAGTTTAATAATTGTCTTTATTAATAAAACCATTATTCCACATAACGGACCATATGCAAATGAGGCTATAAACGCTGGAATTTCATCAAAATGCACCTCTAAAAACGCTAAAAAGAATGGTAATTTAAATTGAAGTCCTGGCACAACATATAATATTGCCGCGATAGTGGAAAATATCGCAGTTCTTACCATAAATTTTGTGGTAAATATTTTTGGCTTAGTAGAATCCATAAAAAAAGTCCCCTTTCTTTTTAGGGACTTAAAAAACAAATTTACTTTTTCCATCCAGACTTTACTGTCGCTACTGGAATTACACCAGTTCAACCTCTCGGCTCGCGGAGTTTACCGCCGGTAAGGAATTGCACCTGTCCCTAAAGTACTTATAATTATAATACGCAATTAGTAAAATGCAATACTATCCGTAATATTGTTCTAATCCGAAATCGCTTCTCCAAACATAAAGGTCAAAACTTAATAGAGCTTGCAAAACAATTTGAATAATAAAACCAATTCTATGACTTGTTTCTTTTACTAAAGATTCTGATATTGTTATATAATTAGAGAAAACAATCATTAAAATAAAGTCAACAACCAAACATCCAATAGATAAATAGAATAATCCATGCGAGCACTTTTTGGCATAAATTGGATTACCTTTTAATTTTCTTAAAATGATAATCAAAATTATACATATAAACTGTAAAGTTCCTAAAAACACTGGCACCAAATTAACAATCTTAACATTTTGAAAATTAAATCCAAATGTTGATTTTTCTATCACATCATTATTATAAATAGTTTCACTGGTAAGAAAAGCAAACAAAGTCATAAGTCCAACTAGAATAATAGTTTCTATCACTAAAAGTTCTGTATGATGTTTTTTGTGAAATTCTTTAATTGTAAAAAACATATAATCATCTCCATATCAAAATTAGTTTAATATAAGATATTCTTTTTTTCAATCAAAGAATATTTAGTTAAAAACAAACTAATCTAGTTTAATTTAAAAATCATATTTTGCCTTACCTAATACAAATGTTAAATAATGCGGTATAGTAATAGTATCTCCCTCTTCACTAATATTATAATCACCTATTTTTATTAATTTTGTTTTTCCATAGTGCTCTGGATGGTTCATCACAGTTTTGCTTGATTTTGTATTACATGTTTTTGGTTTTGCTTCAATTAGTGTAGGAAAGCCATTATAAGAAATAACAAAATCAATTTTTAGACCAGTTGATTTAGCAAAATAAAATGTGTCTATTCCTGCTTTGTTTAATGCATCAAATACTATCGATTCATAAATAGCGCCTTTACATTGTCCAAGATTTTCTTTATTACTTGCAACAATTGTGAATCAATCTTTTGGCCCATTTATAAGAATTTCTAAGCGACTTTTCAACTAAATTATAAGAAATTCTAAGCGACTTTTTTAGTGTTCTATAAGTTGTGGATAGTTACTTCTTATTGTAAATATACATAAAATTTTGAAAATTCCTTATTAATTATCGTTCATGATGATGGATGAAATAAATTTTATATTTGAATATCATCTAAATTCAAACTTACTTTATCATTTATTTTAAAATTGCTATGTATAAACATAATCATGTAAATCGGATAATATGTAATATTATTTTCTACTTTTACATTGTAATTAGATAATACGAAAGCATTATCAAATCTATTAGTCGATATAAAATAAGATAGTGCACTATGTTTTTGATAATCTTTTCCACTTTTAACTTCTATTGGTAGTAATTGATTATTATATTCAATTAAAAAATCCACCTCTCCGTGTTTCTTGTTATTAAAATAATATTCTTTAAAACCGTGTGCTCTTAATTCTTGAGCTATAGCATTTTCAAACATTGCCCCACAATTAACATCATTTCCATTATCAAGTAGTTTTAATATAGTAGCAGATCCATAAAATGTTGTAAGCATACCAACATCCGACAAAAACAATTTAAATAAATTACTTTTTTTAGATGCTTCAAGCGGTATTTGGTATTCAGTTACATTAAATACAGGTATAGATACACCAGCATCAATAAGCCAATTGAAATTATTTTCATATCGCGCAAATTTTAATTGTTTGTTTATATTAGAAAAATTATAACGTTTGTTTTTAGAATTTAATTCAGCTGGGATTAAATCATAGATAGATATTAACTTTAATTTATATTTTTCTTCATATCTCGTAAAATCTTTTTTATAATCTTGCCATATTTTTTTATGTATAGTGGATACTTCATTTAAATCGTTTGTTCTTATAAAAGCATCGACTGCTTCAGGCATCCCACCTACTATTAAGTATTTATAAAAGGCATCTATTAATCTTTTGTGAATGAAATCACTGACTTGAAGTTTTTTATCAAAACAATCTTTAAGATAATTTAATATTTTTTCACTTAATTTATTTGCTATTAAGAACTCTTCTAAATCCATTGGAAACATTTCAATTGTTCTCATATATCCAACAGGAGCAGATCTTAAATCACGTAATTCCACACCTAATAAAGAACCACTTAGGACATATTTGTATTTTCCATTCTCTACCAAAAATTTTATTATAGTAACTATTTCTTTGCATTCTTGAATTTCATCAAAAAATATTACAGTATCTTTAGTTAAATTTTTATTAGATGCCACTTCTAATTCCATCAAAAATCTATCGGAGTCATTCTTAAGCGCTGAATTAAATATTTCTAATAAATTTGGATTTTGAATAAAATTAAACTCTACGTAATTAATTTTGTTCTTTTTTAATGTTTCACGAATTAAAAAAGACTTTCCAACTTGACGTGCTCCAGTTATAAGAAGTGCATCATGTCCATCATTTAACCATTTTTCAATATCTTTTTGTACTTTCCTATATAACATTTTATCCACCTCACACATATTTTGTCCGGTTTTCCAATATCATATTAGCATATTTTGTCCGGTTTTCCAATATAAATTGTTTGTAAATGTCTTGTTTTCCAATATAAAGTCAATGCTTTTTGTCCGGTTTTCTATAAATTTATTTGATTAATTTCTCCAAAATTAAACATTTAAAACAGCAATAAAATAAAACTCCCAAAGCTTAGTAAGTTACCAAACTCTAGGAGTATTTGTATTTTTATTGAATTATATTAACGATGACCGTATGGTTTATGATTATCATGACCATGTTCATAACCCCAGTCCCAATAATCTTCTTCATAATCTTGAGAGAACCAGTCATCTTCATCCCATTCATCTTCATAGTCTTCACTTTCACTTGGTTCTTCTTGATTATCTTCTTGTTTATTATCATTCTTATTAGCATAATAATTTTCTAAGAATGCATCAATATCAAAATCAGTATCTTTAAGTGCTTCTAATAAAGCATTTAGTAAATCTTCAGTATCATCATTCCACTCATCTTCATCGAAGTCATCTTCATCCCATTCGTAATCGTCATCCCAATCATATTCATCATCGAAGTGATGCTCGTGATGCCAATCGTCATGCCAACAATGTCCATCATCATCCCAGCCATGATGCCAACCATGATCATCATGATGCCATTTCTTACCATCTTTAAACTCATAAGTAATTACATCATTACCATCTTCATCTTTACTAATAACAGCAATAATCTTACCTTTTCCATCACTATTTTTGTAATGAATTTCGAATATAGTATCTGTATCTTCTACGCTCTTTTCAATGACGTATCTTTCTTTTTCTTTACCATTTTTTACTTTAATTTCTAATTCAACTGAATCTTCTTTTGTTTTAATTTCAACTTCGTATTCATTGATTACACGATGACCTTCTTTTAATTGATAAGAATATTCTTTTTTAGAATCAGAGATTTCTGAAGTGATTTTTAATGATTGTCCATTTTCTAATTCGCCTTTAAATACTGTTTTTGTTTTAGTATCAGTTACAAGGCTATGTCCTTCAACAGCAATTTCGCCAGTTTCAGTAACAATAATTCCTGTTAAACGGGTAAATGTTGCATCTTTAAATTCGTTATGATGATGTTTTTTAAGTAATTCTGGAGTAACATCAACTTCTCCTTCGTCGACTTCATTTTCATCTGGTGTTTCAGTACCATCAGCACCTTCACTTGGTCCTTCACTATCATCAATTTCTTGAGTCAATTCATTAAAGTAAATAGTATATGATTTACCTGACTCTCCCACTAATGAAGAAGAAATAACAACTTTAAATTTATATTCTTCTTTATCAGAAGCAACTTGTTCAACAGTTAATCCATCACCATTAGTTAATGTATCAAATAATTTAATATAGTTATTAACAATCACTAGGTTTTCATCAACATCTTCATCTTCACCAGGTGTCTCATCTGGTGTTTCTGGTGTCTCTGGTGTTTCTGGATTTTCAACATCAGTGGATGTACTCACTTCTTTTAACGAATCAAGAATAACAGATGTAGTATAACTATCTACTGCTACAGCATCTAAACGAGACTTATTTGTTAATTCAGTATTTTCTCCTTTATTTATTGGTGTAGAACCATCTAATGAACAGCCTGCTACTAAAAGACCAAACATTGATGGAATTAAAAATTTCAAACTTTTTTTCATAGTATCTTCCTCTTTTCTACTTATTAAAAAATAACACCCCCTCATTTTATTTGAATTATTTTTATTTTTTTATTATTTTAAAAATATGAGTGCCAAAACTATTCCAACGACTATGCCAACCAAGTCAGTTAATAATCCTGTTTTTAAGGCATGCTTCCACTTAGTAACTTTTACAGTACCAAAATATAGTGCAAGAATATATATCGTGGTATCCGTTGATCCTTGAATAGTTGATGCTATTTTTGCCGTTAAAGAATCAGGACCAAGTGTTTTACAAATTGTATCAAAGCAAGCAATAGAAGCAGATCCAGATATTGGGCGAAATAAAATCATTGGAGTTAAATCAATTATTGCTTCAGATTTAGGAATAAATGACGTTAATAATAATTTTAAATCATCAATTATTCCACATGATTTCAACAATGTTACACATAAAAGCATTCCAATTATTGTAGGGAATAATTCTTTAAATAAAGGTAATCCGTCTTTAACACCATTAACAAATGAATTATAGGCATTATTTTTTTTAGCGAAACTATAACCGACTGCAAATAATACTAATAAAGGAATAAAAATAAGTGAGAATTTTTCCATAACTATTTACCTTTATTTTTTCTTTTAGCCTTTTTTTGATAATACTTATCTAATAATAAACCAAAAACACATGATACTAAAGTTCCTACAAAAGAAAGTATCAAGAAATCAGCGGGATTCTTTGCTCCATAACTTTGTCTAATTGCCATAACTGTTGTCGGTAATATTGTTACACCCGCTGTATTTAAAACTAAAAATGTAACCATTTCATCTGTTGCTACTTCTTTATCTTCTTCTTTTGATAATTCTTTCATTCTTTTAATAGCTTTTAAACCTGCCGGAGTAGCGGCAAAACCTAAACCGAATATATTCGCCGCAATATTCATAGCCACGTATTTATATGCTTCTTCATCATTTAAATTAGGCATTATTTTTCTTAAAAAAGGATTTAATAATTTGGCCAACTTATCAATAACTCCTGAATCATACAAAATCATCATAATGCCCGACCAAAAACAAGCTGAAAATACTAAAGTACAAACAAGTTCTAATGCTTCACTAGGCAAAGCTAAAATTGAATTAGCCATTAAATCAAATCGTCCTGTAAAAATACCATAAAAAATGCAAATAACAATAATCCAAATCCATATTTTATTCATTATACATTCACGACCGCAACAGAAGTTAAAGTCGTCCTCCCCACTTCAATAAGTGTTCCATCACTCAATTTAAAAAACATTGAAATTGTATTATTTTTAGAATTTAATTTATAAATTTTAATAGCATTTTCTATTAATTCTTTTTTAATAAGTAAGCCATAACTTTTATTAGAATAAAACTCATAATTTAATATGTAATTCATTCCTTTATTTAAAAATGGCACATAAGTATAATTATTAAAATATTTCTCAAATAATTGTTTATGTAAAGAAAAATCATTTCCACAATCTAATGTGACAACAATTAATTCTAGATTATCTTTACAGGCACTTGTAATTAATGTGCGACGTGCTTTTTTAGTATAACCTGTCTTACCTCCTATAGCATATTCATAATTTTGAAGTAATTTATGTTTATTATACCAAGTACCTTTTACTAATGATTTATAACTCTTAGCGCTATCTATTTCTCGAAATAATTTATTACTCATTGCATAACGCATCATTAAAGCTAAATCATAACTCGTTGACAAATTTCCTTCATCAAATATATCTAAGCCGCTAGGATTATTAAAAGTTGTATTTTTCATTCCAATTAATCGAGCTTTATCATTCATCATTTCTACAAATTTGTCTACACTACCACCAACATTTTTAGCAATTGCCATTGCTGCATCATTACCACTTCGAAGTAATAATCCATAAACTAGTTCTATAATATCTACTTTTGTGCCTTTTTCTAAATAAAGTGAACTTCCAATAGTTTCATCAATTTCATCACCTATTTCCACATTTTTAAATAAATCACTACTTTCTATAGCGATAATTGCGGTCATAATTTTAGAGACACTAGCAACGCTACGAACTAAGTTACAATCTTTACTTTCAATAATTTTGCCCGAGTTTTGTTCCATAACCACATAAGACCGTGCATATATATTTTCTTCTGCATAAACTGTTTTTGTTGAAAATAACGCACAAAAAACCGTCAAAATTTTTAATAATAATTTCATTTTTTTCACCTTTAATAATTTATGATAATAAATTTATATCAATGACTTTTATTTTCCGCTATAATGAAAGAGATTTAAAATATATGGTGGTGGATCAAATGAAGAAGAAAATTAATTTATGTTTGGGATTTATAAGTGCATTAACACTACTATCTTCTTGCCAAAACACAAATGTTAGTTATGAAGATGTAAATAAACCGCAAAGCACTATTATAGTTCCTTCAACGCCGAAATATGATGAGTATGCTCCTGATGGTTTTTATAAAAAGGCAAACACTTTTAAATATACAATTAAAGATGTAAATGATCTTAACAATTGGAAATCACTTAAATCAACAGGAAATCAAAAAATACTTGTTGTGCCAGTTCAATTAAGAGATGGACCAGCTTGGACACAACAAATGCTAGAAAATCTTTATACTGTATTTTTTAGTGAAAACGGTGAAGGAACAAACTGGGAATCCGTCCATAGTTTTTTCTATAAATCAAGTTACGAACAACTCAATTTAATGGGTAGCGTATATTGTAAACCACTGCGTGTTGATAGTTATACAATTTACACATTTGCTGAAGCTTATAAAAATAGCACTTCTAATCCTACTTATGAAGTTGCAAAACAATTTTATGATTCCGCTGATAAAGAATTACTTAAACAATATGACCAAGATAAAGATGGCTATATTGATAGCGTTGTTTTTTGTTATTCTCATAAATATAATCAAGATGCTTATTGGGCTTGGGTTGATTATAATGCCAGCTTTTATAGTGATATAAATAAACCGAATATAAACACCCATATGTGGGTTAGTTATGATTTCATGAATGACACCAAAAATAGTTCATATCCAGAGGGATTAGATGCTCATACCTACATTCATGAAACAGGGCATCTATTAGGACTAGATGATTATTATAATTATGACACTAATTGGAATGCTGCTGGTGAACTAGATATGCAATCATATAATGTTGGAGATCATAATATTTATTCAAAACTAGCACTGGGCTGGGTTAAACCCTATATCATAACTGATACTTGTACAATAAAAATACGCACATCCAGTAAATATCCTGATGCAGTTATTTTTAAAAATCAAAATTCGGTTGTCGATGGTCTATTTGATGAGTATTTAATTTTAGAATATTACACACCAACTGGGTTAAACTTACAAGATTCTACATATCGTTATGAAAGTCGAAATAAAATGTATTCCTACTCAGGAATTAGATTATATCACGTTGATGCCAGATTAGTAAAAAACCCTAAAAAAACTTATGGCTTGTTTGGAGATATTCAAACAACAAATGACGGATATACAAAAGATGTAATTGATAATGTAGCAATTGGAGCAAGCAATTCACCAATTACATGGAGTAATTTAAGTTCTGCTGACGCTAATAAATATTACTATTTACACTTATTAGATGAAGGTCTAAATAATAAACTAAATAGCGGTTTTTTGGATAGCAAAGATGTCCTTTGGAAAGAAGGTTCATCATTTGGAAATACCGAACTATCACCATTTTTTGCTTATAGTTCTCGCTTTAATGATTATACATTATTAGGATTTAAATTTTATGTTGACTCAATAAATGATGATTATGCTACAATTACATTTACAAAACATCGATATTAGTTATTCTTAATAAATTTCATTAAATCTTTTTTAGTTTTAAAACTTAAAATTAATTGTCGGCCATTAATTTTAGCACTTAAATTATTACGCTTTTTAAAATCACTTAATACATCCTCATATTTATGGGTGCTGCGCATTTCATTTACTAAATATTCGGTATCACGAACAGACAACTTCTTCTCATAAATTATATTAACAACTTCTTGCATTTGCTCATCATTTAAAATCGCAATAGCGCGAGCGTGTCCATATGTAAGTCTTCCTTTTCCAACATCTTTTTGAATCTTTTTTGGTAAGTTTAAAATGCGAATTAAATTTGTTACTTGAGCTCTAGAAATATCTAATAAATCTGCGATTGTGGATTGTGTATAATGAAATTTTTTACATAACACACTACAAATATTAGCCATTTCTACAACTGACTTAGTTTTATCTAGTTTATAAGAAAAAAGCATGTACAATAACATATCTTCATCCGAAAAATTTTGTATCATACATGGAACATTTTGTAGTTTAAGTCTTTTTGCACACATAAAACGTGTTCTACCAGTAATAAGTTCGTATTTTCCCTCTTCGATTGTACGAACTAATAAAGGACTAATAATACCATGATATTTAATATCTTTTATTACACTAGAAATAGCTTTTTCATCAATTTCAATATTTTTTAAATAGCGATTATTAGATATATTGCTAACTTCAATTGTAAAAACAGTATTGTTTTGTGAAGCATCATTAAACTTTTCAATTACACTAGTGTTAGCAAATCTTTTTAATAATGTTGAGAGATTACTTTTTAAAATTTGATTATCGTTCTTGTTGCTCATGCTCTAATATTTCCTTTGCTAAGTTTAAATAGGCAATAGATCCAGCGGAAGTAGGGCGATACATCGTAATTGGTAATCCACGTGCCGAACTTTCTGGAAGCGAAATATTACGTGGAATTTGCGTAATAAAAGTATTTTCTTTAAATAAACCACGTACTTGAGTAGACACTTCAACACATAATCTTGCTCGTGGATCATACATCGTCATTAAAAATCCTTCAATGGTAAGATTAGAATTATAAGTAGATTGAATTTGTGATATTGAAGAGAGAATTTGCGCAACTGCTTCCATAGCAAAATATTCACATTGAACAGGAATAATAACGCTATTAGCGGCAACTAATGAATTAATATTTAATAGTCCTAAAGAAGGTGGACAATCAATAATAATATAGTCATAACTCTTATGAATTTTTTCAATAGCATTTTTAAGTAAAAATAAAGGATTACTAACTTTATTAGCAACTTCGACATCAGTAGATGCTAGTTTTAAATTAGCAGGCAAAATGTCAACATTTTTTGTAACAGTTTTGCGAATTGCTTTGTTTATATCTAAATCTTTTACTAAAACATCATACATACTTTTATTAATTAAGGTAATATCTATACTAAAACCACGAGATGAGTTACCTTGTGGATCCATATCTAAAAGTAAAACACGGCGATTAAAATTAGCTAATGCCGCAGATAAAGATATAGCAGTTGTTGTCTTACCAACTCCACCTTTTTGATTTGCAATCGCAATAATTTTTGTCATAACTAACCTCCTAGCCCTCACACAAAGAAGTTTATAATGGCTTCTTTTTTATTGTACCATAATTTCTTGGATATTTAATATTTGTTCGAGCTTCTTTTTTTAATAATAAGATACTTCGATTTTCCTCTTCACTTGGAAGTTTAAATTCGTAGTTCTTTAATAATTTTACATTTAATATTTTTAGTGCATTTTCCGCTTCTTTTAATTCTAAATTAGCATTTTTTCCTTTTAAGGCAATCATAGTGCCTTGAATAGTTAAAAATGGAATAGATAGTTCTAATAATATATTTAATCGTGATACAGCGCGTGACGTTACTAAATCAAAACATTCCCTTTTTTCTTTAATATAATTTTCTGCACGGTCATTAACAACGTTAACATTTGATAAATTTAATACTTTAATTACTTCATTTAAAAAATTACATCTTTTTAAAGTAGGTTCTAATAATGTGATTTTTAAGTTAGGAAATGCAATAGCCAAAACTAATCCCGGAAATCCCGCTCCACTACCAATATCTAGTAATGTTTGATTTTCGTATTTGAAGTATTTAGCGGATATTAAAGAATCATAAAAATGCTTTTCTATAATTTGCGCTTCTTCATCAATCGCGGTTAAATCCATTACTTTATTCCATTCTTGTAATAGGTTAGAATAAGCTTTGTAACTCTCAATTTGTTCATCGCTTAAAATAATATTATTTTCTAGCAATTTTGCTTTAAATGTCACAAAATCCATATTACTTATGTTCCTTTTTTAAATGCAAAATAAGCATGGATATATCGGCAGGATTAACTCCACTAATACGGCTTGCTTGACCAATAGATATTGGTTTAACTTTGTCTAGTTTTTGACGTGCTTCTAATGCTAAACCATCCATATGCAAATAATCAATATCCGTAGGTAATTTCATTTCTTCTAATTTAGCTAGTTTTTGCGCTTCTTTTTTTTGTTTTTCGATATATCCTTCGTATTTCACCATTATTTCTAATTGGGAAACACCAATTTCTGATAAATCAAATTCATTTAATTCTGGAATATATTCGCGCATTTTATTAAATTCTACGCCTGGTCTACGTAATACATCAATTAAAGATATACCACCTAATAAGTCATCAAATCCTAATTCTTTTAAATAAGATTGAAGTGGACTTTTTATACCAATATAATGGGTAGATAAATAATTAACTGCTTTATTAATTTCTTCGGATTTATGTAAAAATTCTTGATATCTTTCTTCACTTATTAAGCCTACTTGATAACCATACTTAGTTAAACGTAAATCAGCGTTATCATGACGCATTAATAAACGATATTCTGCACGAGAAGAAAGTAAACGATATGGTTCATTAGTGCCTTTCGTTACTAAATCATCAATCATTACGCCAATATAAGCTTCATCTCTTCTTAAAATCAGTGGCGATTTGCCTTGAATTTTTAATGTAGCGTTAATACCCGCCATTAAACCAAGACCTGCTGCTTCTTCATAACCAGAAGTTCCAACAATTTGTCCACCGCAATATAAGCCTGGCCATCTTTTTACTTGCAAAGTCGCATCAAATTGAAGTGGTTCAATTGCATCATATTCAATAGCGTAAGCATATTTTAAAATCTTACAATCTTTTAATCCAGGTAATGAACGAATCATTTTTTCTTGTACATCAATTGGCATTGATGTAGAAAAGCCTTGTAAATAGATTGAATCCATTTCTAAAGATTCTGGCTCTAAGAATAATTGATGGCGTGGTTTATCGGCAAAACGCACAATTTTATCTTCAATACTTGGACAATATCTTGGTCCAATGCCACGAACAAGTCCACTATACATCGCGGATTCTTTCAAATTATCACGAATAATTTGATGTGTCTCTGGTGTTGTATATATTAACCAACATAAAGCTTGATCTTTTAATGGTTTAAATACTTTTGTTTCATAAGAAAAGCCCAAATTACCTTCTGTACCATATTGTGGTTCCATAACCGAGTAATCAATAGAATCCTTTTGAATACGTGGAGGAGTACCAGTTTTAAGTCTTAATAATTTAATACCCATTGAGGCTAAATATGGAGATAATCCTAAAGAAGGTTTTTCACCATCTGGACCAGCACTTTCTTTATGATGACCTCTTAAAATACATGATTCCATATATGTTCCTGTTGTTAAAATAACAGCTTTTGCATATATTTTTTCTTCATTATTAACAACTACTCCAAATACTTTTTCATCATCATGAAGCAATGCAGTTACCATTCCTTCTCTAACTGTTAAATTCTTAGTATTTAAAGCAATATTTTGCATATAGCGTGGATAAGATTTTTTATCTTCTTGCGCTCTTAAACATTGGACACCTGGTCCTTTACCAGTGTTAAGCATTTTCATTTGTAAATATTCATGATCGGCGCCTTTAGACATCATTCCGCCTAAAGCATCTATCTCACGTACTACAATGCCTTTTGCCGATCCTCCAATAGATGGATTACACGGCATATTCGACATCATTTTAATATTTAAAGTTAATAGCAAAGTACTAGCGCCCATATGAGCACTAGCTAAACTCGCTTCCATGCCAGCGTGTCCACCGCCAACAACAATGATGTCATAATCGTACTTCACTATCCTACGCTTCCTTCCATGTCCATTTTAATTAATTGATTGAGTTCTACAGCATATTCCATAGGAAGTTCTCTTGAGAAAGGCTCAATAAATCCCATAATAATCATTTGAGTGGCATCTTTTTCTGATATTCCACGTGACATTAAATAGAATAATTGATCTTCACTAATCTTCGAAACTGTAGCTTCATGCTCAATAAATGATTCGTCATTCATGACTTCATTCGTAGGAATTGTATCACTTCGTGAAATATTATCAAGTATTAATGTGTCACATTCAACGTGACTTCTACAATTTATAGCATTTCTAGTATGACGAACAGTGCCACGATAATTAGCAACCCCGCCATTTCTAACAATTGATTTTGATATAATAGTGGATACTGTATCTGGTGCTAAATGAATCATTCTTGCTCCAGCATCTTGATATTGATTATGAGAAGCAACAGCAACTGAAATACATGTGCCTTTTGCTCCTCTTCCCGCTAAAATACAAGCAGGATATTTCATATTTACTTGGCTGCCAATATTACCGTCAATCCATTCCATTTGGGCATTTTCCATAACAAGAGCGCGTTTAGTAACTAAATTAACAATATTATTAGACCAGTTTTGAACAGTTGAATAACGACATTTTCCGCCTTTTAAAATAATAATTTCTACCACTGCAGCATGTAAAGATTCTTTTGAATATGTTGGGGCGGTACATCCTTCAACATAATGCACATCAGCGCCTTCATCAACAATAATCAAAGTACGTTCAAATTGTCCGGATTTTTCATTATTAATTCTAAAATATGATTGAAGTGGTTTTTCTAGATGTACGCCTTTAGGAACATATATAAATGATCCTCCTGACCACACCGCTCCATTAAGTGCAGAGAATTTATTATCTCCCACTGAAACAACACTATTAAAATATTTTTTAAATAATTCTGGGCAAGCTTTTAAAGCTGAGTCAGTATCAAGAAAAATAACACCTTTATCTTGAACTTCTTTAAGCATATTATGATAAACAACTTCAGATTCGTATTGGGTAGAAACACCCGCTAAATACTTTTGTTCAGCTTCCGGAATTCCTAATTTATCAAAAGTTTCTTTGATTTTTTCAGGTACTTTTTCCCAACTATTTTCTACTTTTTCAGAAGGACGAATAAAGTATGTAAAAGAATCAAAGTCTAAATTTGATAAGTCTGGTCCAAAAGAAGGAAGTGGTAATTGTTTGAATAATTTGTATGCTTTCAAGCGAAATTCTAACATCCATTCTGGTTCGTTTTTTAATTTAGAGATTTCTCTTATAACATCTTCATTTAAACCTTTACCGGTATTAGCAATAGAAACATCTTCATTTTTAAAACCATACTTATAATCATCAGTAGGTAATTCGTTATTATTCATGTTTCTCACCTTTACTTTCTTCTAATAATTCGTTTAAACCATTCCAGCCAATTGTCGCACATTTAATACGGCTAGCTTGTTTGCTAGTGTTCATAAACACAATTGCTTCATCTAAAAGTTCTTCATCGAACTTATCTTCAGAAATCATCTTCTTGTAGTTATCAATTATTTTTTCTGCTTCTTCAATGGTTTTGCCTTTAACTAAATCGGTCATAATTGATGTAGAAGCCGTAGAAATAGTACAACCAATTCCATCAAAACAGCAATCTTTAACAATTCCATTTTCAACAAGCAAAAACACATCAATGTTATCAATACATGATTCCGAATTCATATTGATTTTTAAATATCTATCATCAGTTGGTGTGCGTTTATTATGCGGATGTTCATAATGATCCATAATAATTTGACGCATCATCATAGGACTAATTGAAATAGGCATCGAGGAAGTCACCTGCTTTCTTACATGCTTCAACTAAAGCATCTATATCTTCTATTGTATTGTAGAAATATATACTAGCACGAACAGTGGCCACTGTGCCTAAAAAATCGATTAAAATTTTTGCACAATGTTGTCCTGAACGTACGCATATACCTTTTGAATTAAAATAAGTCGCAGCATCTTGGGCAAATACGTCTTTAATGTTAAAGGTGATAATACCAGATTCTGCATTTTCGTTATATAAGATAACATTATCAAGTTGTTTCAATTTAGAAATAGCGTATTTTCTTAGTTCTTTTTCATGGTTTTCAATATTATCCATGCCAATACTTTCTAAATATTTAATAGCGCTAGCTAAACCAATTGCGCCTTCAATATTTTGTGTTCCAGCTTCAAATTTGGCAGGTGGAAGTAATAAACTAACTTCTCCACACATATTAAATCTAGCATTCATTCCGCCGCCAGACATTAATGGTTCCATTTTTTTTAAAAGGTTAAATTTTCCATACATAACGCCAATGCCCGTAGGTCCACACATTTTATGTCCGGAAAATGCTAGGAAATCACAATCTAGATCTTTAACATCAACTTTAAAATGTGGAATGCTTTGTGCTCCATCACACACTAAAATTGCACCATTTTCATGAGCAATTTTAGCAATATTTTTAATATCAACAATAAAGCCAAGAACATTAGTAACTTGGGCAACCGCTATAACTTTAACTTTATCAGTCATGGCTTTTTTAACATTGTCTATTGTTAGTCTTCCTTCTTCAGTTAAAGGAATATAACGGATAATACAACCTTTTTCTTTGGCAATAGTAAACCAAGGCAAGACATTAGAGGCATGTTCTGCTTCCGTAATAAGAATTTCATCGCCTGATTGTAAAAATTTAGCATAACCATAAGCAATCATATTCAATGACATTGATGCCCCAGCAGTAAAAACAACTTCGCTTTTATCAGCGCCAATAAAATCCGCAACAATTTGACGTGCTTCGTCATATTTCACATCAGCAGTATGAGCAATATCATAATCTCCACGATGTGTATTTGCGCAATAATTTTCGTAATAGTCTTTTATCGAATCAAGCACAACTGTTGGTTTAAAAGTAGTCGCAGCATTATCTAAATAAACAAGGCGATGATTTTGCATTGTTTTATTTAAAATAGGGAAATCTTTTAAGCATTTTTGATAATCAATCATACTTATAACCTCTTTTCAATGCCATCAACTATTTCTTGAACATATTTTTGATCTTCAAAATAGTTCGTAATTGGTTTTAAGTATCCTAATGTAATTAATTGTTTAGCGTCATTTTCACTAATGCCTCTTGAACATAGATAAAACATATGTTCATCATTTACTTTTCCGACAATTGCGGCATGGCTTGCTTCAATATCATTTTCATCAATTTTTAAAATTGGATTTGCTTTTGCGTGACATTTTGGATCAAACACCATAATTTTAGCTGATTGATGTGTTTTTGATTTAATTGATCCGTTTTTAATATGAGAAATGCCTTTAAAATGCATCATTGATTCATCTTCAACAACACCATAATTAGACATAACTCCTGTTGTGTTTTTAGCAACATGATTGAAGTTAATGCTAAATACTTTTTTATCATTATCTGCGCCTAATGAAGCTAAATGCCATTCACTATTAGCGTTATCTCCTAAAAGATTAAATGTTGCATTAAAACCCACATTACCTTTAACTAAATCAGCCATAGCAACAAAAGCATTAGATGACTCTTCTAAATCAAATAAATAGTTGCCACAAGCACTTTGAGTCAAAGACAAAAAATTTAGTTTCAAAAATGCATTATTTTTTAAAACAAACTTTACATTTTTGTTTTCAAATTCATTAATTAAAATTTTTACTTTCACATATTCATTACAAGTAATTTCAATATTTTCGCTTGGTATATCTTTTAAAGTTAAAATTGAATAATTTTCTTCATTTGAAGAATTAATCGAGATATAAAAAATGTCATCCACTAATTTGCTTGTAATGTTATCACTTTTTAGCAAATTATTTCCCACTTTTAACAACCTCTTTCGTTGCACAACTTCCGATTGATACATCACGCATATTAGGTTCATCTTTTTCAATTGAAATTCCTAATTCAGTTCTTATCCATTCATAACCAGTTGTATCAATTTTCTTAATAATTTCTTTTCCACCTTCAACAGCGATTTTACCATTAACCATAACTGCAACACGAGTTGGTGAAATTAAATCATATAGTCTTGCATAGTGTGAAATAACTAAAAATCCTGTACCTAATTCTTGTTGTTTTCTAATAGCTTCGGAAACAGTTTGTAAAGCATCAACATCAAGTCCAGAGTCAATTTCATCAAGCATAGCAATTGTTGGATTTAATAAACGCATTTGTAAAATTTCATTACGTTTTTTCTCTCCACCAGAAAACCCTTCATTTAACGAACGATTTGCCATATCCATTGATATTTTCATTTCTTTGGAATTAGACTCTAACATACGATAAAATTGAAATAATGTTACTGGTTTTTCACGATGAGCATTAATACTTGCTTTTAAGAAATCAGCATTTATTACTCCAGGAACTTCACTAGGATATTGCATTCCTAAGAAAATACCAGCACGTGATCTTTGGTCAACAGACATTGCTAAAACATCTTGTCCATCTAGCAAAACTTTTCCTTCAGTTACTGTATAACGAGGATTGCCCATTATGACAGCAAGCAATGTTGATTTACCATGTCCATTAGGACCTAATAAAGCTACAGTTTCGTTAGTTGATACTTTTAAATTTACTCCTTTTAGAATTTCTTTTCCTTCCACATTAGCGTGCAAATTAATAATTTCTAAAGTTGGCATAAAATGTCACTCTCCTAAGATTCACAAATCTTAATTATTTTACACCACTCTAATTTTCTTAACAATGGAAACGATAAAATTTGATAAAAAACAATAAAAAAAAAGGCAAAGTTTCCTTTGCCCCTTAAACTAGCAACCGCAACCAGTCCAGCATCCGTAACCGATGATGACAAGTAAAATAAATAATACAAGGATTATTGCAAAATAACTGTTATTCATAAGTTCACCTCCTCAAAGCAATTACCTTATTAGCAGCAACCAAAGCAACCAATAATAGCAATTAAAATGAAAAGAACAAGAATGAAGGCAAAAGCGGCGCCGAAACCACCATTTTGGTATCCTAAATTTGGATTCATAAACTTTCCTCCTTTGTTTTTCACGATATATTATGCAAGTTAATTTAAAAGGTAACTCATTTTGGAAAAGTTTAATTCCAATAGCCCAAATATTAACAATAATACGCCCTGTATTTTATAAAAATACATTTTTAAAAGAAAAAACTTGAATTGTAAGTCATTATTGTATACAATAACAATGCTATATTTATAAGGAGGACGGCTATTTATGAAAAAACGTAACCTTGTACTCGGTATGGTAGCATTTATGGTTGGTGGATTATCACTTACCGCTTGCGATCCTGTAAAAAAACAAGAGGGTACAATATTAACTATTAACAATGGTAGCGAAGTAGCACATGGAATTACCGTTGATGATATTTTCAACAAATATATCACTAAGTCAACCGGAATTTCTACTTACTATAATGCGATTTCAGAAGTCATCATTCGTGCTTCTATCAAAGAAACACCAGAAATCACAAGAGACGCAAAACAACGTGTTAGTCAAGCAAAAGATGAAGCAAGATCTAATGCTAAAACTAATGCAACAAATTATGATGACGAACTCGACAAAATTCTTCAAAGCAATGGCGTCGCAAATTTAGACGAACTACAAGATTCATTCGTCTACGAAAAACTAAAAGAAAAAGCCCGTAATGATTATTTTGATGACAATGGCGGCAAAGGCACATTTGGTTTATTAAAAGAATACATCAACCAAAAAGTTCCTTACCACATTAGTCACATCTTAATCAACGTTAGTGCTTCTTCTACTGACTCTGGTTATAAGGGTCAAATCACTGAATCAGAAACAACAAAACTTGTTGGTGCTGTTAAACGTTTAGCTAGAGGCAATGAAACTTTCGGTTCTGTTGCTCAAAGCTTATCAGGCGATTCAAGTTCTGCTGCAAACTTCGGTGAAGGAGATATTGTCACAGTAGATACTGGCTATGTTAATGAATTCAAACTTGGCTTATATGCTTTTGATTCTATTTTCAATGGCAAAGCAAGTAATGTTGACGAAACTCGTTTGAATAGCATTCATATGCCAACTAATGCTAAAGACTATTTCTCATCTAAAAAAGCATCAAAAGATTATAAGATTGATTTCCAAGAAATCTTAGATATGGAAAAAGTTGCTTCTAAAGAAAAACTTCCAACAGGCGAAAACATCAATATTAACAATAATGATGCCACTTACTATCCTAGAAACATTTATTTCAACAACTTGTTTAATTCACATCAAGTTTCATTAATTACAACAAAAAACAAAGTGATTAATGGTGTTGAACAAAAAGCATTTAAGAATGCTAATGATGTTCCTGCACTTGCTGGATTACTTGAAGATGGTGAATATGCATTATGTACTACAAGCGCTAGCAACCCACAACCAATCTTAGTTGTTCGTTCTGGTTCTGGTGATGGTGATTCAGGTTATCAAGGTATTTTCTTCATTGTTGCTGAAAAGTCTGGCTTAATTGAATCCACAGATTCATTAACTAACTATTACGATTATACTAAGAAAGCTGAAGACTATGACAAAGACATTGGTACATCATATGTTAACTTTAATAGACAAGAAAACAAAGACTACCGTCAACGTGCTAGTAAAATTGAAACTGCAGTTAAAAATTACGATAGTTTAATTGATTCTTCAATCTTCACTTATTATTTAGAAAAAGGAAAAACAGAACTTAATCTTAAAATTAACGATGAAATTAAAGTTGAAGTTCCAAAATATGTTAATGGTGTCCGTGATGGATATGAATACTTAACATTAGAAAACGCTATTAATCAATATCTTGTTAACACTCGTTTATATAACGAATATACAAAACAAAATAGTATGGAAAAGACTTGGAACGAATTTGTTGATAGTTTACAAGTAATCGATCAAAACAGAGAAAATCGTTTATTATCCATTGGATGTGCAAAAGCAATTAATGCTGCCACTTCTAAAGAAGAAATTGACAACTTAATTAAGGAAGGCGGTGCTTGCAGTGTTACGAAATAATAAGAAATTGCTCGTTGTTCTCGCTTCATCAATGCTTTTATTAGCAGGTTGCGATATCAAAGCAAAACCTTCATATAACAATGATTGGCTTATTAGTGGGGATACCATTGATAACAAAAACGCTACTGCATTAACAAATAACTTACGTACTCTTGTTTATGACAAGTTATTAGATGATGGTTCTATTAATTCTGAAGTATTAAATGAAACATTATACTTAATCGCCAAAAAAGAAATTGGTGATTACGATGCATTAGTAAAATCCACCAAAGAAGAAGATAAAGAATTAGTTCAAAAAATCAATGCTAGAATGGATAAAAAGTTATACTCTGCTATTTCTAGCGGTAGTTATGATTATCGTAATAAATTTAATGAAGAATTATTCGTTAAAACAATTCAACAATCATTGACTTATTCTATTAGTAATTCTTTCACTTCTTATCATAACGACTATGTCTTCTTAAATGATTCTTTAGATCACTTGTATGAAGGCGGATTTAAAGAAGATGGAACTGCTTATACTCCTGATGACAATGTACCAAATGTTGGAAAATATGTATTATCTAACTCTTATGCACAATATAAAGAAGATACATATTTACCAGAAGTATATCGTGAATTATTAGTTGAAAAGTATATCAAAGATAAAGAAGCTGATTCACTTGGTCGTGCTGCTGGACGTAAAATTAATTATGTTGCTATTAGTGAAAGTGAAACTCACCCAGAAGCCGCTGCTAACTTAGTACATGCTTTCGTGGTAAAATATCTTGATGATAGCACTGCTACTGCAGATTTATCAATATTAGAAAAAGCTTGGAAAGGTATTGATCTTCCAACTGATGAAAGTGATCCTATTAATGTTTTATTAAAAGAAGCAGGATTTGAAAAAGTCACTTCTGCAGATGGAAATATTGGAACTTATTATGTTGAAACATTATTTGGTGATGTTGCTACAAACTATAGCAAAATCAATAAAGTAGAAGCGTTATCTGATGCTACTCAAGAAGCTGCTTTCACAGGTTCTGGCGCATACGCAAAAGAAACCGGTTTGGAAATGGAAAAGAATTCTTTAAGAAAGAAAGCTTTAAATGAAGATGGTTGGTATGTTAAAACTAACGATTCAACTTCTCTTCCTTCTACAATTACAAGTCGCTTATTTGATATCGCTATTGCTAATAATACTTATAGTAATTTAAATGGCTATCAAGAAGAACAAATTGTTGCTAAAAATGAAAATAATAAATATGTTAAATATGTTAATGGTGTTTATTATTTAAAACCATCATCAGTGGAACATGGTGTTGAAGGAAATATGGATTGTGTAATTTATGATAAAGGTACTTCTACATATTACATTATTCAAATTGAAGAAGCTGTCAACTCATCAAAATTAAGAACTGGCGCAAGCAGTGAAGCAAACCAATACACTGAAGCTATGCGTGAAGAAGTTGTTGATGAAATGACAACTAAATATGCAAGTCGTGATACTTATAAAGAAAAAGCTTTAGTTAATTACTTAAAAGAAGCTAATATCTTATTCCATGATACTGCTGTTTACAAATACTTCAAAACAACTTATCCTGATGTATGGGATGAAGACGCTGACAAATAAAAAAATTAAAGGAGACTTGTTTGGTCTCCTTTTCTTCTAGGAGGAATTAAATATGGATGAATGTATTTTTTGTAAAATAATTAAAGGAGAAATTCCTTGCGTTAAAGTTTATGAAGATGATGATGTCTTAGCGTTTCTTGATATATCGCAAACTACTAAAGGTCATACACTTGTAGTTCCAAAAGAACACTATGACACATTTCTTTCAACGCCAAAAGAGATAATGAACAAAGTTATGAACGTGGCACAAACTATTGGTCAATCAATCATTAGAAATTTACACGCTAAAGGAGTAAACGTTCTAACCAATTGCTATCCCGCTGCGGGTCAAACAGTTATGCATTTCCACGTTCATGTTATACCAAGATATGCAAATAGTGATGGGCTTGTTATTGAATTCAAAGAAAACAAATTACTTGAACAAATGTCATTACCAAGCATCGCTAATTCAATCAAAGAAGATTTAAAATAATCTATAAAAAAATTCAGTTCAATGAACTGAGTTTTTTTTTATGATTAATTTGTTATTTTTTTGTTTTAGGACGGTAGAAACTTCTATTCTCAAGTGGAAATATTCTAGTAGTAAATGTTCCTTCTTCGACATTATTCAATTCTTTATCCAACATATTAAGTTTTGCATCAATATTATCAGCAATGCTTAAAATTAATGCTTCTTTTGTCATTGGTAATACTGGTGAACCAAACTCATGTTGTCCGTGATGGGAAAGAATCATATGTTCTAATAAAAGTGGTATTTCTCCTTCAATATTTAATTTATCCGCCATTTCTTTAATTTCGGCATTCATAATGGAAATATGTCCTAATAATCGTCCTTCTACTGTATATTCGGCAATGATAGGTCCAGATAGTTCTTTGATTTTACCTAAATCATGAAGCAACGCTCCTGCAATTAAAATATCTTTATCAATTGGTAAAATTCCTGGTACATCATCATAAGTGCTAGCAATAGCTAAACATAATTTGGCGCAATATACAGAATGTTGTAACAACCCCGAACAATACTCGTGATGATTTCTCGTGGCTGCAGGATGTTCTAGAAAACTTTTATAATACTTATTAATTAAAGCATCCACTAATCTACGAATATCTTTATTCTTAATCATATTTTGATATGTTTTAAATTCATTAATTAATATATCTTGTGATATTGGAGATGATGCCACATAACCTTGTATATCAATTTCTTCGTTATTAACATCATTTTCACTTAAAATTTTCACTTGTAATTTTCCATTATGAGAAATTACCATACCCCTGATATGAACTATTTTACGAACTTTATAAAACTCAATATCCGCCTCACTAGCGGACCATTTTTTAGCTTCAATATTTCCTGTTGCATCTTGTAATGTAATATTTAAATAAGGCGCTCCGGTACCAGTAACTCCTTGAGTAACATTACTTATTAGATAAATGCCATCAATTTCTTTATTTTCTTCTAAATCTTTAATTTTCATTTTCATCATCCTTTAACTCATCACTTATTATATAATAACTATAACCTTTTTTATATAGATAAGATATTATTCTTTTATTTCGTTCATTTTTATCTATTACTTTAGTGTATTTTCTTTTAGCTTTTAATAAATCGTTTTTTAAAAGTTCTCGTTCTTTATTTTCATCTTTTTCTTCGACATTAGATAAAGCATTTTGAACAATTTCTTTATTAAATCCTAATGCTATTAATTTATCATAAATATGTTGTAATTTACTTTGATAATTATAATTTACATATTTTTTTTCTAATTTAGGAATTTGTCTTTTTATAATTTCTAGTTCTTCTTCATCACTATAATTTATATTCATTAATCTTTGGTCAGTAATACCTTTACTAATTAAAACTGATTTAATTTTATTTGGTCCAAAACCTTTTTCTTTAGCATTACTAACATATTCTTCTACATATTGATCATCATCAATATAATGAAGTGCTAGTAACTTAGCAATAACTTGATCCACTACTGCAGGCGAGCATTTTTTTTGAAGCAATTTACGCTTAATTTCGTTTTTAGTATATGTCCCACGCCCAAGCATTGCATATGCTTTTTTCAAAGTATTCTGCATATTAGCGTTTTTCTTAATTTCTTTTATTATCGACTCATTTAATTCTTTATCTTTAAATAAATAAAAATCTAAAATAATATCATCACAAATCTCTATTTCTTGATCATCCGATAATATTAAAAATACACCTTTTTTTGTTCTTTTGATTTCTTTAATCGTTATATTACCAGTATTTTCTAATGGCACGAGTATATACCTCCATAATATTATCGTAAAACTTATCTAACGAATATTGATTACAAATATTCATCGCATTAATTAAAATCTTTTCTTTTTGTTTATTATCTAGTTTCATTATTTTCTTTATTTGTTTAGCAAAATCAAGTTCATCACTGAAATAAAAGCCAGTTTCATTATCAGTAACTACATCAACCAAATTTTCATCAAATCGTGCAAGTATTGGAATACTTGAAGCCATCGCCTCCATAAATGTTAACCCTTGTGTTTCTGTTATTGAAGCCGAGACAAACAAATTAGCAAGACGATAATATAATGGAACTTCGTTAGCCATTACGGAACCTACAAATATCACATATTTATCTAATTCTATATCATGTACCAATTCTTTAAGTTCATTTAATTCAGGCCCATCACCAACAATCAGAAATTTTACTTTGATGTTTTTTTCATCAATAAGTTGCTTAAAGCCTTTAATACATATATCAATGGATTTTTCTTTAGCCACTCGACCAAGTGATAAAATCACATAATTATCATCTAAATTATATTGTTTACGTAAATCATTTAATTTTTCATTATCAATATTTTCTTTTTTATATTTTGAAAAATCAATTCCTGTTGGAACTATATTTATGTAAGAATCAACACCATAATCACGCATTATATCTTTTGTTTTTATACTTGGTGATATGAATTCTGTGGTGTTTTCCGCTAGATTACGAGAAAGATAACGTACGATTTTTTTAGCAAAATGGTCAAAAAAGCCATTACCTTTAGTAACATAATAAGTATAATCTTCATACATTGTATGATAAGTATACACTAATGGTATTTTGCTTTTTTTAGCCGCTATACGGCCTAATAAGCCTATACTTGCTTCTGTCTGAACATGAACCAAATCTAAATTCATATCGTTTATTATTTTCATGGCTTTAGAATTGTAAATATTAGCAATACGATAAGAATATAATTTTTTTAATTCTAATCCTGGTATACGTAATGTTCTATTACTATAACTTAATTTTTTAGAATAAGGATTTGTGCAAATAACAAAAACATTATGCCCATGACTATTTAGGGCATTAGCAAGATTATAAGAAGATGTTGCTACTCCATTTATCTCTGGAGGAAATGTATCTGTAAATATGCCAATATTCATATATTTGCTCCTTATTCTTCCCTTTCGCTAATATTATGTTTTTACAATTAAATATACCAAATAATAAAGACTATTTAAACAACTATTGTTCAATTTTATATAATATCCGTCTGTTCTTCTTAGTCCTTTTAATTCGACATAATTTCTAATTTCTCTTTTAATGATGTTTCTAATTTTATCAATAGATAAATTATCAAATGAATGCGTTAATTCTTTATATATACTTGAAACCTTAGTTTCTAGATTTTCTTTAATAAATTTTAAAATTGACAATCTCAAATCACTAATCGCATTATTTATTTGGTCATTTATTTGGTCACTATAATTTAAATTAAGCAAATAATTTTCACTATCAACAAATTCTAGTTTCTTATTTAAGCATCTAATGTTTTGAGTATGCCTATTCCAAAGTTTTCAATAAACTATAGTTTATCAAGTAAATGTACTAATCCTACATTATGATAAGTTTGAACTCATTTAAGGATGTCCTATATAGCCCACCTAGAGTTGTTATTTTAACTTTACATTTATAAAATTCTATTTTTATATTTGATTTAATAAAATAATTGCAAAGGCAAAAAGCATTTAAAAAGGCTACAATCTCATTTTTAATTTCATCAATTAATTCTCTTTTAAGTTCAACGGATAAAGATTCTTTATACATATAACAATAGCTCCCTATTATTATATAGTATAATAATTGTCATTTAGCGTTTATTTTAGTTGATCTAAGATAACTTTTACACCTAGTTCGTCATTAGTTTTAGCAATAATATTTGCTTTCTTTTTAGTTTCTTCTCTTGCATTACCCATAGCAACATTATTTGAGCATTCTTTATACATACTTTCATCCATAATGCCATCACCAAACGCAATAAGATTTTTTGATTTTAAATTGTATTGCTTTTTAAGAAATTTAATAGCGTTACCTTTAGTCACCTTTTTAGCGGATATTTCAATAAATGTCGGTTTACTACGCATTACTAATACTTCTTTATATTTGTTTTTAAGTATTGGATATAACTTATCAATATTTTCTTTTGAAGAAATAAGCATTACTTTAATAACATTATCAATTAAAGAATCATCTTTAATAATCGTTGATTTAAAGTTTACAAGTCCTTCTTCAATAAGTGTTAATTCATCGCGATTATTTACATACCATTCAAATCCTGCAAAAATACTTAAAGATAAATTTTGATCTTTATATTGATTAAAAATTTCTTTTGCAATATAAGTGGGCATTGCTTGAATATTAATAATTTCTTTGTTTCTAGTTGCAATTAAAGCGCCATTACAACATATTATTGGTGTGTTAAGTTCTAAATTATCATATATTTCGCACATACAAGCAAAATGACGACCACTGATAAGATAGAACGAGTATTTATCCTTAATACGCTTAACTGCGCTTATAGTGTCTTTATTTAGTTTAGAATTACTATCAATTAATGTTCCATCAATATCACAAAATATTGTTGTTACTTTTGATAAATTTGCTTTCTTTTTAAATGGCTTTACTAAGAATCTTATGATAAAAAACATAATAGGTAATGAACATATAGGAGACAAAACATAAGAAACACTAGAATTAACGTGAAGCACTACTTCAAATAACCAGATAAATAACTCTTGGCAAATGAAATTAGGAATAGAACTTAAAGGATAAACCGCTAAGCGGCGCCACTCCCACTTGGTTTGAAATGATATTTTGGCTTGTAAAGTATAGGCAACTGGTAATAAACAAACAAACACAATTAAATAAGGAATATCCATATTAGGATCTACAAGTCCTAAAGATGTTAAAAAATCAAAAGAAATTTTGGAATTCCAACCGCAAGCATCAAAAACTAATCGGAGCAAAATTGCGCTAACCATGCCCATAAGTGTATTAAGTCCGCCAGCAATTAAAAAGCGAAATGATTCTTTTTTGTATAAAGTCCAAAAAAGATTTTCTAATTTACCAAATATTGATTTTTCATTTTTAAAAATTTTATTAGCCATAATCATCACCTGCATAATATAATAGCACTTTTTAAGCATGAAAAAAAGACCACCGAAGTGGTCTATATAGTAAATTAGAATTTTACAGATGGTGCTTCACGGCTTGCTTCATCAACTTTAAATAATTCTGCTTCTTTAAAACTAAATGAATTAGCAATGATATTTCCTGGGAATTTTTCACGTAAATTGTTATAACTTAGGACTACATCATTATAGAATTGACGTGTATAAGCAATCTTGTCTTCTGTATCTTTTAATGTCGATAGTAATTCACTAAAATGAGCATCAGCTTTTAATTCTGGATATTTTTCAATAGTGAATGTTACTAATTTATTTAATTGATTAGAAGCTTCTGCTGCTTTTTGAACAGATCCTTCGCTAGAAGCATCATTATATAATTTTCTAGCTTCAGCAAATTTTGTGAAAATTTCAGATTCGTGATTTGCATATCCTTTGACAGTTTCAACTAAATTAGGAATTAAATCAAATCTTCTTTTTAATTGAACATCTACTTGTGACCAAGAATTTTTTACTTTGTTACGTCCATCTACTAATTTGTTATACATTTTAATAGCCCAAGCAACAATAGCAATAATAATGATTACGATAAGGACAGCAATAGCAATACCAACAATTGCACCAATGCTTATTATTAATAACATTTTTCCAATCTCCTTTCCTTTATTTGTTATCTCCACTATCACCTAAATTAACTAAAGTATATTCTTCTTTGTTAACGATAGTAAGTACTTTAACATCTTCACCAAATGATAATGTAGTGCTTGATTTTAATTTCATATCAAGATATGTGTCAATTACACTAATTAAATTATTTTCATCTGGAGAGGTAGATTGTTGTGATAATGTTTTAACTTTGACATCTACATCAGCCTTGGCACTTAGGAATGCCTTTTCAGAAAACATTGCAGATAATTTAATATGATCAATACCATCAAAATTAGATGTAATTGATTCAGTCATACCTTTAACCATATCTGCTAATTGATCATCTGTTAAATTAGATGCGTTATCACCCATAGCAGCTTTAGCAATACTAGTTGCAATAGTATTTACAGCAAGAGTTAAATTAGTTTTATTTAATTCAACTGACACTTCATATTTACCACCTTGATATACTTTAAATGAAACAAATGATGAAAGTGTATTTTTAACAGTTTCGATTAATTTACTAACTTGTTCATCAGTTAAACCCTCGGCATTTTTTTTAATAAGTGCTTCAATTTGTGCTTTAGTAGTTTCAATGCCATTTTCAATCAAGTCATTATTGAATAAAGGGAAAGTAATATTCGATTCATCAAAAACAACAGGTGCATAGAACTTTTCAGGAATTTCAACTCCCGCGTTAGTGCTAATAAGGTCTTTTAATTGTTTATTAACATCAACATAACCATTACCTTCATCTAACACGAATTGAGCAGAAAGGGCAACAGGTTCTTTATTGTCTCCAAACACACTTTGACCTTCCGATTTAACATCAGCATTTAAATTTGCTTTAACAGAAGCCTTAAGTTCATTAAACGCTGTAGCACTTGTTAAACCACTAACAGCAACATCAAATTCACCGCTTACACTTGCTTGAACAACATCAGTAATAGTAGATTCACCAGACTTTTCATGAGTATCAACATTAGCTTGATATGAATCGGTAAATACATGTAAATCATATTTTTCAAGATTTGCATTAAATCCTATCGCATCATATGTATCAACATTACTAACACAATTTTGTAATAATTTGACACCTTCACTATACTCCATAGCTTTACCTTTGCTATCAGTTGTCTCTCCGCAAGAGCATAATGCAAATAACATAATAGGCAATAAAATCTTCGTCTTTTTCATAATTTTTTCCTCCTAATAAAATTATAATTTTATTCTTTTAATATGTCAATAAATCGTTTAACGGCCACTCATATGAGTACCACCCATACCATGAGATGATCCTCCACCAAATCCGCCGCGACCACCGCCAGAGCCTCCAGCTCGAGCAGCTTGTGCTTTAGCAATAGTTGTACTAGCAACCGTAAATGAATTTGCCATACGATAAGAATAATAGTTGTAGAAACTTGGATAGAAGAAGAATGTGGCATTACTACTAGTTAATTCATTTTCCATTCCAAGCGAAGAATACTTAAATCTTACTTGTTTTTCTACTTTATCAGCAATGCCAAATTCTGTTGCATAAACCATATAATGTTCCCAAACGATAATACCTGGCATTGGATAATCTTTCATATTAGAGAATTCTTCTAAGAACTTTTTAAATGCCTTCCACTTAGTAAATTCTTCATTTGCTTTTTTACTACGTCTAATAATACTTCTAGCATACACATTGATAAATATTATAAAGCCAATCGTAAACCAAATACTAAAGCCTGGAATAACTAAAGTAAATGTCGCATTAATGAAAAATTGAATTAAAATAACTACTACCATTACAATATTAAATAAGCCTGTTTTCTTAGTTGCAACATTTGCTTCAAAGAAATCATAACTTTCTGCACTTCTTTTAATGGATTCGTTAAATCTCTTGTTACAATTTTGATATTCAATTGCGTTCTTTTCTTTTTTGTTGAAGTTATCCAACTCATCTAAACTCAATTCTTGACCATTACCAACAATATTGAAGAACCAATTAATTAATTCTTGTTCGTGTGGCATTAAATCTGAAGTCGACATTTCACTATTTAATGTCATTTTATAATTTGGTTTATCATCTAGTAAAGATGCACCATTATTATCAAGAATAATATATTTTCTTCTAATTAAGTCTAGCAATGTGGCTGTGACATCATTTTTGTCTGGATCTTTAAAGCGATACAAATATCCCATAACTGCTGGGCCATAATCATTTGGTAATTCACGATAATATTCATTAAAGAACTCTGGAGTATACTCTTTATCATATTTATTATATAAATGAATAAATGTAAAAATAGCAAAGCCTATTGATGATACAAATATGATAATTGACACAACATTAACAATATTTGCCATTCTTGTTTCATTAGGAATTGTTACTTCTTCATATTTAATAGCATTTTCTAAATGCGCTACCTTAGAAACATTACAATATTCATTAGTAAACAAAGACTTATCAAACATTGTATTAGGCATCATGATTCTAGCTTCAATTTCTTCATTCTTTTTTAACTCTTCACTAGTTAATATTACTGTATATGGATCTGTTTCGCCAGTTTCTTGATTAACAACACGAGGATATGTAACCTTACCATCTGTACCATGTCCATAAACATAAACATCTTCACTCTTTAAATCTTTTTTTAAAGTTGAAGGCAAATGAATTGTACAAGTGACATTTTTAGTGGACATTTCATTACTAGAAACAAATTTAGCATTAATTTCAGCAATATCACTATAATACATTACTGCGCCTTTATAACCATATGTATATTCAATAGTGCAATTAGGTCCTAAACCACTTGCGCGATATATGTATATTCTTTCTGCATTATCATAATCACTTGCTACAATATGCGAAGGATCATCTTCCCAAGTATGCGTCTTACCATCTTTAAATGAATAAGAAATTAAATCACCGCGTCTATAATCATCGCCATAGTTGTTATTACCCGTGCTCATAACTTCTTTGCCATTATGATCTAACACTCTAACGCTTACGACATCTTCATCAAATGATGGCTTTTGTTGTTGCTTGGTTCCATTTTCACTTACATTATCAGCAATTTTATTATCATCATCTGCAGAATAAACAATATCTTTATTTATTTCATACCACCTAGTAGTAAGTTGCATTTTTTCAGTGATTTTCATAGAACCATCTTCACTAATCCATACTTCAACATCATTTTGTGTTGTTTTACAATCACTTGGTGATATTCCGTAACTATTAGAAACAAATAAAAAATAGGCAATAGGAATAATAATACACACTAACATTGCTATTATCCCAATAAGATTTTTCTTTAAAAAATACTTCATGCATTTCTCCCCTTAATAAGTATGCAAGCACATAAATAATTATGCAATACTCGCTTATATATTAACTTATTAATAGTTAATATAGCAATAATTTTAAACAAAACTTTAGTTTTTTAGTTTTTAAATTGATTTAGTTTTTCATCATAATGATAATTAATTGTGCCTAAAAGACTATTAATTTCTTCTTTGTCTTCACCTAAATCATCGCATAAGGCATCTAATGAACTATAAAAATCTCTTAGTTTAGTATTAATTACACTCAATAAAACATAAGCATTACTTGGTAAACTTTGCATATTATCACCTAATTTCGAAATAATTATATAACAATATATTGTTATTTGTACACAAATAAAGTAAAGAAAAACATAGACCTAATTTAATAAGCCTATGTTCTAAAATTTTAAAATGATAATGTAGATTCAAAATCAAAATTAATAGTATCTAATTGAAATGTTGATTGTGATTTTGCTCCAGCATAATCATTCTCATAATAATAATTTCTTCCATCATGAGGTAACGCTAAGCCTTGAATACGAATAATATTCTCTCCTTCATTAAGTTGAACATTACGTAATTTAACATATACCCAGTTTCCCATTGCGTAACCGTAATCTCCATATCCACTTGGTGCAATCATAACTTGATTATCATTAATTTCAATTTCATTACCATTAATAAATACTTTTGCAGTTTTATTAAAAATCATATCATCAGTAATAAATTGTGTATATGATGAATCAGTTTTCGAACAACCTGTTGCTACTTTTAAAGCAATAAGTCCATTGCTAGTAGCACTAGAATTTACTTTTACTTCCACATAATCAGATTCATTTTTAAATCCTGTTACATAGTTTCCGTCTGTAGAAACTTTTGCTAATTTTTCTACATTTTTAGCGCCACCAGTATAATCATTAGGATAATCACTTAAATTGCCATGTAAATCTTTTTTACTAACATTATAAGTGGTAACTGATTTAGTAATTTCTTCTCCACATGAACATATACCAATCATCGCATACATTGAATCTTTTGTTTCATCAATAACATGAACATGTTCACTTACATTATCAGCATCATATAAACTGATTGTATCAAGAATTGGTGTAGATTGTGTTCCATTCACGCCAGCATCATGATATAAAGGTGTTGTAGTATTTTCAACATAAGGACATTTAGACATAATTCTTATATCATTAACACCTTTTTGGAGTTTAATATTATCTAACAAAATATAAGTCCAATTACCCATAGCAAGATAGTACTCTTTGCTTTCTTTTCCCAATAATACTTGAGTATCATCAATATTAATGTTTTCATCATTAATAAATACATCAAATACTTTATTGAATTGCATATTACCAGTAATCCAATTTTGTCCTGAACCTAATTGCGTAATATATCCTGTTGCCGCTTTTATAACAAGTTTAGCCGTTGTATCTTCTTTTACTTCAAAAGAATTAATAACTCCAGCACCACCATAGTTGTAATTAACATATTCTCCGCCTGCTGAATTAGCGCCTAATTTAGTTACATTTACACTACCAGCTTTGCCGCTCATAATATTTTTGTAACGATTTTGTGGTGGATTGTTATTTGTACCAATTAAGTCTTTACTTACAAAGTCATAATAATAACTTGGACTAACTTCTTCACTATAATCACAACGAGTGCATACCTTATTAGCGGTTTGCACACCAGGAACGCTTTCTTTTATATCTTCATAAGCAAATATGTGATGTTTTGGCAAAGTAATATCTTTTAATTCTTCTAAACCAAACTCATCAGCAAAATACTTATTACAAATTGAACAATAATAATATTCGACATTACCATCTGACTCGCATGTCGGCTCAACACGTTCAACATGTTTTGACATATTATGTGTTTCACCTTTGTTAACTTCGATTTGTAATGTACAAGTTTTATTTCCCGCTGTAAAAGTAATTGTTTTATCATCTAATGATAATCTTTCTTTTGGTGAATAATCAAAATTTTCAATTATTTCCGAGGTGCCATCAACAAAATTACCTTTTAACACAACACCCGTTGGATCAAAATACTCATGCTCTAAATATGATGTTTTAGTTGGATTTTGCGCGATTTCTATTGAAGAATAAACTTTTGTTACAGAAATCGGAACATAAACAAATTTACGATTATAAGTTACTTTGATTTGTTTATGTGATTCACGTAATGATGAACTAGGCGAACATCTAAATCCTTTTGTAATCGTTTTTTCTTCACCATCTTCAAACGTTGCCTTTAATTCTAATCCTTTTGAATCAAATTTTTCACCAACAACATAATTTAATTTATCTGGCATTTTTGATATTTCTAAGCTTGTTGGTATTTTTACATTAATATCAATATCCAATACCACTGATTTATTCATATAGCGAATAACAATTTCTTCATCATCTTCTGTTAATTCATCATCAGGAGAATATGTATATCCACTTGTCACTTTAGCGGTGCTTCCGTTTTCATATTTAACACCTAATACTAAGCCAGTTGGATCAAATAATTCACCAGTATAATATTCTAATTTTGTTGGATTTTCTAATACTTGCAATCTTGTAACTTTTTGATTATTAGATTTATTACAAGATATTAATCCTAGAGATAAGAATGATACAAAGACCGCCACTAAGGCTTTTGATACTTTTTTCATTATTTTTCCCCCTTAGATTTAGAAGATTTACTTTCATACTTAGTTAATTTATCTTGCAATAATTTTATTTGTAATTCTAATTCTTGATTAGTTTGTAATAAATTATCTATTTCTTCTCTTAATTTCTTTTTAGAAATAAATTTTTTCTTTTCATGACTTTCTTCTACAATTTCTTCTTCCACTAATTGTTTCTTTTTCATTAAGAAGAATGTCCAAGCACCTAAGCCACCAACAACTACTAAATCAATACCTACTAAAAGTGGAATCCACCACGGGAATACAGCTTCTACAACAGAAATCTTATCAATATTAGTTTTAATAATATCATTAGAACTATCATGAGTAGCGGATTGATAATAAGTATTACAGAAACTGAACATAATGTTTTTACACGCTTTTCGCGCTTGAGAAATAAATGTTGGATTAGAACTATTACCACCAAATGTTTCGCCTTTTGTTCCCATACCAGTTAAGAATATATCTTGTCCTGCATAAACACCTTGTTTCATTTTCATATAGCCACTTCCAGCATAATAATCTGTAACAGTCGCACCTCTAAATCCCCATTCATTACGAAGGATTTGAGTAGTTAAAGCATAGTTTCCACCAGCCCAAACTGCACCAACACGATTAAATGAAGTCATAATACCAGTTGCTTTTCCAACTTTAACAGCATATTCAAATGGCTTTAAATATATTTCACGTAATGATTGTTCAGTTAACCAAGTGTATTTTTCACTTCTTACTGCTTCGGAATCATTAACAGCAAAATGTTTTACATATGGATAAACGCCATTGGCAATACAACCTCTTGTTACTTCCGCAACTGATTTGCCAGAGAACAATGGGTCTTCAGAAATATATTCACTATTTCTTCCTGCAAATGGGTTTCTTGGCATATTACAAGTTGGCGCATACCAACCATCAACACCCGTATTTTTTGCTTCAGCAGCAAGTGCTAAACCAAATGAATATTCGATTATACTATTCCATGTACAACCTCTTGTCGTATCAGATGGGAAATAAGTCCATCCACTACGGTCAATATCATGAGCTGGATCACTAGTATTATTTTCTTGAATCGAACGATTTAAACCATTAGATCCATCATTATCAATCATGTATTTTTTACCAACAGATGTGGCGTGATATGTACGATATCCACCTAATTGAATCATGTTTTCCATTTCTGAGACACTTAATTGATCTAATAATTCATCCCATTTAGCGTTATCGTAATTTGCACCTAATTCCATAACTAATTCTTTATTAACTACGATATTTTTATTCATCTTTAGTTCTTCTTCACTAGCAGCACTACCATCTTCATGAGTGTATAACAAATATTTACCAGCTTTTCCATCACCAGTTTTAGGCATAGTTGTAACTTCTTCGACTTGTGCTACATAGTTACTAGCAGCGCTAACCTTTGCTCCACTACTAACGTTTTTAGCTGTTACTTTTGGAAAAGTATTAGCAAAATCTGCACGTGTTAAATATGTTGGCTTTTCTCCTTCAAAGTCACTTCCATCAATGGCACAACCAGCATATGCATTTTCACCAGTAAATAAATTTTCTACTTTTGTGCCACTAACAGGATCATTTTCAAATTGAATTGTTTCATTAGCAATATATTTTAAAGTTGAGTTAGGAATTTCTTTAATAGTATGTGCATCACTTCTAAAAGTAACAACATACTCACCTTTTTCTACTTCATAACCTTTAAAACCATTTTTATTCATATCATAGCAATCATAAGATGCAAAATCATATGGTTTAAATGATAATGTTAAAGTTTCACTATCGCCTGGTCTTAATAAACTAGTTTTGGCAAAATCAACTAAGTTTACTTCGGCTTTTTCAATTCCGCCTTTGGTATATGGTGGTGTGACATATAATTCCACAACATCTTTACCTTTACGATCACCTACATTGGTAACTGTTACTTCATAAGTAAATTCTGTATCTTTAGTTATATATTCACTTGTTGAAGTAAATGATTCAATTTCCCATTCGAATTCTGTATAAGATAAACCAAAGCCAAAAGGAAATTTAACTGCAGCATCGTAGCCTTTTTTAGTTTCTTGATGCGTATTGCCATTTTCTTCTAAAACGTCATAAGTAACTGATAAGTCTTTAAAATAGTTTTCTTTATCAGCAGTTTCAAACCACTTATATCCTAAATAGATATTTTCAGCATAGGTAATACTCTTATTACTACCAGTATAATTAGCGTATGTTGGGTCTAAAGCAAAATCATATGGTGATGTATTAGTTAATTTTCCACTTGGAGTAACTTTTCCTCTTAAAACACGAGGAATAGCATGAGTTCCGGATTGACCAGTACCAGCCATATATAAACAAGCATCAATATTTTCATAACGATCTAAAAAATCTAATTTCATTGCATTAGCGCAGTTAACAATGACAATAACTTTATCAAAATTAGTTGTTACCATATTTAACAATTCGTCTTCTTCTTTAGTTATTTCTAAATAAGTTCTTGAATCATCACGCACTGGATTAAATAAACTTTTACTATCTTTTGATTTATATTGAACAGTCGGTACATCTTGTCCTTCTCCACCTTGACGTGAGAATACCACTAAAGCAACATCAGAAAAGTCTTTAGCATTATTAATCATTTCACTTGAATAATAACTCATATCTGGTTCACGAATAGTAAAGAATTCACTAGAAGATAAGTTAAGCGATTTTCCATATCCTTTAGTAGAAAACTTAGTATACATATCAATTATTTCTTTGTTATATTCCATACCTGCTGACTCTAGTGCTGATAAAAAGAAAGTAGCATTTCTTTGAATTGCGCCATTATTACCCGCTGCGGAACCACTTCCGCCAATAACCCAACCAGCGTCAGTGGCGCCCCAACCAAATACATTAACAGTGGCTAATTCGGATTTAGATAAAGGTAATAGGTCGTCTTTATTTTGTAATAATACAATACCTTCTTCTGTTATTTCTCGACACAAAGCATCGGATACTTGTAAAGCCTCTTGAGTTTCGTCACTAGAATAATCTACTTTTGATCCGCATAAATATCCTGTAATTAATTCATTTAAAACTCCGCATGTCGTATTTGCGCCCACTAAAAGCAAGGCGACAAATATATCAATGCCCACACATATTTTTTTCTTTGTTTTTAATTTCATAAACTACTCCTATTTTGTAAACGTTTCATTAAAAATACCAATAGTATCTAAAGACGCAGTGGACATATCGCCAGGCTTATCTTTATAGTTATGTCTTAATGAAGTTAATCTAATAACATTTTCTCCGCTTATAAATGAAACATTATCAATAATAATGTACATCCAGTTGCCCATTGCTAAAGCATAACCTTCTCCGTTACTTTTATTAGTGAATCCTTTACCTTCATTATCATTACCTTTTAATGTTGCTCCATCATCAATACTAATCGCGTTTTCATTAACTGTTAGAGCAAATACTTGATTAAATTGCATATCACCAGTACCCCATATTGTAAAACTATCGTTTACAAGATAGTTATATCCGCTTGCGGCTTTAATAACAATGCTTCCTACAAAAGAAGTTTCAACATTTACTTTAACTTCTGCATATGTTCCGCCATAGAATTGTCTAGCTAAATTTCCATTAAGAGCGGTATTAGCAAGTGCTTTGACATTTACACTAGAAGCACTATTATCAACCATTGTTACTGGTCGAATGTCTTTTCCGTTATAAGTACCATTTGTTCCACCTAGATTATCACTAGTAATATCAACATAGTTAGATGTAGTTATATGTTCGTTTAATACCTCATTACATCTTTCACAATGTACATTGCTTAACTCTAAGCAATCAGAGCTTTCGCTTACTTTTGTACCTGTAATAACGTGGCTTCCATACATTGGTAATACTTTGTTCATTACTTTACCATAATCTTTAAAAGTAAGAGTTTCTTTACCATTTTCTAAACACTTTTGTTCAACTATTTTAGTTTCAACATCATTTGCACAAACTTTATATTTATAAACTTCCACACTATCTAATGAAGGACTTGATTGTGTTCCATTGGTGCCTGGATCTTTATAAAGAAGGGTACCATCTTCTTTTAAAGGTTTTTTAGAAATAATTTCAATTTTATTATCACCTTTAATAAAGAAAGCATCTAATGGAATATTAACAAAGTTTCCCATTGCATCGCCATAATCTCCTGCTTTACCAGGTAATATAATATCATCACTAACTTCTACTTTATATCCGTTAACTAAAACATCAAATACTTTATTAAATTGCATGTCTCCAGTAGTAAAGCCATTAGAGTTATTTGTTAAATAACCTGTCGCAGCACGAATAACTAATTTACCAGCAAAAGTATCTTCACTAGTAAATGTTGATGTTGCTCCTGCGCCATTATATAAGTAATGTAAATAATTACTACCTATAGATTTAGCAACTGCCTTTGGAAGATTTTGTCCTCCAGCATTTTTGGCATTAAACTCAGTTGCTTTATTTCTTTCACTAAATGGATTAGCGTTTAAATAGCCTTCACTATCACTTAATATAAAATTATGCGCATAAACTGATTCATAATTTGTATTAGAATTATCTAATGAACCGGCAATGTTCATAGTTTGATTATAAGAATAATTATCACTTTCTAATCCTACATTAGCTAAGTCTAGATTACCAAAAGTATAAGTATAGCTACCATTTATTTCGTCTTGTAAACTAGTGACTTTATTATCTAGTATTTCCCCATTAATTGATGGAATAAGTGATAAAGATGAATATAGATGATGGTCATCTTTAAATTTGATAGTGTAACAAGACCACAAATAATCACTTGATGATTCATTTTTATCTTCCGTAATAGAATTTAAATTTTCCGAATAATAATAATTTTTTCCATTTGCACTTATCGAACGGTATAACGTTGATACATTTTTATTTCCTAATTCATAGTTTTCGTTATTAATATCTAACGAATAAGAAATGCTATTAATATTTCCTGAAACAGCCATAGCAAATCTTAAAAAATAATTTGAACCATCATAACCTAGTTGAGTATAAACTTTAGAATATTTATAACTATCAGAATCTCCTAATTTAATATTTTTTAAGAATATTTTTTCATTACTTTGATAGTCTTCTGCCTTGCAAGTAAGAGAATCAAAATTATCTTTATGGACTTCTTTTTTAGCTTCTCCCATCATCATTGACATTAATAACGGTAAAACAAATACTAAAATTGCATTCTTTTTCATATATGTTTACCTCCTTATAACTCTACATAGCCATTATCTAAGAGATCATTATTATCTTTTACATCAAAATCTCCTGAGGCACACGTAATATCTTCTAAAACGACATCAACTTCCAAATAGTTTGGAGTTATGTACTTTTTCTTTGTTTCCATAATAAAAGAAACCTCCTTTTAGCAATTTAATTATACATTAAAACGCTTTCATTAGAGATTTATAGCCGTATTCAGTAATTTGCTTGCCGTATTCAGTATTAGTTTAAAGGCAACAATATTGACAAAGAAAAGATATGATTTTCATTATCAACATTAATTCTAACATCACCATTATATTTTTTAGAAATGTACATAATTGATTTTATACCATAGCCATGATAATCTTTGTCTTTTTTCGTAGTTATCGGTAATCCCGCATTATCAAGTTTAATTTCTCCACTAAAATAGTTTTCCACACGAATGGAAACTAAACTATGAATAGGACGAACAATTAGATTAATTGTTCTTAAATCTTTGTTATCTGTTTTATTAACTGCTTCAATTGCGTTATCAATAGCATTTCCAAATAAAGAAAATAAATCTGATTTATCAACAAAGTTTAAACTAGAACAATCACCAAAATACTTCATTTGAATATGATTTTTAGTACAAAGCAAACTCTTTTCCGTTAAAATTAAATCAAGTGCTTCATTACCTGTTTTTAATGTTGAATCATAAATAGATACAATATTTTCTAATTCATTTAATGTGTTCTTATCAACATTTTCTTTTGAACCAAATTCGCGAATTTGATGCCTTAAATCATGACATTTAATATTAATAAGATCAATATTTTGTTTTGTAATAGTGTATTGTTCATCAGCTTTATGAAGTAATTGCTGAGTAATTAATAATTCTTTTCTTAAATGTCTAATATCAATAAATGAAGTTTGAATGCAAAAAATCATAATACATAAAATCACATTACATAAAGATACAACTATTGAGTGAATACGATTATAATCGCCATTAGAATAAACAAATATTGCATTTAACAAAATATCGGAAAATAAAATCAAACCCGACATGGCAAATATCACAATAATACTAAATTTAATATCTGTCGCATACATTTTCTTACGTAAAAAATGATAGCCAAAAGCGTAAATAAAGGAATAACACGTTAAATAAACAGAAGCAAATAAAATAAAATTAATGGCATTATTATAAAAATCCACTAGTGTTTCACCATATATGCCCACTGAATTTGAAGTATACAATCCAGAAATATGACAGATGAAGGCAAAAACATTATGAGCAAGAGTTTGTAAAGTATAAGAAGAAATCGCTATAAAAAATATTCTTTGCCATGAAGCATCGTAAATGAAAAATAACATTCCTACACATATAAAAAATAATATTAAAAACATTAAAGATGTATACCACCAAGTATATGATATGTTTTTAAATAACGGAAAGAAAAAAGAAATAACTAGAATTATAGCAATAGATAAAATTAATCTAACAACAAAATGATTACGCTTCTTTAATCTATATGAAAACATTAGCATTGCCACAATAATTTCAAGAGCAAAAACCATTTTATAAAGGGCTAATTGTGATAATTCCATGTTAAACACCACCACCTAGTGATAAATAATTATTTAAGTCATTAACAAATTGTTTCTTTTTAGCGCGTGATATATTTAATACTACATCACCTATATAAGCTGCACCTTCTTCTATTTTAGTAACATAATATAAATTAACTAAATAGCAACGATTACATAATGAAAAATAATGATCTTTTAATTTTTCAATATAATTATCTAATGTGTCACGCAAAGAATATGTTTCTCCTGTTGTATGAAATATAACTTTGTGATCAATTACTTCAATGTATTTAATATTCATAATAGGGATTTTAATTGTTGTATTTTTATTTTTAGAAATAATAATAAATTCATCATTACTTATAAACTTCATTAATCTTTCCATGGTAAGGCAAAAAGATGAATATGATATTGGTTTAAGTAAATAATCAAAAGCATTTACTTCATATCCTTTAATGGCATATTGAATTAAAGATGTAGTAAAAATTATTTTAACCATATCATCTTTTTCTCTAATAAGACGCGCAACATCAATACCATTTTTTTGTGGCATACTAATATCAAGCAATATTAAATCATATTTGCTTTTTTCAAAATTATTTAAGAAAGAAACTGGATTGTCGTACTTATCAACATTTACAGTTAATGATTTAGTTTTAAAGAAACTAAAGATGGAATCTTTAAGTGATTTAATTTCTTTAATTTCATCATCAACGATACAAATTTGATACATACTCACACCTCGTTTATTTTATTCTACATTTATTGAAAAATTATTCAAGTTATAAATATTCTTTTAATTTTGTATGTATTTATAATACATATTTTAAAAGCAAAAATAAAAAAAGAGTGAATAAATAAAAAATATTTAATTCACTTTATCACTCTTACTAAGAATTAAATCTAATTATTGTCGCTTTATGATTAGAAAATGGTAATATTTTTTCTAACACATCGCTTGTTTTTAATTTCATATAGCAAGTAGTGGTGCCATCATTACAGCCATAATATTCATTTTTTATAACATCTTCATCAATTACTATATCTACTTTGTTTTCTTTATCAATTAAACAACTAAACATAGTACAAGCACCAATAACTACTTTTAATAACTCATGCAGTAATTCTTCGCTTCCAAAAGATACTCTACTTATATTAAGCGCCGAACTAAATGCTTTTGTATTAAATTTCTTATTGCTTTTTGTAACAAATAAATAAAATTTAGTTTTTTGTTGATTGCATAGAAAAAGTGTTTTAATAACTTCTACTCCTAATACCTTATCAATTGCTAAGCAATCTTCCATAGTAATCGCAGGACTTGTCTCAACTCGCGTAAAAGGTATATTAAGTTTTTCTAATGTTTCATAAACTTCTTTTCCCAATTCGGTTTTATAGGCAATCGGTTTAGAATTTGTTGGATTTTTTACTTCAATCATACATTATTTTTTAATGCTTAAGCCATCTTTAAAAGCATTACCAACACGTTTTTTAACAACATAATAACCATTAGTGAATGGGTCATATGCAATAGCGTCTAGTTTGCTAATATCGACATTACCATTAGTTAATACTTCTTCATCAGCGGTAACATTAAGTACTCTACCAACGATTCCGCAGCTGGTTTCTTCTAAAAATTCACATTCCATACATACTGGAAATTCATTAATAATTGGTGCATCAACATGATTAGATTTACTAAATGTCATTTTGCTTTTTTCTAATTTATTTGGTATATCATTACCAGAAGCAATACCAAAATAATCCGCTTCTTTTACGTGTTTTGCATCAGCGACACTAACAGTAAAAGCTTTTCTTTTTAAAATATTTTTAGTAGTTTTATGGAAGTCTGATAAATTTAATACTATTTGGTCCATTTCTAACATCATACCCCAAGCAGCATTCATAACATCAACAGTTCCGTCATCATTATATGTCGCTACCATTAGAACTGGCATTGGGAAAATAGCGGATTTTGTTTCAATTTCTTTTTTCATAATCGTTTGTCTCCTTTGCTTTTGGATAAAATATGTTGATAATAAATTTAAAATTAACTATCAATATTAATTTTATCCTCTAGTTTAATAACCATACTTAATATAGCATTAAATATTACAAATTTCCAATATTTAGAGATGCATCGACTAATTTGCAATACAACTAAGTTAATTTATAATCTTTATATTTTTATCTCTAATTAGTTATTGCCTATCTTCTATTAAAAATTAAAAAAGCCTTCAAGCAATCAATCTTGAAAGCATAATTACTAATAAAAAATTCTAATTATTAATCTTGTGTATAAATTACTTTCCCGTATGCCTTTGTAGAAGCATATGTATATCTAAGTCCGTCATCACCATTTGTCAAATAATAAGAACATTGTGAGCATTTTACACTATTGAAAGTTTTTGTGGTCTTATCATAATCAGACATGATGAAATAACAAGTACCTTCAAATTCTTTTTTTGAATCAAAACTTATATCCTCATATTTAATAATATAATCGAATTCTACAGCAATAGTCTTATTTCCGCTTTTAAAAGTTTGTTCACAAACTTCAGCATTAGAATATTGGAAGTCCCACGATTTAGAACGCTCCAATAAATCATTTTTAACATGCTTAATTGCAGTTTCATAGTATTGTTTTCCATTTGAATTACCACAAGAAACTAATGGTAAAGCACAAGCCATCATAGCAACGGCAATAAAAAATTTGTTTTTCATAGTTTTTTCCTCTTTCTATCAACTTATTTTTTAATTATTTATTTTCAGCAACTGCTTTATTTTGTTTAGCTGGAAGAATTCTATTTGCGTAATTCTTACATGTTGTATTCATAATTGATGCTAAAATAAGAATAACGAAATAAATAATAAGGGTAACAACACCATTTCCACCACAAGTAATAAAACCTAAAGCAACATTAACAATGTTAGCAAGGAAAGCGCCTAAACCAAATGCAAGTTTTGAAACAATTTTTAATGCTTTAGTAATTCCGTTAGTGGCATTTACCATCTTACCTTTTTGATTTAATAAAGCTAAAATACTTAAAACAAGTGTAGCAACAACTAGTAAAACGATAATGACATTTGCCCCATAATATAGTAATGCAATATCTTCTGGCGCATAGTCATATCTTGGCACTGCAATTGTAAAAAAGTTAAATATTACTTTATCTCCTCTAAAAATGTTAAATGTTAGACTTAGCGGATCACAAAACAACGCGAAAGCCGCAACAATTGCACTAAAGACTACAGCCTTAATGCTTAGTGCCTTTAAACTTTTTTCTTTTTTCATATAAAAACCTCTTTTCTCATATATCATACCCCCCCCCCCGACGATTTTTGTCAACATATTTTTGAACATTGTACATATTTTAAAGTGTCATCAAAAAATCTCCAATTTTCATTAGAGACTTACACCTAAATAATGATGTTATATTTATTCTTTGACAATAAAGAAATATTCATAATTATCTAAATAACAAATTTTTACTTTTTTATTTTGATACCGATTAAAAAGACTTCCACGCATTGTACATAAACTTTTCTTTTCTTTAATTTTCCCATTAGAATTAGGAATATTAATATAAAAGCGCATTAATCCATAAACTCCTGAATTTGAATTATTTAGTTCCACTTCAGTTATCTTCATTTTCTTTCCCATTTGCGTAATAAAATGCATGCGATATATATTGTATATTATGAATGGTAAACAAATTATAATATTAAGTGCCATAAACACTATAAAAGCAATCAAATATCTATTATCAGATTTAGTAAAATATAAAGTCAAAAAAGGTATAGTAAATAATATAGTTAAAACACAAAACATTCCAATCATTATAAAAAAGCTTTGTTTATAATTTTCATATTCAATTGTTTGTTTTATTATTTTTTCCATTTTCTTATCTCTCCTATTTTTTATTTTAAAACATTCCAATAGCCGTTTTTATTTGCACCAACCCTTTTCAGCAATTCTTTTTCTTTCAACGATTTAATAATTCTATCAATTGTTCTACTTGAAATACCGGTTTGTTTGATAACTTCATCTTTTGTCGCATTTTTATTAGTTTTAAAAACACTTAAAACAGAGAATTCTTCTTCTGATATTTCGCCATTTATTTCGCCATTTATTTCGCCAGCTTTATTTCTATCTATTCTAGAGAATTCAAGTGTAAAATCATTTTAATTATTAACACTTAAGGCCAAAAAAATTAAAGAGCCTAAATAATTTTTAGAATTTTTCCATTTTTTTGTCCGTTTTCTAAAATGCGATTCATGAGTCATTATAATTCTCATATTCAATTTTTTCCCTTTTCTTATCTCTCCTATTTTTTATTTTAAAACATCCCAATATCCGTTTTTATTTGCACCAACACGTTTAACTACTCCGTTTTCTTGTAATATACGAATATATTTTTGAATTGATGTCTTTTTTAATCCTAAAATATTTATTAATTCTATCGTAGTAACACTAGGATTATTTCGCATTTCGGAAACAATTCTATTCATATTTAACTGAGGTTTACTTATTTTTTTATTTTTTTCTTGCTCACTTTCTTGCTCACGTTTTTTTGATTTGTGAGCAAGAAGGCGGTTGTATTTAATCGACACTTTTATATAATCTTGTCCGAAAGTAAATGCATCTTTGCCATAAACATCCACTATTTTATTAACACCTCGGCCAGATCTTTCACTAATTCTTAATTGCAAGAATATATCAGAAAGTTCCCTACATCTCGGCTTACTTTTTCCGGCATAAAATCCTTCAATAGTCTGCCCATTAGGAAGTGTTCCATATGATAATATATCAATTCTATCATTAAAAACAGAAACCATCGGAGCATTTAAGTCTAACCAATCATTATGAATAAATGCATTAAGAATTGCTTCTCTTAAAGCTTTAGAATCAAAAAGAGGAATTTCTTTTCTTTCTACAACTCTATTAGATTCATCATTTTGCATCACATTAATGATATTACAGTATTCAAGGACTTGATCGATTGTATAAATTATGCATTGATTTCCAAATTCTTTAATTGAATAAAGGTTATCTGACTTCTTTGTTCCTTCAAAGACAGATACTCGCATAATTACATTATTCTTATCTGCCATTAAATACGCTAAGAGATTATATTTTTTAGTATTAGGTACATAAAAGAATAAATCTTCTTTAAAAGTATTTGTTTTTAAAGGTAAGTCTTTTGTCATGTAATAAAGGAGAAGTTTATTAAAAGTTAAATCTTGTCTTGGAGCTTCGTGATTTAAAATGGAATCATTAACTTTTCTAAGTTTTTCCCATAATGATGCTTCAATAATAGGGAATTTTCTTAATTGTTCTTTACTAGATCCTATTCTTATAAATCTTTCTTTATTAAACTCTGTTGGAACCAATTTGGCTGCTGATATTGTTAAAATAACAACTCTTTTTTCTAAATATTCAAGTTCTTCAAAAGTATATAAAATAGAAGGCGTTAAGTTTCTAGATAGGTAATGTTTTAAAGACTCACCTTTTTCTTCTTTATCAAAATTAAATGATGTTCCTATTACTTCATGCGTTTTATCTTTTATGCCCCATATCATATAAGAGTATGGTACACCACAAATAGTTGCAACATTCGATAACGCCGAAATGTACTCTCCTATTTCTTCTCTGTTATACCAATTTTCTTTAAACTCAATCCATTCTTTTTCATATTCATACTGAATAAGTTCTTTAAAAAATTCTATATCCATAAGAGTATCTCCTTTATTGCTCACCTTTATAATATCAAAAAGTGAGCAATAAATCAATAAAAGTGAGCAATAAATATGAGCAATAAAAAAGTTCGAACCAAGTATAGGAATCGAACTAATTCAATCTAAATGGTCGGGACGATGCGAATCGAACGCACGACCTCTTGCTCCCGAAGCAAGCGCACTACCAATTGTGCTACGTCCCGATAAAAAGGCTCAAGGCCTTTTATATTATATATCAAATGTTAAAAAACGAAAATAAATCCATTTGATTTGTTTCAGCTAAATTATCTAAAGCATGTAGTTCAGATAATTTTGCCACGTGAGTTTGTGATAATTTTGTTTTAGCAAGCAAGTCTTCTTTTGATAAGAATTCGCCGTTTTTTCTTGCTTCAATTACTGAAACCGCCGCGGCTTCTCCAAGTCCATCAATAGCAATAAATGGTGGAATTAAACATTTATTCTTTTCATCTACTAAGAATCTAGAAGCATCTGATTTATATAAATCAATATTAGAGAATGAGAATCCTCTTTCTGCCATCTCTAAGCAAATTGTCAGTGTTTTTTCAATATCTACTTCTTTTGCGGAAGCATCAAAGCCTTTTGCTTTAATTTCTTCTAAACGTTTAATGATTGCTTTTTCACCACTAATCATAGTTTCAAGTTCAAATTGCTTTGAACGAACAGTTAAGAATGTAGCGTAGTAATATAATGGCATATGTACTTTAAACCAACCTACACGAATAGCCATCATAACATATGCTGTTGCGTGAGCTTTAGGAAACATGTATTGAATCTTATTACATGAATCAATGTAATAATCTGGTACATTATTTTCACGCATTATTTGCTCATATTCTGGTTTTACTTTTTTACCTTTACGAACATCTTCCATGATTTTAAACGATGTTAAAGGCGGAACACCTTTCGCGGATAAATAAGTCATAATATCATCACGACATCCGATAACTTCACGTAAAGTACAAGTACCATTACGAATTAATTCTTCCGCATTTCCCGCCCAAACACCAGTACCATGTGATAAGCCAGAAAGAATTAATAAATCCGAGAATAATTTAGGTGATGTTTCTTTTAACATTTGACGTCCCATATTAGTACCAAACTCTGGAATACCTAAAGCACCAGTAGTTTCATGTAAATAATTTGAGTGTCTTTTTAAAGCCACATCACTAGAGAATATTGATAACGTTTCTGGATCATTTAAAGGAATAGTTTTGACATCAATTCCCGTTGTATCCGCCATCATCTTAAGTGCCATTGGATCAACGTGGCCTAATAAATCCAGTTTTAAAACGTTATCGTGAATAGCGTGGAAATCAAAGTGTGTTGTTTTCCAAGCGGCTTCTTTATCATCAGCAGGATATTGAATTGGAGTAAAATCATAAACTTCATAATCTTTTGGAATAACAACAATACCGCCTGGATGTTGACCAGTTGTTCTTTTAACACCCGTACATCCTTTTGCTAAGTATTCAATTTCTGCTTTAGATATTTTATCGAGGCTTTTTCCAATTTTAGGTCCGACTCTTTCAAAATATCCTTTAGCGTAACCATAAGCGTTTTTCTCCGCAACAGTTTCAATAGTACCAGCTTTAAAGACATTTCCCGCACCTAATAATTCTTTAGTGTAAAGGTGTGCGATTGGTTGATAGTCGCCTGGGAAGTTTAAGTCAATATCTGGAACTTTATCAGCGTTAAATCCTAAGAATGTAGCAAATGGAATATTTTGTCCATCATGAATCATCTTATGTCCACATATTGGACAATCTTTTTCTGGTAAATCAAATCCTGATGATACTTGAGGAATACCTTCAAATTCACTATGTTTACAGTTTGGACATAGATAATGAGGAGGCAAAGCATTAACTTCTGTAATATCCGCCATGGTGGCAACGAATGATGAACCGACTGATCCTCTTGAACCAACCATGTAGCCATCTTCATTAGCCTTATGAATAATTTTATGAGCAATATAATAAATAACCGAATATCCGTTATTAATAATACCATTAAGTTCTTTTTCTAGACGTTCAGCCACAATTGGTGGTAATGGATCACCATATTTTTTATGAGCATTAGAATAGCATAAATCTTTTAACAAGTTTTCACAGTTTTCAATAGTTGGAGTATAAAGTTTAGATTTAATTGGTTCTAATACATCAATCATATCCACAATTTTATTTGTATTTGTTACAACTATTTCTTTTGCTTTTTCTTTTCCTAAATATTCAAACGCATCAAGCATTTCTCTTGTTGTACGATAATGTTGATCTGGATTTTCAAAATAATCCATATTTTCACGAGCATAAGGCATTAATGGGTGATTAATATTTCCGATTGCTTTTGCGGAAATAAATACATCACGGTACCTTTTATCTTCCGGATTAAGATAATGGACGTCTCCTGTTGCCACAACTACTTTACCTGCAGCGTCCGCAGCTTCAATTATATCTCTTACATATTGATGACATTCTTCTTCATCTTTAATATCACCCATATTAATTAAATATGAATAATTTTCTGTTGGTTGTACCTCAATATAGTCATAAAAACTAACTACTTTTTGTAATACTTCTTTTGTTCTTGTACGAGCGGTATCAAATACTTCACCATTAAAACAAGCACTACCTAATAATAAATTTTCACGATATTTAACCAACAAACTGCGTGGTACTTTTGGTATGTTAGCAAAATAATTTATATGTGAAAATGAAATAATTTTAAATAAATCTTTTAAACCCGCAGCATTTTTAGCTAAAGCCACCACATGTACAGGTCTAAGATGTTTATAATGTTCATCACTTGCTTTAAGATTAGCTAAATCTTTATGTGTTAAATGGGCATTTTCTTTTGTTAAAACCGCAATCATAGCTTGCCATACTTCATTAGTTACACTAGCATCGTAGTCCGCTCTATGGGCAGCATCTTCATCATAAACAACATCCATGTTACGACATAATGTTCCTAAACGATGGTTACGAGATTCTGGAAATAGAAATCTAGCTAAAGCTAAAGTATCTACAACTGGATTCATAAATATTGGCTCATTAATTTTTTTACAAGCAGCATTTAAAAATCCAATATCGAAGTCCGCGTTATGAGATACTAATATCGCATCACCAACAAAGTCACGAATTTTGTGAATTGCTTCTACTAAGGAATTTTGTCCTTTTATCATGGCATCATTAATGCCAGTTAATTCTTTAATTTTTTCTGATAGAGGTCTATTAATATCAACAAATATATCTCTAGAATCCACGACACGACCTTGTTCAAACTTAACGGCACCAAATTCGATAATATCATCATATCTTGCTGATAATCCCGTTGTTTCAAAGTCGAATACTACATAAGTAGCTTTATTAAGTTCTAAATCACAAGGATTTCTAATAGCATTAACTTCATCATCAATCATGTAAAGTTCACTACCATAAAGGATTTTAATATTCCCATATTTTTTACTTGCATTTTGCGCAGCTGGGAAAGCTTGTACAACCCCATGATCTGTAACCGCAATTGCTTTGTGTCCCATTGAATGAGCTAAAGCAATATAATCTTCAATATTAGTAACGCCATCCATTGTGGACATTTTAGTATGTAAATGCAATTCCACACGTTTTTCTTCCTCTTCATCTTTTCTTGGTTCATCAGGAGGAAGTAAATCAATAAAACGCGCAGTAACATTTAATTCTTTGGCGAAAGTATCATATTCAGCATGTCCTCGAATTCGAGCATTAGCGCCAATTTTAATACTTTGAATTTTTTCTTTTGTAAAATATTTAGCATTTTCAAATACTTTTACGTGAATTGCTCCTGTAGCGTCCGCAACGCCAAATGTAGCAATAATTGTGCCTTTTTTTGTATTGCGTTCTTCATAGGAAAATACTTTGGCATCAAAATCGACATTTTCAGAATTAGTATCGATGTTCCTAATGCAAAACTTTTTGTATTTTCCAAATCCACCGCTGCTATCTTTCTTTTCTTTAAAGGGTTCGTAGTTATCAACAGCGTCTTTCATTGCTTCTAAACGTTCTTGATTACGACGTTCCATTTCTAAACGATATGCTTCATCTTCATCAATTTCTTCTTCGTCATCGTCATCTATTGTTTCTTTTTCTTCAAAAACGGTTTCTTCAGTTTGAATAGATTTATTTGCTATCTCAAATACATCATCGTAATTAATAATTTCTAATAAATCGATAAATCCTTTTAATTTATTAGTGATTGAAGGGATATCATCGACTTGAATTATTAGTTTTTCTTCGTTGAATTTATAATCTTCTAAAAAAGCAATGCCGAAATTAGCAAAATACCAATCCGTTAATAAATGATAAACATCTTCAGCACTGGGTTTAAAATCATAAATATACTGAATTGTATATTTATAAGTAGTAATGTTTTTTAATGATCCTAAAAATTTTCTTAATAAGTCATAATTCCATGGCATTTCTTTTCTAATTACCATGGTTAATATTTTTTCATTGTTAATTTTTATTGGGCTCCATTCACATAAATCAAAAGACATATCATAGTCTTCGATATTAGTAATGTTCATTCCTTTTAAAAATCTTTCAAATACTTTATCTTCCATAAATCAAAAACCTAATACGCTAAAATAGTCGTATAATATCTCGTCCCATAATAAATATCATTAATCCAAAAAGTAAGATTAATCCAATTGTTGAAACAATATTTTTTACTTTTTCTGGAATTTCTTTTTTAGTAATTCCTTCAATAATAACCACCAATAAATGCCAGCCATCTAATCCTGGGAATGGTAACAAATTAAATATTGCTAAGTTAACAGAAATTGCTCCCCATAAATAAATAAACATACCAAAACCATAGCTCTTTAAAACTTGTGATGATTGAGTAAATATCGCTACTGGTCCTCCAACAGCGTCCCAGTTTTTACCAACAAATAATCCACCTAGTGTTTTAGCAATTAAGACTGTGTTGTCACCAAAGTCTCTATTGGTTGCGCCTAAAATAGCCCCTAAACTTTTATATCTCACATATTGATAATAAGTAGAAATACCCATTTTGCTCCAAGATAATGTGCCATTTTTTGCCACATCAACAGTTAAAGTAATATCAATGGTTTTTGCATCACTCGGTTGCTCACCTTCTGAATAATATTTAATGGCAAGCGTTAATGTATCATTAGCATTTTTAGGAGAAATATCATAGCCATTTTCTCCATCTACTTTTATTGCTAGAGCACTATACCATAAATCAGTAGGATTTTCCGATGTAATTTCTACTGGCTTAAGGCTAGAACATGCATTAGCGTTTCCATCAATATTACAAGTTCTTGTTACTTCAATAATATAGTCGCCTGTCTTTAAACCTTTTTCCGCAATTGGCGACTTTTCTTGAACTGTTACTTGGTTACTTAATGTCGGTTGTCCAAAGAAAGCATTATTAGTAAAGAATAATAAGAATCCTAAGACAAAGTTAAGAATGATACCTGCCGCCATGATAATGGCGCGTTTCCATTTTTTAATTCCAAGTAAACTACGTTCTTGAGGTATGTTTTTAAGTTCTTCTCCATCTGGTCCTTCTTCCATACCTTCACCAAACATCGAAACATATCCACCTAATGGGATAGCGCGTAAAGAATAAGTTGTTTCTCCTTTTTTCTTTTTTAAAAGTTGTGGTCCAAAACCAATAGAAAACTCATTAACATAAACGTTAAAAAGTTTAGCCATAGTAAAGTGGCCAAGTTCATGAATAATAACTAAAATTCCTAAACTGATAATACATAATAATATCGATAAAATATCAATTCCTGCTAAATACATAAATCATGCTCCTTTTTTATCAATTTTTTTGCTTGCTCACGTGCCCAATCATTTGCCATAAGCAAGTCCGACAAAGTTGGACTCTTTATAACATTATGCTCTTGCATAACATTTTTTATAATTTTTTCGATTGATAAGAACGAAATCTCTTTATTTAAGAAAGCATATACTGCTTCTTCATTCGCTGCATTAACTACCGCTGGCATTGTTCCTCCAATTGTTAAAGCCTCACGAGCGTATCCTACACAAGGATATCTATTGGGATCAAACTTGCGAAAATGGAATGTTCCAAATTCTTCAATTGGTAAACGTTTAAAATCATTTTTAACACGTTTCATTTTAAATAAAGCGTAGCTTATTGGTACACGCATATCTGCTGGACCAATATCGGCAATATATGAACCATCATCAAATTCCACTAGAGAATGAATGTGCGATTCATCATGAAGTAAAACATCAATTTTATCTAATGGAAAGTTAAATAAATAATATGCTTCAATAATTTCAAATCCTTTATTCATCATTGTTGCGCAATCAATAGTAATTTTATTTCCCATCTGCCATGATGGATGTTTTAAAGCCATCTCAACTGTGACATCTTTTAATTGCTCACGATTAAAATCTCTAAACGCTCCACCTGATGCCGTAATAATTAATCGATCAACTTTTTTATCTGCTTTTAAGCATTTAGCCAAAGCTACATGCTCGCTATCGATTGGATATAAATGACTATGATGTTTTTTAATTAAATCATTAACTAATTTGCCACCAACTACTAAAGACTCTTTATTAGCAAGCGCTAAATCAATTCCTAATTCTAATGTTTTAATAGTTGGTAAAAAACCAACAAATCCCACTAAAGCATTAACAACCATATCGCATTTAACTTCTTCAATGATTTTTGTTAAGCCATCATCGCCATAATTAAACTTAATATGTGGATAACGATTTTTAAATTGTTCCATGTTTGTTTTTTCTTTAATTACAACATATTTAACATTTTTAAATTCACGTAAAATGCCATCAATAACTTCTACTCTATTTCCGACACTAAAACCTACTAAATCAAAAGTTTTACGATGCTTTTTAATAATATCAATAGTTTGGCTCCCAATAGAACCTGAAGCCCCTAATAAAATTATTTTTCTCATAATAAGAAACTCCATCCATGGCCCATAAAAATAACAATAATTGTTACAACTAAAGATGTAACAAGTAATGAGTCGATACGATCAAGAACTCCACCATGTCCTTTTAATAAGGTACCAAAATCTTTAACTTGGTAGTTACGTTTAATAGATGAGAAAATGAAATCTCCCAAATTAGCGGTTAATGGCATAATAAGTGAAACAATTAAAATATTATACCAATGTTCATAATCAAAAATATCCTTTAAAATTGGATGCTTATAATACGCTAATAAGAAAGCAAATAAGAAACTTAATATAGTGGAAGTTATAACTCCTCCAACGAATCCTTCCCAAGTCTTTTTAGGAGATATTCTTTCATTCATTTTATTTCTTCCAAATAATATTCCAAAGAAATATGCACCAGCATCAGATAAGAAAGTTCCTAAAATAACATAAACTAGTAATGTTGAATTTTCGATATCAAAGAACCCTGGTTCCACTCCACAAGCAGGGCGGAATCGTAAATAAAGGAACGATTGAATCGCTAATCCCATAAACACCATCATCGTACATAAATATGTAGCATCTGAAACATTAAATTTTTCATGATTAAGCGTTAAGAAAAATAACACTAAAAAACCTACAGCAATACCAATAACCGAAACATTTATGGATTTATCAGCATTAAATGCATTAACAAAAGACCAATTTTCTATTTCCCAACCAAAGTCAATTAAATTGTTTTTAATTAATGTCCAGAAAATAAAAGAATATGTTACTACATGTACAAAAATATGTAAGAATAAACTATAAGATTTATTTTTGGTGGCATTAATAAATTCATGGCAAGCAAAAAATGTTGCTACAAATACTAAAATAGCGAAAAACCATCCACCTATAAATAAACATGGAGCACAAACTAATACTAATATTAAAGCAGTAACAATACGATCATTCATTGACTTCTTTGCATCAGTGGACAATTTATTCATTCTTTAGCCCTCCAAATCTTCTATCTCTTTTTTGATAAATCTCTAAGCATTTAATAAGTTCATCCTTGGTAAAACTTGGCCAAGGTGTAGTAGGAAATATCATTTCAGCATACGCTAATTCCCATAACATATAATTTGATATTCTTTGTTCACCTGATGTTCTAATCATTAAGTCTACTGGAGGTAAACCATGACACATCATATGGTTTTCAAATATTGTTTCATCAATTTGAGAAATATCAACTTTATTATCTTTAACGTCTTTAGCAAGACTTATTGCGGCTCGAACAATTTCATCTTTTCCACCATAATTTAAACAAACATTAAAAACATGTTTGTTTAAATCTTTTGTCATATTCATCGAGCGTTTTATTGTTTCTTGGGTATGTAATGGTAAACGATTAATATCGCCCATTAAATGAACTCTAACACCTTTTTCAATAAATTCTTCAATATTATTATTAAAGAAATCATCTAAATAGTAAAAAAGATGGTCAATTTCATCTTGTGGCCTTTTCCAGTTTTCTGTAGAAAAAGCGTATAGACTTACGCAATAAATATTTAAATCACAACAAGCGCGAACAATTTCTATAACTCTTTTACAACCTTCTTTATGGCCTAAATGTCTAGGAAGTAATCTTTTTTTAGCCCAACGGCCATTCCCATCCATAATGAAGGCGATGTGGTCCAATTTTTTTTGAAGTACAAATTCTTTTTTCAACTACGCCACCACCTAACTTTATTTATATTATACACATAGTGTAGTAATATAAATAGCAACTTTTTTGCTTTTTTGATATATTTTAATAAAAATAAATGGCAATTACTAGCAAAGTAATAAAAAAAGTTCGAACCGATTGATATTTCACGGAACGAACTTTTTTATTTTTTAAGCTTAATAACGAAATTTAAATATAGTAATACTTATCAAATTTTTATCTCTAAATTTTTAAATTCTTGAATACTAATTACTTTTCCTGAATATGGATACTTTAACACTTTTTTAATTCTGGTTGTATCTTCTTCATCCAATGTTATTAAATAATCCGATCCACCAATCTTATCAAAAGCAACAAAATTTTTTTCTTTAATTATATCAATTACTTCATTTAAAGCATTTATATTTTCTTTTATTTTGCCACTAATAGTAACTATTTTTCCAATTGAATTTTCGTTTTCTAAAAATGATATTTCACTTTTGTAAAACTCTTCCCATATTACTAGTCCTGATGATTTTCGACATTCGAGAATCTCTTTTTCTTTTCGTCTATTATAATATTCAGTCAAATACTCTGCGGAATCATATTTACATTTATCACAAAGTTCTATCATTTCTATTGGGGTAACATTAAGATTTTCACACATTTTTTGTAAAACTCTCATTGCCATAATAGCGTCATCTCTAGATAAATGCGGTTGTAATTTTATAAACTCATCAATAGAACAAAGCTTTTTAAATGCATTCTCTAATCCCATAATTTTTTCTTTCTTTTCAGAATAATATTTCATCATTTTTTGGATGTCATATATTTTATATTCAATTGGATTTAATTTATATCTTTTAAAAGCATTATCTAGATATCTAACATCATTTTCGACTGAATATCCAAATATTAAAACATCTTCTTTTTTAAACAATTGTTTTATAAATTCATAATATTGAAGAAATTCTGGACATTCAAAATAATAATCAAGATCATATGCCCACTGAAAATTTGGATCTCTTTTATAAATTGTTGTGTCAAATCTATTGTCAGCACATTTTCTTCCAGGCGACATAGGTATATCATCTTTTCTAATAACTTGGAACTTATCATCAGTTAGCACATAACCAAATTCGCATATTTTTGGACTTTTTTTAAAACAATTTGAGCATTCTATATCAAAAAATAAATATTTCAAAATTATCACCTACTCAAGTCTAAACTCAACTTTTGAACCCAATAGTTGATGATATTAATTCTTTTCCATCTTTATCAAATTGAGTTATTTCGGCAGCAACATAAAAAGCACATTCAATATTTGAATAAAAACTATTTTGAATTTTTTGTTCTTCTAAAAAATGATTGCTTATTGTATTATAATAATTTCCTTTTGAATATCCTATTGCATACCATTTAACAATTGTATATAAATATTCATCACAGCATGGTTTAAAAATCACAGTATGTAAATGACCATCATTATTTAAAACTAACCCTACATTTTTTAATCTTTCTTCTTTAACTTCTCTTGAATGCTTTATATTCCATGCATCTTTATCTGCGCTTTTTAACAAAACATTTATCTCAAAGTCATCAACTAACCCGTTTTTAAATTCTATTTTAATTGTTTTAGTCGGATTATTGAAATCAATAGGAACCGATATTACATCATCATTTGAATTTACTTTGCTCCAGTCATTAATATAATAAAAAACAGAAGATATATCTTTATTTTTTATTTTTAAAGTATAACTTGTGATGTTATAGTTTTCATTTTGTATAATGATAAGGTTGCCTTCATTATCTAATTCGTAATCACCCACACCATCGGTTCCATCTACACTAACAATTATTTGTTTTAAAAAATTTAATTGATATTTATTCATTGAATATATTTCCTCCGTTAGCAGCAAAGACAAAGTCTAAACATTTTTTTAACTCTTCTTCGCTCAAATCAGCGTGTTCGTTTCTTTCTGGATGAACTATAGAATTTCTTTTAAGTCTTAATTTATTCATTAAATCTTTTTTTTCATTCCATGGTTTTACATAGCGTTCTTCGTATTCAGTATCTAATGTCATATATCCCCACCCATCATCAATATCACGGCTTTTAGGGCCTTTATCAAAAAATTGTTTCATATTTTCATAAATATTATCATGGTCACATTTATAATCAAAACGCAATATAGTCTCAAATAACGAGCATAGTTTAACTATAAACATATCTTCATTGCCCATTAAGAGAAGGTTTTCAAAATACGGACGAGTCAGTTCTTTTGTTAGTCTCGCCTTTTCTAACTTTTCTTCTTTTTCTTTGTTTTCAGCATCTATTATTGTTTTTATTTTATTAAACACATCATTTTTAAACATTTCAAAATATTTAATGATCGCATTATCACTTGTTTTTTGTGATTCAAAATCTAAATCAGTATCAATTAGTTCAGCTAGTTTATACTCAAAATCTCTATAATAAACATATTTTTTGTCTTTTGATGCTTTTTTTGAATCGTTTGTAATAATAATTGATTGTTTTAATGTCAATTCATCGCCTGCGTGATAATTAAAATACACCCAGCTTTGATTTAATAATTTCTTCTCGTTATCATTCATTAAAAGTTCAGATAATTCAATTAAATTATTATCAACAAAAAACTTAAATAAAGCCTTTTTGTTTGTTTTTAATAATTTATAAACCATTTCATAATAATTGACATAGTTATTATCTAAAATTTCTTTAATATATGTTAAGTCTTTTAATTTTTCTATTTCTTCTAACACTATCATATGACAGTCAATACAACGAAATTCTATTTTTTCTTTTTCGTTAATAGTATCATTATTTTCAACTTCTAAAAGTTCAATTTCTCTTTTTGTATGTGGATTTCTTAAAAGTGCATTTACTCTATATGCAAGTCTAAAATTCTTTTTGGAAATTAAATAATTGAATGTTGATGGTAGCAAATATAAATTAACACCTTTAAAAAATTGCAGATAATAATCATATTCACTATTTCTATGTTGCTTTTTTATACTAGTTTTTGATGTTTCGACCCATTTATTGTGTCTTTCGATTTGTGAAATAAGCATTTCATATAATGCGTCGTTATTTTCTAAAATTGCGTATTCAACAAAATATGGATATGCTGTAATCCAGCAATTAGGTCCACTTTCTTCTTCGTTTTCTGCCAGATTAAAATAGTATTCTTTTTGCTTTTTTGATAAACCATCATAATTTTCTACTAAAAATTTAAAAACACTTTTTAAACCTTCAGCAATTTCTATACTGTCATTTATGTTACACTTTAAAGCCTCTATAAATTTATCGTCAGTAGTTCTAATTTCTGAGTGAAAAACTTCTTCTATTACTTCTCTTTCTCTATCTACTGGAATACATGTTAACATTATTTCAATAGCCATCTTTGTAGCAGACACTGTAGATGCTCTCTGCAAAAGACGATTATAATAATTTTGGTAACTATGATTATCTATTAATGCTTTTAAAACTTTTTTACTATTATATTTTTTTACATAATCCAAAAGATTCTTTCCGTTTTCATCTCTATCAGATGTTAAAGATTTTATCATCGTCGGATCATCGCTTTTTGCACATAGTTCTAATTTCGACATTATAATAATTTCTTTTTTTGGCTCACTACCTGTCATTAAATAATCCAATGTAACATTGAAAATTTCTGCAATTTTAGGAAGGATACTAATATCAGGGTTTCCTTCATTTTGTTCCCATTTACTAACAGCCCTATCAGTGACGCTTAACTTATTCGCAAGTTCAAGCTGAGTCATTTTGGCTTCTTTTCTTTTCTTTTTAATTCTATCTCCTATTGTTTCCATCTTGTTTTTTCCTCCTACGCCATAATTATAAAACAAATAGTCATAAAACATTAACATACTCTTCCGAGAGTTGATATTTTTATTTCAAAAAACAAAAAAATAAACTCCACTACTAGTTGATATTTAAAGTATAACATTAAAAGCAAGATGAAACAGCATAAAAAAATTGGAGACTTTTTTTCAAATCCCCAATATTTATAAATTATGAAATTACCTAATAAAATTAAATCTCCATTATTTCTTTTTCTTTTTTAGCTATAGAAGCATCAATATTTTTAACAGCCTCATCAGTTGCTTTTTGAATATCATTTTCAAGCTTTTTAGCTAAATCTTCTGGCAATTCCTTATCCTTTTTAACTTTGTCATTATAATCACGACGAATATTACGAATTGCGACTTTAGCTTCTTCGCCATATTTTTTAGCAACTTTAACTAAATCACGACGACGATCTTCAGTTAGAGTTGGGAATACTAAACGAATAGAATCTCCATCATTAATTGGATTAACACCTAAATTTGCTTCGTTAATAGCGGCAACGATGGATTTAACATCATTACGATCAAATGGTTTTACCACTAAGACATTTGATTGCATATTAGTAATTGAAGCAATATAAGTAATAGGAGTTTTTTCTCCATAATAATCAGCTTTTACTTCTTCTAAAGCAGCTGGAGAAACACGTCCAGCACGTAATGTCGCTAATGACTTTTCAAAATTAGCGTGGGCATTATTCATTTCTTCAATACATTCTAAGATTAACTCTTCATCCATTGTTTTATTCTCCTTTTATTATGGTGGTTCCGATGTCTTCACCATTAATTAATTTTTCAATATTTGTAGGTTCATTCATATCAAAAACGCGTATTTCAATTTGATTATCTTTAAGTAGGGCAATTGCAGTTGGATCCATAACTCTTAATTCACGTTTTAACATTTCATCAAAAGTAATAGTTTTAATAAATTGAGCGTCTTTATCTAATTTAGGATCAGCAGTATAAACGCCATCAACACCATTTTTAGCCATTAAGATAGCATCAGCTTCAATTTCCATAGCACGTAATGTCGCACATGTATCAGTAGTAAAATATGGATTACCTGTACCACCAGCAAATATAACTACACGGCCTTTTTCTAAATGTCTAATTGCGCGGCGACGTATATAAGTTTCCGCGACTGCTTTAATCTCTAAAGCGCTTAAGACACGACAGCCAATGCCAGTCTTCTCAATAGCGCTTTGAAGCGCTAAAGCATTAATAATAGTGCCAAGCATTCCCATATAGTCAGCGGTTGATCTTTCAATGCCAATTTGTTTAGCAAGTTTGCCTCTCCAAATATTACCAGCGCCAACGACGACTGCAACTTCCATTCCTTTGTCAACCATTAATTTAATAGATGCCGCTACTTGATCTAGACTATAATTTTCTAGAATCATATTATTGTTTTTATCAGCAAGTGCTTCACCGCTTAATTTTAATAACACACGTTTATATGTACTCATAATACCTCCAATGTTTATGAAAAGAACACTTCAAAAGGAGTGTTCTTTAAAGTTTAATTATTTAATTTGGCTCATTACTTCAGCAGCAAAGTCATCTTTACGTTTTTCAATGCCTTCGCCAACCATGTAACGTACGAATTTAACAACATTAACACCACGACTATTTAAGAACTTACCAACTGTAGTTCCTGGTTCTAATAAATAATCTTGTTCATAAAGTGTTGTTTCAGAAAGTTGTTTGTTAACTTTACCTTCGATAATTTTAGCAACAACTGCTTCTGGTTTGCCAGCTAATTTTTCATCAGTCTTAGCAGCTTCCATTTGAATGGCTTTTTCGTGTTCTAATACATCAGCAGGGATATCAGCTTTTGTGATATATAATGGGTTATTCGCAGCAATGTGCATTGCTAAACCTTTAACATCATCACAAGCTTTATCAGTAACTACTAAAACAGAAATTTTACCTTTCATGTGGATGTAAGTACCAATTGCTTGTCCTTCTGAAGCTTCAACAATTTCAAAACGACGTAAATCTAATTTTTCACCAATTTTAACAGTGGCGTTAGTAAATAAATCTTTGATTTCTGCATTTTCTTTTGCTTCTTCAACAGTAGCAATATTATTGTGCATAATAACTCTAGCTGTTTCTTGAACTAATTCATTAAATGCATCACTTTTAGAAACGAAGTCTGTTTCACAGTTAACTTCAATGATAATTGCTTTTCCGCATTTATCACATGCTTTAACAAATGTTAAACCTTCAGCAGCAATACGGCTTGCCTTTTTAGCTGCTTTAGCGATACCTTTTTCTCTTAACCAGTCACAAGCTTTATCGATGTCGCAATCGCATTCTTCTAATGCCTTTTTGCAGTCCATCATACCTGCGCCAGTACGTTCTCTTAAAACTTTGATTAATTCAATAATTGGTTTTGCCATTTTTATTTTTCCTCTTCAGCTTTTGGAGCTGTTTCTTCTTTGTTTACTCTTTTTCTTGGTGCTCTACGTTGAGGTTTTTCTTCTTTAGCATCTTCTTCAACTTTCTTTTCTTCTTCTTTTAAAGCATCATTCATAGAGACTTCTGAATCATCTTCATCTTTAGTGTAAGCAATAATTGTTTGTCCACCTTTTGCTTCAACGATAGCGTCTGCTAAAACTGCTAAGATTAAATGTACTGAACGGATAGCGTCATCATTTGCAGGAATTGCGTAATCTACTTCATCTGGATCAGCATTTGTATCACAAATACCAAATACAGGGATTCCTAATTTACGACCTTCTGCAACTGCATTGTGTTCCATACGTGGATCAACAACGATGATTGCGTTAGGTACTTTACGCATTTCTTTGATACCTTCTAAGTTCTTCATTAATTTTTCTTGTTCTTTCTTTAAAAGAGCAACTTCTTTCTTAGGTAAGACATCAAATGTACCATCATCAGCCATTTTTTCTAAATCTTTTAAATGACGGATTGAGTTTGATAAAGTTTTGAAGTTTGTTAATGTACCACCTAACCAACGGTTTGTGATGTAGAATGAACCAGAACGGTTTGCTTCTTCAATAACTTCTTCTTGGACTTGTTTTCTTGTTCCAACAAATAAAACTTTACCACCATCTAATACGATTTGTTTTAAAGCTGCATATGCTTCTTCAATTTTAGCTGCAGTTTTTTGGAGATCGATAATGTAAACTCCATTTCTTGCACCAAAAATGTATTTTTGCATTTTTGGATTCCATCTTCTTGTTGGGTGACCAAAGTGTGCACCAGCTTCAAGAAGTTTTTTCATTGTTATGACAGGTGTACCTTCTTCAGGCATAGCTTGTTCCATAACGTTTTCTTCTACTACGACTTCTTCTTCCTTTTCGCTCATTTTATGAGTCCTCCTTTTGTTAGTTCCTCCATCACTTCGAACATAGTCCCTTAAGTAATTAAGACACGAACTATGAATCCATGATGTGTGTAGTCCTGATTTTTCAGGCCAAGTTATTCTACCATAGTAAGTATTACTATGCAACTTTTTTTTGCTTTTTAAACAAATAAAAACGGGAAGCGAAATCACTTCCCATAAATAATTATTTTTTTAATGCTTTTAACTTGTTAAAAATACTCTTAACAGCCTCTTTTTGATCATAACCACGATATTTTTTAGAAGATAGCAAACTGATAGTGTGTTCATTAGTTTTAAATATAACTTGATAGCCTAAAAAAGTGCTTGCTTTTATTTTCTTCAAATCGCTAATGTTATAACGCTCAACTAAGTTTAAGTATTTTAAAGTTTTCTTATCTAAATAAAAAAGTTGGATACGCTTATCATCAACAGTTAAAGCATATACTTTACGCTTATTCGCAGTTAAAGCCGCGCCTAACGCTCCTCCCATAATAATATCAAAATTACTAGGAGCATCTTCACATAAAATCAAATCCTCAGTAGATGAAATTAATCCTTGCGTAATTAGTTCATCTTTAGTTTGTTGGAAATCCATGATTATTTCTCGCTTTCGTTTGTTTTTTCACTTGTTTCAATGTTTTCTAATGGTGAAGTTGTACTTTCTACTTTACGAGTCTCAACTTTTTTAGTTTGTTGTCTAATGTAATAGAATAAAACTAAAGCCGACAAAATGACTGCAATAACAACATCAAGTACTATACCAACAAAAGAATTTGCCACTTCACTGCCAAAATCTTTATTGTTCATAACGCACATAATGCCAACACTCGCAAATTCCGCAATGAAGATTTCAAATAATCCGATAACTGAAGCAACAACGTAAATAACATTACTATTATCTTCTGGATTAAATTTTTTGTAAATCATGATAATTGATAGTGCCATCAATGCACCGATATATCCTGCAATAATGCCAACAAAAACATAAAGAACAATCCAAAGAGCCACTACAGCTAAAGAAGCTAAAATTCCAAGCAAATAACCTTTTACTTTATTTGACATATTTTTTTCCTCCGTTTCCAAAAAAAGAATACAACATTATTGAATATTTATCAACAAAGAGTGGATTTTTGTTGCTATTTTTTTATTTTTGCACGAGGATGCGCCTCATTATATTCTTTTTTCATCGCCTCTGTAGTTACATGAGTGTAAATTTGAGTTGTAGAAATAGATGCATGTCCTAACATCGTTTGAATTACTCTTAAATCTGCTCCTCGTTCTAAAAGACCCGTAGCAAAAGTATGACGAAGCATATGGGGGTGAAGTCCTAAAAATATTCCCGTTTTATTTTCTATTTGATGCAAAATATATTCTAAACCGCGTAAAGTTAATTTTTCACCTTTACTATTTAAAAATAATTTAGTGGATATTTCTTCACTTGTAGATTTAAGTAATAATTTTGGCCTTAAATCTTTGTAATAAGTGTTCAATGCTTTTTGACACTCAATAGAAAAAGGAACAATCCTTTCTTTTGAGCCCTTACCAATAACTTTAATAATTCTTCCACGAAAATCGACATCACTAACATTAATATTTACTAATTCAGAGCCACGAAATCCCGAAGCATAAAGGAGTTCAAGAATAGCTTGATCTCTCTCCATTAGTTCATCTTTTCTTTCCAAGTTAGCTTTTAAAAGTTTTTCTACATCATCATCAAATAAAACTTTCGGATATTTAATATCTGCTTTAGGTGAAGTTACCGCTACAAAAGGATTAAATTTTACATATTTATTTTTTTCTAAATAATCATAAAAGCTTCTTAATCCACTTAATCTTCTCTTCAAAGTACGTTTAGAAATATTATTAATTCTTTCATCGCTTAAAAAACCACGAATCGTAAGATTAGAAACTTTTAAAGGATTAAATCCCCTTTTTTCGGCATATTTATAAAACTTTTTTATATCTTCTAAATAACTTTCAATTGTTTTATCCGAATATCCTTTTTCTAATTTTAGATATTCTTTATACATGCTAATTTCATCACTCATAATTATGACTCCACCAGTCTTTTAATGAAGCAAGAGCAATATTACTTACTTCGATTTTTTCAAGCTTAGTATCACGCGGAACGATTCCGTAATTAGAATTCATTGGTGAAAAATCACTTGGAGAACATATCGCTAAGTAATTTAATAAAGCACCAATCATTGTATTTATTGGTGGAGCAATAAATTCTTCTCCTTTTAGTCTTTTATAAACACTTATTGCCGCAATAATTCCTGAACATGCACTTTCGACATATCCTTCCACACCAGATAATTGTCCGGCAATAAAAATAGATGGAGCATTTTTAAGTGACAAATCTCTATTTAGGTGTTTGGGAGCGCAAATATAAGTATTGCGATGCATTAAGCCATATCGAACATATTTAGCATTTTCTAATCCTGGAATAAGCGAGAAAACTCTTTTTTGTTCGCTATATGTTAAATTAGTTTGAAAACCGACAATATTATATAAACTACCAATAACATTATCTTGTCTTAATTGTACAACGGCATAAGGACGATCTTCGGGTGTTCTTCGTAGTCCCATTGGTTTTAAAGGGCCATAACGCAAAGTTTTTTCTCCTCTTTTTGCCATTGCTTCAATTGGCATACAACCTTCAAAATACTTTTTATCAAAATCATGTAATTCGGCAAGTTCAGCATTTATTAAAGCATCATAAAATTTTTCATATTCTTCTTTATTCATGGCGCAATTAATGTAACTATTATCGCCTTGTTCATAGCGAGATTTATAATATGCTTTAGTAAAATCAATACTACTTTTTTCCACAATTGGAGCGCAGGCATCAAAAAACGAAAACATTTTTTCTCCTGTAATAGTTTCTAGTTTTTGAATAATATTTTCACTTGATAATGGTCCAGTCGCAACAATAATCAAAGCGTCAGAATCAAAGTCAACATATTCTTCATTATGAAAATTAACTAAAGGATGATTCTTAATTATTTCGGTAATTTTACTTGCAAATAAATCACGATCAACCGCTAAAGCATTACCAGCAGGTACTCTTGTTTCATCCGCAATTTGCATAGTTATACTATTCATCAAGCGCATTTCACTTTTTAATAATCCACAAGCATTATCTAAATTATTAGACTTCAAAGAATTAGAACAAACTAATTCTGCAAAATTAGCGCTATGATGCGCGCCAGTATTTTTAATCGGTCTTTGTTCATATAAATCCACTTTGATACCTTTATTTATTAAAAAATATGTAGCCTCTACACCTGCTAATCCAGCTCCTACCACTATTACTTTTTTCACATTAATCACCTTTATTAATATAACATAACTTTGCTCAAACAAATAGAAAAAGAAGACTATTTAGCCTTCTTTGGTTTGATATATTTTTCCATATGGTGACAAGTTGGGAAATTGCTACATCCAATGAACTTTGAATATTTTCCTTGTTTAACAAGTAAATCTCCACCGCATTCTGGACACTTTCCAACAATAATTGGCTCTTCAACTTTGGCATTTTTATCTTCCATGATGTAATGACATTTTGGGAAATTACTACAGCCATAGAATGTTTGTCCTTTTTTATTTTTTCTTAATACAAGTGGGGAACCACATTCTGGACAAATCGGAGCATCGCTTGGAATTTCTGCTTTTTCTTTTGGAGCAATATAGTGACAATGTGGATAATTAGAGCAAGCTTCAAACTTTCCATATTTTGAATTTTTAAACACCATTGGAGAACCACATTTTGGACAAATATTTCCGCTTGGTTCATCTTTAGCTTTTTCAATATGCTCTTTTGCATAAGCAAGTTGAGTCATAAAACCATCATAAAAAGTTTGTAATAATTGAATGCGTGATTCACTACCCGCAACAATATCATCAAGATTCTTTTCCATTTGGGCAGTAAAAGATGGATCAACTAAATTAGTAAAATATTCTTCTAATAAATTGTCAGTCTTAAGTCCTTGTTCTGTTGGAATTAAGATTCCCGATTCAACATTAACATATTTTCTCGCTTTTAATATTTCAATTGTTGATGCATATGTTGATGGTCTTCCAATACCGACTTCTTCCATCGTTTTAACAAGTTTAGCCTCAGAAAATCTTGCTGGAGCTTTAGTGAAATGTTGTTCTTTAACTACATCTTGAATTTCAAATACTTCTCCAACATCAACATTTGGAAGAACTTTAACATCTTCATCTTTGCTTTTAAGTAAAGCATTATAGCCATTAAACACATTTACGACACCATTAACTTTTAATTCAACACCATTAGAATTAAATTTAATTGTTGTTACTTCATCAATTTTAGCACTCATTAAAGAGGCTAAAGCACGATTATAAATTAAACTATAAAGTTTATATTCATCATTAGTTAAATATTTTTTAATTGATTCTGGTGTTCTTGTTAAAGATGTTGGTCGAATTGCTTCATGAGCATCTTGAATAACATTTTTATTTTTGTTTGCTTTAGTTTTTCCAACATAATTTTCACCAAAGTTTTCACTAATATAAGCTTGCGCTTTTTCTACAAATTGTGGTGCTAAACGAGCAGAGTCAGTACGCATATATGTAATAAGACCTGCTGTCTCGGTCGCTAATTGAATACCTTCATATAACTTTTGTGCCACCATTGCAGTCTTTTTAGTAGAAAATTTATAACGATTAAATGCTTCTTGTTGCATAGTGGATGTTGTAAAAGGCGGTTTAGATTCTGTTACTTTACGAACTTTGTCGATAGAAATAACTTCTGCAGTATTTCCTAAACTATTTTCTATTTTAATAGCGTCTTCTTCAGATTTAACTTTAGTTTCGCCGCTTAATGTTGCAGTAAGTTTTATATCTTCCTTAACTAAATCAACATTCATTGTCCAATATTCTTCTGGAACAAATTCATTAATAAGTTTTTCTTGATCCACTAATAACTTTAATGAAGAAGATTGAACTCGACCTGCCGAACGAGATTTAATCTTATTTTGTAATAAAGAGGATAATTTAAAACCAATAATACGATCTAATATTCTTCTTGTTTCTTGAGAAGCAACAAGATTCATATCAATAGTACGTGGATGACTTAAAGCATTAGTAATTGCTGTTCTTGTAATTTCATGAAATTCTAAACGTTTTGTTGTATTTATGTCTAACCCTAATAAATCCGCTAAATGCCAACCAATAGCTTCCCCTTCACGGTCCGGGTCAGTCGCAATTATAACTTCATCAGCTTCTTTAGCATTTTTCTTTAAATCACGAACAACACCCATTTGCTTAGGTTGTACTTCATATGTTGGTTTAAAACCATGTTCAACATCAATACCAAGTCCACTTTTTCCTTTTATAGATAAGTCACGGACATGGCCTAAAGATGCCATAACTTTATATTCATCACCTAAATATTTACCAATAGTATGGCATTTGGTTGGAGATTCTACAATTACAAGTTTCATACTAATCCCTCCTTATAGACTATTAAATATTTAATCTTTTTTTCACATTTGTCAAACATTATTTTTCCTTTATATATAATGATTTTTATACTCATTACTAGAGTAATGAGAAAAATTTGTTTTTTTTTGATAAAAATTATTTTAATATTCTAAAAGACCCACTTATAATTCATAAAGCACTTATATTATAGCAATAAAATCACTATTTATAACTTATCAAGTATAAAACTATCATTATTTCTTATCATCCATGATATCTAATGCCGAAGTTACGAGTATCGCTCCTTCTTTAATTAACTTGTTGTTACTATTCTCTTTATTAATAGGAAAAGGAACACAATAAATATCTTTTCCTAAATTTAAAGCACAAGAAATGGTAATGCTAGTACCTGATGGCATTTTAAATTCAGTAACCAAAACAGCATTACCAATAGCCGCTAATAAACGATTACGTTTAGGAAAATTATCTTTACTAGCACATTCATCAAAAGGATATTCACTAATAAGCAAATGTTCATTTTTAATTTTCTCATATAATGCTTTATTTTGTTTTGGATAGCAATAATCAATACCTGATCCTAAGACAGCAATTGTTTTTCCCATTGCATCAATTGCCGCTTTATGTGCAACAGCGTCTATTCCTCTTGCTAAGCCAGATACAATCACATAATTTTCCTTTGCTAATTCGCTAACAACCATTTGAGTGGCTTGTTCTCCATAAGAAGAGCAATCTCTTGATCCTACCACCGTTATTCGATTATTAAGCATTAATAAATCTAAATTACCATAATAAAAAATAACAAATGGAGGCTTAAAAGAATGTCTTAAATACTCGGGATAAGCATCATCTATAATGGTCACATAAAAACTCTTTAATCTCGTCTTTAAACTTATAAATTCTTCTTCATCAAATCTATCCTTATTTTTTATAGAAGTATAGATTTTATCCCAGTCTCCTAAATGCTTTAAAGCAAAATATAATAATATATCTTGTCCTGTTAACAAAAAAATCACCTACCATTATATTTATAGGTGATTAAATTTAAAAAAGCGTCAATTGTTTTATTTTTAAATTTTTAACTGGGCCATAAGTTTTACGATGAATATGTTCAATAGCCCCATATTTTTCTAAAGCTTCTAAATGAACTTTAGTACCATAGCCTTTATGTTTAGCAAATTGATATTCTGGATATTGTTTATCTAATTCAATCATAATGTTATCACGAGTAACTTTAGCAAGTATCGAAGCACAAGCAATATTAAACGATTTAGCATCACCTTTAACAATAGCTTCTACTGGTACTGTTTCATGAAGTAATGGCATGCAATCTGTTAAAACCATGTCATAGCGGTGTTTTAAGTTTCTTAACGCTAATTCCATACCTAGTCTTGAAGCTTCATAAATATTAATTTCATCAATTTTATCCGCTGATACTTCAACAACTGCATAAGCAATAGCTTCTTTTTTTATAACCTCAAAAAGTTCTCTTCGCTTTTTATCTGTTAATTGTTTAGAATCATTAACCACTTCATTTTGAAAATCTTTAGGCATAATTACTGCCGCACAAACAACAGGTCCCGCAAGCGGGCCACGACCTGCTTCATCACATCCAGCAATAAATTCTATTTCATTTGTATAATAATCTTTTTCATAATGTAACATCTAAATACGCTCCAAAGAGATTCTACCAATTAAACCTTCTTTAAATTCTTTTAAAAATACTGCTTTAGCTTTACTAACATCTGGTTCTCCTTTTTGAAGTAAACCACGTTTTAAAGCAATTTTAGTAAAGATACTATAATTGTCTTCATTAGTATCAAACTCTATCTTAAAACGAGTTTTTATGTCTTCTACATAATATTCTTTTAAATAGTCAAGTAAGATATCTCCCAAATCATCAAGAGGCAATATTGTTTCTTTAATTGATCCAATAAGCGCTAAGTTGGTAGCGTAATTCTTATCTTCGTAATTTGCTTGTAAAATTCCTGGCGTATCTAACAAATCAAAAGAATTGCCAACTTTAATCCATTGTTGAGATTTGGTATGTCCTGGTGTGTTTTGTACAGATGCCGCATTACGTTTAGCTATACGATTAATTAATGTTGATTTACCAACATTAGGAATACCAATTATCATTGTTCTAATTGGCTGTGGCTTCATTCCTTTTCTTTTTTCTTTTTCATGTTTTTCTTGTCCTAAAATATTAATTTTAGTAGTTAATTTATCCACTAATTTAGTTTCATTTAGATTAGCGCACATCACCAAATAACCTAAAGATGAAAAATAATCCACCCATTTATTTGTTATTTTTTCATCTGCTAAATCAGCTTTTGTTAAAATTAATAATCTTTTTTTATCTTTAGTAATCTTAAATAAAGCATTATTTCTGCTCGAAAGAGGAGCGCGTGCATCAAGTAATTCAATAATTACATCAACAATTTTTATTCTATTCTCAATTTCTCTGGTTGCTTTTTGCATATGGCCAGGAAACCAGTTGATGTTTGTTTTATTTTCAATTGCCATTATTTCCCCCTTCTTTCTATTTTAAAGTTATTTTGCTATATTTTTTAACATCTTCCCTATTAATTAATAATTACCATTTAATATCATCAAGATCATAATCGTTAAACGGACCTCTCACTTCATTAACAGGTATATTATGCTCTCTTGCAAGAGATTCTATTTCAGATTTAAAATTAGCAAATTCTGGATAATTAAAATAATTACATACTTTATCTAAAACATCCATAAACATATTTTTTCTTTTTGTTTTAGTAGCATAAATATATTCCTTATCAAGCAAATCAATCCATTGAAGAATAAAGTCCTCTATTAAAATCATTGAATCATATAACTCTTGTTCAACTTTTATCATTTGCTCTTTAATAAGCATTGTATTTAAAGCATCAATTAGTTTACTTTGAAACAAGCGAATTGTGTTACGACATTGATCAAATTCATCAATAATTCCTTCTCTATTTATAGATACGAAATATTTAATGATAAGAATATCCATTAAAGCATCTGGAACCAAATAGTAAAAACTATATAATACTTCATAATCAACTTTTTCTTTTATTTGTCTAATTTTTTTTGTTTCCTTTTCTAATGAAGTATCCGCCACTATTATGTTTCTATGACCCTTATAAGCATGCCTTAAATCATATAGAAAAGACAACACATGTAAGCGCGCATCCTCTATATTTTCATTTTCACACTCAGGTCCTATAGCAAGCATAATATTATCATAAAGGTCAATAAAGTCATCATATGATCCAATAATTTCAAATCCCGCAAAGTTTTTTGTCATTTTTACTTTTATCATTGTTTAATCTCCAAAATATAAAATCATTACTTAAAATAAAGATTTTATCATTTGTCCTTTCTTTTTAGTGCTTAATACCATCTTGTCGAAATGCTTTTACAAACTTTATCATTATCACAATGCTTATAAATAATTTTTAATACACCATCAATGTTATCTTTTGATATAGCGCCACGACTTCTTGAATCAGAAGATGCGACACGATTATCACCCAAAGCAAAATATGCATTATTTGGGATTTCATAGTCTTTATTTGCTGCTACTGAACCACTTCTATATGTTGCTTTTTTTGCGCTATCACTAATAAATGATTGTTCTAATATTTCATCATTTATAAATATTTCTCCATCGGTAGCAATGCGAATTGTTTCTCCTGGCATTCCAATTATCCTTTTAATAATATCATGACCTTCTGATGTATTTGTTTCATCAACTTTGAAAATAACAATATCAAAACGTTTTATGCTTTTTTTAGCTCCACTTGTAGTCTTCATTAGTCCATAATCTCCATTAAGAAGAGTTGGTTCCATTGAACTACCAGAGACAATTACTTTGTCGTAACAAATATTACGATATAGCAAAAGAGAGGTCACACAAAAGCACATTACAACAGCTATAATAAATAAAGTATCAATTATTTTTGCTTTCTTTGTTTTCTTTTCCATAGCGTTAACTCCTTGCTTTTTTAATTATAAATTAAGTTATAATTAAATGCAATTTTTATAACAACAAAAAAGGCTCTCAATAAAGAGAAACCTTTAAGTCACTTATTAAATTATTTTTTAAATTAATTTCTAAAAATTAAAGAACAGTCTTAATACGAGCTGCTTTTCCTGAACGTTCACGTAAGTAGAAGATTTTGTTACGACGAACTTTACCTTTTTTAACAACTTCGATTTTACTAATTGAAGGTGAGTGTAATGGGAATGTTCTTTCAACACCGATGCCATTACTAATTTTTCTTACGATAAATGTTTCGCCAACGCCACCGCCAACACGAGCCATGACAACGCCTTGGAATAATTGTAATCTCTCTTTTCCGTTTTCAATAATACGGACATAAACATTAACTGTATCACCAGAAGAGAATGATGGGATATCAGTTTTTAATTGTGATTTTTCGATTTCTTTTACTAAATTATTGTTCACAATAAACACGCTCCTTTTCGTTATCTTCAATGTTCATTCGAGTAAGTGATCTCCAGCGGAACATCTGCGGCGCTTTTTTCAAACGCTTTGTTATTCTAACAAATAATATATATAAATTCAAGATTAAATTTATTTAATTACATTTTTTTGCAAACATATTTTATCAGATTTATGGACTTATTAAAAAATTAGTGTATGATATTTGTTGTATTTGAAGGGATTGATATTATGAATATTAAAGAACGTTTCCTAAGTTATGTGGATATTGATACACAAAGTGATGAATCATCTTCTACTTACCCATCAACAAGTAAGCAATTAAATCTTGCTCGTAAGCTTGTTAATGATTTACAAAGCTTAGGTATTACTAATGCTTATTTGAATAAATATGGCATTGTATATGCTAAAATCGAAACAAATTGTGAAGAAGCAAAAGATAAAATTGGATTCATAAGTCATATGGATACATCTCCAGATTTTAATGGCGCTAACGTAAAGCCAAGAACAATTACAAACTATGATGGTAGTGATATTGTTTTAAACAAAGATTTAAACATCATTTTAGACACCAAAACATTTCCTACTCTTTTAAAAAATATTGGTGAAACTTTAATTGTTACTGATGGTACTTCTCTATTGGGCGCTGATGATAAAGCAGGTATTGCAATTATCATGTCTTTAGTGGAGGAATTAGTTAAACACCCTAATATAAAACATGGACAAATCAGTATTGCTTTCACTCCAGATGAAGAAATCGGTCGTGGCACAGATAATTTCGATATAACTGAATTTGATGCTGACTATGCTTATACAATTGATGGTGGCGAGATTGATTTGATTGAATATGAAAATTTCAATGCTGCTTCTGCTGATGTCGAAATTTATGGTAAAAGCATTCATCCTGGTTCCGCTAAAGGAAAGATGATTAATTCTATCTTAGTCGCGGAAGAATTTAATGATTTGTTACCAAGCGATATGATTCCAAGTAAAACAGAAGGTTATCAAGGATTTAATCATTTGCATAATATAAAAGGGGATTGCGAACACACTTCAATGCAATACATAATTCGTAATCACTCAAAAGAATTATTTGAAAAGCAAAAGAAAGACTTTGAAATTGCTAGAGATATCTTAAATCATAAATACGAATATGAAATTGTTACTCTATCTATAACTGATAGTTATCAAAATATGCGTCCATATATTGAAAAAGATCCCCGTTCGCTTAACCGTGTTGTTGAAACTTACAATAAATTAAATATTCCATTTAAATTCTCTCCTATTCGTGGTGGAACAGATGGAGCAACATTAACTGTTAAAGGACTTCCTACACCAAATTTAGGAACTGGTGGATATAATTATCACGGAAAGTTCGAATATGTATCTTTAACTCAAATGGAAAAAATGGTAAAGATATTATTAGAATTAGTTAAATAATCTAACAAAAATGATAGCGGATTTGCTATCATTTTTTAATTGTTTTATGTTTTAAAAACCATTCATCAATTTTATCTTGATATTTATAAGTCAATATTCCTAGAATAATGAATACCACAAATATTAATATCCAAACTGGTATTCCCCATCCAGAAAATGGAATAATCGCACCACTTCCAAAAAAGCAATAAACCGCTATTACAAGAGGTCTAATAACCAGCATTACAATTAAATAAAACCAAAAGTTCATATTAGTAACACCAGCTAAAATACATAATACATCATCAGGAAAAAATGGTAATAATTGCATGATTACAAAAGGGCCTTTCCCTCTTGTAGATAAAATATTTAAATACTTATCCATTTTATCTCCAACTAACCAATGCACCACTTTTCTGCCACAAAATCGGCCAATAACATAGCAAATCATTGATCCAATAAATACACCTATGGAAGACAAAATAAATGCTTCTAAAGGTCCATAAATCATAACACCTGATACATAACATAATAAAGCCGGTAAAGGAAGTACTACAACTTGTAATATTTGTAATAAAACAAATACAATTTTACCATATGACCCTGTCTTTTGAATAAGTTCTATGATATGTTCTATTTTTTCTTCATCACTACTTATTCCATCTAAATTAAACACTCTATTCACTATTACTAAAGCATAAAGCAAAATGAAAAATATAATTGTGCCAGTAAATATTAATTTAAATAATTCTTCTTTCTTTAGTACCAATAAAATTGTTGCTAATATTGCTAAAAGAATAGTTACTATATAAATAATTATTCTTAAAATATTCGACCAGCCATTCATCCATAATTTATTTCCAATAAAAATAAATATCAGCATTAAAATTTCTAAGCAATACAATAATATTTTTGTATATTTATTCATATTATAAAATAGTCATTATTGCTGATAAAGCAAAGGAAATTACAAATAAGATTGCAATAATATATATTGGAAGAGATACTTCTTTTCTACGTCTTGCTACAAGCATCATTACACAATAAGTAATTAATCCAATACCAATACCTGAAGCAATTGAATATGTTAATAATGAGAATATAACAGTAATAAATCCTGTAAATGCAATAATACGATCATTAAAATTAATATCTTTAAAATTACCAACAAAAATCATTGCACCCACACACACTAGTGCCGGAGCGGTAACTGAACCAGCTGTAAATATTGAAAATACCGGATAAATAAATGCTGATAATAAGAACATTAATCCTGCAGTTATTGCTGCTAAACCAGTTTTAGCTCCCATTTCTGCACCAACATTACTTTCAGCAAAAGATGTAACAGTTGATGTTCCTAATGGTCCACATATTGTAGCGCCTACCGCATCCGCCAAAACGGCTTTTTGATAATTTTGCATTTTTCCTTGTTCATCAATAATACCAGTATTTCTTCCTACAGCAAGTAGTGTAGCTGTTGTATCAAATAAGTTAACAAATATTAATGAAAAAATTGCAATATATGATGTAGGTGTAGAAATTACTTTTAATAAGTCATTTCCAAAATCTTTTGTGCTATATCCATCATTTAATAAGCCAAAAAATAAAACATCTTTTGCGCCACTCATACCCCAACTAACATTATTATCAAGCCAAGGAGCAATTGGAAGTTTGCTAGCATAAGAAATATTTTCATTTAATTTAAACATCCATACTCCATCAATTTCAGATAAAGATCCATTATTAATTAAGATAGTTGAAGTAACTATACCCGCAACTGCCGCAACTAAGATACTAATTGGGATAGCTAAAGTAGAAACAATTTTATTTTTTGAAAACATTAAGCCAAAACATAATATAATAGCAACTATGGAAATTATAGTTGACGGATTTAAAAAATCACCTAATTGTACTAAAGTTGATCCTTCAACAATAACACCGGAATTTCTTAACCCTACAAAACAAATGAAAGCTCCTAAAGCACTAGAAATAATAAGTTGTAAATCTCGTGGTATTGCTTCAATAATAATCTTTCTTACTGGTGTAAGAGATAATATTAGAAATAATAATCCAGATATTGTTAATAAAATCATTCCTTGTTGCCATGAATATCCTGCACTCCCACAAATGGTATAAGCCAAATATGCATTTAATCCCATACCAGCACTAAGAACAACTGGATAATTAGCAACAAATCCCATAATAAATGTTACTAAAGCACCAACTAATGCAGTCATAGCAAATACGCCTAGTTTGCTCATTTCCATATCTGCTAAAATAGCAGCATTAACTGGCAAAATATAACACATTGCAATAAATGTAATTAATCCACCAATTATTTCTGTTTTAATACTTGATCCTTTTTCATTAACATGAAAAAGTTTTTCAATGATATTTTTCATAAATGATTTTTCTCCTTATTCAACTAATTTTATCATAAGTAAGATAAATTTAATAGTTTAAAAAATTCATCTATTTAATTGTATTAGCGTTTCCCCAAACAAATGCTGTACTCTTTTGTTCAGCATTAAAAAATCTACCAAAAGTTCCATCATTTAAGTACTCAGAAAATGTCGAATAATGATCATCAGTGTATAAAGAAACAGGAGAATCATTATAATTTAATGCATATGTTTTATCAAATCCTTCAAGCCAAACTACTAATCTCCCTGAACCTCTATTGCTCGAACTGTAAGAATCATCTAAAGCTATATCACATTCATAATAAATAGGTCTTCCTGTATATTCATTTCTTACATATGGCACACTAGTAGCATATCCGTTTGTACGATCATATTCAAATACACAACGAGTATCATCTTTAAATAAACGACTAGCTTTGCTGTAATCATCTTTGCTAACGTAATTCGCAGGATAAGTCCTAAACGTATTAAAATAATTTGCCACATCCATCGGATCAGTATAAGCCGCTTTACTTGCTAAATTAGTATTACTAGCTACATAATCATATGAATAATATGTATATTCTTTTTCTTCTAAAACTGTATAAGTAGAATTATTATAACTAACTTTTATTGGTACACGCACTGTTAATCCATCATATATTTGATTGCATGTAACAGGGTTTAGGCGATTGACATTTAATCCTGAAGATAAATAACTATTGTCGTAATAATTCTTAATCCCTGTGTACTTTATAATAATTTTGCTTATTTCCATATTAGCGTGATTAGTTTCAATTTTGAAGAAATTGCAATTATAAACATTATAAGTGCAAGTTTTTTCACTTTGATTTTGAATATCCATTTCTATAAAATCTTGTAACAAATAATTTTCGCCAAATCTTAAAACTGGCTTTTTACTAGCGGATATAGTTTTATAAGTGATTTCTATTGTAGACATGCCATAAATCGGTGAAACATTATAAAGCATTCCTTCTAATGACTGAATATTCTCAAACGGATTTTCAAATGTTTGAAGACTTAATAAACCTCCATAATTATATCCCGCTCGATAATATTCAAAATCATAACCGCCAAAAGAAAAATCGCCCCAGTTGGTATCATATTTGCCAACATTAATATTGCTGGTAATTGATAACGTTTTTAAGTCTTTAATAACACTGGTGCTTGATGAGCTTGAATTACTTGGTTTAGTATCAATAAAACTACCATTGGAACTAGCACTGCTTGAATTATTATTTGAAGAACTAATTGGTGATGGTACAACTGATCCAGATATAGACGTTGAAGTTTCTATAGAATTACTATTAGAGGAATTGCTAATAAAATGAACTTCACAAGAAGAAGCAATTAATAGTATTATTGCGGATATTAAAATTTTCTTTAGTTTTTTCATATTATATTGCTCCTTCGTTATTATAAAAATTTTAGCATAAAACATGCATAAAACAAATATTATATTTATTTATCCGTAATTCTTATTGTTACTTTAGCATTAGGTATTTCAGTATTAATGTCTAAAGATATAATTTCACACAATGATTTAATTTTGTTATATTCCATATTACCATCAAAGTCCATTACTAAATCAACGTAAATTTGATTGTTCACTTGACGAGTATTAATAGAGATAACTTCTTGATATCCATACTTATAATTAGCAATTATTTGTTTGATTATATTTTGCTTTTCTTGAGAAATCGTTTTATCAGTTAATTCATGAACTGATTCTTTAATACGTTTAATACAATCTACAAACAAATAACTTATAACTGGTAAAGCTAAAACAAATGGCAAATATGACATAACTTTATAGTCTTTTAAATAGTAAATTATAAATAAAGAGAGAAAAGAAATTGTGTCAAACGCAAATGCGCCTAACACCTTAAACAACTCACATTCCGTAATTTTACTTTTATTAGACTTCTTTAATAGCGCTTGAGAAATTACGAAAAATATATCAAATGCAATGCTAATTAATTTTAAAATTACAATAGTTGCAATATGCTTAATAGATGTAACTGGAACAACAATGCGGTAAATAGAATAAATCAATATTCCCATTAATCCTCCAATTACTAAAACATCACAAAAAATAGAAGAAATAGCTTCTAGTTTGCCTATACCATAATTGTATTTATCTTTTACATCTTTTTTTAGTTTTGATGATGTAAAAAACATATATGCACTATCAATAGTGTATCCTAATGAATCAATAGTATCAAAAAAACAAATTGCAGAAGTTGAGGCAATTGCTGTAATCAAAGCCATAACAAATTTTGGTATTCCAATTATAAATTGTAATAAAGAGAGTTTTTGTTGCTTTTCATAAATTTCTTTTATGTGCATCAAATCATCTCCAATCAACTATTACTATATGTTAACTTTATGCCTATTTATTTTGCATTTCAAGTGATTTTAAATAAAAAAAGTTAAGAAGACTCTCGGCATGCAATTACTAATGTTGTTGGAACTCTATTAAGTTTATTAGTAATGATTTATGAGGGCAAGGCGCACGCCAAAAAATCTTCTTAACACATCTACTATATTTTATTAATTCAATAATTTCAACTTTTTCGTGAATTTGTCATTTTTCAAAATTTTTATTGGCGAATTTTAATGTTTTGGTATTTTGACAAAATACAATTATTCAATTTCAGCAATATATGAAGTTACGTTTCTAACAGTCTCTCCATCAATTTGTAAAGCACATGGATGATCAAATGTAACCTCTATTTTCTTACCTTCAATGATATCAACCATTTCTTTATGTTTAACATGCTCGCCTTTGAATATACCTACAAAGACAATCAAAGCCTTAATTCTAGAGCCACCATGCATACAAACCATTGATAGTTTATTACTTAAACGATCTTGAGAAGGCGCAACCATCATACCGCCGCCATAAAATCTACCATTCATTGCTGATGCTAACCAAACACGTTTATATTTAATTTCTTTGCCATCAACTTTAACTGTAGCTTTTGGACATTTATATTTAAACAAAGCCAATTTAACTGAAATGCCTGGATAACTAATTTTTTTAACGCCTTTTGCTTTCATGTTATCTGCCACTTCACATACTTGACCATCAATGCCAAAACCAATACCATTAATAAATAATGTGGTTTTTCCATTAATTGTTACTTTTGGTAGATGTTTTATATATTTGTTTATTAATAGTAGTCCATCACTATCTATTTCATTACTAACATCTCTTAAAAAGTCATTTCCTGTGCCAGCTTTGTAAACATAGATATCACATGGTACATGTAAATCACTAACTTCATTAGCCATATGATTAATAGTTCCGTCTCCACCGACAAGAACTAGTACGTCTCTTTTAGTAAGCGAACCAGCAAATTGTTTAGAATTAATTTCTAAAACATTTCTACTCTCCATCTCACCAAAACGGGCTTTTAACTTTTCTTTTGCCTCCAGCGCAGTTTTTTCACCATTTCCATTATCTGCTAAAGGGTTAAATAATAAATAATTCATAATTAAATTGATTCCTTTCTTTTCTTAAGTTGAGTATTTATTTCATTTCGAACAAAGTCGCTAATTTCCACGCTATTCATTGTTTCATATTCTTCAGAATAAATAACATTAATAACGTCCATATAGACATGTGTTCTTTTAAATGGGAAATTTTTATGTATTTTATTGCAATTAAGTAAACTAATTACCACGATTGGAGCTTCAGCTTTTGTGGCTATTTTGAATGCTCCTGCTTTGAAAGGTAATAATTCACCAGTTTTACTTCGTGTACCTTCAGGAGCTACATACATATCCGCTAAATCATTTTTTAGATATCTAACGCCTTTTAATATAGAAGACAAAGCATTAAAATTATTTTCTCTATCGATTGCAATATACCCAGTTTTATGAATAAATGCACCCATAATTGGTATCTTTTCATTTTCTGGCTTTGTAATACAAATAATTGGGTTTTGTTTTAAAACTTTTAAAAGGACAATCTGATCAAAATTCGAAGTATGATTAGATACGAACAATACTCGTTTATCATTAGGAATTTTGTCTAATCCAGTTACATGGACTTTGGTGTTTGATAATAATACTAATTGCGCGGATGTTTGACGAAGAATCCAATAATAAAATTTATTAGGTGTATTTATTACTTTTTTCTTGTTAATAAATAGCGACCAAACAAACAAAATAATGATGTATATTAAAAACCAAACTAAATAAAAAATTGGTACCGCTATTACCATAACTATAAATGTCCAAGGCATTGTATATAAAGCGCACAGCCATTCAATAAGCGCTATAGATATAATACTGAATGACAATAATATAAAGCCTATAATCATCTTTTTTACCTCAAGTAGTTTCTATTTAATATATAAATATATTAAAATATTGTTTACAAGTTGTAAATAACGAATTTTAGAAAAATGTTCATATTAAAAGCCTAGTTCATTTAATAGTACTAGGCTAAGTAAGTTAAATATTATAGTTTTTCTAAAATGACTTTTTTCTTTTCTTCATATTCTTCTTTTGATAAAACACCATTTTGATATAAATTATACAATTTTTCTAAACTAGCAATTAAATCATCATTACCATTACTATTAGCATTTGTAGGAGTTGATGGGATATTTGTATTATTAGCGGATACCACGACAACATTGTTAGTATAAGCCATCATTAATGCTTCGTTTATTTGTTCTTGTGTTCCAGGTATGCTTTTTGATATACCAACACCATAGAATATTACTGATAATAAGCATAAAATAAATGCCGCAACTAAATCAAGTATAATAAGGCGATAGATTAATAGAGTTATTAATAATATAGCTAATAAAGAGGCATTAGCAATTAAAGAAACAATACATAATTTTTTTCCCTTAGCAGAATAAGTTTTCTTTTTGTTTTCGGCTAAAGCTAAAGAACATATTATTATTCCAAATATTCCGTCAAGAAATAAAAGTAATCCACAAATTATAATAAAAATAAAAGCTGTTGCATTGATGCTGCTATTTGCTTTTAATGCTTCTGCAATTACCATCAAAGACAATCCGCATAGTAAAGATAGTGAACTACCTATAATTCCTAAAATTCCAGCTGGTGTAATCAATTTGTTCTTTTTCATAAAATACTTCTCCTTGTTTTATTTAATTTGAGACAAAATATTCTTTTTCTTTTCTTCATATTCTTCTTTTGTTAAAATACCATTTTGATATAGATTATGTATTTTTTCAAGTTTGTCCATTTGTTTGCTAAAACAAATATTAGCACTTACCACTTTGTTATTAATAATGACCTGTTGTTGTTGTTTTTTTATTATAGCATTAGGATTAATAATTGGATTTAATTTAGATTCTATTTCTTCTTTACTACCAACAACACTTTCTTTAAATCCAATTAACATAAAAATAGTGGTTGTAACACTAACAAAAATATAAACAAAAATCATCGGATTTACACTATAAGACATTTTCATAATTAATATAATATTAATAATTTCTAAAATTATTATAATAACTTCTAAAAATATTGTTATAAGACAAAATATTTCTCCTTTAGCGGTATATGTTTTTTTTCTTGTAAATCTTAAACATAATGAAGAAATGACGATTAATCCAATACCTAAAAGAGCCAAAAAGAAATTAACTATAAACGCTAAAACGTAATATTGCATGACATTTAGGCGAATTAAACTAATTAATGTGTTTATTGATGTAATGACTAAAAGAGAGCTATTTACAATATTTATTATTTGGCCAGGTGTTATAAGTTTACTTTTTTTCATAATTTCTCCATTTTTTAAGGTACATTACCAATATAATAGCATTTACCCACTTAAAACAATTTTATTTAATTACTTATCTTATTTATCATTATAGCCATATGGATTTTTGCTTTGCCAATTCCATTGACTCTTACACATATCTTCAACATTATATTTAGCAACCCAGTGTAAATCTCTTTTAGCTTTTTCAGCACTTGCATAGCAAGCATCAATATCCCCAGGGCGGCGCTCAACAATTTCATAAGGTAACTTCTTACCGCAAGCTTTTTCAAATGCGTGGATAAGATCTAAAACAGAATATCCAATACCTGTTCCTAGATTATAAATATGAACTCCTGGAGTATTAATATGCTCTAAAGCCGCGACGTGGCCTAAAGCCAAATCAACAACATGAATATAATCTCTTACACCAGTACCGTCATGAGTATTATAGTCATTACCAAAGACTCTAATTTTGCTAAGTTTACCTGTGGCAACTTGCGCTACATAAGGCATTAAGTTATTTGGAATGCCTTTAGGATCTTCACCAATTAGTCCTGATTCATGGGCGCCAACTGGATTAAAATATCTTAATAGAATTACATTCCAAGCGTTATCAGATTTATATAAATCTGTTAATATTCTTTCAAGCATCAATTTTGTTGATCCATAAGGATTAGTTGTTGATAAATGACATTCTTCATCAAGTGGTAATCTTTCCGGAGTACCATATACTGTAGCGGACGAAGAGAAAATAATTGTTTTACAATTATATTTATTCATTGCTTCTAATAAAACTAATGTTCCATAAATATTATTATCGTAATATGCTAAAGGAATCTTACAAGATTCTCCAACTGCTTTTAATCCTGCGAAATGAATAACTGCATCAATCTTATGTTCTTGAAATATTTTATCGTATATGCTAGCGTCTCTAATATCACCTAGATAAAAATCAACATGCTTACCTGTGATTTTTTCTACTCTTCTAAGAGCTTCTTCACATGAATTACATAAGTTATCTAAAACAACGACTTTGTAATTCTTATTTAATAATTCGACTAATGTGTGGCTACCAATAAATCCTGCTCCACCTGTAACTAAAATTGTCTTCATAAATTATCCTCCAAAAAATCCATAACTATTATGGATTAATATATTAAATTTTTCAATAATTCAAAACCATGTTTTTTTATATTTTTATCTAAAATAACAAAAACATGAAAAAAAGCTCTCAGTTTTCACCAAGAGCTTTATGATTGTAATTAATAACTAGCAGTGTTCTGCAAAGTATTTGATTGTACGAACCATTTGTGAAGTATAGCTATTTTCATTATCATACCATGAAACAACTTGAACTTCATATAAGCCATCAGCAATCTTTGTAACCATTGTTTGAGTTGCATCAAATAATGATCCATAAGTAATACCGATAATATCAGATGAAACTAATAATTCTTCTGTATAACCGAATGATTCATTGCTAGCAGCTTTCATAGCAGCATTGATAGCTTCTTTTGTTAAATCTTCTGCTTTAACAACAGCTGTTAAAATTGTTGTTGATCCAGTTGGAACTGGTACACGTTGTGCAGAACCAATTAATTTTCCGTTTAATTCTGGGATAACTAAACCGATTGCTTTAGCAGCACCTGTTGAGTTAGGAACAATGTTAACTGCAGCAGCACGTGCTCTTCTTAAATCACCTTTACGGTGTGGTCCATCAAGAACCATTTGGTCACCAGTATAAGCGTGAACTGTTAACATAATACCACTTTGAATTGGAGCAAAATCATTTAATGCTTTAGCCATTGGAGCTAAGCAGTTTGTTGTACATGAAGCAGCAGAGATAATTTGATCTTCTTTTGTTAATGTCTCATGGTTAACAGAGTAAACGATTGTCTTTAAATCTTTTCCTGCAGGAGCAGAAATAACAACTTTCTTTGCACCAGCATTGATGTGAGCCATTGATTTTTCTTTTGAGCAGTAGAAACCTGTACATTCTAATACAACGTCAACATCTAATTCTTTCCATGGGCAGTTGTTTGCGTCTTTTTCAGCATAGATTCTGATTTTGTGACCATCAACAGCAATCCATCCTTCTGCTTCATCATCTGCAGAGCATGTAACTTTATCTGCTAATGCATATCTACCTTGTGCTGAATCATACTTTAATAAATGAGCCAACATTTTTGGGCTTGTTAAATCGTTGATTGCAACAATTTCGTATCCTTCTGCACCAAACATTTGTCTGAATGCTAAACGGCCGATACGTCCAAATCCGTTAATTGCGACTTTTACTGACATAATTAAATATCCTCCTATAAATATGTTTAGTTTGTCTACATCTATATATTGCCATTTTTTAAAACAAAAATGAATATATATTTTAAATTGTAAGCGCTTTTCTTTTTCTTTTTATATTATATATAAAAACTTTTATTACATTTTTTCTTTTGCTTCAATACCAATTAGGTTTAAAGCGTTCTTTAAAGTTACCATTGTTGCTAATACTAAGCCTAAACGTTGATTAGATAATTCAATATTTGCGTCATCATGAATACGGAAAGAACCATAGTAACTATGGAAGTATTGCGCTAATTTTTGGACATAGTTACAAATCTTATTTGGCATTCTTGTTTTAGCGGCATCAGCAACAACACTTGGGAACTCATTAATATGTTTAAGTAATAATGTTTCTTTTTCTTCTTTTAATAAATTATAGTCATTTACTTTTTCAAATTTTGGACTTGAAGCAACAATAGAGTTCATACGTGCATAAGCATATTGGACGTAGAACACTGGATTGTCTGATGTTTGTTTACGCGCAAGTCCTAAATCAAAATCAAAGTGAGTGGCAACATCTTTACAAACGAAGAAGTATCTAGCGGCATCAACGCCAATATCATCACATAATTCACGAATTGTAACAGCGTTACCTGTACGTTTAGACATTTTAACTTCAACGCCATCATCAACTAAACGTACCATTTGGATTAAATCTACTTCTAAGACATCTTTAGGATATCCAAGAGCCTCTAAAGCACATTGCATACGTTTAACATAGCCATGGTGATCAGCACCCCAGAAGTTAACTAATTTGTTATATCCTCTTTCAAGTTTATAAACGTGATTAGCAATATCTGGAGTTAAATATGTGTATAATCCATCATTCTTCTTTAAGACACGGTCTTTATCATCGCCATATTCGCTAGATTTAAACCATAAAGCACCATCTTGTTCATAAGTTAAGCCCATAGATTTCATTTTGTCTAAAACATCTCTAATACGCTTAGCATTATCTAAATAAAAGAATCTTTCATGAATCCAAGAATCAAATCCGACACGATAATAATCTAAGTCACGTTTAATTTTATTTAATTCTAGTTCTATACCTTTATCTTTAAAATATTCTTTACGCTCATTGACATCAGCATTAAGCCATTTATCGCCATCTGTGTCCGCTAAATCATGAGCTAATTTAATAACATCTGGTCCATGGTATCCATCTTCTGGAAGTGGATAACTTTTTCCAAAACAATCAAAATATCTAGAAATAAGAGATTCAGCAAGCATATCAATTTGATGACCAGCATCATTAACATAATATTCACGTAAAACATCATAGCCGGAGAAATTCATTAAACGAGTAACACTATCTCCCCAAGCAGCGCCACGGGCATGTCCTAAATGTAAATCTCCTGTCGGATTAGCGGAAACATATTCCACTAAAACTTTTTCGCCATTACCAATATTATTTCTTCCATAATTTTCATTTTGTTCAAGAATATTGTTAATAATATTTGCTAAAGAGGATTTTTTCATTTTGAAGTTAATAAATCCCGGGTTAGCAACAGTAATTGATTCGACATTATCTAATACTTTTTCTAATTCTTCTTTTACTTTTTCGGCAATTGCTTTAGGATTTTGATGAAGAGTTTTCGCTAAACGCATTGCGATATTAGTGGAATAATCACCAAAACTATTATCACGAGGTATTTCAATCATAATTAAGTCTTTTACATCATCTAAATCAAAGGCATTTTTAACTGCAGTTTCAATCGCAGATTTTAAATTTGTTTCTAAATCCATAATAAATTTTATCTACCTTTCTATCACTTTCAATAATTTGTTTTATTCTTCTTTATTGATTTGCTTAAATATAATACTATATTTATCTTCCTTATTCTAGATTATTATTGTTATTTTTTCTTGCTACTACAAAACATTCTGGAAAATCATTACCATATATGAGTTCATTATGAATAATGTTCCAATTATTTTCACCCAAAAATTCCATATATTTTTTATCCGTCCATTTAGAATATGTCTTAAATCCACCTAACACCATTAAAATAATTTTTGGTGTAATATGTCCCATATTTCTTGTGTATGTTGGAGCGATTAAAAGTCCATCATCTTTTAGCACTCTTCTTATTTCATTAAGTGCTTTAATTGGATCAGGAATAATATGTAAACAATTAGCAATTACAATCGCATCAAATGTTTTATCAGTGTATGGCATATTAGTGCAATCACATACTTCTAGCTTAACATTACTTGGTAAATCTTTCTTTTTAGCCTCATTAACCATCTCTTGAGAATAGTCTGTGGCAATCAAAGTTTTAGAATTATTAGCAATAGCTTTAGTTAACATTGCTGGTCCCATAGCTAATTCTAAAACATTCATATCTTTATTTAAAAAATTAGTTATACTGCTTTCTAATTTTTGAAAAAATATTTCACTTTTTTTATTATTTCTTTGCATTTTCTGATATCTTTTAGCATTTCGATCCCAAAACTTTTTATTATCGTTCATAGTAATTACTCCCACTATTAGTGTACACTAACAAGGTATTAAAAGCAAAAAAACCAGAAACTTTTCATCATTCAGTTCTAGTTTTTAAGTTAATATTAAGATTCTTCTTGAGAGTATAAATAGAGATAATAGCGACCGCTAAAAGCATCACTATTGTTGTAATTATTGATAAAGTATACATATCTCCATCATTTCCATTAGAAACTACAATTGTAAGCGTGTTTTGTAATGTTAAAATTGACATTACCGCATCAAATAAATTTACCATTCTAACTTGTTTATAAATGAGATTTTGTTGTTTTTGAACTTTACAAAATTTAATTATTGCTAATGTAACTTTATAAGTGGTATAGGCCGCGACTGCAATCGCAGATATAAGCGATAAATTTACTTCTTTTTGATGATTGATAAGTAAAATTGCTGGCAAAATCATAGCCAAGTTCATAATAAACATAATCACCGATGTTGAGATATAAATTTGTTTATCTCTTTTTATATCTTTTTCATCCTCTTTTTTACTTTTCTTTTCTCTTACATATAAGATCATTCTAATAGTAAGAAGTAATAGATAATACGTAAATATCGCTATATTCCAAATAATGTTTTTATAAAAGCCCACTACTCCATTATAGATGCAAAAGAATAAAGCAAAACAAACAGATATTAAAAAGGCATATTTTTTACAAAAAGAAATAATTTTATTAATTAATTTTTTAATTGATTTAATCATTTACTAATCCTACTTTACATTACCAGTGGGAGTATACTTCATAATAATATTCATAATTTTATCAATTGGTTCTTTACAATCATCCGCTAACCAAAGCATAATAACCGCTAATATGCCTTTAGAATAAAATGTTAAAGCATATTTTTGTTCATCACGTGGCACATTTAGTTTATCCATAATTGGTTCAAATAATTCTTGATACATTTTTTCAAATGTTGATTCTGAATTGAATAGTTCTGGGCGATCATGAATTAATTTGAATACTTTCTTATTTTCTTTGATGAATTCCAAATATGGTTTTAAATAATCTGGCGTTATAAGTACTAACTCATTCTTATTTTTTGATACTTTCCAATCACCTTTAAATGTGTCTTTTTTGCTTCCAAATGATTCATAAAATTTTTTATTAATAATTGCAATAGTTTCTTTTAATAAATCATCCATTGTTTCATAATGAAGATAAAAAGTAGAGCGATTAACACCAGCTTTTTGGCATATTTCTTTTACTGTTATATATTGATAATCTTTCTTTTCTAAAAGAAGTAATAAAGCCTCATCCATAAGCATGGCGGTATTAAAATATTTGCTTTGAAATTTATCCATAACGCCACCCACTTTCAATAATTATTTATCTTCTTCAGCAATTTCTTTAGCTAAAGTAACAATATCATAAGCATATTTTTCTTTACCTTTGGCCAATATTTTCTTATATATTGGATAATTAAATCCTACCATAGCTATACCAATAATGCCAATAATAATGCCTAACACCATCATTAATGTGCTTCCATCTCCAATTACTTTCATAGATAAGCACATTCCTACTCCTAATACTAATGAGCCAATAATACCGAAAGTATATCCGAATATATTAGCAGGTGCTTTAGCCTTTGCATCAAGTTTTTTTAACGCCACTACTTTTGATGTATCCTTTGGCGCGTATTCATTTGCAATTGATTCTGCATAAATTTTATCTGTGTTCATAATTTAATTCCTCCTATCGAACAACTATAGTTTATGTTGATAAGAGCATTAATTAAACAACACAAAAATAGATATGTGTTGATTTAAAAAATTATTATTTTAAGTTTAAATTAATAAACAAATTTATAGCACAAAAAAAACTGACACAATATGCATCAGTTATAATTAATTTTGGTGGAGATGGCGGTAATCGAAACCGCGTCCAAAATAAGTCCAGTAAAGATCACTACAGTTTAGTTTGCTGCTTGATTTCCTTAAAAGTAAGACCAACAAACGAATCCGCTTTTAAGTAACCTATAGTTTTTCGTGCCTACCTTATAGATATCGATAAACCTTATTCTCTTTAAATTACACCTTTAACAAACCAAGAGACCCAATTCATTAAGATGGCTTTGCTTCCCGATAAGTGGGACTAATGGGCTTTAATTAAGCAGCGAAAGCAAATTGATTTCTGTTGCCAGATATTGTTTTTTGGCCTTTAACGCGACCATCCGACTGCGCTCCTTACCCGACCATACCCTGTCGAGACCAATACATCCCCATTTAGTATTGTATGCTTAAAGCATGAGCATATACTAACACTTAGATATATTTTTTGCAAGTTTAATGTTAAAAAAATTGCCCACAAATAAATGTGAGCAATTAATTAATACAACTATTTTATCTTATTCTCCTAAGTCAGGTAAATTGAAATCAAATTCAAATGAAGCAGAAGCTACTTCTTTCATTCCGCTAACACTTGGTAATGATTTGCTAATTGAATATTTAGCACTTGCTTTTGCTGAAACATAAACACCTGTTGTAGATGTAGAGAAATCATAAGAAGCAAAGCGATAATTATCAACAACTAGTTTGTAAACGATTTCTGATTTTTTATCTTCATCTTTACCAGTATAAGAAGTTGTTGATTTTAAGCATAAGTGACCTTCACCTTTTGATTTCATTTCATAAGCATGCTTGTATCCACTAATTTCAGTTGTAGATGAACTTTGTGGGAATGTGGCAAGCATTTTTTTCAATGAATCAGAAGAACCTAAATTCAATACTGAATCAACGGCCTCTGTAACTTCATCTGTAAACTTAGCAATAGTAGCAGATTCTAATACTGCATATTCTTTGCTAGATGCATTAATTGCATAGAACTTTTCATCTTTTTGTCCGAAGTAAATATCGGTCTTAGTACTTCCTTCAGTACTTCCGCCTTCTGTTTTGCCACTTACAGCAACATGGAAATAGTTTTTAGCAAAATAAATATCCATAGATGCATTTGATTTTACTTCTTTAACTACACTCTTAGTTTTAAGTGAAAGATGAACTCCTTTTTCTAATACTTCTGTAGCAGTTTCTGATTCATGATCAGCCATGTTTTTTGCTCTTTTTTGTGCTTCTTCTTTTGTAATAGCGGAACCATCACATGAAGCTGCAAGTAAGGCAACAAAAGCTAAACTTGCAATAGTTTTAATATTTTTTTTCATAATAAATTTCTTCCTTCCTTTATATTTATAATATAACAATATTAAAAAAGCATTGCAACTATGACAATGTTTTTTTTAACAATATTCAATTATTTGTAAATTTTTTATTTGGTTCCAGTCGATCCAAATCCACCTGCACCACGTTTAGTATCATTCAAACTATCTACTTCATCAAACTCAACTTTTAAAAATGGAGTAACCACTAATTGGGCAATACGTTCATCTTTAGCAATTGTTTGTGGTTCATCGCTATGATTATGTAAAGCAACCATGATTTCCCCTCGATAATCAGCATCCACTACTCCGACTTTATTAGCAGGGGCTAAATGTCTTTTACTTGCTAATCCACTACGTGCATAAATTAATCCCGCATAACCAACTGGTATTTCTAAAGCAATACCGGTATGAATTAATTTGGTTTGATGAGGTAAGATAGTAACATCATTTTCTTCACAAGCATATAAATCTGCGCCTGCTGAAAATTCACTACCATAAGTTGGGATTGTTGCTAAATTATTTAGTTTTTTAATGTTAATATGCATAAGTACCTCCTATTTATTAAGAGAAGATAAGACTATCTTTCCTTGTTTATTTGTTTCCTTCATATCAATAATTCTTTGATTACTTGAGCCACGGAATTTAAGGCGAATATCTTTTAGTTCTTCTACAAATTTTCCATCTACTAAAATATCAACTAAGTTTAATATTTCTTTTGCACTTGGTAAACTTGCTCTACTTTGTTCAACACCCATTAATTCTTCATAAGTGAACCCAGAATAAACCCAAATCGTTTTATTCGGAACTTCTTTTCTTACTTCTTTTATAAGTTCTAATACTTGTTCTTGGTTTTCTGGTTCAAATGGTTCTCCACCTAAAATCGTAAGGCCTTCAATGTATTCTTTTTTCAAACTATCGATTAAGGCTTCTTTAGTATAATTAGTAAATTCTTTACCATAATCAAAAGCCCAAGTCATTGGATTAAAACAATTTTTACAATGATTACGACATCCCGAAACGAAAAGGGATACACGTACCCCTATTCCGTTAGCGATATCACAATTTTTAATCTCGCCATAATTCATAATTATAAATGTAATACTCTTTCTTTAATTTCTTGTGTACGGCCTTGGTTCCAATATTGTGTACCAATATAGCCACATGTACGACGAGCAACATTCATTTTACTTTGATCTCTATTATGGCAATGTGGGCATTCCCAAACTAATTTGCCATCTTCATCAGTAACAATTTGAATTTCACCATCATATCCACAAACTTGGCAGAAGTCTGATTTTGTATTAAGTTCAGCATACATAATATTTTCATAAATATATTTGATTACAGATAATACTGCTGGAATGTTATCTTTCATATTTGGAACTTCCACATACGAAATAGCGCCACCAGGTGATAATCTTTGGAATTCTGCTTCTAAAGCAAATTTAGAGAATGCATCAATTTGTTCAGTTACATGAACGTGATAAGAATTCGTAATATAATTTTTATCAGTTATTCCTGGAATAATACCAAATCTTTTTTGTAAACTCTTAGCAAATTTATAAGTTGTACTTTCTATTGGTGTTCCATATAAAGAATAATCAATATTTTCTTCTTTTTTCCATTTACTAGTATAGTCATTTAAGGTTTGCATAACTTTTAAGCCAAATTGTTTACCTTCTTCTTCAGTAAGTTTTTTATCAACCATATAAAGAACTGTCTCCCATAAGCCTGCATATCCTAAAGAAATAGTTGAATAACCGCCATGAAGAAGTTTATCAATAGTTTCGCCTTTCTTTAATCTTGCTAATGCGCCATATTGCCATAAAATTGGAGCAACATCAGATACAGTGCCTGTTAATCTTTCATGACGGCATTGTAACGCTCTATGGCAAAGTTCAAGACGTTCATCAAGTATTTTGAAAAATAAATTCATATCTTTCTTAGAAGACAAAGCCACATCAATTAAGTTAATTGTAACAACACCTTGATTAAAACGACCATAATATTTAGGCTTTCCATTTTCATCAACATAAGGAGTTAAGAATGAACGACAACCCATACAAGGATAGCAATTACCATTACCATTCTTATCAACTTTGTATTCAAGCATTTTCTTTTCGGAAATATAGTCTGGTACCATTCTTTTAGCGGTACATTCCGCTGCTAGCTTAGTCAAATACCAATATTTAGAATCTTCATGAACATTTTCTTCTTCTAAAACATAAAGAAGTTTTGGGAAAGCTGGAGTAATCCATTCGCCGGCTGGATTTTTAGTACCTTGAATTCTTTGTTTTAAAACTTCTTCGATAACCATTGCTAAATCTTCTTTAGTACGTTCATCTTTAGCTTCATTTAAATACATATTTACAGATACGAATGGTGTTTGTCCATTAGTGGTTTGTAAAGTATTAATTTGATATTGAATTGTTTGAACGCCATGTTCAATTTCTTTCTTTAAACGTTTTTGAACAATACTTTCTACCATATCCGTAAATTCTTGTTCTGGTCCTTTGAAGTCTTTACGATAATCTTCTAATTCTTCAAGAACATCTTCACGAATATTTCTTCTTGATTCGTCAACGAATGGTGCTAAATGTGACAAAGTAATTGTTTGTCCACCATATTGGCTAGATGCAACTTGCGCAATGATTTGAGTAGCAATATTACAAGCAGTATAAAACGAATGTGGTTTTTCAATCAACGTACCAGATATAACGGTACCATTTTGTAACATATCTTCCAAATTAACTAAATCACAGTTATGGATGTGTTGAGCAAAGTAATCCATATCATGGAAATGGATAATACCTTCTTTATGTGCTTTTACAATATCTTCTGGTAATAAGAAACGTTTAGAAATATCTTTAGATACTTCGCCAGCCATATAGTCACGTTGCGTAGAAACTATAACTGGATTCTTATTAGAATTTTCTTGTTTAACTTCTTCGTTATTTAATTCAATAAGAGAAAGAATACTTTCATCTGTTGTATTTGCTTTTCTTACGAGCGCGCGATTATATCTATATGTGATGTAAGAGCGTGCTAAAGCATAGTTGCCAGAAGCCATTAAAGCATCTTCAACCATATCTTGAATTTCTTCAACATTCAAAGCTCTTTTGATTTTTTTACATTTTACATTAAGGTCCGCTACAACCTTATCAATTGCTTCCAATGATAAACGATCTTGTGGTTCAATTGATTCGTTAGCGTGAATAATTGCTAATTTGATTTTGTCTAAATTGAACTTAACTTCTTGTCCTCCACGCTTAATTACTTTCATATAAAAATCACTCCTAACACTTATAAACATAAACTAATTATGGTTTATTCAAATGTGCTATTAAATTATAATTTAATAAAACAAATAACACAAGATAGGTGCTTAAAAAGTAAACGATTTTTGCACTTTTAAAAACATTGATTTTAAATTGTTATGTGCCTTGAATAGGCACTTTTATCAAGAAAGTTCACTCATAGTAATATAAAATTAATTTGTTTAAAATTATTTTAAATATAGCGGTTTTGTCGATTAATTTTTTTTGCCATTTTGTATGCGCTTTCTATTGAAGTAACTATTTTTTTAAAATTAAGAAATTAGTAAGTTTGCACTAACAAAAAAAAGTAGGTTACAAACATAGGAACCTACTTTCAATTTTTTTTGTTTTTTTGTCTTATGCTACAGGATAATAACCTAGTGTAAGCATTAATCCGTAATAATAAAGGGCTAAATAATCTCCAGAGAATATTGGATCACTTGTATTAGTTGTTGGAATAATATTATTTGTATAATCAAGCAATTGTGTACCGTTACTATATGCAAATCCACCTGTTGAACTTTGGAAAATAGGAGCTTCATTACTTGCCTTTTTAATAGTAGAATAGAATGCCCCAAATGCTTGTGGTGTAGATTTGCCAAAATCAAATATTGCTGAGTTATCAATTTTAATACTACCTTCACATGCTCCCATTAAATTACGAGAATTTTTATTAACACAAATAAAGTTAAAGAATTGAACATCTTCGTTATTTATTTTTCTTGTCTTAACAAACGATCTACCATATTGTGCAAATAAAGATGATAAGACTTTAACTCCAGGAACTAATGCTGTAGCGCCCACTAATTGGAACCATCCTTCTTCACCAGATACCCAGTTTTCTAATCTTGAATTTTCAACTACTGCATGGGCAATATTTTCAGTTGCTCCTGAACTATAAAATACGTGGTCTTGAATAATAATAGGCCCACCTGTGCCTTCCATATCAGAATTCTTAATAGTTACATTCCCACCATAATTATAAATAAAACTATTAAAGTTATCACGTGCATAACATTTATTAATTACATAATCCGAATCAATGTATTCTATAAAATAAGTAATAAACCAACTATTAGAAACATTATTTTCCGCAAGAGCTTTTACTGAATGATTTTTGTGTAAGATAATTCCACCGCCAAGAGCTAAATTCTCTTTTCTTTGAGAGTTACCAATTAAATTAAGATCACGCATTACGAAAGATTCACCAGTCACTCCATCTTTCTTTTCTGTTCTAAATAAAGTAGAGTGAGAAATAACTTGGTTTACATTTGTAACTGAACCATCATAATCAAGTTCTTGCTTAACAAGGCTAATTTTAGATGCATTAAGAGTAAAATAATTGCCATATAATCCTAGTTTTTCATCGTTGTTAGAAAAGGTATGATAATAAATGTTAGAATAGTCACGTAACGTACCTTCTAATTGAGCTTTATAATCTTTATCTCCTTCATGATAGAAGAATTCTTTTGGTAAATCGTTATCTGTAATTTCAATATCACATTGTAAAATAAATGCATTTTTTTCATTAGTGTCTGTTAATTTATTAGCTACTTTAAAATCTTCCCAAGCTTTAATAACACTAATACCTGTCGATTCCTCATACTCACTATTATAATCTCTATCTTTATTAAAGTAAGCAAATTCCTTAGGATTATAGACATTAAAGCCATCGCTAACTTCAATTTCAAATTCTTTTGTAAATTTGCTGGCTTTTGATTTTTCTATACCACTAGGAGCAACAGCAATTTTAAATTTCTTTCCCACTGCAGCATCATTGAAATTAACTTCACAATTAACATTGTCTAAAGAATCAAAATAAGTGGATGCATCTACAACTTTTTCATACACATCACTTTTATTTTCATATAACTCAATATCAAATGTAATATCATTTACCTCTACTGGTAAATCATTTTCGTCAACAAACTTAACAATTGGTTTGAATTTAAAATTATTATCATCACCAACGATCATGTTTTTAGTTTTATCCATGAATTTGTTACTAGAAGAACTTTTATTATTTAAGAACTTCGTAATGTTAGAATTCAATTCAACACTTTCAACATAAACTTTATTAATTGTCGAATTAGATGTTGATGGAGTTACCGAAATTGATGGTTTAGAAGAACTAGATGTTGAATCACTTGGTTTGTGGCTTGTAGAAGTTGAATTATCATTATTACAACTAGTCATACCTATAGCCATACCAACTAGCATAACCGCTATCAAAGTTTTATTTTGCATTTTATTTACCTCTCTTTTTATTTAAATTTAACTTTTAACCATATTAATTTTTCTTTTCCACTTCCTCCATCTGTAGGAGAAACGTGAATGTCAATAGAGCCTTCTTCTTTAAATGTTAGAAAAGCAATATTGCTATCTTCATTTGTTTGTAATGTTACATTTTCGTTTTCATTAATATAATATCTAACGTGATCATTGGTAGCGTTGCTAGGTATTACATTACTATGAACTTCAAACATTACATTTGGTTCACAATCATATGCAACATAATAATAGTCATAGTGCCATTCTTGATAATTAAAATCAACCCGTTTAGGTTCCATGCCACGAATAGAGCATTCAATATCCGTAACATAAATTGTCTCATCATAAATATGTAACTTAATACCAACGACACCAACTACAACAACAGATATAATATAAACTAAACCAATTAATAAAACAACAGACTTTTTCATTTCAATCACTACCTTTCGTAATAATAAGCTTTTACTTTTAGTAAAAACATTGTTAATGAACTAGCAAAAATAGCAATTGAAATAAGGAGAATCTTTATTGTTGCTAAAAGGAACGAGCCTGTTTCGGCATTCGATTCATTAAATAATGCATATGATACTAATGCAATAGCAAAAGATAGCACAAATGCCATAATAGTTGATTTATTTTCATTAGGATTAGAAATTTCTTCTCCTACTGTAGCATATTGTTCATTTTGAGGATTCATAATATCCAAAGTTGCACTATAAAAAATATGTCCATATTGAATTAAGAGTATAGCAATTGAAAGCATTATACCTAGCCAAACATTCAAATGTGAAAAACTGGTAAAAACTGCTACAGATATTACAATAGATGGAATAGAGAATATTAAATTAAATAATAATTTAGAAATTAATGGAGTAAAAGGATTTATTGGCTTAGTCTTTTTAATATAACCCGCACGTCCTTCTTTGCTATATAAAGTTGCTATCATACTATTACTAGCAAGTAAAGGTAATAATATGAGTAAAATATTAAAAGCATATGTCATAATTACGCCACTAAGTTTTGTACTCATAGCAGCAAATAAATTATTCAATAATAAAATTAAAACAGGAATAATTATATATATTGCAATATAATTTCCAGAAAATTCTACTGTACGGAAATTAATACGAAATTCTTTATTAACAAAAGAAATAAATGGCTTATGCACTTTGTTTTCAATTTCTTTATCAATTAAATTTTTATCAAATTCAAATGATTTAGTTAACATATTAAAGAAAATTGGCTTAATAATTAAATAAGCTAAAGCTATTAAAATAGTAATTGCCGCAATTAAGATGAAAAATGACAAAAATGAAGTACCATCTAAATGATATTTCAAACTGCCTAAGCGATAAGTGCCGGTAATAATATAAACTAGATAGCATAAAGGTTTAGTATAATTTTTAAAACTAATCAAAAATTTATGAATGGCTTCTCGAATTGGTTGCCAATTATTAATCAAATTAATGTTTTCTGGAATTAAATTAATTAAATATACAACGCCATAAATACATAAGCCAACTAAAATCAATAAAACAATTGCCTCGACAACAGAATATTTTTTAAAAAATCGATTTATATAAAGTGCTGGAATTGATAAAAACGAAGCAATTAAAATTGGTAATAAAATTATAAACAACATCGGAATCCACATCCAAAAGAATGGGGCAATAGAAATTATAGAGTTATTAAATGCTGTTATTAAAAATGCTAATGTGACAGGTGCAAGTAAATCTAAACTTTTTCTTAATTCATAAAAATAATAAACAATTAATTTAGAGAAAAATAAAATTCCACCAGAAACAGGAAATGTTGTTAACACTTTATTATCATCCGCTAAATACAAACTTTTCAACAAGCCAAATGTGCAAGATATAATTGAAAAAGCAAACATTATAACAAAGAAAACAATCATAACATCTATTATTTCAGAATAAGCAAAAACATTTAAAAACTGAACCAAAAATAATATTCCAGCACTAAAAATAGTTGTAACCAAAAACTTCACAATGCTTAATACTATTGTTTGAATACGTTTTTTCTTATCTTTCCACCAACTGAAATCCAGTTTGTCTCTTATTTGCATTAAAACTAGGGCTTTTAATTTTTTCATTTTACTTTTCCTCTAGTTTCTCACCAATTGTTTCAAGATAAAACTCTTCAAGCGATTTTCCGCTTTGCTCAATTTCATCTACTGTTTTAACACATAAAATTTTACCTTTTTTAATTATTGCTATTCTTTGGCATAATTTTTCAACAATATCAATAATATGCGAACTAAAGAAAACGATGTTTCCTTCCGCAGCATGTTGCTTCATACATTCTTTAACTTGGAAAATGCTTGTTGGATCTAGTCCAGTTAAAGGTTCATCAAGAATCCAAACTTTAGGATTGTGGACTAAAGCAGCCATAATAGTAATCTTTTGTTTCATACCATGTGAATATGTTTTAATTTTATTATCAATGGAACTTTCTAATTGGAATAACTTAATGTATTTATTTAATCTTTCATCGCGGTCTTCTTTTGATACTTCATAAATATCCGCTATATAGTTTAGATATTCCCTACCAGTTAATTTTTCATATAATGCATAATGATCTGGTACGAATCCTATTAAACTTTTAGCTTGAACAGGTTGTTTTGCACAATCAAATCCGCATATTTCAATATTACCTTCAGTAATAGGTTGAATACCAACTGTACTTTTAATAATAGTAGATTTACCAGCACCATTAGGTCCTAAGAATCCAAATATTTCTCCGCCATAAACTTCAAGATTAGCATCCCTAACAGCATATACTTTACTTGAAGCATATTTTTTAGAAAAATGTTTTAATTCAAATTTTACTCCAGCATCTTTATCCATAGGTTCATCTAAGCTCCTTCCGTTAAGCGCAGATTTAAGCGCTAATTGATCAACTTTAATTGCTTTTAATTTTGTCATTAATTCATAATGCGAATCAGCAATATTAAATCCTAATTCATATACAAACCAAACAGCTATACCTAATAACACATACACAATGAAGAATGCTAATTGATATGGCGGGTGGAATGTTAAAGTATATTTTCCTACTTGAAGTGAAGCAGTTATATCAAATAAATTTTCTGCCCAAGTTCCTAATTTATCAGCAACAAAATCAGAATTAATAAAGAAGTAATCTACTTTGTGTCCCATTGCGGAAAATAACACATTCATAAATAAGGCAATTACAAAATACCCAAAGAACCAAGCCATTGAATAATAAAATTGTTTTAATTTTGGTCTTTGGAATTGTTTTAAAGCCACACATAATAATGGCATTCCAAATGCTATTGTATGGTTATACCAGAATTGGAATATTGTTGGATCCATAGCATTTAATACATGTGAGTAATTTGGCATTAACATTGCAATTAATGCGCCTAACACATTAATAAAATATGTGAAATAGAATAATCTTTTTGGTTTAAATATTAAGCATATTGGCATTAAAAACATTGCGGTATTACATAAATGGAATGGCCAAGACCACGGTTCTAATAATGAATCATATTTATAAAAAGCCATGAATCCAATTAATGTACCTAGTGATACAATATTTAATGCAAAATGAATAACATCTTTATGTTTGTCTCTAAGTCCAAAATACATTCCAAATGGAAAAATTAAGACTGTTACATATAAAACTAGTCGATGAGCAAAATTAATATCCATAATATGAATCAATGAACTTATCTCGCCAAAAACACTACGCATAAAATATGGCGGTAATGTGGCAATATTAATTAGTAAAAATGAAATTATTATTGTTAAAATATCTTTCTTTGTTACTTTTCTTAATGAATCATATTTATTATATTTCATTTCTTCAACTAGTTCTCTTTCGAAAACATTAATCAAAATATGTTTATTAATTTCTCCATCATTAGCATTGATAGTAATAACAGCTTTACCTTTTTTATTAGCTTTTATTTTCATATCTCCATCATTTTTTTCTTCGAAACTAATGATATTTGGATTACTGCTTGTACAGGCAAGGTTTTTAAGTTCAAAGTTTCTTGGTAAAAATCTTGATTTAACACTTAAATTAGAGCCAAGTGCTAAAAGCGTTGGATCTTTTTCTTTAAGTCCACGAGCAAAAGCATTTTTAAACCAATAATAAATAGATAACGCTAATCCAAGTCCAATTTCAATTGGATAAATGATAGATAATAATGACACTTTTCCTAATTCATTATAAAAGCCAAATCCTTGTGACATAAAAAGGATTTGTTCCATAAAACCACCACATAAAACAAAAATTGGTAAAGCCACAAACTTAACCAAATATTTCATTGTTCTAAAATGGTAAAAAGGACGCATTGTTACAAGCAAAATAGCGGTTATTTCAAACCAAATAAGGAAATCCGCTATCACGCCTAGAACGGGGTTAATTGGAAAATTTATAGTTCCTGTAATATTAGTAAACTTGCTTGTATCACCAAATATTTGCACATCTTTAAAGCACATAAAGCGTACGATAAAAATCACTATTAACAAACCTGTTAATATCTTACCGACTATTAAGTTTTGCTTATTTGGAAACAAGAAATGCACAAGCAATGCTATTCCACCAAACACTATCAAACTAATTGCAACTAATAAATAAGACATAGTTACCTCCATAAAATAGACTTATAGTCTATTGCTTGAAGTCCTAATTATTCTAACATAATTTATTTTTTAGTCAACAAAGCATAAATTAGCAATATGTCAAGTTAAAGAAATTATCTATAAAAGTTTAAAAAAGCACACGAGTATTTTTGATTCTTATTAGCAGTTAATAAGAACCATCTACCTAAATCGTGTGCTTAACAATGATTATTTTTAAGCTTTAACTATTCTTAAAATAGGAATAGACCAAGATGGACTTGCATTAACACACATTAATGTGTATTTTACGCCATTAAGTTCAATAATTTTATCTTCCATATTATTGCCATTAACATCTCCATTATTATTACCATAATTGCTTCCATTAACTTTTAAATGTGGGAAGAAATTCTTAACTTCAGATGTAGCCTCTATTAGATTTGTTACATCAATCTTAATAGTGTATAAATCGTAATTGTCATCATAAGTTTCTTTTGTTATTGATTGGCGTGATTTATCAGCAAAATTGATATAAATGACATCAGTCGATGCTTCAAATCCAAAGCCTTTATATTTAAGAATATAGTACACATGTTCATTTTCTAAAGTAAGATCAAATTCAACTTTTCCTTTAGCATATTCTAAAAATTTATCATTAACTTCTAATGTTCTAATTCCCCAAACTGCACCTACTGTGTAGACTTTTCTATCTAATACAGCATTGTTTTGTAATACTTTAACAGAAGATGATACATTAGCACTATCTTTGTGATTGAAATAAACCTTACCGCCATCACCAGTACCATTTAATATTTCAGCATTTGTCACATTAATTTTTACTTCAAATGTATGATTGTTTTCATCAATAGAAACTGTTTGCTTACCATCGTCAAGATTTTTAGTTGCACCTTGCGCTCTTAAATCAAATGCGGGGAAAGTATCATTGTTGGTATATGCATAAGATTTACCACTAATAAAATAGAAGACTTGGTTTGCACCATTAACTTCTTCAACTTTAACACCGACACCTTCGATGTCTAAATTTAAATATCTTTCAACTTTTAAAGAAGCCATATTATATCTATTAACAATTGAATATTTTGTTATTCCAAGAACAACTGTAGCATTATCCGTATCAACAGATTTATAAAGCAAATCAGAATCACCATTTCCTGCATGGCTACCATTAACATTATAACCTATACCATTAACAAAGAAATGTGGCATACCTTGTTCAGATTCTAAAGACATAAGTTCTACATCTGTAACATCAATAGAAACTTCAAAAATATTTGTTTCACTATCTTTTGTTACTTTGTATGTGCCTTTTTTAGCATAGTCGCTTCCTGAAACCATGATATCTAAACGAAGTTGATCATAACTATATCCAGTTGCGTATCCAGAAACATAATATAAAACTCGTTCATCAACAGTCTTAAGTCCTATTTTTTGTAATTCGAATGATTTTGTCGCATTAGTAACACTTAATACTGGCATATTCCATGTAGAATTCTCTCCAGTTGTACAAACAATAGCGTAATTCTTATCTCCTAGTGAGACAGATTTTCCATTACTAGATTGATCACTATCTTTAATATCAGACTTTTTACCTTTTATAGAAATATGCGGAAATAAGAATGCTTCATCTGCTGGTATCTCAGTTACATCTGTTAAAATTTTGAAAGTATTATTAGCATAATCAATTGTCACTGTTTGATTGCCTAATGCATAATCCTTACCATTTCCATATAAATCATGCGAAATATCACTTTCTTCATAACCAAAACAACTTCCTGTTACTACATAATAAACTCTGCTATCGATAACTTCGACATTAAACAATTCGCATTTTAAATAACGATCTTCATTTAAAAGAGTATCTAAAGAAGTTGTACGTGTAATAGTTGTGTCACCATTAACATTTAACTCAACAGTAATATCTTTTTCTTTATATATACTGCTTTTTGCAAATTTAATAGTATAACAACTCCAATAATAATTACCCGCAAATTGAGTATCTGTTGATAACGCACTTCCATCGTAATAATTAACTATTCCATTCGCAGAAATCCCCTTATAAAGGGTATAAGAAGATATTATATAATCATCAATTCCCGCTACGACTCTTTTATAACTAAGCGAAGTAACATCTCCTTTAATTGCGGTGGCAAATCTTAAATAATAAGAGTCATCGTTTTTATCAAAAGCATATTGAGCATACATAGTAGAGCAATCCAATGCTGAATTTGAATTAAGAGCTTTTACATTCACTTGTTCAATACCATTTTGCTCATTTAAATAATCTTTTGTTGATTCAACAAAGTCATTTGTTGAATCATCAGGAGTATTAGTTTTATTGACTAAGCCGCTTATAAAAGCAAGAGATAATACACTTACAATTGGAAAAATAATTTTCTTTTTCATATTATAATTCCTCATCGTAATTTCCGGCAAGTTCATTATTACCATCAATTCTTTCTATATTTGAAGTTAAAACTATATCTTCTAAAACAACATCTTCTAATCTAACATTTGGCTTTTTATATTCTTTCTTTTCCATAGTTAATTAGTCCTTTCTTAAATTGTTTTGTTTAATCTGTTTAGATTGCATTAAATCATTAATAAGCATTAAAGCACGTTTTAACGCTAAAGGAGATTTAACTTTTATCATTGTTGGTGTTTTTTCATATACTTTTTTATTTTTCTCATCCTTAACCGGAATTGTTGCTCCTTGATAATCATTTGGTTCAAGAGCAAGATGTAATTTTAATGTTTTACCAACAAGTGTTATCTTAGCTAATTCCTCTTTTTCATACTTGAATACTTCACCAGCAATAGATATACGACTAGTTAATCCATAGCTTAATAAATGATTTTTTATCTCGTTATAATAACCTTTTATTTCTTCATTCGCTGCTTCTATTTTTTCACTAAATGGTTTACGAATAAATACTGTTTCAGTTTCATCATCACTTTCTAACACTTCTTCTTCATCAATTTCTTTATTGGATAAAACGTTGTTAATGATAGTAATTTTATTTTCTAGATTATCAAAGTCTTCTTTAAAATCTCTATTTTCTTTTAAACTACGTTTTTTTAGAGCTTTTAATTCATTTTTGTAATCATTTAATGCTTTTTGTAAAACATTTATTTTATTATTTATTGAAGAAATTTCTGTCGAATAATCCATTAATACTACATTTTCGTTGGTTAAATATTTTCTTTTTCTAATAAGAGCATAGATAAAATAAATTTCTAAACCAACAACAATCACATTTATACCAACAAGTGCTGGAATCCACCATCTAAACACACCTTTAGATTCTTTTATTCCAATATCTTTTCCTTGATTCCAAGTAGTGAAATAAGTATTACAAATTGTGTATAAAAGATTATGAGCAGATCTTCTAGCACAAACCCAAGATGAATCTAATTTAGTATTAATACCATTATTACAACGATTAGCAGGATTTAACCAAATATCATTACCGGCATGAAGTCCTTGATTTACTGGCATATCCCAGTCACCTTGACACCAGTCAGTAATAACCACGCCTTTAAATTTCCATTCTTTTCTTAAAATCCCTTGAATTAATTGATAGTTTCCACCTGTCCAAGTTGCGCCTAAACGATTAAACGCTGTCATCATTGCCGTTGCGCCATTTTTAACTGCTATTTCGAATGGCCTTAAATAATTTTCACGTAAGTTTTGTTCAGTTAACCACACATTAAGTTTTCTTGGGTTAGGTCCCATTTCACTTACAACAAAGTGTTTTAAGAAACAATAAACACCATTTTCTTTAGCGCCTTTAATAACTCGAGATGCTAAATAACCAGATAAGACACTATCTTCACTATAATATTCAAAGTTTCTTCCATTAAACGCTGAACGATGTAAGTTAACTCCCGGGGCGTAAATACCATTAATACCTGTTTCATAACCTTCATTACCAAAACATTCGCCCATTGCTTCCGCCATTTGTGTTGACCAAGTTTGGCCTAGTAATGTTTCATTTCCAAATCCTGTCCATTTTGATTTTTTATCGCCTAATGGACTATTAACAGAAATATTAAATCCAGCAGGGCCATCATAATCAAACATCGAAATTTTACCAACACTTGCAGCAGCATCATTTCCATAGCCGCTGGACTCAACAAAGTTTTGTAATTCTTCGGTTGTCAATTGATCTAACAATGTTTCCCATTCTGGAGCATTATAATCTGCACCAAGTTTAGAAACTAAGTCTTTATTCCAAACAAGATTCTTTTTACTTTCTAAATCACTAAGTGAAGCTTTTGAACCATCTTCTTTAGTAACTAATAATAATGGTGTATCACCTGTTTTTCCTTGAACAGGCTTTTCTTGACCTTCATAAGCTAAATACTCTACATAATCATTTGCATAATCTAAAATCGATTTAATATCACGATTTTTTTCTTTTGTAAGTGGGAAAGTGCTAGCAAAATCATTACGTGATAAATAAGTAATTTTTTCACCCGCATTACTTCCATCGATTGGACAATTAGCGTAGGCTGAATCGTTAATGTATTTTCCTGATTCATCAAATTCACCATATCTATTACTTACAATCGCTCCTGTTTGAGGATCACGATTATAAATAATGGTCTTATCACATTGTAATTTGATAGTGTTTTTATTACCTTCCACAAGACTATGGGAATTTTTCATTAATTGAATTTGATATTCACCATTTTCAAGTTCATAACCTGCAAAGCCATTTTTATTTTTATCATAGGCATCATAACTTGCCATATCATATGCAGAGAATGTTAATTTATATGTTTTTGATTCATTTTCTTTTAGTGCATCAGTTTTACGGAAGGCAGCTAAATTCACTGCGGATTTTTCAATTCCACCTTTAGTATAAGGAGCGGTATAGTATAATTGAATTACATCTTTTCCTTCCACTTTCGAAGTATTAGTAACTTTAACATCAACTTCAATTTGTGTTGCTCGTTGTAATCCTGTTCCAGATGTAGACAACTTATAATTAACAATTTCTTGACTAAATGAAGAATAACTTAATCCATAGCCAAATGGGAATTGGACAATCTCATTATAATTTTTTGATAAAGTATCTTGAAAATAGTTTTCTTTATCCGCGGTTTCATACCATTTATATCCCACATAAATATCTTCAACATAATGAATATGATCACCATTTCTTAATGCATTAACGTAAGATGGATCCATAGTTAAATCATATGGATATGTATCAGTAAGTTTAGCGCTTGGATTTACTTGTCCTTTTAAAATTCGTGGGATAGCAAGTGTTCCTGATTGACCGGGATAATTTACTAATAATGCTGCATCAATTTTTTCATTGTTAAGGAATCCTAGTTCCATTTGATTACCAGCATTAATTAAAATAATTACATTTTGGAAATTATCGGTAACTAAATTTATTAATGCTTCTTCTTCCGTTGATAGTTCCAAATAGTGACGATCAGTATCTTTTCCGCTTGGATGTTTTGTTTGAGTAAAAGGAATATCAATTCCCTCACTTCCAAAACGAGAAATTGTAACAACAGCAGTATTAGAAAAATCTTTAGCATTTGCTAATAAAGTATTTCCATTTGCGCCTGATTTATTATAAAAATCAGTATCTGGATCACTTAAAGTTGTTGAACTATTCCATCTTCCACTTTTATAAGTTTTATATGCTTCTAATAATTCAGTATTTACTTCAAATCCTTCTTTTTCAAAAGCACTTTTTAAAGTAATTTTCTTTTCTTCATTAATTGTTGCACTGGAGCTACCTCCGCCTGATAAGAAGAAAGCACTATCAATACTTGACCAACCAAATAAGTTGATTTTTGTTACTGATTTATCTAATGGAAGGCATTTGTTTTTTAATAAAACCATGCCTTCTTCTGCGATTTTTTGTACAGCTTGATCATTGTTTTCCAGTGTTAATTTTGTATCTTCACCTGAGAAATCTGTTCCTGATCCACATAGCATTGTAGTAATTACTTCATTATATCTTGAGCAAAAATAGTTCCCAACAATTAATGCAACAAGAAAAATCGAAGTAATACTTAATCCGATTATATTTTTCAAATTCTTTTTCATAATGTACCTCTTAATTCATAAAAGAAACTGTTAATGTTCTAATATTTAATGTCGCAACTCCACCCCATGCATTAGTGTAGTTACCAGTTGTCTTGGCATTTAAAATTGTAAATTCAATGACATTATCACCAATGGTTAAGTCAATATTGCTAGCAATTGTTGACCAAGAATATTGGTTCATTGCCCAAACAGTACTTGATATACCTAATTCTTTATAATTATCTGGTAACTTATGTCCATTAATTTTTGCATTTGTATTAGACGCTACTTCTTTAAAATTATTTGATCCATTTTTAACTTTAATAGCTAATAATTTATCAACATCCATATCCATAGTTTCTAAATAAAATCCTTCAGCATTTTTATTATTGCCATTACAATATAATGAACCCGCTAATAAAGACAAGTTCACTTTGCCATTAATTTCTGAGTAAATATGGAAAGCAATTGTTGCTCCAACTTCAACATTTGCAATATCCGAACTTCCTTGGAATTCCCATTTTCCATTTTCCATCATTTCTGCTTTTTCAACATAATATTTTTCCGTTGTATTAGTTGGATCTTGTCTATTTTTGCCTGCAACTGAATAAGATTTATGAATTGTTACATCAAATGTGGCGCTTAAGCCTTTGAATGTAATAGTTATTGTTTTAGTTTCTAATGTTAACGAAGGAGAAGATAATTCTAATGTCGTAGTTATTGTAGTTATATAATTTGAAACATCAACTTCATTACATACGTTACAATTAGCCATAACGTTAATTCCATCTAAAGATAAAGTGTCACCGGAATTATAATCACGTTGTGTTGGTTTATTTTTAATTATAAGTGAAGTAAAAGTGTGTTCGCTAATATCTTTCTTTTCACCACATAAACTACATTCATGCCAGTGGTTATCCTTATCACTTAGATAACTTTCAATCCAATTATGAGCATGTGATACCGTGATGCTAATTGTTGTTGATACTCCCATATATGAGATAACAACTTCTTTATCAGTAGCTTTTAAAGCATCATGAGAATAAGTATAATTTGTGATAATTTCACTACTTAAATCATCATAATAAGCTTTCACTTCCATACCTTTGTTATCAAAAGTTTCACCAATTGCATAAGTCGTTTTATCGGGTTGCTTTGCAACTTCTATTTTTGTTACTTTCTTTTGGCCTTCAATATATTTAGCAGTTAAAGATTTAATTGCAAAATAAACTTCTCCATATCTTTGGTTTTGGAAAGGATCAAGTATATGATAAAACTCATTAACATCGATTTCGATAATGTTGTCACCTTTCTTTAACCATGTGTCAATAAAATCAACATCCACAAAATAAGGAGTCCAGTTACGAGATAACATTTCACCATTTTTATAATTAGCTGGTAATAATCCTTCTTTTACTTCAACATTTAATCCATTAACTGTTACTGATGTTGCTTTATTCAAATACATATCTGATGTCCAACCTTTATCTGGACGTGTAATGTTATATCCACCAGCGTTAAGAGAAATGCTAGCATATGAATCTTTTTCAGAATAGATATGTATTCTTACTTTTGCTAAAGCTTTAATAGCATTTATACCTTGATCAGTTGATAAAACATAAGAATCAATTGTAACTTCTTCATTCCAATTTGATGGATTATAAGATTTTACTTTATTGGCTGGCTCCACGAAGAATGGTAATTCACTAGTGGTTTCTTTAGCAGTATCGTTTTTACTATATTGATCAAAGACTACCGAAATGCCTTCATAGCCTTCGACTTTAAACGAAGTTTGAGCATCTAAATATTTTATAACGATATTATGTTCGCCTTTGCTTACTACATAGCGATTTGGATTTTCAATAAGTGTATCATTTTCATATAGTTCAAATGAAGTAACTTCTCTACTTGTACTATCTCCGTAATTAGCGGTTACTTTGATTAAAGATAAGTCAACAATATCATTAACCACTACAGAAGTCTTGATACATGAAGTATCAACATCTAGACTTGTAATAGAATTAGCGTTGACTTTGATGTCTAAATCCACGGATGCATTGTAATAAGTAAGCGTGACCTTTTTATCTGTAGCTTTTAATGGGCCTGAAGGCTCAATTGAATCAAGACGATATCCTCCGAATTCTTCCTCTTCACCATCATTCCAAATAGCTTTTAGTCTTAAACCAGTGTAATCAAAAGTTTCTCCAACATCATATTCTAACTTAGTTGGATTATTAACGATTGATAAAGATGTAACTTGATAATCATCAATATCAATTGGTACACTAGGTTTAGTTGAATTTCCCGTGTTATTTCCATTACTTGGCTTTGTTTCATCACAACCACTTAATCCAATAGCCAAAGGAACAATTAAACTAAACAATAAACATTTTAGTAATTTTCTTTTCATAGCAAAAAATTCCTTTCATACACTGATACAATAAATGAAAGCGGTTAGAATAGGAATAACACTCACTGATTATGTTAAAATTTCCACTTATTTTGTTTATTAAGGATTATCCACTTTCTCTTGGCTAGGGAAAAGAATGGCTAAAGAAAATATATCATCACGTTTAGTAATTTTTAAATCACCATGATATTTATCCACAATCATCTTGATTGATTTCATACCAAAGCCATGATAATCTTTATTACTTTTTGTAGTTATAGGTAAATTATCTTTACCAATGATTAGTTCACCAGTATAATAATTTTCAATACTTATTGAAACCAAAGAATAAACGTTACGTACAATTAAATTAATTTGTCTTTTGCTATTATCTTGTATCTTCATCACTGCTTCAACAGCATTGTCGATAGCATTTCCAAATAAACAATATAAATCCGAATCAACAATAAAGCCTAACTTAGAACAATCCGCTAAACATGATAACTTAATATTAGCTTTTTGACATAATAAACTTTTTTCAGTAAGAATTAAGTCTAAAGCTTCATTACCGGTACGTACATTAGAGTCATAAATGTTAATAATTTCTTCTAATTCATTAATAGTATCTTTAGTTATGTTACCTTTTGCTGTATGTTCACGAATTTGATGTTTCAAATCATGACATTTTAAATTAATTAAATCCACATTCTTTTTATTATCTTGATAACGAATTTTTGATTGATGAAATAATTGTGATGTTATTTCTAATTCGTTTTTTAATCTACGATTGTCCATAACGAAAAATTGTAAGTATAAAACCATTAAACAGCTCAATAAGTTATAAATGCCAATTACAACATAATAAACACGATTATATTCCATGTGCAAGTATGTGATAATTGAACTTAGAATGATATTGATAAGCAAAATTAACGATGCAATTAATAATAATGACTTATTATCAATTCGTATTTCATAATTTGATATTTTTTTTCTAAAAACAAAAAAGAAAACTAAATATACAACAAAATGAACTTCTAAATACGTCATTACTTGAATAACTCTTATGCCTGGATCACTTAAATCAATAATTTTATCACCATACATTCCCAAAGTTGAGGGATCCGCTAATTCAAAAAATCGAGCTATAAGTGCATATAGTTCATGAGAGAAATGTTGTGTAGTATAACCGGCAATAGAAATAAAAAATAGTTTATACCAAGGTACATCATATACAAAAAATAAAGAAGCAAAACATAAAAGGAACAAAGTTAAAAACATTAGTGAAGAAAACCACCAAGAATAACTAATTTTAAAAAGTGGAAAAATTATTGATAAAGTCAAGACTACTCCGATTGATAATAAAAATCGCAAAATACTATTTTTCTTTTTTGGTAGTTTATAAGAAAACATATGCATAGCTAAAAGAATTTCTAATACAAACACCGGTTTATATAATGCTAATTCTGTAATTTCCATTTTTATTTACCACCATTTGTTAAATAATTATTCAAAGCACTAATAAATTCTTTTCTTCTAGGTCTAGCTAAAGTTAATTCAGTATTATCAACTTTTACATAATCCGCGGTCACTTCTTGAACATATTTTAAATTAACTAAGTAGCATTGGTTACATAGCATAAAGGATTCGTTTTTTAGCAATTCAATATATGTTTTCATAGTTCCATAAGCATGAATGTTTTCACCATCTACAAGATGAAAACAAATATGATGATCATAAATTTCTATATACATGAGTTTTGAAATTTCGATACGTTTAATAATATTTTTATAATTAACCACAAAAGAACGATCGTTTTTATTTTTTAAAAATAGTAGCGCACGAGTCATCTTTAATTTAAAATTATAATAATCAATTGGCTTTAATATATAATCAAAAGCATTAACTTCATAACCATTTATAGCATATTGTGCAAGTGATGTTACAAACACAATCATAACTTGATTATCAATTTTTCTTATTTCTTTAGCGGTGGCAATGCCATCTAAAACAGGCATACTAATATCTAAAAGTATCAAATCAAAATCGGATTTAAAATTTTCTAAAAATAAAATACCGCTATCGAAAGTTGCAATTTGAAACGCCATTTTTTCTTCAGTTAGAAAAGTGGATAGATTATTTTTTAAATCTAATGTCATTTCTTTTTCATCATCAACAATAGCAATTCTTAGCATACTAAAATCCTCTAAAAAAAGAATAATGTATCAAAATATTATTGTCAATAAGCTATCATAAGCAATATTTTCCAATAAATTTTCTTAATAATTATATTATTAATTTCCTAATTTTTTATCAAAAAATATTTTTATTAATAAAATATTTATGAATCTTTTTTTTAAATTAAAAACGCAGATATTTGGCATAAAAAAACACAACATTTCAGTTATGCTTTTTTATAATTTATAGCAAAAACGTAATATTTTTAATCTACTCCATATGTTAAATATGTTATTGCGCGTTGATAAGATAAATCATCCTTACCAATAATAATAAGTTTATCCCCCGCAATAAAAGTAAACTCTGGACCTGGAGAAGTAATTAGTTTGTTACCTCTTTTAACTGCCACAATAGTGGCCTCAGTATAGTTATAGAAATATACATCACCAATTGTTTGATTAATTACCCAACAATCATCTTTAATGATAATTTCTTCAAAATATAATTTATCGTTATTAGATAGATTATGCATTTTTGATAAATCTTTAATTGCAGTATTAATTTCTTTGTTCATTTCATCACGTTTTGCTAATAATTCTGTCAATTTAGCCATTTCGCTTTTTGTATCACTAAGATTAGAAATCTTATCTAAAAATATATCAACACGATCTTTTGATTCAACAAATATTCCTACCCCACGCTTAACAGTAACAATTTGTTCTACTTCTAAAACATTTATTGCTTTTCTTATTGTTTCTGAAGATACTTTGTATTCACCAGAAAGTAAAGTCCTTCCTTTTAGCATTGTCCCAACTTTATATGTTCCATTTTGTATTTTTCTTGCTATATCTTCAGCAATTAATAAATATTGAGGATTAACTGTCATAATACGTACCTCCATGTTCATAACAAGTATACCATACTATAACGAATTTTTCATTGCCTAAAAAAATACTTTCACTATACACTTTCAATGAATTTTTCTTGGTTGAAATTGTTTATTATATACTATATAATAAGTCATTGAAAAGGATGATGATGAAACATGAAAACTCTTAAATATGTTTGGAAGACATTGTTTAGCAATGCCGCTGTCTATGAAGGAAGAAAAAGAAAATGGTATGAAGCCTTAATTATATTTTTATTAGCAATTATTGTTGCGCTTATTCCTACTCTTGTTAGTGTAAGTGGTGTAAAAGGATCATCTGTATTGACTTCTAATACAAATAATATCGATATTGCTTTAAAAGATTTCTCTAATGACTTATCAACCAAAGGAATTAAATTTGTAGTAAAAGCAAATGAAGATACTAAAGCAAGTGCCAAAAAAGTTCTTGCTCTTGAATCTGGTACTTGGTCATATGGTGATGAAGGATTCATTTCAAGTCGTAATGATGGAGATAAAATTGTCGAACGTTTAAAAGTATTCTATTATGATGAAACCGCTAAAGATTTACAAACTAGATTAACCGCTATTTTAAAACAAGTTTATAATCCAAAAAGTGATAAAGAAGAAGAAAAAACTCCTATCGTATCTCACTTTATTATCGGTAAAGAAAGTGCTTGTTTAATTGTTTACGCTAAAAACGCTACTGATTGGGCAAAACCTTCTTCAACAAGAAGCCTTAATTATATTGGATTTAAAGAAGGAACTGAAGTAATGTCTAATTATAACAATGAGCATTATTTAGATAATTGGAAATCATTTTTTGATAAAGGATATTCTAATGTTAAATCTAATTACTTATTAGCGCAAGTTGGTATCTATACCGCTATTAACATTGCTGTATCATTCTTTATGTCATTAATTATATTTATTATGACTCGTGGTAAAAAGAATCCATTCCGTGAAATTAAGTTCATTGAAACAATGAAGATGATTGGTGTAGCGGCTTTATGTCCTGCTCTTATCTCATGCCTTGTTGGATTTATGTTACCAGGATATGCACCTCTACTATTTATGTTAACTCTTGGTATGCGTGTTATGTGGATGTCAACTAAAACACTTAGCCCATATCAACAATCACAAAGTAAATAATAAAGACAAAACACCGCTTGGTCTAGGCGGTGTTTTTATATGCTTAATCACTATAGGTAATTATCTTTTTGCCTAAAGTAGAATGATATTCAATCTTTTGAAAATTATAATTATCAAAGAAATTATATGGGTCAAAAACAACTTTATTACGTGGCATATTAGTATAAATAAAATCTTCTTTTAGATTTTCAATATCTTCTATCTTGTTCATTATCACTACACAATCAACTTTTTTAAGTAATGCTTTTAATGTTGATAAATAACGCAATCTTCGATTTGATTTTATATTTTGTTTAAAATCTAGTTCTGCTCTTGGATCAAAGCAATACACAATAGTTCCTAATGATAATAAAGCATTAACAAGATTAATCGTCATCGCATTATTAACATTACTTACACCACCATAATAAGATAATCCAATTATTCCAATATTAATATTTGATAAGTCTTCAAATCGACTTTTAACATTATTAACTATATTAATGACAAAATCATTTTTAACATCCATTACAGAATCAAGCATTTTTAAGCGCATGGATTTGGGCAATTGTGCGTTTAAATTTATGACATTAAAATCTGGGCCATCTAATCCTAATTCATTACTTTTTAAAGTACTTGTCGTTAATAAGATTTTTCTAAAACAATTCATGAATTCGTTGCCATCAATTTTTAATTTTTGAGAGATTCCGTTAATTTCGTACAAAAAACTGTTTCTTATTAAAAGAAAATCCATAACCGCAATACGCATAAGTTCTGCACATCTTAATGAGGTAAAATAAATAAAAATGTTTCTTTTTAAATAATATTCATATAAAAAATTAATTGTTAAATGAGCATTTTTAGATGATGTTCCGACAACTAAAAATGTAGGAGAAATTATCTCTGATAAAATATCATTGGTTAATAAATTTTCCATTTGATAGGCTACGTGAATTTTTTGATTATTAACATCACGTAAATACTTCTCAAATTTTTCACTAGTACCTACTGGCATCTTATTTTTAAATAAAAAGACGCATTCTCCTCTTATATAATCAATAATCTTTAAAAACAATTTTGTAAATGCTTTATAATTCTCGTTATTTTCAATATCATATGTAAAAACTATTACTTCTACTTTAGATAAATTACTTAATGAATCTACAAAACTTATCCTGTTTTTATTTTCAAAAAGTAATGTTTTTATTTGTTTATTATCAATATTGAATATATTTTTATTAAATAATTTAATTTTTTCTTCATTATCATCATAAACTAACACATCATGCCCAAAAATAGCAAAACTTGTTGCATTAGCTAATGATTTATCACTAATACCTATAACTCCAACCCTCATATAAATTCCTAACTAATCGCCGTAATCTGAACCACGCGACTTATCCTCAACAAATATTCCCAATTTATTGGTAATATCAAATATTTCAAGCACAACATAATCATCAATATTAATTGTTAATGGATGATCATAATTACCAGTAAAAACAACTTTATGATTTACTTTTACCACACGATCCATTTCTTTTAATATATCATCAATTTTTTGAGGATGATGTTCTTTAAAAGAAGATAACATTGTGTAAAATACTGGCTCAATATAAAACATATCTCCGTCATTAGTTATGTATTTACTCGAAAAAGGATTAGAGGTATCTAATTCTTTATTATATTGTTTCCATTCTTCATAATCTTTCATTACCAATCACCGTTTATTATTTTAAAGCATTTTCTTATATAAAACAAATAATTAATTACATTTTGTGATTTTTTAATTACATTTTGTGATTTTTTTTAGAATTATTTTCACCCTCCTTATTGCAAACGAAACTATTTGTGATATAATGAAAATGCGTTGAGAGGCGCTAAGCTTTGAAAAAGCGGTTTCATATTTATTATGGGATGTCGGATAAACTTCGTGGAAGTTTAATATTTGTTTTGCTGCATTACGTGCAGCTTTTTTATTATTAGGAGAAAAACAATGACAAAAAAACGATACAACGAAGCTAAAAACATAAGTTTTAATATTGAATTACCAAAAAGGGAAAAGGATTTGTTGGCTGGAAAAAAGGTAATGCTCCCGCTTTCTAAAGAATACAACAATAGACTTTCCCATAGTCAAGATGTAGAATATGTGGCAGAGAAAATATATAGACATTTAATAAGTAATAATAATGATATGTTTGTAAACTCATTATCACTTACTAAGATTAAGACAATAGCATTATGGCATGATGTTGGGCACTGTCCTTATGGGCATTCCGGTGAAGAAAAACTAAATTCTTTAATTTCTGAAAATAAAGGCTTTTATTTGGATTCGTTTTATAGTGGATATAAGCACAATTTATTATCCGCCAAAATACTTCTAGATTTAAAAACAAATGTTTCATGGGATATAATAGATGCTGTTATTAAACATAGCAGCGTTTTGCCAAAAAATTTTAATTTATCCAGAGCAAATCACAATAACATCTTGAAATTAAATTATATTTTTAATTGCGATAGAACAAATGTAATTGAAATATCCGACAAAAAAATTGCCGTAAATAATTCTTGGTATTTTTTCATGAGAGACTTTATTTCAAATTTTGCATGCGGTACTTGTAAAATACCTAAGTACAACTTTATAAATAATAACGATTGTGAAATTATTAAGATTTGTGAAAATTTCACTGATAATCGAGGTAAAGCAAAAAACATTTGCCGATATTGTGTAACTAATAAAAGCAATAAAAACATTAAGAATAATATAACAAAATACTTACTTTTTCCTTACCCTTTAACACTTAATGGAGATATTATTCGTATCGCTGATGAAATTTCTTCTTTAGTTAGAGATATAGAATATTATTCCAAATTTTTAAAAGCAAATCAAAAAAATAAATATTATATTATTGAAGAAAAAATATTAGATATATTAAATATATTAAAAAGCAAATTCATTGGTCAAGGTAAAGATTTTGAATTAATAGAAAAAACAAAAAAATTAATAAAATCAGAAATTACTGGTGATGACTTAATTGATTATTTAATAAAAAAACTTAAATACAATTCTCAATCATTTGAAATTATAGAAAAAAACAAATACAACGATATACCTTTAGTATTAAATTGGAATAATAAAGACCAAAAGAATTATTGCATTCCTCTATTAAATTTTGAAGATGATATAAGTGTCTTATTTGAAGCAATAAAAAAAGCTATTTATGGAATAATTCATAAAGACAAAATTATTAAAGATAATAATACTGAAGGTGACAATTATATTAATAAAATATTCGATTTTTACTATAATAATCCTAATGAATTTTTAAAAATTAATGATCATTTAAATGATGAATTGAATGTAATCACTAACACTATTAAATCAATGAGTTGCAAAACATTAGTAGATAAAATTACTTATGCAAAATCACATATAAATGACAATATAGATTATATGAAATTACTTAATTCTTTTAGAAGAGAAATAGCTTTTTATATAGCTAGACTAACAGAAACTGAATTAAAAGAATTTTGTGAAACAATATAAAAATAGCTGTGAAACTAACTATTAGCAAGTTAAAAATTTCACAGCTTTTTATATATTCACAAGAATATATTCCGACATTTCATAACAAATATGAAACCGCTGAATTCCAGCTAGTATATATTATGCGCAATAAGTTAATAATAATACAATTTTTGTTTTAACTGTGAAAATCAACCTTTATCATAGTTATTATTTTTTATTTAATGCTAAATAAAAATCATAAAAAGTGTATAATATTCATAAGTGAGGTGTACTTATGAAGAAAAAGATATTCACTATCATTAGTTTTGTAATGGCATTCTTAATACCTTTTAGTGTATTTCTAATAGTTTTAAAAGAAAATGGCATTCAACCATTTGGCTCATCAACCATTCTTTTTGTTGATTCTCAAGGACAATACATTGATTTTTTAGCTTATTATAAAACTATATTTACATCTAATAATGATTTTTTCTATACATTTGCTAAACCACTTGGTGGTGATATGTTATCGTTATTTTGCTATTATCTTTTCTCTCCATTTAATATTATTTATTTATTTGTAAGTACCTCAAATTTGCCAATTGCACTAAGTATTGTTACTGCCTTAAAAATCGGCACTATTGGTGTGACAATGCATGTATTAATGAATCATTTATATAAAGAAAAATATATTTCTAATCTAATATTTAGTATATCTTATGCTTTAATCTCTTATGTTATTGTTTATAACTTTAATATTATGTTTCTAGATGCTGTTTTATGGACTCCTTTAATCATTCTTGGATTAGAAAAAATGTTTGAAGGAAATAAGACAACTTTTTATAGTGCCTTGTTAGCGCTTGCCATTATTTCTAATTACTATACAGGATTTATGATTTGTATATTTGTAGTAATGTTTTTCTTATTTAAACTTTATAGTAACAAATATGAAAAAAGTGCAATAAAAAGCTATTATAAACAATTCATCAGTGGCTCCTTAGTAGCGGGAGGTCTTAGTGCATGTGCTTGGTTAGTGGCTGTGTTAAACATGGCAGGATCAAAAACATCTATTAATAACCGCTCGATGTTTACTTTTAATACATTATTCGAATTAAAAGATTTTTTAAAAAACTTTGTCGGTAGTTCTTATAAAGGCATGAACGATATTATTTCTGGGGGCCCATTAGTGTTCATTGGCATTACTTGTTTAAGCTTAGCTATTATGTATTTTACTAATAGTAAATTTAGCAAAGACGAACGCACTAATGCAGGTGTTGTGGTTGCAATATTTATTTTATGTATGACTTTTAGTGGATTAAATAACTTATTCCATGGCGGATCTGCACCAGTATGGTTTCCGCATCGTTTTGCTTTCTTATTTGACTTTTTCTTAATCTATTTAGCGGCCCGTGAATTAAATAATATTGATGGATTAAAATGCCACCATTTTGTTTTACCTCTAGGTATAATAATCATTATTTATGCGATTTTAACTATAAACAATGTAGAAACTAATATCGTTTTAGACTTTGTGTTATGTCTAGTTAATTTATTAGCTATTTTCATTATGAAAAACTTTAAAAATAAATATGTAACAATTGCTGGTATGTCTTTGATGCTTATTTGCACCACGATCAATATGAAATCTAGCGCATCTAACAATATCTTAGTTAATAAAGAAGAAAAAGAAAATGGCAGTTCTAACTATATTGATTATGAAATATATAAAAACCAATATGAAGAAATATCAAAAATTATTAATTATGTAAAAGAATATGATGAAAGTGGAGATTTTTATCGTTTAGAAAAAACATTTAATTCATTAGCCACTTATAATTTAGCTAACAATGATTCGTTTATGTTTGATTACGCTGGTATTGGTCATTATTCATCTGTAGATAAATTAGATACACGTAATTATATAGGAAATGTTTTAGGATTCCACACTAATGGTAACTGGAACTCGTATGGATTAGGTTCTACACTTACCGCAAATTCATTAATGGGTGTTCGTTATATTATTGATCGCGATCAGCAATCTGAAAGTATTATGATCAATAACCGTCACTTTGGCGCCCGTAAATATTTAACAAGCATAAAAGATTTTGAAAGTGAAAATGATAACATTCATGTTTTTAAAAACGATTACGCGCTTGGATTAGGATATTTAGCATCTAATCGCCTAGAAACTAGTGGTAGTGCTGGCATTTATCTAGATGAAGAAAAAACAATTTTCCATAAATATGATATATTTCAATATCAAAATCATATGTATATGGATTTAACTAACAAAAATTACGGTGATATTTTCTCTTCAATTAATTATGAAGTAACTTATAATAACATCACTAAAATTGATGAACGCCATTATAAACTAAGTAATACTTCAAATCCGGGATATATAACATTTAAACTTACTTTAGATGAGAATGCATTGAAATATCCTAGTTACTATCATATCTCGCCTGGCTTTAGCGAATATATGGCGTTATATGAATCCAATTATTCAAGTAACAATATTTATTACTTTAATATGTATAACTATGGTATTAATCCTATTAATAGTTCTAGTAATACTAAATACTACACATTAATGTTAAAAGAAAATCTCATTTGGGATGAAGTTGAAATCATACCATCGTTTTATTATGAAAATGTCGATGTTTTAAATACCTATTATCAAGAATTAAAAGCCAATGAGTTACAACTTAAAAAAGTTACTTCTTCGCATTTAAAAGGAAAAGTTACTTATAGCGAAAATAAAACGTTATTAACTACTTCTATTCCTTATGCTAAAAATTGGAAAATTAAAATTAATGGTAAAAATGTTAAAACTCGAGTAAACCAAAACATTTTCCTTGCCATAGATTTAAGTAATTTAAATTATCAAAATGGGGATACATTAAATGTCGATTTATCTTATCAAGCAAACGAATTTACTTTTGCCATAATCATTTCTTTAATTAGCATTGCTTATATTTTCTTATATGATTATAAATATTATGAAAAAATTAAAGCAAAATTAGAAAAAAATAACAAAAAAGAAAATAAATCAAGCGAAAACATTGAACAAAACAAAATCGAAGAAAAAGAAATCACAAACAATAATTAATCGTTTTTCTTTATAATATCTAAAAGATGAGAACTAGCTCCTAATAAATCTTTTCTTTCACATACTTTAAAGTGGTAGTTTAAAAAAATCTTAAATTCATCATCACTCATTTGATTAAGTGAAGTACGAATATAATCGCTTGCTCCATCAGAAGCAATTATTTTAATACGTTTTAATCTTAGCTTCTTGTTAAATTTGTTAATGTCTTCTATTCTTACCATTGAATATAAATCATTTTCTTTATTAATCATGTGGAAGAAATTATCCACTCTTTGTTCTTTTAATGAGTTCATAATATTATGTTTAATAAAGCCATAACTAATAATGGCATATTCATTCATATAATAACTAACAAATATGAAACCATCTTTTTTAGTCACTCTTTTTGCTTCTTTTAAAGCTTGAAGTTTTTCTTCTTCGCTTAATAAGTGATACATTGGTCCAAATAATAAAGTCACCGAAAAGCTTTCATCTTTAAACATCGATAAATCTAAGGCATTTCCTTGATGGATTTTTACATTACTATTCTTTTTTTGGAAAATTTCAATATTATGTTCCACTAATTCAACTGCGGTGACGTCATAACCCTTATTAGCCAAATAAATACTATAAGCACCTGTTCCCGCGCCAATATCTAAAATATTTTTATTTTTATCATTTTTTAAGTACTTTTCAATGTATTTAATATTCGTTAAAAATTCCACTTGTCCATGGCGAGTCTTTAAACGATTATCTTCATTAAAATGTGAATAATAATCTTCTAATAATGATATTTTTGTGTTTGTCCTTTGAAAATTCATATTATAATACCTTGCCTAATATTAATTCATTTATGCTTTCATCATTACATAATTTTATTATTTCTTCAAAATTAGAAATAAGTAAGTTTTTAGTTTGAAAATAAATGTTGTTAATAATTTTATCTTCTTCGTTTTTAGCTTTTAAATAATTCTTTTCTGGTAATCCTTTATATTGTTCTTCAATAGTGGTAATTAGTAATCTTCTAAAGCTAGCTATTAAAGAGTCTTCTAGCCAATAAGAATATTGACATTTTCCCTTCTTTTCTAGTTGCTTAAAGCGAATATAAAGCGGTAAACCATCGATAGGAGAATGCCATATATCCATAAATGCATAATCAAATTTATTAGCAATATCAATATTTTTATAATATTCAAAAGCATCACTTTCAATAATTTTTATTTTATTTTTGTTATTAAAGAAAGGTAAAATGTTCTTTTTAAATAAATTAATAATATTTTTATCATTTTCTATAATGGTAACACTTTTAACATTTTCTTTTTGCGCAACCATAAATTGGTAATAACCTAACCCTAAACCAAATGTTAAAACATCACCATAAGCTTCATCAATACTTTTTTGCATCGTCACAATTTCATTAGGTGTAATACTCATCCATGTTACATCATCACTTGATATAGCTAAATATGATACATCCTTTTCAAAGAAAGAAACGCTACTTAATTCCTGATAAAATTCGCCCTTAAAAGTGATGTCTTTATATACGAATGGTTGCAAAGCATGAAATGTTTTATAAAACAATTCATATTTACCATATTTTGCTTTTTGTGGTTTAACATTTAAATAATATGGATTATTTTCAATTGTTTTTGTATCCACTAATGCAATCGCGGGTTTAATATAATTATTAAATAGTTCATAATCATTGGCGTCTTGTAATTCGATATCAAAAAAGTGTAAAAATTCATAAGCAAATGCTTGTTTTTTATCTTTAGCTAATATGAATTTATTTTTATCAATAAAATCATAATGCTCACAAAACTCTAAAAACATATTAGCTACCGCTACATTATTTTCTAATGTAGCAAATAAATGATGTAACTTATTGGTATCTTCTTTGTTTAATTTAATTTTCATAACATAATCCTAACTTAATTTTTTTAATATTTTTTGTATTGCTTCGTTTAATTCATTATATACTTTTTCATAATGACCAGTATACCATGGATCTTCAATAAATCCTGGCATATCCACAAATTTTGTAATCATAAATATTTTATGTTCATTGTCTTCTTTTATATTGCGCATTATATTACGCATATTATTATCATCCATAACAAATATATAATCAAATCTTTCATAATCAAATCTCGTAATTTGTGTTGAATAATGTTTACCGATATTAACATTATGTTTTTCTAATACTTTTCTCATAGGTGGATAAATCTCATTACCAATTTCTTCTAATGATGTCGCACGCGATTCAACATAAAATTTATTTTCTAAATGATTATTTTTTATTAAGTCGTTACAAATAAATTCCGCGGCAACTGAACGGCAAATATTACCATGACAAACAAATAACAATTTAAGCATAAAATTCCCCTTAACACCAAAAGATTATAACATTTTTCATTTTATTAAACTAGCATATTTAATAACTCATTAATTATCATTAGTTTATATATAAAAATTATTTTTAAAATTTTACCAATAAATAACTAAGCATTTTAATTTATATCTTGCCGATAATTTGTTACAATTTGTTTACGCGAGGTGTTTCTATGAAAAATGTTATCAAATTCTTATTTTTATTAAGTATTGTTCCTGGGTTATCTTATTCTAAAGAAAATACACAACAAACTCCAAAAGGCTATGTACTTAATTCTCAAAATTTAGTTTCTTCTAAATATGGAAGAATTCATACTGATAAACAAATTAAATTTGCTGATAAAGACTCTAATAATAGTGTTAAAAGCATGAAAAAATCAACTAATTTACCCTCATCTTATGACGCTAGAAAAGAAGGATATATTACTTCTGTTAAAGACCAAGGTAATGATGGCACCTGTTGGGCTTTTGCGGCAAGTGCAGCAAGTGAAGCTAGTTTAATTAAAAATAATGGGTTTGATAAAAGTTCTATTAATTTATCAGAATTACATTTAGCATATTTTACATATAACAATTCTTATGATGCTTTAGGATTATTATCTGGTGACTCTTTTACCATCACTAGTGACTCATATTTGGAATATGGAGGTATAAACTATAATTCCATGCTTTCTTATGCTCGTTGGACTGGTCCAGCGGATGAAGGCAAAAACACTAAATATACTTACAAAAGCAATAATAAAAGTTTTAGGCCAAGTTCTACTAGTGAAGCATACACTTTAACTGAAGCGCACTTAAAAGATTGTTATATCATCGATACTAGTGATATATCTTTAATGAAACAAATGATTTTGGAATATGGCGCTGGTGATTTTGGCTATTATGACGCTGACAATTATTTTAATGAAACATATAATTCTTATTGTTATGTACAGTCATATAATACCGAAGATAATAGATTCAATTGGGCTAACCACGAAGTAACAGTTGTGGGTTGGGATGATAATTTTTCAAGAACAAAATTCAATTCGAAATCTCGTCCAACCAATAATGGTGCTTGGCTTGTGAAAAATAGTTGGGGATCAGGCTGGGGAGACAATGGATATTTCTGGCTTTCTTATGAAGATTCATCAACAATTGCCGAGCCAACTGCTTTTTATTCTTTTGATTCTAAAGATCACTATGAAAAGAATTATCAATACGATGGAACAAGTGATTTCTATGCTGAATATAGCGATAATGAAGATAAAGGCGGTTATACAGGCGGAGGATACATGGCTAATGTATTTACTGCTCAAGAAAATGAAAATGTTGGTGCAGTAACATTTGTTAGTTTTGATGAAAATATAAAATACGAAATCTCAGTTTATGATAATGTTAACAGCACTCCAACTTCTGGTAAATTAGTTAGTCAAAAAAGTGGTGTTGAAACATATGCCGGATTTCATACCATTGAATTAGATACTATTCCTACTATTAATAAAGGAAATAAATTTTCTGTTGTTGTTCGTTTAACTAGTGCCTCGAATTCTTCTGAATCAATTACATTAGCTTGTGATGAAAGTTATAATGACACACAAAATGGCATAAAAACTGTGAATTCTGCTTCTAGTGGACAAAGCTATTTTTCCACAAATGGAACATCATGGACTGATGTTAGTGCAAATAAAAAAATTAATTTCCGAGTTAAAGCATTAACAACAGGAGAAATTGTTGATTTAGAAAATATTAGTTTTGATAAATCTTCAATTAATGTAGCATCTGGTGATACATATACACTTACACCAACTTTCACTCCATCAAATGCTTCAAATAAAAGTTTAAATTGGTCATCAAGTGATACCAATGTTGCCACAGTTTCTAATGGCGTTATTACAGCATTAAATAAAGGAACAACAGTTATTACCGCAACAAGTAAGGAAAATAGTTCCATTAAGGCCACTATTGAAGTTAATGTAAAAGGTATAAATAGTATTTCTATTTCTGGCACGGCTAATAAAAATATTTATAACCAAGGCGATACATTTAATCCTGCTGGATTAACAGTTACAGCAACATACACTGATGGTACTACTGGAATAATCGATAACAATAAATGTGAATGGCTAGATAGTAATACTTCAAGTGAATACTTATCAATGGGGACTACTTCAATAATTTGTAAATTTGGTAGCACTAGCGCCACTTACTCTGGAATTACTGTTAATGAAGTTAAAACTTATCAACTAGTTAAAGATGTTTCTTTATTAAACGCAGGAGACAAAGTTGTTATCGCTCAAAATTCTAAAGGCGTTGTCGCAGGAAGTATCAATAGTTCTTTCTTAAATGCCGCAAATGCATCATTTTCAAATGATAAAAACGAAATAACAACTTTACCTAGTGATGCAGCAGTCTATACAATTAGTAAAAACGATAATTTCTATACATTTACTAATAGTAACAATCAAAAATTAGGATCAACAGGTGCTAAAAATTTATCGTTTAATAGCGGTAGTACTAATTGGTCAATTAGCATTTCTAATAACTTAGCAACTATTACAAACGAAACTATTAGTTATGGAAAAATTTTATATAATAACCAAGCTACAAGATTTACTACTTATACTTCTGGTACAACAGCAAGCATGCTTCTCCCTCAATTATATCGCTTACCAACTGGAAATACGGATGTCACTGATATGTCAGTTTGCGTTGATAAAACCACTCTAGATATTAATGAATCAACTTCTTTAAAAGTAACATTTGCTCCCACTAATGCATTAAATAAAAATGTTACAGTTACTTCTAGTAACAGCGATATTGTTACTATTGATGGATTAAACATCACTGGTAAAAATAGAGGAGAAACAACTTTAACGGTTACTTCTATTGCTAATCCTAGTATTTCTAAAAAAATAAATATTAAGGTATATAGTTCAAGTTTAGCTAACGAAGTAAAACAAGCAATTGAAAACGCCAAAAATGAATTTAGTGTTACAAGAGAAAATGTTCGTGATTTATCAAACATTAATACCAAAATAGAAAATGCTAAAACTCTTTCTTCATCATTATCCGATGAAGAAAAAGCATTAATTAGTAATGAAATTAATACTTTAACTTCTTTAGAAAACGCCTATACTTACTTAAATGATTTATGGTATAAAGAAGAAAATATGGACACAACAACCATTACTAAAGAAAATGCTCATGAATTAGTGAATGCTTATAATAATCTTGATGAAAGTACAAAAGCTATTCTTAAAGCTGCATATTGTGCTAAAAATAATAGCGAAGAGTCACCTAACATTGAAGAAACTATTACCAATATCTCTAAACAATTTGTAAATAATAGCAATAATTCTACTTTAATAATTGTCTTAGTTAGTATTGGCGCTATAGTAATTGTCGCGGGTGCAGTTATTGTTTTAATGAAAAGGAAAAAACACGTTGCTTAATTAAAACTTTACGGAATCACTAATGTGGTTCCGTTTTTTTTAAGCATTTTTATTAATAGCCTTATTAATAAATGCTATAATAATTTTATAAATTATTTTAAAGGAGAAATTTAAAATGTTAATTAATGAAGATACTTATTATGTGGGTGTAAATGATCACAATATTGATTTATTTGAAGGACAATATGTTGTTAAAAATGGAATTAGTTATAATTCTTATATTATCATGGATGAAAAGATTGTTATTATGGACACAGTAGATAAAAACTTTACTTCTACTTGGATTGAAAATATAAAAAGTGTGTTAAAAGATAAAACACCTGATTATCTAGTAGTGCAACACATGGAACCAGATCATTCCGCAAATATCATGGAATTAGTGAACTTATATCCTAATATTACTATTATTGGAAATGCTAAAACATTTGTAATGATTAAGCAATTCTTTAATAAAGATATTACTAATACTTTAGTTGTTAAAGATGGAGAAGAATTAAACATTGGAAAACATACTTTAAAGTTCATCTTTGCTCCAATGGTTCATTGGCCAGAAGTAATGATAACTTATGATTCTTACACTAAAATATTATTTACCGCAGATGGATTTGGTAAATTTGGCGCAATAGATGTTGAAGAAGATTGGGCCGATGAAGCAAGAAGATATTATATCGGAATTGTCGGTAAATATGGCTTACAAGTACAAATGCTATTAAAAAAAGCCGCTAGTTTAGATATTGAGATGATTTGTCCTTTACATGGTCCAGTATTAAAAGACAATCTTAGTTACTATTTAGGCTTATACAGCACTTGGTCAAGTTATACTCCAGAAGATAATGATATTTTTATTGTCTATAATTCTATTTATGGAAACACTAAAAATGCTGTTAATAGACTTGTTGAATTATTAGGCGTAGTAGGCATTAAAGCAAAAGCAAAAGATCTAGCGCGCACTGATTTATCTTACGATATTTCAGAAACTTTTAAACATAAAACATTAGTAATTGCTACACCAACATATAATAATGGTTTATTTCCATTCACTAAAACATTTATTGATGGTTTATTAGAAAGAAATTTCCAAAATCATAATATTGCCATTATTGAAAATGGTTCTTGGGCGCCAATGGCCGCAAAACTTATTAAAGATGCTTTTGCTAATTCTAAAAATATAACATTTATCGAGCCAATTGTTACTATTAAATCAAGTTTAAATGTAGAAAGTACTGCAAAACTATGTTCTTTAGTGGATGCTTTAAAAGAAATCAAATAGCAAAAAAGCCATGTTTGTAGCATGGCTTTTTGTGTGTTTTAAATAGAATAAATAATTCTTATCTATTAAATATTTTAAGAGCGCGTATAACATCTTCTTTCATTTTACTTGTAGCATATGACGCTAATTCATGATAGAAAGTAATATCTTTTTTTAATATTTCTCTAGCGGCATAAACACCCTCTCTAGACATATAAGAATAATAATTAATCTTTCTTACACCACATTTAATAGCTTTCACATAGTCTTCACTAGATACACCAGATCCACCATGCATTACTAATGGTAAATTGCATAATTTATTAATTTTTTGAATTCGATCAAAATCTAATTCTGGCTTAACTTTATATATTCCATGTGCGGTTCCAAAAGAGCACGCTAAAGCATCAATATTTGTATCATCAACAAACTTTTTAGCTAAATCTGGATCAGTATACATTTCTTCTTTAGTTAATGGTTTTTGATTTCCTGCTTCTCTGCCACCTAATACTCCTATTTCTGCTTCCACTGATATATTTTTCGGATGCGCTAAGCGAACAGCTTCTTTAGTCATTTTAACGTTTTCATCATATGGTAAACTAGAAGCATCAAGCATAACTGATGTAAAACCAATATCAATTGCTCTTTTCAAATAATCTAAATCTTCGCAATGATCTAAATGTACGCATACTGGTACTTTAGCTTTTTTAGCCATTAATAACATAATAGGTCCAACAATATCAAGAGGTGCATATTCTTCATGGCATTGAGCATGCATAATAATGACAGGTACATTAAGTTCTTCAGCAGCCGAAATAACCGCAATCATATTTTCTAGATTTGGGGTATTAAACGAACCTATCGCACAGTTTTTTTCTTCAGCAATTTTTAATACATATTCTAAGTTAACTAACATTTTTTCTTTTCTCCTTTTATTTTTCAAACAAGCGCACTTTTACGCAATATTTTTTAGTTTCACTTGGTTTTATTTCTTCTAATAGTCCTTTACTTCGCATTGTGTTTCTTCCATCAGGAGTACAATTGCCTGGTTCTACACCAAGAACATAATCTCTAATGCCTAACATCTTCCATTCCGTTAAAAATGGTAAGCACTTTGTATCAAAATTAATCTCTAATCCCTTATTTAATTTTGGTTGATACACTTCTACTTGTCCATCTTTTTTAAAACGATGATAGTAACATTTTTCTTCATAATTAGCTTCTGGTTTATGCATGCTTTTCCAATTTTTTATATCTAATTTAGCATATTCATTTCTCGCTTCTACCAAGTTAGAATTAATAGATAATTTTGTATCTTCATCTAAAAAAGGATAGCCGATATTAATATGATATAAAATTTCTAATGGCGTAATTTTGTCTCCCCTATTAATTATTTCATCTTCTATATAGAAACTATTATCTTCTTTTGAAACATGTATTTTTCTTATTAGTTTTAATTTATGAGAAAATATACGTTCATCTAAAATTTCTCCCATTAATAGCATTTCTTTTTTATTATCAAAGAAACATGCATTATTAACTGGAGTATTGCTATATGTTCCATGAAGCGGTAGTTCTTCTCCTTCATCAACATTTGGGCTGCCTACTTGTGTTAATCCACATGTTGTAAGAAAACCAGCGCCAAATGACTTTAAAAAGCCTAATCCTTTATCATCATAATATTTGCTTGATACATAACCATTAGGTGTAAGGTAACTCACATTTACGCCTTTATACGTGACAGAAATAATATCAAATCCTCTATCTAAATTAACGCACATTTCTAAGCCTAGTCCGTTTTTAATATGCCATATTTTTACACCACTAGAAAATCCATTAGTAAGAATATATTCTTCTTTACCATATAATTGAAATTCATTACCGATATAATCTAACTTATTCATATTCGCACTTTTTTCGTCCTTTCATATATTAACTGATATTTTTTAAATATTTTCATATATTCTTGGTGTTTAAACGCATCTGGATAAAAAGTTTTTTTAACTTTTGTTAACTTATTAACACCATCTTCATAAGAACTAAATAATCCTATTACTTTACCAACAACAATAGCACTTCCAATCGTTCCAGTATCATTATTTTTTAGTTGATGAATAGGAATGTTAAAGATATTTGCTTTAATTTGTAACCACGCATCATTTTTTGCTCCTCCACCAGAGGCATATATTTCATTAATATTAATCCCCATTTTTTTAAGTTTATTTATTGAAATAAGCATTTCATAACTTAATGATTCTAAACATGCTTGATATATTTCATATCTATTTGTTCCTAAATTTAAGTTAGTAATTGTGCCTAAAGCAAAAGGATCCATATATGGGGTTGATGCACCTGCAAAATGTGGCAAAATCATAACATTTGTTGGATGATTTAAAATATTATTATTTAAAATATCAAAACATTTTTCTTTACCTTTTAAATCAGAAAAATATGTGTTTATTATCCACTCCACTAATGCTCCACCAGTATTAATTAAAGCATATGAGACATTATAATTATCTTTAATATATGGAATTACACCATATCCGCATTCGTAAATATCTTTATCATTAGGTATATCTTGATAAGTCATTGTTAAGCATTCACATGTTCCACATCCATCAATAGCCGTGCCAATAGATAATACTCCGCCTCCAATTGCGTTAGCAATTTGATCATGACTGATATTTATAATTTTTATATCTTTTTTTAATCTTAATTCATTTTTTAACGACTGTTTTATATTTCCAGCAATAGAGCCAATAGGAACAGGATTAGAGAACAAATTTTTATCAACTCCCGCAGCATCTAATATTTCCTTAGACCATTCACGTTTATTGACATCAAAAGCTAATGTGCGGCTAGCAAGTGAATAATCAATTTGTCTTATACCTGTTAGTTTATAAACAATAAAGTCTTCAATTAAAAGTACCTTATCAACATTTTTATAAATACTTTTATAATGTTTTTTTATATACATTAGTTTCGGAAGAGAAAACATTCCTTGTCCTACTTGTCCAGTTATTTCTCCTAATTTCTTTTTTCCTGTTTTTCTTTCTAAATATAAAGCTTCTTTATTTCCTCGTGGGTCAGTATAAAGTAATGACGGAAATAAAATATTATCAAATTTATCAAGTAAAACAAATGTTTCTCCAAAAGAAGTTATTCCTATTGCTGTTATTTGATATTTTTGTACTGCTATTTTTAATAATTGAATAACTGTTTCATAAATGATATTAGCATCTATTTCATGACCATTATCATCTCTTTTAGAAGGATAATTTAAATAAAACCTCTCCTTTTGAGCATAATCATCAAATACCGTCAACTTACTTCCAGTAGTGCCAATATCTAATCCACCATAAATCATATTATTTATCAATATCCACTACATCATAATGTAAATAAGTGGAAAATGCCTCAGTTAAAATATCTTTCATATGTCCAACGCCAACAGTAGTATGATGTTTAAATCCCCCGCGTGCTAAGCGAATTAATTTATTTTGTAAATCTGGAATATTTGCTACTCCACCACATCCAAAATAAGTCTTTTCAATTGGTTCACCTGTAAATTCTGCTTCCGAAGAATAAATTATAAGTTTTCCATTTTCAGTCTTACAATTTGCAAAAGTCATAGGAAATGCTTTGATACGTCCTTCGTTACACCCCCATCCAGAACCTGGGTCACATTTTGCAAACATCTTATGTTCAGTTACTAAACCTTTTCCTTCCATTAATGATTGAGCAACTGGACCACAATGGAATAAGATAACTTTATTTAAATCACTACCATAATTGTTATTCCAATCTAAACACGCTGTTGGTAAACCACTTGCTAGATTCATCGCACGCATTGTAATCGCACTACATAAATCTATTTCACAAGATGCAACAATTCCTCGATCGTTTAATTCTGATAATAATACACATGGACATACACGATAATATGTTTCCATTTCATTCCAGCATCTTAAAGTTATTGCATCTAAATGATATTCTTCAATATATTGGTCAATAGCTACAGAAACTTTAGCAAGAGTTAACATTCTTTCATCTGGTACAAGTGAGAAATTAGTATATCCTTTTAAGCGAATAACTTTTTCAATAACTTTTTCATCATTATTATCTAATTCATCTACTTTATGGAATAATTCCGATAAATCAAAACTTTCTACAGTAATTCCATACTTTTCTAAAGCCACTTCATCAAAACGTACTGTCTTAAAAGCTGTTGTTCTTGCTCCAATACAACCAATAGTAAATCTTTTCATTCCTTTTACCACACGACAAATAGCGGCAAAATCATCCAAATTTTGTCTAAATTCTTTAGTTAAAGGATGAACAACGTGTGGTTTCAAAACCGTGAAAGGAACATGATATTGACTAAATACATCAGTAATAGAAAATTTCCCGCAAAAAGCATCACGACGATGAGCAAAATCCATTAAACCAATTTCATCTGGATAAGCCTGCATTAAAATTGGAACATTAGCGTCACGAAGCGCTGTAATTGCACCATTTTCATCAATGAATATTGGCATACATAATATAACGCCATCAAATTCTCCTTTATGTGCTTCTAACCAATCATGATACAAACGTCCTTCATCACGTGTTTCAACTGCGCCGTATCTTGTTGCCGATTCATCCATGATAATATAATTATAACCAGCATCAATAACGGCTTTAACCATGTCTTCTCTAGCACCTGCAATTAATTCCGCAGGCATGAATCCACGATTCCCAAAATATAAAGCAAAAGTGTTTTTCATTTTTATTTCCTTCTTTCACTTTATATTTTATTAATTATGCAAGCGCTTTTATATTAAAAAAAGTACGGACTTACTGTAATTTTTTCCGCACAGTTTTTCTATATTCTTCCGCGGACATATGAACATTTTTTTTAAATACACGGCAAAAATAATTATAATCGTTAAAACCAACTTTTGATGTTAAATCCATTAAACTAATATCACTATTCTCTAGTATTCTTTTAGCATATTCTAATCTCTTGGTTTTTAAATACTTAGCTATACTCATTCCAACATATTTATCAATTGCTACATAAAAACAAGTCTTAGACATGTGAAAATATTTTAAAAAATCATTAACAGTTAATGATGTATCTTCAATGTTCTTATCTATAAAATCATTTAATTTACTAATAAATTGCTCTTGTTGAATCGATACCATTTTCTCACTGATTGCGTATTTAGCTAATGCTAACAATATTATAGATACACTATTTAATTTTTCTTCATCAATATATATTAATTCATCAGATAATTCTTTTGAAAAAGAAATATTCAAATTTTTTCTTGTTTTATTAGATAGATTATTATATCTTTCTTCTTTATTATCGATATTACTTATTTGTCCAAACATGATAAAACCAACAATAGTGTTATCTATTTTTAAATTAATCATTGCTTCTATTAATCCAGCATGACAATTGTAAATATATAAATCATCACTTTCTAAACAATGTTCAAATGCTTTAGCATTGGATTTGTTACAGCATTCATAGCCATATTTATTATTTTGAATTACTTTACAAAAATCACAATTACAATTAGGAAATGAGGCGATTTCTTGATGATTAATATCAAAAATAACTATACGTATTCCTGTTAATTGGTAAAAACTTTTTAATAATCTATTAAGTCGCTCAATATGAAATTCTAGTTCCATTGTTTTATAAAATGTTTTTATCTAAATATTTAATCTTAAACTCTTCCGGAACCTTGATAGTTATAGTTCCTTTAGCGTTTTTAATTTCAATTCCTGCGATTGAAATCATACAATTTTCTTTTATATGATTTTCATTCATATATATAACTTTATCTTTTAAATCAACTCTAATTAAACCAAAGCAGGCTCCACAAATAATGTTGAAAATACTACTAGTTAATCCATGATTTAAACTAGCACTTGGTGAATCATGTTCCCATAATGTCCCTGTAATTTTTGCCATGTTATAGAAATAATCCACAGTTTCTTTATATACTTCGTTAATTAAGCCATATTCAAGTAAAATCATTAAGCGTAAATAATCACCAATAAAAACATTAGATTTATAAACATTGGGATATGTTTTTTCATAATCTCTTGTTGGTCCAAATTTTGTTACCATTTTTTCAAATAATTCTTTATGATTTTCTTTTGTCGCAATATGGAAATAAAAAGCATAATATTGACATGTCTCTGTAATATGATCAGTCTTAATAAACTCTTTTTTATTATTTCTAATCATATTATCAATATAAAATTCCTCGTTAAAACTATATTGTTCGATTGTTTCTTTTAGTTTTTTTGCTTTAAATAATAAACTATTATCGCCTAACAATGTAGAAGCATCTTCTAGTGCTCTAGCGTATAACATATTTGATGGAAAGTTAACACCTTTAATAAAATCATCATCATTAGCTTTAGACCATTCCACAAATACCCAATTTTCTAAATTTTCTAATAAACCTAATTCATTTTCAAAATGAGAAAAATATTCTAATAAACCAAGTATTTTATTTTTTGACATTTCTACAAGTTTATTATCGTGTGTTCTATCTAAATAATTTTTTAGTTCCAAAATATACCATAATGACCAATTAGGAATAAATACACCATCTGGATGATCGCCTGGATAACACATTGGTATCATTCCTTTAGGTAATGTTTTATATTGATCAATAAGAGCATAATTTTCTAAAAAGTTATGTTCCACTAGATTTTTTCCAGTTATTAGAGTCTCACTCTTTCCTGTAAAATAAGAATCACATAACCAACCCGCTCGCTCTCTACTAGGGCAGTCAGTTAAAATATCCACGGCATTTTGTGCGAATGTTGCAACTGCGGCATCTATTACTGATTTAATTTTTATATTCTCAAATTCATATTTTATTCCATCAATCAAAGGATTTTCATATGGAATAAATGTAATATTATTAACATTTACATGACCTTTTTTAACAACCAAACGCATAAATTGCATAGTATATGGTTCAATAGTAATATGTTGATAATTGCCCTTTTTACATTCATAAGAAATGATATTATGAGTAGTGTTTCGATAGAAAATAATTTCCATCGGCTTACTTTTACCATTACTCCAATCTAACTCATCAAATATAAAATAAAATTCACTATCTTCTTTGACTGTCATATCAAAAGAAATAAATCCTGTTTTAGAAGAAGACAAACGATATGTTTTAAATGTTCCACCTATTAGCTCTTTTATTTTTTCCTCTTTATATTTTAATTTAGAAATAAATTCGTTTGGATCTACTTCCCAAGTGTCTTTAGGAAAAATCATTAGGTTTTCTTTATGCATGTAACGATCATCATATGCTTTAAGTGAATTATCACACACAAACGTTCCTTCTTCAATAGGTTTAAAAGTTAATGTTTCTAATTTAGGATAATCAACATTACGATTTAATAAGTTTTTATTTTCTACTATATCGGTTTGTAATAATTTAAACGTATTACTTATTCCTTTATAAAAATCCATCAAATTGCTAGTAAAATGATAAGATTCTGAGAATGCTCTTTGATAAGATAAACGAGTTACGCGTTGGTATCTTGTACTATTTAGAAAACATTTAAAATCTTTGGGATTACTTGTAAATGCTAAGACATTTTTATCTTCTATAATTTCACATTGTAAAAAAGGTTTTGTATTTGTCGAGCAATAATTATTACAATGATAATAAACATGCTCAATGACAATGTGATGTTTTCCTTTATTTAGTTCGTAACTATCAACACGATAATAATCATGCGCCGCTCGAGCGGGACCATATCCTAAAAGATTTCCATTATCAAAAATACGATATAAATTATTCGCAGCAATCACCAATTTAGCTACACTTGTAACTTCAACATCATTAACAAAGAACAAAGAAACGTTCATATCGTCAATAAGTGAATTAGGATAGATCGGTTTTGCTTTTAAAAAATAATTATCTAACATATTGTACCTTCTTTTTTAGTTCTTCTTCACTATATTTTGAACTATCATATATGTATGAATATACTTTATTATTAATTAAAAAACTAGGTTCAATATTTTCTTCTTTTCTTGTTAATAACATATCACCATAAAATTCTAGATGGTTTTCATCTACTAAATTTATTTTTACATTTAATTCAATTCTTTCTTTATTTGATAAAGAAATTATAATAAATCCATCTTTTTTTTCTAATCCTTCAACATAAGCATTGCTTGGCAAGCGTATTAGAAGGGTCTTATTAACTGCTTTATTTATGTCAATAGTTATTTTATGTGTTTCATAAAATTCAGCATCAACATCAAAAGAACATTCTTCATCTTCATAACTAACTGCGCAAGCAAACGGAACAATATAATTATCTTTATTCTTAATAACTGCAAAATCTGCGATATTACCAAAACCATCACCTAAACGCATAGTACAACAAAAATAAGCTTCATATAAGAACATTTTCATTTCATAATGTGTATGAGTGGCACAAGTTGAGCATCCTGCTCCACCATTGTTACGTTGGAAAGTTCTAATAGAATTTTCATAAATGCGGTTAAACATATCTAAGTATTTATTTTCTTTTGTAATTAAATATAATTCTTTTGTTAAAATCATGCTATCAATAACACAACATGGTTCTGTCCAAGTATCTTCTCTTTTAAACCAATTAATATTGGAATAATCATAGGTCATACCTAAAGAAACGTAGTTTTTAAATATTTTTTCTACAATATCCAAATATTTTTTATCTTGTGTCAAATTATAAAAACGTAAAATGCCTCTTGCACATGATAATGTTGCATGTGTTTGACATTCTAAATTAATATAATCAATTGTCAAAAAATTTCCGATTATTTTTTCAATAGCTTTTTTCAATTCTTCGTCTTTTGTTACTTCATATGCTTTAGTCATTCCATCCATCATAATGAAAGCACATCCCACATCAGTAGACAATTTCCAGCCATCTATAAATGATCCTTCTAATTTTCCACCTACTCCGCCTCTTTCTCTTTTAGAAGTTGGATAGTGATCATAAAAAGGCGCAATTGGAATTAAAAATTGTTTCACAATTGATTGTATTTGTTTTAAATACTTTTCATCTTTACTAATATAATAATAATTAATTAAGCCACGTAAAAACCAAGAGTTTCCAGATACTTGTTGTTCATCAACAAACTCCCCATTAAATGGTTCACCAAAATAGCCATACTTATTCGTATGTTCAGGAATATGGTTAAATAAATCTTTCAATTGATGCAAAATACTTTCTTGTTCATCTTTGTAGCCATCTAAAGCAAAATATAAAGATGTTAATGCCAAAACATCACGACCTTCAAAATCTCCTGGCCACGATCCGCCTTGAGTAAACACATCGCTTGATTGATATATATGGTCTAATAGTCGATTTCTATTTAAAGATATGCGACATTTTAAATCTTTTAATATTTTTTTCATAATCATGTTCCTTACTACAAAATGAGTGAGTTAGGTGGATGAAAATCCACCCAACTCTTTTTGTTTAATTTAATTATTTAACACTAATAAGTTCACAAGTAATAGTATTAATATAAACTGTTCCGATAAAACCAGCTTCGCCTGGAGTAAATATTGAGAAATTATCAATATTTTGTGGCATTTTCCATTCAATAACTCCTTGGTGATATCCAATAGATGATGGACCAATTTCTTTAAAATCAACGCCATCAATGTTGTACATTAATCTTTGGTTATTAGATTCAGTAATATAATAATTACAAGTAATCCTATATGTGGCACCTGATTCTAATCTGCCATCACCCTTAAACCATACTTCAGTGGTATTCACTTGAGTAAAAGTTAGTTTATATGGTGCAGTTCCCATATCTTCAATAGCAGCAACATCAGCATTACCATCAAATACAACTTTTTTACTACCACCATCAATATATGGTTTATCTACAACAAACTTATAACCAACTTCATGACCATTAGGAGTTTTGTCTGGATTTACAGGAGCAGCATCTTTTAAAGAAGCTTTAATTTCACCTACAAAAATGTCAAATTTAGAATTGTTTAAACCATAAATATTTAATTGATACCATCCATCTAAAACTGTACCTGTCCAAGAAATTGTATAAGTACCATCTTCGTTATTAGTTACTTTGTTAGTTAATGTTGGATTAGTTCCAGCACCCATCATAATTAAATGCATGCCACCATCATTAATTTTAGCATAAGTTACAGAAACAGTAATTTCCTTACCTACAACCATGTTATCTTTGGTTAAACCAGAGAATAAGTGGCCATCAGCGCCTGTTAATTCCATTGCAACGTCACCAAAGTGAGAAGAATTTTTCATAGTTGTTTTTACACTTTCGTTAGTGACATCATCAACTGCTACTGCTTTACCACTAGAAATTGTACATCCTTTATCAGCCATATTCCAAGTGAATCCACCTTCAGCTAATAATTGTTCACTTGTCGGTGTAACAACAGTAGTTTGTACTTCACGTTTAGATTCAAATACTAAATTATCAATAGCAATTCTTGCTTCTTTGCCGCCTAATTTCCAGAATGAGAACCAAGCATTACCTGTTGCTGGAACAATTGATCCTGCTAATTCCACTTCATAATGTTGAACGCTACCTACTGCAGCACTTGTATTTACGAAGTTTCTATTAATACCATCAAAGTTGTCCCAACCTAGTTGTAAATAGAAATCGTTAAGATTTGAAGCATTGCTTAAAATCTTATAATCGAATGATACTTTATAAGTAGCGGATACTCCACGTATGAAGTTATCATTAAAGCCCATCATGAATACTTGATTTAAAGCATGTCCTGAGGTTTTATGAGTATCAATAATTAATGAGTTACCACTAATAGCTTCGCTTGTTGCAGAGATATAAGAAGCGCTTTCTTTATCATTAATACCCAATTTATTTTTTCTACCATTAGCAAAGTTTTCTTTATAAACACCATAGTTTTTAATAGCGGCAGGATCAGTATTATCACCAACATCAAAACTTTCTTCAGTTGCAGCTTTTACATTAACTGTGATAAATTGTTCATCTTCACCATTATCATCTTCAACATAATAACTAATTTGGTGTTTACCCGCTATTTTTGCATTAAATACATTTTTGTTTATTGTTTTAGATTCAAATGAATCAGCAATTTCAATTGTACTAGTTACGTCTTCACCTTTATAGTTTTTAGCTTTTACTTCTGGCAACGTTAAATTTTCACCAGCATTAACGTTATATTCCAAGACTTGAGGCATTTCAAGTTTTGGTCCTGTAACTGCCTTAACAGTAATTTTAACAGTTCCAGTTTTATTACCATCAGTTGAAGTTACAGTGATAGTAACTTCACCAGCACCAACTGCTACTACTTTACCTGTAGAATCAACTGTTGCAACTTCTTCTTTGCTAGATTTTAAAGTATAAGTTTTGTCACTAGCGGTTTCTGGTAACACTGTTACCGTGACTTTAGTTTCTTCACCAACAAATAATGTTTCCTTTTCTGCAGTAATTGCAACAGAATCGACATGAATTACTGTTGGTAAGCTAGTACTTGGCTTAGTACTAGTTGAGGTTGATGGAGTAGGTTCGGTTGAAGGCTTTGTAGATGTACTATTATTATTATCACATCCTGCTAGCCCTGTTGCGACCATTGTAGCCATCGCAAGTAAGATAGGCGTAAATTTCTTTTTCATTGTTTTTCCCCTTTCATTTTTGAAATCAATTTTTAGAAATTTTTTATCATCATTATTTAAAGAAATATTGTGGCATTCTAGCTGTCTTTGTTTTATAATCTTCGACAAAGTGAGGAATATTACCTGCTTGAATTCTCTTTAATCCTAAGTTAGCTCTTTCCGCATCCGCAACAACAATAGCAATATCAATTTGCTTACCGGCTTCAATTGCGGTTTTAAACTCTGGAGCAAAAGTAAATGGAATCAACACTTCGCCAACATAGCCAGAACTATTAGTTGTAAATGCAACTTGAATCAATGACTTATTTTCCACATAAGTTGTTTTTGTTCTTACTGAGGAAACTGCCATATAATTATAAGAAGACCACGTTGGAGCAAAGGCAACTTGCAACACACCTCCTTCTTTATAATCTTTATATACCTGCATATCTGCATTAGGCATATCACTGATTGAAGACATGAATAGCTCTACACAGTCACCAAGCCAGAAATCATTAACAGTTTTAACATTAATTTCGTTGTCGAAGACATCAAATCCAAAATAGATTCCTTTGTCATCCCAAGTCATTTTTAATTTGTTAATTTTGAAATGATCTTGTAACTCTTCTAGTGTACGCTCTGTGCCTTCGGCATCAGAAACACCATCAATTGTTATATCTAAAGCTTGAGCAGCATCCCAATCACTTAAATTACCATCGATTGTAATACTTGATTTTGCTTTAGAAACATCTACTTCCGGACCAGCTTCACCATTTTCGCGTTCTTTGATATTAATATTATCTTTAGCGGTAATATCACTTGGCGCTGTTGTTCCTTCTAAAATCCATCCACTTAATCCTTTTCCTAATGTGTAATTGCTATAATTACCTTCTAAAGTTAAATTACCACAATTAGTTAATTGGAATATTGTATTGAAAGTATCTCCAGATGGTTGAGTATAACTACTTTCATTAAATAAATTATCTTTAATAACTGAGCTACCTACACCACGTAATGACATTGCCGCATTACCATTTCTTGATACAAAATTATTTTCAACAACCATGTCATGCATAGTTCCCTTAGGTGCTACAGAAGCATTACTAGAAATTGCAAATATTGAGATGTCACCATATAAAGGTTCTGGTTTAATGTAGCAGTTTCCAATAAATTTATTATTTTTAATTTGAATACCTTGTCCTAATGTTGCTTCATTGTATTTGTCCATTGCGGACGCTACTTGGATTGAACCATGTCCAACATACATAAAGGCATTATTTGTAATAATAGCATTAGGTACTTGAACTAATACTCCACGATTTCTTTTATTTCTAACAATATTATTACTGAAAACAAAGTTAGGAGTATTTGATACAAATGTTACACGGCATGTTCCCCATTCACCAACATTAGCTAATCTTTCTTTTACTTTGAATTTATAGCCATTAGTGATTGGAGTAATTTCTTCTATAGTATAACTACCTTGAGATGGGTTGTGTGATTCAAATGTTTGTTCATCATATACTTCAAACTTATCACCAACTTTTGGTTCATCAACTCCGCCAGTTAATTTTGTAACTGAAATAGTTCTTGAACTTCCGCCTTCTGCTTCTGATAAGCGATACCAGAAACCATGTTTAATATTTACGGCATCATCATGAGAATATTCAATGATAGAATTAGTAATATGAACATCTCCATGCATTAGTGAGAAGTGTGTTGCATCTGCCGTTGCGGTCATTAACGATGCGCTATTTTCTTTAATAACTAAATTGAATTTATTCATGTAAAGATTTGTTGATTGTTGTGCGACAAACGCCATACCCGAAGCATGATTCATTGAAACATTTTCAAAATATATGTTTTCTGAACTTCCAATATTAATACCACTTGCATCATATTGTGAGAATTGAACTGACACTAGTGTTCCATTTCTTGGGCGAGACTTTCCGGCAGTTTTGAAATTCACTTTTAAAGTATATTTATTATCTTTTTTGCTAATTTCATAAGAAGCAAAATCATCAACTAAGAAGTTTCCACCTTCAAGAGGTGTTTTATTTATTTGTCCAAATTCAACCCACGAACGAATTTTAGGCTTTTTAGTTTCCACCAGTTGCATCAACGGATTAAATTCTTCATTAACTTCAATTGTTAAATAATTATCAGATACATTACCATCAACAATTTTTCCAGTTAAGTTAGAAGGCACTTCTGCACTAAAAGTAATATTATTGAAATGAACATTTTTAGAATTTGTTAAATTAACATATCCCTTCCAATTCAAATCTTTAGTAATAATATTAATAGTTGTGTTATTTCCTTCAAAATATGTACCATTTAAGCCATCAATTACTATAGCTTTATCGGTTGAAGATAAATAAGCTTCCACATCAATTTTTCCTGTTGGAAATTTAATTTTAGCAATTTTACCATTATCATTTAATGTTTTAGCTTTAGCAATTGCTGTTTTAATTTTGTAGTAATTATTTGTCTCTGTAACTGATGAATCAACAGCCTTAATATCTGCTAAAGTTATACTATCAACATTTATGATGCCATCAGTTCCAACTTCGTTATCACTAATTGACGCGTATTTTTCTACAATGTCACTTTTAATAACACCAACATTAGATCCATTAGATAATCCAAATTTACTTTTTCCTTCAATACCTTTAACAGTATAAGGAGATTCTGCTAAAGTATCAGTATAGGCTTTTATATCTAAATCAGCATAAGGATTTTCTTCAAGTATTTGAAGTGTAATTGAATCCGACTTATTACCATCAACAGTTTTTACAGTCACGATTGATGTACCAACTTTTTTAGCAGTTACTAAACCCGTAGATGACACTTCAACATTATCATTATTAGTTGAATAAACAACGTTTTGATTTGTGGCGTTTATTGGTGATATAGTAGCAACTAATTGTAATGTCTTATTAACACGTAACGTTGTTACTTCACTTGTTAATTTAACACTTTCGACACTAACTACACTTGATGTTTGACTAGATGAGTTAGATGAATGATTATTATCACAAGCTGTAACACCAACAGCCATAATAGTGGCTAACAATACCGGAATTATTTTTGAAACTTTTTTCATGATTAGGCTCCTTTCAATTCATTGTCTTTGTTAGTTACATTTGTACAATCATTAGAAATTTCTATTGTTGAAATATCTAAACTTGTATAGAACACGTTATTTTGAACAGTTACATCATTAGATGTACGAATATTCATTATTAACGCTGTTGTTCTTTTTGAATAATAGAATAAATTATTTATTACATTGGTATTGCCATTGGCAAGTAGCCATAAAGGTGTTCCAGATCCATTGAAGAAATAATTATTTTTGATATCTATATTTTTAATAGTTCCAGCAACACAATTAGAAGTAGAATTACCATACGCAAATACACTTAAGTCACCACCGCGATTAGTTAAGAATTTGTTACTTTCAATCTTAATATCACTAGGAACGATTGCTTCTTTAAACGAATCATTAACCGCTAAGACTTGAATAGCGCCCATTACCACATTTCTAAATGTACAATTAGTAATTTCTGAGTATCTAGTTTGTAATAATATTCCTCTGTTTCTTTTATTTTGAATTAAGCAGTTATTGAGTTTCATTCTAGTTGCTTTGGTATCATTACCAATACAGAGTCCTTCAACAATTTTCTTAGATGGTCTTTTATTAACTGTAATTGTAAATGTTGTACCAGCTTTAATAATATCAGTGATTGTGAATGTATCTATTTCTTCCATGTTATTGGTATCATAAATCACAATTTTATCACCAACTTCATAGTTATTAATTGTGCATTCATTTTGTGTTTGAGAAGCCACAATTTCTCTTGCACTTGCATCAACACTTGATACTTTTAAATAGAAAGATTTAATATTTAAAGCATCATCATGACTTCCTGATAAAGTAGAATTAGTAATTATTAAATCATTTTCTACACCAATTGTATGGATAATATCTGCGGTACATGTCATGATTCTTTTTGAGCCTGGTTTAGGTGCATAATTAACATGATTTAAATATAAATTTTTACCCCGATCCGCTCTTAAACCCATCCCACCTGCTACATAAACATTTACGTGTTCTAAATACACATTATCACAATCTTGAAAATAAAATCCGAAATTATCATACATTGTATAAGCTAATGAGACCATTGTTCCTATAACCGGTGTTTTATATGATGACCAAACGAAGTTTTGATTAATTCGTACTGATAATTCATGGTTTATTTCATCATAGCTTAATCCTAAGATTCCTTTGTAGCGATTATTGGTTGATGATGTTGGCGTATTATATACAAGATTAGCATTAGTATTAGGAACATAAGCTTTGGCGTTTTCATCATAGTAACATTCCATATATGAGCCATATTTACCTTGCCAATTGTTATAAATAGCTTGCGTTAAATCAAATTCATCAGAAATACTTAACTTAACAATTGTCTCGCCACTTTTTTCTTCAAAGCTTTTAATTTCCCCGGCAATAGCAGGAGAATATTTCATATCAAAACTAATGTTATTTATATGGACATTTTTAGAAGCTTTGGCTTCAAAATATGTTCCCCACCCAGAATATAAGAATGTTGTTCCTTCATCTCCTACTAAATAAAGATTATCAATACTTGTAGCGTCCACTTTTGCTGAGAAAGGATATATAGTGTTCCTTTTAAATTTAATAATTTTATTACCTTCATTGCTTTTTATACTATTTAAGAATAATGATAAGGTTCCGGAATTATTTAAAGCATCTGGTGTTATTCCAATATCTTCAGCATTATATATAGTTCCTTCCGTAGGAACTTCATATAATATTTCATTTTCAAAACGATTTTGATCAATTCCCACTTCACTTATATTTGATAATCCTAAATTTTCTTTAGCTTTCATCTTAGTAGAAAAAGGGCTATTACTTAGATTATTTAAAATATCTTTAGTATCCATTTGTTCACTATCATCAATTGAAGTTGATGGTGGGGTTACTGTACTAACCGAATCACTAACTGATGGATTAGATGGCATTGGAGAATTAGAAGAAGAATTGTCTTTACTAGTCGAATTACTAGCACTTGTGTTGTTACATCCAACTAGTAATAAAGGCATTAATAGCAGCATAATTTTCTTGTTGAATTTTCCCATGTTTTACTCCTATTTAGCGGCTTTATAACGTGCTAAGGCCGCATTATAATATCCAATTAATTTATCAGCTTTATATCCTTTTATCGTATTAATAAATTTATTATAGCTTTCATCATTATAAGGATCTGCTCCTTCAGTATTACGAATATAACAAGATTCAAGATATTCAAGTTGTGGATCAAGTGCCGCTTTGATAGTAGTAATATCTGCATATTCATCACCAGTCATCTTAATTTCTGCTGGTTCTGGTCTTTTTAAGTACGGAACATAGATTTGTGACATTTCATTTAATTCATGAATAATATCATCATTCATTTTTTCAACAAAATCTTTTGACCAGTATAAAGCTGAAGCACTATTAACATTTGGAGTAATTGTTGCGCGATATTGTTCTTGGTTACCTGTCCAATCACTAGGAACATTAAATGTCCATGATGTATGTTCATCGTTATCCCAAGTCCAGTTTTCACCTTCAACGCCATAAGAAATAAGTTGAGTACCTAAATCACTATACATAATATCCACTAGGCGCGCTACTTCACGAACATATTTGGAATTTTGTGGAATACATGCCCCATCTGGTTTAAAGTAACCAAAGTTAACTTGTAATGGCGTACCGGTGTAATAAGATGATGTTAATGGACCAAAGGTTGTATAATCCTTTTCTAAATCATAGCCGACAATTAAATATGCCGCCGCTCCTACGAAACAACCAAGACGATTAACTTGACCTTTTTGTGCTAATTGGTTATCTGTTTTATTGGAGAATGTATCTTTATCCATTAATCCTTCTTTCCATAAAGTATTCATAAATTGTAAATATTTACGATATGCTTCTGTATATGGAACATAAGTGAATCTTGAATAATCCGATTCAATTTCAGCAGCTGGAGAAACATATCCATAGCTTGCTAAAATAAAGTTTCTTAAATGTTCTAATGCTTTAGAAGTAATTGGAATTTCATCACTACTATCATCATTTAAATTAGCGTCTAATTCTTTAAATGCCCTTAAAACATTTAATAATTGTTCTGCAGTTTTTATTTCACTTGTATTTGGAAGTTTTTTACCTTTATAACCACCAAATTCATTATTGATGTTATCAATCCATTTTTGATTAATAAACATTTTGAATGTTAAGTCACGAGCAACATCAGAAACAGATAATGTTGAATACATCTTTCCATCACTAAGAGATGCAGCTTTCACAGCATCTTCTTTTGATTTATCAATACCAAAGTTTGTTTCTAAGCCTTTTTTATAATTAGGCATGTAATTATCAATAACATTGCCAATTTCTAATTTTTCGCCTTTAACATTTATTGAATAACTGTCATCATTTAAAGGAACATAAGCGTCATATCCTTTTTCCGCATATGTCACTAATTCCGCAATAGAGTTATTAAATAAGAATAAATCCGGAATTGTATCTTTAGAATTCCAAACACCCGCACGCATATTAGAATATGCTGAAGTATCTGGAGTTGTAAATTCAAAATTCAAACCAGTAATTTGAGATAAATATTTAAACATTACTTGATCTTTATATTCTGGATTTGCGGCGCTATGAGGAGCAAACACTTTAATGGTTACTGGTTCTTTAACAATTCGGTATGGATTATCTTCCGTTCCATTTAATAAGAAATTATCTGGATCGTAATTATCTCCACGTCCATTGCAACTTGTTAGCATTCCTAAGCACATCATCGAAATAGCCATAGCAATAATTGATCTTTTTTTCATAAGTTATTTCCTCCTTATTATCCTTTAACTCCGCCAATGGTAACACCTTTTTCAAAATATTTTTGGAAAAATGGGTATATAACCAATAATGGAAGAGATGATACAACAATAGTTACATATTTTAATTGTTCTGATAAATTAACGTCTGCTCCAGAACCTAGTGATGATTCATTAGAAACAAGAATGCTATTTAGCACATTTTGAAGTGGCATTAAATTAATATCTTGTACGTACATTAAAGCATTAAAATATGAATTCCAATAACCGACAACAGCGTATAGAATCATAACGGCAATGATAGGCCTACATAATGGCAATACAATGCGAGTAAATATTCTAACATCGCCACATCCATCAATCATTGCGGCTTCTTGAAGTTCTTTTGGAATAGATGATTCCATATATGTTCTAATAACGATAATGTTAAATACTGATATGCAACCTGGTAAAATAATTGCCCACATCGTGTTATAAAGATGTAATTGTGTTATTAACAAATATGTTGGAATCATACCACCAGAAATAAACATTGTTAAAACCAAGAATAAATTTAAGAATTTACGACCTTTAAAGTCTTTTCTAGAAAGTGGATAAGCACAAAGCATTTGACATGTTACTTGAATAATAGTTCCAATAAATGTGTATTTTATTGAATTCCAGAATCCTTTCCAAATACTTTGATTTTGTAATATTTGTTTATAACCGCTTAACGTAAATTGTTGAGGAAAAATACCAACTTTACCTGCTACAATCGCATCCGCTGAAGAAAATGAAGAAGCTAATACATTTAATAAAGGAAATAAGAATAATATAGCTATAATGCTTACAATAATAATGATAATAGTATCAAATACTTTATCGCCTTTTGTTCTTGTAATATTCATATTCAAAGTTCCTTTCTACCACAATGAATTATCCGAAACTTTGCGGGATACAAAGTTTGCGAGACATAATATGATAATATTCACAACCGAATTAAATAATCCTATTGCCGTAGCATATGAGAATTGCCCCATTCCGGAAGAACCTTTTGGGAAAGAAATATTATAAACATAAGTAGCTATAATTTCTGAAGATGATAAATTTGTACTTAATTGCATTAAATATACTTTCTCAAATCCAACACTTAAGATATTACCAATTGACATAATAAACATAATAACTGCTAAAGGCACAATTTGCGGTAAGTTAACGTAGATTATTCTTCTAAATCTTCCAGCTCCATCAATCGTTGCAGCATCGTGTAAGTTAGGATCAACGTTGGCAAGTGAGCCCATATAAACAATCGACCACCAACCTAAGCCTTGCCATAATCCAGATACGACATAAATCATACAAAAGTAATCTGGATTTTCCATTAAGTTAGATGCATCAAATCCAAAGAATGCAAATAATCTTGTAAAAATTCCGCTATCGGTTTTAAAGAAAGCGAATAACATACCAACTAAAACTGAAACAGAAATAAAGTAAGGAGCATACATAATGGTTTGTACTACTCTTTTTACTTTTTTAATTCGTACTTCATTTAAGATAAGAGCGTAAATTATTGGAAGTATTGAGTTGAATATTATAGAAGCTACAGATAATATCAATGTATTTTTTACAATAGACCAAAAGTTCGGCTGAGTCATAAACGTATAAAAGTGTTTAAAGCCACCCATTGATGTCCATGGTGAATCAAATATGCCTTTAAAAGATGAATAATCCTTAAACGCAATAACTAATCCCCCTAATGGAAGATAATGAAAAATTAAAACATATAAAAACGTTGGTAACGCCATTGCAAATAGCGCTAGTCCCATTTTAGAATACCATTTGCGTTTTGCAGGTGTTCGCGATAATGTTTCAATATCTGTTCTTGACATAATATTTGCTTCCATAATCTAAACCTCTCTATCATTCATCTATATTTTAGATGAAAGGGCTAACATTGTTCAATAGTGATATTTGACATTAAATATATACTTTTTTGACATTTAATATTATTTTTACCAAGTTTTTCCAATACTGAAACACATTATTTTTTTAACACACTAAATTAATTTTTTGATTAATAGCAAATTTACTAATTATAAAATCACATTACAGCCTATTTTATGAATAATTATGTCAAAAATATGTCATTTGTATTGACAAATATTATTTATACTTTTTTAATAATGATAGATTGTAATAAATAAATATACTTTTTTGAATTCTTATATACTTTTTTGATTTTTGATAAATAATTAGTGTATAATATAAATTATGTAAGAGGTTTAATTTATGACTAACGAACTGCTATTCACACAAAGTCTATTCTTTCGAAATTTATCTGACGAATTTAATTCTGATTTACGTGCTTCAATTATTGGTTACGAGCAATGTAATAAAAACAAACCAATAATTGATTCTAATAAATCTTGCTATGTATTTCATTTTGTAATTCATGGAAGTGGCTATATTTATACCAATAAAAAATTAGATGAAGTTCATGGTGGCGAATGCTTCGTCATTACTCCTAATTCGCATATTAAATATCGTCCTAATCCTAAAAATCCTTGGGAATATATTTGGATTGAATTAAATGGTAACATGATTACAAAAATATACGAATGTCTTGATTTGCCCGCCCACAACATGCACATTGATATTTCTAATAACTTGGAAAATATAATTGAATTATTAAATCAATTATTTGATGAGTCTGAATTCATAAAAAATTCAAATGCTGAAACTTTACGCATCAATTCTATATTGCTTAGAGTATTCTCTTATCTCATAGAACAATATGGCATTGAAAAACATTCTCCTTTATTAAGCAAAAAGGAAATTCAAATAAAAAAAATTATCGAATATATCGATAATAACTATACTTCAGCTACTTTAAGTGTTAAAAAAATTGCAGATTATTTTTATTTTGATCAAGCTTATTTAACAAGAATATTTAAAAAAAACATGGGCATGTCACCCATGAAATATATTGTATATTTAAGAATGGAACGAGCATTAGAACTTATTAAGAAACAAACATTCTCAATTTCTCAAATTGCTTACGCTGTTGGATATAAAAATCAATTTTATTTTTCTAAAGAATTCAAACAATATTTTGGAATGCCACCATCAAAATATTTAAATAGTACTATTTCTTAGTTAAATCTTTGCGTTCACGATTATCAAAAGAAGATGAATCAAAATATGTTTTATCTTCTTTTTTTTCTACTACTTTTTCTTCTCTTTCTTCGTTATCAGGTTTATTTTCATTGTAGTAACGTAAATCGATACAATAGGTGCCTGCGATTTTATCTTCTAAAGAAGTTTTATTTTTGGACACTACCATAACTATAAATGATATAAACGCCACTATTGCAGTGATAGCCATTATCGAAAACATAGAAAATCCTACTCCAAAAATTTCAAATAGAGGATACATCCATCCAGTATTAAGTCCACCACTAAAGAAACAAGTAATAATCATCAAACCAAAATATACTATAAAATTTAATAAGTTTCTTATAACAAATTGTTTATTAGTTGTTTCATATCCTTCAATATCAACAACTTGTAATTTAGCAAGTCGTTTACCAACTGTTTGAAGGTTTTTAAATATGAATTGTGGCACTAAAATAGTTATAATAAACGCTAACACATAAGAAATCACTGTTGCACCACTTACGATATATGAACATGATGCATAATTTGTTTTATAAAGTTGGAAATGTTCTTGGAAACGTGAAGAATTTATTAATTCATCAACTTCAATATTCCATACTCTTTCATAATTTACACGCAAGTAATTATAAATTTGAACACCGGCATCATATTTTTCTTCAATGCGTTTTAAAAGTTTAATTGCTTCACTACTTTTTAAATATGGCAAAGAATAATTAACATCATCAAATACCCACATTTCAATATTAGTGGCATTATCTTTATATACTTTATAAAAATATTCTTTTGGTGATTTTCCTTTAAAATCTACAATGTCATTTTCTTTTCCGTTATAAGTGTTATTATTTGCTACATAATTAACATAAAAATTAGCTAAATAATCATTTTCATAAGTTGCACAAGGTACTTCTATCTTATTAATATAATCAAGTAAATCATTTTCTTTAAATGGCTCTGGATCCATTTGATAACTATAAAGAATATGTTTATAACAATAATCTTTAAAAGTTAATTCTTGATCACGAGGAGTTTGGTATTTATGATCTTCATTATCAACAAATTCATATATTTTTGCTGATTCTTCAATCTCATAACAAGCAATCATTTCTTCGTTTACTTTATTCTCTTTTTCTTTATAAAATGAGGCGTTATTTAAAATGCCAAAAGAAATAAGCATGAGTAAAAAAGACACCACAATAAGTAGCACTGCATCGATACAATATGCGCTTACTCTTCTACCAGAAGATGCTGGTAATTCATTTTTATAAGGTTGTAGGTTCTTTCTTCTAGCCATGCTTATTTTCTCCTAATTCACTTAATTATTTTATAAGTTTTTTGGTAATGCGGTCAAATAAATGTATTTTTGATATATCAAATACTAATTTAATTTCATCACCTGAATGTAGTAATGTTTTAGCGTGAATCTTAGAAACTATTTCGCCACTTTCGAAATTCGTGTGAACGTAATATTCATGTCCTAATAGTTCAGCAACACTAACTATCAAATTAAATTCTTGTGATATATCTCCATCTGTTAAAACACGATTAGATTGATAAATATCTTCTGGTCTAATACCGAATATAACTGGCACATCTTTTTTGACATCAATATTTTTCATTTCTGCAATAGTGTTAATTAAATATTCGCGGCGACTATTGCTTTCTTCACAAGCTTTAAGTTCTTCTTTTAACTTAATTAGTTCATTTTCTAACTTAGCATCTTTTGTACTTTCAATTTCTTTTTCTACATTACTTATTTTAGTCAAATATTCATTTCTTTCAATAAATTCTTTATCTAAGTTAATAAGTTCAACTTGCAAATCCGCCAACTCATCTTTATAGAATTTGTTCAAAGCAGTTCCAAAATCTTTTGGTAAATTAATAACTGTACCTTTTTCAAACATTAATTTGCCTTTATTAAAAGTTGCATTCATCATATTCATTGCTGGTGAACCAATGAATGTTGCCACGAATACATTTGCTGGATGATTATAAATTTCAATAGGTGTACCTATTTGTTGAATATATCCTTTATTCATAACAACTATTCTTGTTGCCATAGTCATAGCTTCAGTTTGGTCATGAGTAACATAAATTGTTGTAGCGTTTAATGTATTATGTAAACGAATAATTTCACTACGCATTGCCACTCTTAACTTAGCATCTAAGTTACTTAAAGGTTCATCCATCAAGAATACTTTAGCATTTTTAACTATTGCTCGCCCTAACGCTACACGTTGGCATTGTCCACCCGATAAAGCTTTAGGTTTACGGTTAAGATATTCTTCAATTTGTAGAATGCGAGCCGCATCTTCTACACGTTTACGAATTTCCTCTTTTGATAAATGTTTATTTTCATAAATTTCTACTGGAGTTACTTTTAAGTAATTAATCTTTTCTTCTAAACCTTTGATATCTTTTTCTAATTCTTCTAAGTTTTCTCCTTCTTCAGGATCTTTAGCATATTGTTTTAAATCATGTAATTGTGTTTCTAATACTTTTATTGCTTTTTTATTAATTCCAAGAATCGGCTTTCCGTTTTCATCAACTTTTAACATTGGGACTTTACGGATTTTTAAACCAAAAGCCATGTTACCCGCAACTGACATATGTGGATATAAAGCATAGCTTTGGAAAACCATTGCAATATCACGATCTTTAGGATGCAATTCATTTGCATATGTATTGTCAATGAATAAATCACCGGCAGTAATACTCTCTAATCCCGCAATCATGCGAAGAGTGGTTGATTTTCCACATCCAGATGGCCCAACAAGTACAATAAATTCATGTTTTGCGATATCAAGGTTAAAATCAAAAACGGCTTGTACTTTATTATCATAAATTTTATTAATATGCTTTAAAGAAATATAAGCATCTTTAGGTGCTTTCTTTATTTTCTTTTGGCTTTTCTTTTGATAACTAACCATCTCGTTATAAATACGAGTGCGTTGTTTTTCTAATTGTTTTTCCTTTAACTTCGCTTCATTAGCTTCTTTCTTTTTTAAAGATTTCGCTTCTTTAATTTCATTAGCCGTCTTTTTATCCATGAGTGGATCCTCCTTAATCAATTATGCCTTTACGATAATTTATTTTAAATGCTTTTGCTAATACAATTAATTGTTCATTAGTAATTGATTGATAAATCTTTTTATCAAAGACTTTCATATAAATTTCTGCGGCTTTTTCGATTGTTTCGATTAAGCCAAACACTTCATCAAGAGTTTTTCCAGTGCAGAATATTCCGTGTTGTGCCCAAATAACTGAACGATATTCTTTCATTTCTTTCGCGGTAGCCATACCAATTTCATCTCCACCACATAACATCCATGGAAGTACAGATACTCCTTCAGGGAAAACGACGATTGATTCTGTTTGCATTTTCCATAATTGTTCAGTGAAATATGAAGAAGATAATGGGCAAACGTGAGTCATACAAATGATATTAGTGGTATGACAATGAATTACCAAACGATGTTCTTCATCAACTTTTAAACGTTCAATATGACAGTTTAAGTGCGTTGGTGCTTCAGAAGTTGGTCTTCCGCCATCACTATATCCCCAAATAAGTCCTAAATTATGAGCATCAATGACTTTCATAATACCTAAGTTTTCTTCTGGAAATTGTTTGCAGTTGCGGAAATATTTTCCTGTACCAGTAATAATGAAATATTTTCCAATTAATGGTGTCATATCAAAATCATAATGGAATGTTCTAATTATTTCATCTTTAAGTCCTAAAGATTTGACTTCTTCACTAGTTAAGATATAAGAAAGGTTACCGCCATTTCTTTCATCCCAGCCATGTACATAAAGTTGATCTAAAATATTTGTTACTTGTTCAATGCAGTTCATTTTTTTATCCTCTTTGTTTTAAAACATTTTCTTCATATTCTTTAACATCTTCAAACCAAGTTACTTCATCACTTGGAACGCCTTCTTTTTTGCAATATTCTTTCCATACTTCATCAATAGGCATTAATTTCATTTGTTCTTGTAAAACAAATAATTTTGTAAAGTTTTCTTCATCTTGAAGTTTTTTCATTTGTTCCCAAGGTGTTAATAAAGCAATTAATAATGCTTTTTGCATATTTCTTGCACCAAGAGCTAAAGCTGCAACTCTATTAATAGATGCATCAAAATAATCTAAACCAATATAAGTTTTATCTAAAGCGTTACATCTTACTAATTCGTTAGCGACATCTTGTAATTCATCGTTAAGTTTTAAGACATGGTCACTATCCCATCTTACTGGTCTGGATACGTGAAGCGCTAATTTCTTTGAGAATAATAATACTGAAGGGATTTTATCAGCAACATTTTCCGTTGGATGGAAATGTCCAGTATCTAATAAACATAATATATCATTTTTTAAAGCATAACCCATATAGAATTCATGAGATCCGGTTGTATAAGATTCCATACCAATACCAAATACTTTTGATTCAACAGAATCATCCATATAATGATGATCACATTTAACACTATAAATCTTATCTAAAGAATCTTTAAGTCTAGCTCTAGGGCCCATACGATCACCTGGAATATCTTTTAAGCCATCTGGAATCCAAATATTACATAATGATTTTTGATGCAACTCTTTACCAAAGTACTCCGAAATTTTTCTAGATGCGATGCAGTGTTTAATCCAATAATTACGGATGTTTTCATCTGGTGAAGATAAAGTCATATTATCTTTAACCATTGGACTAGAAAAGCAAGTTGGATTAAAATCTAAGCCATAGCCTCTTTCACGCGCATAGTTAACCCAAGCCTCAAAATGTCTTGGTTCTAAATCCGCACGATCAACCAATTCATCACTTACACGATATATGGCATGTAAATTAATCTTTTTAGAACCTGGAACATAACTAAGAGCTTTATCTAAGTCTTTAGTTAATTCTTCAAAATTACGTGCCTTTCCTAAATAATTACCAGTTGTTTGAATGCCACCAGTTAAAGGTCCAGCATTTTCAAAGCCTTGAACATCATCAAGTTGCCAACAATGAATTGATACTTTAACTTTTGCTAAAGTACGCATAGCCTTGTTAACATCCACTCCGATACTTTTGAATTTTTCCACTACTTCTTTTTTCATAATCATTTTACCTCCCTAACAATAAATGATTTATAAACTAATTGTCTTGCTTCTTTAATATTTTGAATTACTCCATCATGAATTAATTGCACTAATATATTTCCAATTGCGGTTGCTTCAATTGGTCCAGCATAAACATCAAGGCCAGTGTATTTTTTAGTTAACTCATTTAAGTAATTATCTTGACATCCTCCACCAAAGATATAAAGCTTATGAAATGTTCTCCCGGTTATATCTTCAATTTCCTTAATAGCGTTTTTATAAGCATTCGCTAATGAATGATAAGTTACACTAAGTACATCTTGAATTTCTAAATGTTTATTTGGAAATATACTTTTTATTGCATTAATCATTGATGGAGGTGCTAAAAAGATATTATCATTAACATCCACTACTTCACTAAATGTTGAAGTTTTAGCTAAGTTTATCATTTCTGGGAATGTTACTTTTTTGTTTATAATTTGCATATATTCTTTACGAATATTTTGTAACATCCATGATCCCATAATATTTTTTAAATAACGAAAGTTTTTATATGCTCCACCTTCATTAGTGAAGTTTGCTTCTTTACTCTCTGTGGTTAATATTGGTTCTTTATTTTCTACGCCAATTAAGGACCAAGTGCCAGAGCTTAAATATATTTCATCTTCACTACTTGGATACGCTAATACAGCACTTCCTGTATCATGAGTGGCTACAAGAATTACTTTGGCATTAAAGCCAACTTCTTCTTCTATTTCTTTTTTTAGAAAGCCAACTCCTTCACCAGCAAAAGAAAGATCTTTAAATAAGTGCGATGGTAATTGAAGTCTATTGATAATTTCTTTTGACCAGCTTCTATTTTTAGCATCTAATAAAGAAGTTGTTGAAGCGTTTGTGTATTCTTGTTTTTTTACACCGGTTAAACAAAAGATTAAGAAATCTGGAATCATAAGCATATTAGATGCTTTTTCAAGTCTTCCACTTAATAAATCATCATATAATTGATAGATTGTATTAAATGGTTGCTTTTGAATACCAGTAATACTATATAATTCATTTAAAGAAATTTTATCTTCCACTAATTTAATAACTGCTTGTGTTCTATTATCTCGATATGCGTACACTGGATGAATTATATTATCTTCATTATCTAATAAGACATAATCAACACCCCATGTATCAATGCCGACTGTTGAAGGAACTTTATTTAACTCTTTACATTTTTTCAAACCATTTTTAACTTCATCTAATAAATGATCAATATCCCAACATAAGTGACCACTACTAGAATTTGTTTGATTTTCAAAACGATATATTTCTTCCATAACTAATTTATCGTTTTCCATATGACTTAATATATGGCGACCACTTGATGCTCCGATATCAATAGCTAAATAATAATTCATAAGTGCCTCTTTCTTGCATCACCATGCAAATAGTTTTTAACTACTTAAATAATAAACGTAAAGCGCTTTATTAAATATAACAATATTGCAATTTTATATAACAATCGTGTATTATATTTTTATCTAAAGGAGCGAAATAATATGCATCGTCGACTCTTAATTTCTATTCCAGAAGAAAATAATCTCTTATATATATCTGAGACCACCATTGATGAAAACTTTAAAGCTAGTTATCATTCACATCCTAACTTAGAAATTTTATTAATTGTTGATGGTGAAGGAAAACTTGTCACAATGAATCGTAATATTGATATGAAAAAAGGCGATGTCATCATAATTAACGCAAATTCCAAACATTGCGAAGTATCAAAAACAAAATGTACTTTTTACGCTATCGGGATTAATAAATTAGAAGCTTTTTTACCAAATGATTTCCAAAAGAAAATAATTTATTTTTCTTTAAATAATAACGATTTTAATAGTTTATTAATGCTTTATAAAATCATATTTCAAGAAGTAGAAACCACCAAAGATTATAGTTTTGATATTATCTTAAATAGTTACAATATGATTATGAAATATATTGCAAGAAATATTTCTATTAACTTTAAAAAAGTTGAAAGCGAAAATAAATCTAGTTTAGTAGCTAACGCTATTAATATTATTGAAAACTATTATTATAATCAATTAACATTAAAATCAATTGCCCATCGATTATCTATTTCTCCTTCTTTATTAGCGCATGCTTTTAAAAAAGAAACCGGAAAAACTATTATTGAATATAAATTAGAATGTCAGTTGCAAGAAGCATGTAACTTACTTAAAATTACGGATATGTCAATATTAGATATTGCTTTTGCCACAGGTTTTACTACATCTTCTTATTTTAGTGAAACTTTCAAGAAAAAATTTGGTATAACTCCAAAAGAATTTCGAAACAATTTAAAGAATTAATATGTTTAATTTTTCATAATCATCCCAAAATATTACCGGTGATATTATGAAGGAAAAAGTCTTATATTTCAGTAATATTTTATTATTATTTGTATTCTTGTTTGCTTTAGTGATTATTCCTAACGAAACAAATGTTAGTAATATTAAACAAATAAGCGAAAAAGAAGCCACTACTTTCTTGTTAAAAGAAAAAAGTACTTCATTAACTTTACCAGTAGTTAATGATGGCACTAAAGACACACAAGTAGAAAATATTAGTAATGCTGATTTTATTAAATATGATGATAATTTTATGTATAGCATTATTAATACCAAATTAAATATTATTAATTTAAAATCTAACGAATTAATAGAATCTATTGAGTTTAATAATTTTTATCCTTTAGAACTTTTATTATCTAATAATCAAATAATTGTATTTGGTTCATTAGAGCAAACATATAATCTTATTCCCGGTCATAAAATCGAATATCGTCTTACTTCTTTTGCTATGTATTTTATTAACAAAAACGATTTTATTATTTCACGATTCATAACATTCGCTAATTCTTTTTATATTAACGCCATTACTAAAAACGATTATTTATATTTGATATTAATGAACACTAATATTTTCAACAATGAAACACAAACTTTTATATATCCAACTTTTTCTGATTCAATATTTGGCAAAGAACAATTAAACAGTAAAGATTTATACATAAATGAAACAGGAATTAATGCTTATTCTTTACTTTTATTTGCTAAAATTAATTTAAATAACAAAGCAAAAACCATCTTAAAAGGATTCCTTGGTTTAGCGGGTATTACTAAATTAACTTCAGATTACTTAACTATTGCTTGTTCAATATATAATGAAACAAGTAAAACAGATTTAATTATATTTAAAACAGATGAATTTAGTTATAAGGGACATATAATAATTGATGGCTATTTAATATCCGAATATGCTTTATATACTTATAATAACTATTTACGTATTGCGACTTCAAATTATATCAACGATGAATCTAAAAACTATATTTATAATATTTCTTTAACCTCATTTAAAGTATTATCCTCTATCCAAATAGCGCCAAAAGAAAGTATATACGCAATTAGATTTAAAGATAATTATTGCTATTTAACAACTTTTTTATATATTGATCCTTTTTATTTAATTGATTTTACTAATCCTAATAAAATAAAAATAATTCATGAAAAAGAATTAGATTTTGTAGGAGATTATATTAAATTATTAGATGATGATGTTGTCTTTATGCTAGGAAGATTATTAAAACCAACTGGAGAATCTGAAGGTCTAGTTTTAGCGCTTTTTAATAAAGAATTAAAACTAATAAAAAATGTTAAGATAACTAATCCTAACATTTATAGTGATGTAATTTATAATCAATCCGCAATTGCATTTTTAGATAAATATGTGGCATTCCCTGCATATTCAAATGAAAAACAAGCGGTATATGTATATGATAATAGTGATTTAGCATTATTACATCAATTTAATTTTGAAGATGAATTTGTTTTAAGAACTTTATTTATAAATAATAAGTTATATATTATTACAAATAGCTCACTTTCATCTTATTCATTACCTAATTACACTAAAATTAACGAAATAAATTTTGCTTAATGGTTTAAATAAACATAATGTAATATATTGGTAAATAAGTAATTTTTCCTACCTTTTTTACCATTTGTTCATTGCTAAATACAATTCCTTCAACAATTCGATAATTAGTATTTTCAATTAACTTTGGTAATGCACGAAAATTACTATAATCCTTACCAGATTTAATCTCTAATGGCAATATTGAAAGAGTATTATAATCATCAACAAGATAATCAACTTCTCCAACTTTTCTTCGATCATAATAAAATAACTCATGTCCATGCGATTTTAATTCTTGAGCCACAACAGTTTCATACACCGCACCTAAATTTACTCCTTTAGTATCATCAAGTATGGCACTTACATTATTTTTGTATAATAAATTTGTTAATAATCCAATATCATTCATGTATAATTTTATTAAATTTTTACTACTTGATTGAATTAAAGGAAATTTTGGTTCACTAATTGCATTAGCACCAAGAACAATACCAGAAGATAATAAATAATCAAATTCATCTATATAATGTGTGTATCTCACATCATCTATATTTTCAATTGTTTTGAATTGGATCCTTTTTACTTTATTTTCAATATTAGATGGTACTAAATCATATATTTTTTTTATTTTTAATTTATGTTCAAAATCATATTTAGTTGCATCATCGCCATAATACTTTATTGTATCATCATGAATTTCACGTACTTTTACAATATTCTTTGATTGAACATATTCTTTAACTGCTGCAGGCATCCCGCCTATAAGCAAATATAGTTTAAAAAGATACATAATTTTATTATGAATTGATTCTTCTAATGACTGGCGATTATTAAAGCAATCCTTCATATATTTAATTAAAGAATCACCTATAGAATTTGCTAATAGAAATTCTTCAAAATCCATTGGATACATTTTCTTTTCAGTAATAGATCCCATAGGAATTAAAGTCGTGCTTTGTAAAGCAATACCTAATTCAGAGCCACTGCATATGTATTTATATTTGTTATCTTCTTTAAGAGGCTTTAATAAAGTAAATAATGTTGGATATTCTTGAATCTCATCAATAAAAACAATCGTATTCTTATTATTTTCCAATTTATTCCCAGCATAAGCACTTAATTTTAAATAAAAAGCATCTATTGTTCTTACGTTTTCAAAGAGTTTATCACCTGTTTTATCATTTGCCATATTTATTTCTATATAATTTTTAAAATGTTTTTTGGCTAGTTCTCTGATGATATAAGTTTTTCCTACTTGTCTTGCTCCATCAATACATAAAATTCTTTGAGAATTGCTTAATAAATACTCTTCAATATAGGCAGAAATCTTTCTATACATACATTTTCCTCCGGTTTTCAAACGATTAAAGCATTAAAAAAATACGCTTTTCAATAATTATTATAGTACTTTTTTAACGCTTTTCAATAAATTTTTCCTATTATTTTTTACGCTTTTCAAATTTTTAGATACCCGCTAAAGGCAAAACATATACTCCATCTTCTAATGGATAAACTACATCTGTATTACAAATTATAACTTTTGCGCCAATATTGTAACTAGTTTTATCTAACTGTTTAAAGCCTTTAACAGCGCTATTATTGAACTTGAATCCCGATTTACATTCTATACGATTTAACTTTCCATCGTTAATGATAATTAAATCTATTTCATTCATATTATTATCTCTATAGTAATAAAAATTAGGTTCAATTCCATTATTTATAAAGCTCTTTTTAATTTCATTTATTATATAGGTTTCTACAAATCTTCCGGCAAATGAACTTGCTTCTAATATTTCGCCACTATTTAATCTTGCTAAATAACAAGCTAAACCAGTATCTGAAAAATAAAGTTTTGGCCTTTTAACAATGCGCTTTGATATTGATATTTCATTATATGGTTCTAATAAATAAACAATATCACCTGCAATTAAAACACTAAGCCAAGCCATTACAGTCTTTTTATCAATTCCAAGAATATTAGCAATATTATCATAAACCAATTCTTCACCAGTTAACGATGCTAAAAGTTCCATAAATCTTCTAAACAAAAATTTATCTCGCACATTTATTAAGTCAGATACATCTCTTTCAATATAAGTTTCCACATAATCTGCATAACATTTTTGTGCTGTTAATAATTCATTACTATATAATTCTGGATAAAATCCTTTTACTATTAAATTATATAAATCAATTGGATTAAGTGGATTGTTCTTTGCTCTTTCATTGATTTTTAATATATCAAAATTAAATATAGGTTCTTCTCTATTTAAAATTTCATTTCTCGATAATGGCATCATATGGACAATTGATACCCTGCCAGATAATGATTCTGTTACTCCATTCATTAATTTATACATTTGTGATCCAGTTAATATAAACATGCCATAATTTTTCTCATTAACTCTTTTTTCTTCATTAACTATCTCTTCAATAGCTTCGAAAAGTTCTGGTGCTTTTTGTACTTCATCAATTATTAAAGGCCATGGATGAATAGATAAAAACATTTTAGGATCTTTATTAGCTAATTCTCGTTCTCGTGAGTTATCAAGAGAAACATAATTAAAACCCTTTTTTTCAAATAGTAAAGCCAAAGTTGACTTACCAACTTGTCTAGCCCCAGTAATTAAGGTTACTGGTTTAGTTTTTATACTTAATTCCACGACTTTTAAAATATTTCTATCAATCATATTTATCACCCAATATTATTATAGTTCAGTATTTTAGGGAATTCAATTCCCTTTTTGTATAAAAATAATATATTTTGTAAGAAATGTTCGATAAATTATAAAAATGTTAACACTTAATTTCAGTTGATTAGCCCACTAACCAACTCAATATTTCAACTTAGTAATATACTTAATTGTTTTAATAACAACATTTCTATCAAATTAAAAAAACTACCCAACTGATAACAAAATTGGATAGTTTATAAATAAAATTTTATTAAATTATCTTTGTACTCTTCCAGAAGCATTTCCTTTAGCAAGAGATAAAACTTCATCTTCACTTACTAAGTTAAAATCACCTGGGATTGTATGTTTTAAGGCAGAAGCCGCTACTGCGAATTCAAGAGCTTTTGCTTGATCAAAATCATATTTTAATAAACCATGAATTAATCCACCAGCAAACGAATCTCCACCACCAACACGGTCAATGATTGGTTCAATATCATAATGTTTAGATTCATAGAATTCTTTACCATTATAAATTAATGCTTTCCAACCATTATGAGTTGCACTATATGATTCTCTTAATGTGGATATAACTAATTTAAAACCAAATTCTTGTTGCATTTGTTTGAATATTTCGTAATATCCTTTAGCATCAGTATCACCTTTGTCAACATTAGCGTTAGGTTTAAATCCTAAACATAATTGTGCATCTTCTTCGTTACCAATACATACATCAACATATTGCATTAATGGACGCATAACAGAAATTGCTTTTTCACTTGTCCATAATTTTTTTCTAAAGTTTAAATCACAAGAAATTGTAACATTATGTCTTTTAGCGGCTATACAAGCTTCACGTAAAATATTAGCTACTTCATCAGATAAAGCTGGTGTAATTCCTGACCAGTGGAACCAAGTTGCACCTTCAAAAATCTTATCAAAATCAAAATCACTTATTGAGGCTTCAGCGATTGATGAATGAGCACGGTCATAAATTACTTTTGATGGACGCATTGAAGCACCACTTTCTAAGTAATAAATACCTAATCTATTTCCGCCACGAGCTACATAATCAGTATGAACACCATATCTTCTTAAAGCGTTAACTGCGCATTGACCAATTTCATGAGCAGGTACTTTACTAACAAAGTAAGCATCATGACCATAATTTGCTAAAGAAACAGCAACATTAGCTTCGCCACCACCATAGCAAGCATCAAATTCTTGACATTGAACAAAACGAGAATTACCTGCAGATGATAATCTAAGCATTATTTCTCCCATTGTAACGATTTTCATATTTTTCATTCTCCTTAGTTAAGCCATTTGGCTAATTTTTTACAGTTTTCAACGATATCGCCTTTCATCATAAAGCTACCGCCAACTGCGTAAATTGCGTCATTAGATAAATATTCATCAATATTTGTTTCATCTACTCCACCAGTAGGTAAGAATTTTACTTGTGGGAAAGGTTTAGATAAGTTATTGATTGCTTTTAGTCCACCATAGACATTGCTAGGGAAGAATTTAACAACTTTAATACCATATTCTAAAGCTTCCATGATTTCAGTTGGAGTAACACATCCTGGAAAATAAGGAATATTATGTTCATTACATGCTTCCGCTACGCCTTTAGAAAAACCTGGAGAAACAATAAATTGAACTCCTAAGTTAATTGCTTGAATGGCTTGTTCTTTATTAATAACAGTTCCAGCACCAATACACATATCCTTATATTCTTTAACAGCTAATTCAATAGCTTTAGGAGCATAAGCAGTACGGAATGTGATTTCTGCTACTTTAATGCCACCTTCTAATAAGCTAGATAATTTGTGTCTAGTATCTTCTTCATCTTTAACTACCACAACAGGTATAATCTTATAATGTTCCATTTTAAATCTATTCTCCTTTAACTAATTTATTAGCGTTTTTATAACTAATATTTGTAGCAAGTTCAATTGCGGTGTTTTCGTCATATTCGCCATTTTCCACTAACTCGCCAATGTAACTTGCAAGTACGCGTCTAAATAAATCAAATCTAACATAGCTAGCGAATGATCTGCTATCGGTAAGCATACCCATATTGTTTCCTAAGAATGAGTATTCCGCGATAACGCTAAGATTATGTTTGATACCTAAAACCGTATCATTAAACCACCAAGCAGGTCCAATACTAACATTTCTAAATGCTCCCGTTAAACAAGCAAGAGCTTTTAAGTTTTCATCGTTTAATGTATAAAGAATGATATTTGGTCTTTCTTCATCTTTAATGTTATTTAAGAATTTAATAACATTTTTGATATCAATTGGATTAGAAATAATATCAAATCCTGTATCTGGACCGCATGCTTTAAATTCATCACTATTAACATTTCTTGTAACATCAAAATGAATTTGCATAGTCATATCACGTTTCTTATACTCTTTAGCTAAATAAGTAAGCATAAATCCTAAGAAAGCTTCATAATCAGTATCTTTCCAATTATCTTTTTTAATGAATAAAGCGCGAGCTTCTTCAATAGTAGGATAAATACTTGGGAAGTATTCAAAGCTTTGGTCAGATATGACAGCTCCTTTAGAAACAAAGAAATCTAAACGGCTATTAATAGCACTTAATAAATCATCTAAATCATTAATTTCTTTATTAGCGCTTTTAGCAAGATCATTTAAATATTCTTCACTTAATCTAAATAATTTATCAGGTCTAAATGTAGGTAAGATTTTTACTCCATCGTAAATACCATGATACTTTAAATCACTAGTAGGATCATCAGTAGTGCAAACATACTTAACATTAAATTTTTTAAATAAATCACGAATGTGCATATCTTTTGCTATTTTATTAGCATTTTCATATATTTTTAAAGCACTTGATTCATTTAATGGTTCATTGATACCAAATATTTCTTTTAATTCTAAGTGTGACCAATAATATAATGGATTACCAATTAAATTAGGCATAATGCTTGCGTATTTGATGAATTTTTCTTTATAACTAGCATCGCCAGTAATATATTTTTCTTCAATACCATTTAAACGCATCGCACGCCATTTATAATGATCTCCACCCATCCATAATTTTCCGATATCTTCCACTAATGGATTAGTGGCAATAGTTTCAGGATCTAAATGACAATGAAAATCCACAATTGGTAAATCTTTAATTGCTTCATAAATATGTTTTGATGTTTCATTCGTTAATAAAACATTATCATCATAAAACTTTTTCATTGCTTATTTATCCTCCAAATCGTCTTGGTAAGCTTCAAATAAGCCATTAATATAAGCACATCCTAAAGCACGATCAAATAAACCATATCCTGGTTTTTTATTTTCACCAAAGATGTTTCTACCATGATCAGGTCTTACATATCCATCAAAATGATTCTTAACTAAAACATGAACTATTTCATTAATTGGTAAACTACCAGTTTTTGAATAATGTCCTGATTCATAGAAAGAATTATTGTTATCGGTATAACAAATATTTCTTAAATGGACAAAATGAATACGATTAGCACGTGAATATTTATCCGCCATCTTGACTAAATCGTTATCTTTTCTTGCCCCTAAGCTACCTGTACAAAATGTTAATCCGTTATTAGTGGATTTAACAGCTTCAAATAATCTATCTAAATCTTCTTCGGTTGAAATAATTCGAGGAAGTGAGAATATATCCATTGGTGGATCATCTGGGTGAATAGCCATTTTAACATCTAATTCATCACAAACTGGGATAATTTTATTTAAAAAATAAACTAAATTATCAAATAATTGTTCATGTGAAATATTTTTGTATTCATCAAGAAGACTATTTAGTTCTTCTGAAGTATAACTTTCATCCCATCCTGGTAAATGAAGATTTTTAGGATCTAACTTTTTAAAGTCATCAAATGAGAAACTAAGTGATTCACTACCATCAGCGTGTTGATAATGTAAATTTGTTCTTGTCCAATCAAATACAGGCATAAAGTTATAACAAATTACTTTAACACCAATTGAAGCAACACGACGAATATTTTCAATGTAATTAGCGATATATTTATCACGTGTTGGTTTTCCTAATTTAATATCTTCATGTACAGGAATAGATTCGATAACTTCAAATTTTAATCCTTTATCTTCACATAATTGTTTTTGTCTTTTTAAAGATTCGATTGGCCAAACTTCACCAACTTTAACTTCATAACAACTGCTAACAACACCAGACATATTAGGAATTTGTCTAATATAGTCTAAAGGTATTGAATCAGTTTCTCCATACCATCTAAATGCTAATTTCATAATTAAACTCCCGAATAAGCAGAGAATCCGCCATCGATTGGGACACAGATTCCAGTAATAAATGATGCGCCTTTAGCATCAATTAAGAATAATACAGCACCGATTAATTCTTCTACTTCACCAAATCTTTCCATTGGTGTAGATCTTAAAATTTTACCAGTTCTTGCTGTTGGTGTGCCATCAGGATTCCACAATAAACTTGCATTTTGTTTAGTTGAGAAAAATCCAGGTGCAATAGCGTTAACTCTAATGCCAACATGTGAGAAGTGTACTGCTAACCAACTTGTGAAGTTAGAAACAGCAGCTTTAGCTCCAGAATATGCTGGAATTTTTGTTAAAGGTGTATATGCATTCATTGAAGAAATATTTAAGATTGAACAATCTTTTCTTCCCATCATATCACTAGCAAATACTTGAGTTGGAAGTAATGTACCAATTAAATTTAAATTGAATACATATTCAAATCCACTAACATCAAGATTGAAGAATGTTTTCATACTCTTCATATCATCATCAATTTCAGCAAATTCATTATCTGTTGTTGCTAATGGGTTATTACCACCAGCACCATTAATTAAAATATCAACAGGTCCTAATTGTTTTAAGATTTCTTGATGACATTCTTCTAGCATGTCTTTTTTTAAAACATTTGCTTGTAACGCAATAGCTTTTCCCCCATCAGCGTTAATTTCATCGGCAAACTTTTGTGCGTTTTCTAATTTATAATCAAGTAACGCCACTTTCGCGCCACAAAGAGCAATTGCTTTAGCTAAGCAAGAACATATAACTCCTCCTGCTCCAGTAATAACAACTACTTTATCTTTTAGATTGATAGTAAATGGTAAATCTTTCTTTTCCATAAAATTATCCTCTCTTTCTTTACAATTACATTGTACACTTAAGCATAGTCAATATTAATTGCATTTATTTTAAAGAAATATTGCAAAATGTAGATTATTATTATATTATAAAATTATGTTTAACTTTCAATACCGCGACATTGATTTCGCCCACAAATTAAATGGCCATACGTTGCCATCTGATGACTTTAAAAAGCATATGCACGATTTCTATGAACTAATCTTCTTTGTGAGAGGGGAAGTTGACTACATGATTGAATCAAAAGCAAAGAAATTAGTCCCAAATGATATCATTCTTATTCCTGCTGGTTCATTACACTATGGTGTGGCGAATCAACATCATGAATATGAACGCTATGTCTTAAAATTTCCTATCAATATTATACCTGAAAGTCTAGCCAAAGAATTGCATGAGTTTTCAGGATTTTCTGGTAATTATTCATTTTTAGATCGTTATTTTAAAGAATTAGATACTATCGTGGATAATTACAAGCCAGAACACGCCTATATTTTATTAGTTAATCAACTTATTCGCGTTTTAATTGATATGCAAAATAATAATCAAAAAGAAGACGAAGGTATTCAACATAATCGTGTTGTTGCGCAAGTAATTAACTACATCAATGATAACATCAAAAAGAATATAACTCTAAATGACATTTGTGATGCTTTACACTTCTCAAGAGCGCATATTTCTAATGAATTTTCTAAAGTAATGCGTGTTACTGTAATGACTTATATTCGTTATAAAAAAATCATTGCCGCTCATCAAAAAATATTACAAGGAAATGTCAAAGTTAATGAAGTGGCATATGAATATGGTTTCCAAGAATACTCTACATTCTATCGTAATTATGTAAAAATCATTGGTAAACCGCCTTATGATAGAAACAATTCAAAAAAGAAATAAAATAGTATTTTTTGCTTTCAAAATATATTAACTTTTGCTTTACATATTGCAATGTATTTGTAAAATAGTTGCAATATTTTTTTATTTATCTTTATTATATAATAAATAGCGTTAAAAGGGCTTACAAATATATTTATATATTTTAGGCAAAGCCTAGTAAGGAGCAAAATATGAAAAAAATATCTAATTTTCCAAAATTCGTATTAGCAGCATTATCTTGTTTCTCATTTATGTTATCTGGTTGCAATAATAACAGTTCTAATAATGATAATGTTACTATTATTTTAAGCAAGAAAAGTACCACACTTGTTGTGGGTGCTGAACAAACTTTAAAAGCTATCACTAGCCCAAAAGGAGTTAAGGTTACTTGGACAAGTAGTGATTCCACTACTGTTTCAGTATCTGATATCGGAAGAATCAAAGCTGAAAAAGTTGGTAGTGCGACAATTACCGCCACAGCGGGAAGTAAATCAGCAGAATGTCTTGTAACTGTTGAAGATATCACTATTACAATATCTATGAAAGAAGCAACAATTGATATTTCTGAAAGTTCAACTCTTCAATTATCTGCTACTGACTCAAGAAATATGGGCGGATATACTTGGGAATCATCAAATACCGAGGTTGCCACTGTTGATCAAGATGGGCTTGTAACCGCTAAAGGACAAGGTACTACTACTATTACTGTATCTAAAGGTAATGCAAGTGATACTTGTGCATTAACAGTAAAAGCACCTGAAGATTATTATTTATTAGAAAAAGGTAAAAATGGTGATGTGTTTAAGAATCCTGGCCATTGGTATTACTTCTCATCAATGAATGACATTAGTGGATATCACGCTAACGGAAAAGTAATATTAGAGAATAAAACAAATAAGAGTGGGGAGCATTTCTTACGTTATATTCCAAAAGATTTAAAAGTTGGAGACATTGTATCTGTTTCATTCGATGTAGAATCTAGTGTTGATGGTTTATTAAGATTCGGTGCAACTACAGCTGAGGATGAAGTATATTTCATACCAGTTGAAGCTAATGTTAGCAAAACTATCACTATTGATGCAGTTAGCGTTACTACTGATAAGCCATTTAATATCACAATGGCTAAAGAAGCTACCTTAACAAACTTTATGAGTGGGCCTTATACATTAAAGGTAATCGATTTAGTAACTAAACCAGCTTTAGCTATTAAAACAACTACTCCTTCTAATGTAACTAATAAGACAATATCCACAAAATTAGATGAAGGCGATATTAACCTTGTTGCTGTTGGTGGTGCAAGTGAAGAAACAACTTGGGAATCGTCTAATACTGATGTTGCAACTGTTAATAACGGCGTTGTTACTCCAGTTAGTGGCGGTGTTACAATTATCACTGCTAAAAATGGTGAATTAAGTGCTTCTGTAACTATTAATGTTATTGCATCGACATTAACATTATCTAAATCTAATGTCGTATTAAACTTAGAAAAAGGAATTATTAAAGATACACTTGTAGCCGATGTTAAAAATGTTGAAGGTGAAGTTACATGGACTTCTTCTAATAATGAAGTTGTAACTGTTAATAATGGTGAGATTCAAGCTGTTAAAGGCGGATATGCTATTATTACCGCTACTGTGGGTGAATTATCACAAACTTGTGAAGTAGTTGTTATATCTAATGAAAACAAATTCGTTGATGATGGCACTATTGCTAATGTTAATGGACCAAGTTCGATTACTACACCGGGTTGGTATGGAATGAATGTTGTAACAAGTAATGGATTATCTTCAAGTTTAACTGAAGGTGTTATTGGCTTAGAATCTAGCAAGGTTGTAGAAAATATGACCGGTAACAAGATTCCTACATTGATGTACATGGCTAAAGATGAAAATGGTAACAAATATCAAGGCAAATACTTTATGTCATTAGATATCACCAATAATACAGATTCCGAAGTATTTGTCCAATTTGGTGTTCGTAAGGGTAAAACAACTGATATTAAAGTAAAAGCCGGTGAAACAGTTACAATTGAACATGTATTTAATTGTACATCTGAACAAATCGTTAACTTCAAACTTAAATCATATGGAATAGGCACATTTACATTTAGTAATATCCATTATATTCCATACGTAAAATAATCAAAAAAAAGGAAAATAAAATATGAATAATCAATCTAGTTCAAATTCATTGCTAGATAATATCAAACAAACTATAACTTCTAAGTGGATTGGCTTCTACTTAGGAGTTTCTAGCATTGTAATAGGTATTATTGTCGCAATTATCTATCAAGTTCATTACACTGGCACTGCTTATTATAGTAATGTTGCTGTTATATTGCCTTTTATTGCTGCGTTATTATTTATTGGTTTATCTTTATTTAAAGAAACTTCTAAATTTGCTCCAATTGTAAGCTCAATACTAATTTTTATAGCATTTTTAATATTTATTAACGCTTCTTATATGTATTTATCAGAAGTTTTCTATAGTGGAATATCTAAAGAAACATTGCAAGCTCTTGATAAAACATATGTTGTTTGTATCGTATTATTTTTAATTAGTGGCATTGTTGGTAATGTTGCAATTTATAAAAAGCAAAATAAAGAAAAATTGAAAGGTGAAGAAAATCATGAATAAGAAATTTAAAACTACAACAAAAGTATTTGCTAACACCTTTACAATTTTATTTGGTGTTGTTACTTTAGGTGCACAAATTGCCATGGATAATGCCTCGGCAATTAATGGAGCATTTAACATTCCTCTTCAAAAAGTAGAATTTGATCCTAATGCGGAAATTAAATGTTTCTATGATACTGATTATATGGGCATTTCTGATTTAAGAAGTGCTAGCGAAAAAATGGTTGAAGAAGTCATGTCTGAAGGATTAGTAATGCTTAAGAATGAAAACAATGCTTTACCTCTTTCTAGCAAAGCTAAAGTTAATCTTTATAGCGCTAATTCCGTAAACTTTGTTTATACTGGTGGAGGATCTAGTGGATCTAACCCTAAAATTGTAAGCAAAGCCACAACTTTAAAATCCGGATTAGAAAAAAGTGGATTTGTTGTTAATGATGGCTTATGGAATTTCTACAAAGAACACCAAGAATATTGGCAAGGAACCGATTTTAGCGGTAACCAATCACAAAATAAATCATTCCAAACAAAAGACGCTAAATGGTCAGAATTACCAAGTAGTAAAAACGATAAAGCTGAAGCCGCAATTATGGTTTTATCTAGATCAGCTGGTGAAAACTGTGATATGTTTTATAAAAATAATGAGCCATTTACTGACTCAAATAACTATTTAGCTTTATCTAATAATGAAAAAGATGTTTTAGAAAATCTTGCTACATTAAAGAAAAACGGCACTATTAAAAAGATTATTGTTTTAATGAATTCCGCTAATCAAATCCAATGTGATTTCGTTGATGATGAAAAATATGGCATTGATGCTATGATTTGGTGCGGTACCACTGGATCTACTGGTACTATTGCTGTTGGCAAGGCTTTAGCGGGCTCTATTAACCCATCTGGTGGATTATCTGCTACATTCTTTAATAAACACTCTTTAAATCCAGTTTATACCAATATTGGGGCTAATGAATATGGTAATTCTTCTTCTATTACTAACTATCGTAATGGGGAAAATAAATATTACGTTGCTTATCAAGAAGGTATTTATAATGGCTATAAATATACGGAAACAAGATACGAAGATGTCATTATGAACCGCGAAAACGTTGGTGAATTTAATTATGATGACGTAGTTAAATATCCATTTGGATATGGTTTATCTTATTCAAACTTTAAATGGTCGGATTATAAAGTTACTTCTTCTACTGAAAACGATAAAACTACATATGAAGTATCTATTAAAGTAACGAACATTAGTAAAACTGAAGGTAAAGATATTGTTCAATTATATTTACAAAAACCATATACGCAATATGATATGGAAAATAATGTTGAAAAAGCCGCTGTCGAATTAGTTGGATTTGGTAAGACTAAATTACTTAAACAAAATGAAAGTGATGTAATTACTATTTCTGTTGATAAAAAGTATTTTGCAAGTTATGATTCACATAAAGCTAAAACTTATGTAATTGGCTCTAATAACGCTAATGACAATTATTATTTAACTGTGGCAAGCGATGCTCATGAAGCCACTAATAACATTCTTAAAAAGAAAGGCTATAATGTTGATGGTAAAGATAATTTAGTATCAAATCCAATTCATATTGATTTTGATGACGTAAAATATTCTACTAACGAACATATTAAAGAAGCCAATGCTTCATTTAAAGAAAATTATAAAGGAGAAGCCGCTAACTTCGGAGTTGATAAGATTACTAATCAATTTGATGATACTGATTATTTAACTTATGATAATGTTAATGCTACTGCTACTGATGGTTCTACTCCTAATTATATGACTCGTAAGAATTGGTCAGGAACAGTAAATAAAAAAATTAAATTAACTGTTACAAATGATTATGATAATGACCAAAAAATACTTGAAGTTAATAAAGATAATATTGAATATCCAACATTTAACAAAAGTAGCGGATTATCACTAATTGATATAAGGAATTATGAAAATGGCGAATTAATTGAGTATGATAATGAATTATGGTATCAATTACTTGACCAATTATCATTTGACGACTATATAACTTTATTAAGCGATGGCCTAAGATGTACTAAATTAATAGAATCAATTAATGCTCCAATTACTTGTGAGCAAAATGGTTCTGTTGGTCCAATTCAAGCATATGGCTATAATTCAACTGATAACATTTTTGAAGGATTTGCTAAATTCTATGAAGAAGGTGTTGGAGAATATCCAACAATATTCACATGTAATGGTATTGTTGCTTCTACATTTAACATTGAATTAATCGAAAGATTAGGAACGCAAATTGGTGAAGAATGTCTTTGGGTTGGCTATGCTGGAATGTATGGATATGGTATTAACTTACATCGTGGTGCTTATAATGGCCGTGCATTTGAATATTATAGTGAAGATGGTTTCTTAACTGGTATGGCTAGTGGATATGAAACAAAAGGCACACAATCTAAAGGTGTATTCATGATTTTAAAACATGGTATCTTAAATGATCAAGAAACTAATAGATATGGTGTATCTTCTTACGCTAACGAACAATCAATTAGAGAAAATTATTTATTACCTATTCAAGTTGCTATTGAAGTTGGTGATGAAGCACAAATGATGGGATTAATGACTGGCTTAAATAGATTAGGCGCTAAATGGACTGGATCACACGGATTCTGTAATACAGTTTTACGTGCTGAATATGGATTAAATGGTATTATCATTTCGGACTTCTGGAATAAATATATGTCTGTGGAAAATGGATTACTTAATGGTAGCAATCTTCCAGATGGTACAACAAGCGCTGATGCATTAAAACAATATTCAAAAGATTATGGTGAATTAGCGTGGGCAATGAGAGAATCAGTACATCGTGTTTTATATACTGTTTGTCGCTCTAACCAAATGAACTATATTGCTCCAGGCATGAAAATTATTCCAGTTACTCCTACTTGGGTAAAAGTATTAAAAGGTAGCCAAATAACTATTGATATCATATTTGCAATTAGTATTGTTTGTTTAATTGCAGTATTGTTCGAAAAACCAATTGATAAATTATTAGAAAATATTAAATCAAAGAAAAAAGAAGGTAAAGAATAATGAAAAAAGAGTATATAAATCCAACATTATTTGTTGAAAATATTAAAGTCGAAGATGTTATTTTAGTGTCTACTGTAAATGAAGACCATCATATGGGAAATTCTCCATATGATGATGAGTTTTAGGAGGTAAAAGCAATGAAGAAAGTATTAAGAAATTCAGTTTTTGTCTTAGCTGCTGCTTTAGCTATGATTCAATTTGGAGATAATTCTATTTCAAAAGATACACATTTTATAGAAGAAGCTTCTTCTATTCAATCCGTTGGTGCTCAATCAGTTAAAAAACTTATTGGTAGTGATGAGAAGATTGAACACTCTAAAATTTATACTCAATATGCCGAACTTGAAAACAATTATGTTTTAAGATTTGCTGTCGCTGTTAAAGGTGATATCAATTCATTAACATTTACTCGTGCAAGCCTAGAAGGTCACGCTGAAAAGGTCAAAGAAGTACCAACCGTATATAGAGGCATTATTGCTAATGATATAACATATTTCTATGATGGTTTAGATTTAACCCCTGATGAATCAAAAGCGGGAGATTACTATTGGGCTTGTTACACCATTAGTTATGGTAAAAGTTCTACTTTAAAAGATACTCCAATTGATTTAACTCTTTCTATAAATGGTGAGTCAAAAACATCTGTTCAAAAATCATTACAATATGTTATTGATTATAAAACTGTCGAAGACATTACTCTAAGCAATATCAATTTATACGACAATGAAATAGTCTTTGATTTAAATAAAGGCACTACTTCTCAAAACTTAAACGCTACTGCTGCGCCAGAAAATGCAACTGAAGCAGATAATATTACATATGAAATTGAAAATAAAGAAATTGCCACTGTAGACGATGAAGGAAATATCACTCCAGTAAGTGTTGGTAAAACAACTTTAACTATTAAATGTGATGAAGTTACTAAAGTTGTTACTATTAGAGTTGTTAATTTAGATGATAGTTCATTAATTAATGATGCAGATCAAACAAACTTTGCAAAAGTTCCAACAAATTATGATATTCCTGGATGGTATGCAGAAAATAGTGCATCAAAATCATGTCCAATCAGTATGACAAATAATACTATCACTTATTCAGTAACAAAAACTTTAAAGACTCCTGCCCAAATTAGATATTTACCTAAAGCAAGTGATGATTCTCTATATATTGGCAAATATTTAATTGCATTTACAGTTACTAACAATACAGATTCTGCCTCTACTTTAAAATGTAATTTAAATGGTAATAAATCACTAATTACTGAAGAATTGAAAATTGATGTCAATGAGTCGCAATCTTTTGTCTTTATTTTCAACTCAACAAAAGAATCTGAGTTTTTAAATATAAAAGTAACAAAAATTGGCATAGGTACGTTAAATTTCAACAACATTCACTTTATTGCCTTAGCGGACTAACTTAGTTTAAAATATTAATATGAAAAACAAATTTAAAGCATTACTTATTTTGCCATGCATTTTGGCTTTATCTAGTTGTATGAATACTAGCGTTTCTAATAGTTCTTCCATTCCTGATATAGAATACAATTTTGTCGATGTATTTCTTTTTATGGGTGATGGAAATATGTCAGGATTAGGCGAAGCTAGTGATGCTTTAATATGCAAAAATAATCATGGCTATGAGTATAAATCTAGTAATAACTCACTTTCTGAAATAAGTGAACCATTTGGCTTAAAAGAAAATAATGCCAATTTAAATGATTATTCGAATAAAACTGGTGGCATGGTTTCTTCATTTGTTGAAGGATATTATGAAGAAACTAATGTTCCTGTTGTGGCTATTTCCGCAAGCGTGACTAATTCTTCTATTGAAGATTGGAAAATTGGTAGCAATTATTTTATTGAAGCAAAAAATCGTCTTTCATCATGTTTAGATTATTTAGCTACTCGCGATTCTTTTATAGCAAGAAATGTTAATATTGTTTGGTGCCAAGGTATTATGGATGCTGATAAATATGCAAGTGGAACATTAAACTACTTTGACATATTAAAACAAATGGTTAATGGATTTAAAAGTGATGCTAGTTTAGAAGTTAATAAATGTTATGTTATTCCCACAAGTGAATATTTAGATGGTGAAGTTAATGACAATCAATTAAGTTTAGCTAATGCACAAATTAATTTATGCAAAACTGATGATAATTTTATTTTAGCTAGTAATAAATTTCACAATGTTCCTAGTGGTTTAAGAAAAGATCCTTATTTCCATCAAGGAGCGTATAATGTTACTGGTTTAGATGCTGGAAAAAATGTTGGATATTATATTAATAATGAAATAGTTAAAGAATGTAAACCATATTTAGTTGGTGAAGCTAGTGAATTAGCATCTAAATATAATATTACTTTAAAATATAACGAATCCGATGAAGATAAAACAAATAAAAAGTATTACTTTGATAGTAATGCTAAAACTAATGGCACTGGAACAATATCTAGCCCATTTAATAATCTTTATGCCATAAATAATATTAAACTCGTTGGTGGCGATAAATTATTATTTAAACGAGGTAGCGAATTTAATTCTTCTTTATCGTTAATAAATGTTAATGGTGATGATGATAATCCTATTATTGTTTCTAGTTATGATAAAGGTGACTTACCTAAATTTGACTACAATAATGAAAATGGTAAAGGCGTTATTTATATAAAAAATTCTAACAATATCATAGTAGAAAATCTAGAGATTACCGATTCTAGTGAAGTTGAAGGTAACCGCCGCGGTGTATTAATTGACATTGATGGTGGTAATCAAAATGACTACATAACTTATAAAAATATTACTATTCGAAATTTATATATTCATCATGTTAAAGGATATTTAGATGCTGACAATAATGGTTCAGCTTTATCTTCTAAGTCCACTGGTGGCATTCAAATGTGGACTAGCAGCAAATATGCTAAATATGATAATGTTACAATTACTAATAATATCATTGAAGATGTGGATAATGTTGGCATATCTACTTATTGGTATAAAGAGGGTAATACTGTTTCAAAAGTTTCACCATATAGCGAGAATTTCTCAAGAACTGCTTACACCAACGTAGAAATATCTAATAACAATATTTCTAATGTTGGAAAAAATGCTATTTTTGCAAGAAATTTATTAGGTGGTGTTATTGAACATAATACAATTCATGATACTGCATTAAGATGTTATACTGGTAACCAAATTGTTACCTCTTATGTTGATGGAACAATCATTCAATATAACGAAGGATATAATAATAAAGCAATGAAAAATCCATTGCCTAATAATACAAATACAATTATGGATGGATCATTATTAGATGCCGATTTACAAAGCAAAAATACTATTTGGCAATATAATTATTCGCATGATAATGCCTTTGGCTTATTTATTAATTGCAATTTTGCTAATGAAAATGATGTAATTGGCGAAGATAAAACAATCGTTCGATATAATTTATCCGTTAATGACAAAGGAAATAATGGCATTATCTATATGAATTACTATTCTTCTGGTTATGAAATATATAACAATACTATTATTACATCAAGCGATACTTCTCCAGTTATATTACAAATTAAAGACAATCGTAAAATACATTTCTTTAATAACTTAATTTATAATCAATCTAGTACTGCTTCATTTAGATTTGGCAATTTAAATAATGCAACTTTTGATCACAATTTTATTTACAATATAAGTGGTTCTAAAATTGATGGATTAAATAGTTTTATTAATAAATCAAATGAAGTACTTAATGATACTAGCAAATTTAATTATAATCCTCTTCCACAATATGAAGTTGGTTCTACTATTGAAAGTAGAATTGGATTTGATAACGCTAAAAAGTATGCAATTATGAATGGAGAAGAATTATTAAAAAAAGAAAACTCAGTTCTAATTGATGGAATATTATTGGACTTTAATAATAATCCTTATAAACAATCTATTGGTTGTTATAATAATTAATTTATAGTCTAAATAAATATCTTATTTATTTAACAAGTATAACTATTGCAATATGTTTTCAAAACGATTGCAATAGTTTTAAGAATTCACCAATATAGGTTTATATGTGGCTTATATTGGTTTTTTTTGTGCAATAAAATTATCATAAAATTTATCAACGTTCATATTTATCAAAGCGTATTTGTTCTTTTTGCAATGTTCTAGTATATTAATTGCAATTACCGCAATTAATGAACAATGATAAAATATATTATATTTGAAAGCGCTTAGCGTTTTTCATAATGGAGGAAACATGAAAATTCTTAATTATCTCAAAGATTTCATAAAAACTCGTACTGCCGGATTTTACATTTCCAGCGTAGGAGCACTTTTGTGCTTAATCTCTTCATTCATCTATTGGGGTGGGTATGTTGGCAGTCCAGACATCGGTAGTTATTACAATGTTGGTGTTCCATTGCTTTTATTATTTGGAAGCCTAGTCTTTATTGGAATGATACTATTTGATGTTACTAGCAAATTTGCTACTCCTGTATTATGGATCATCACTTTAGCCGCATTTTGTTTAGATATTCGTACATCTTATATGTATCTAACAACTGTGTTCTTTGGTGGTCTCACTTGGGATGCATTCACAACAATGAATATGGGCTTCTTTTTACCTTTAGTATTTATGTTAATTGCACTCATTTTATCATTTATTGGAATAATGAAAAAACAAGGAAGGAAAGAAACATATGAAGACAAATAAAGCAAAAGTTGTGTTTAAAGCATTAACTACTTCTTTTTCATTTTTGCTTGCTGTTTTATTAACAGGAAATGCAATTATTAATGAAAACGCACAAACTATTAATGGTTTTTTAAATGAAAAAACAAACATTATGATTGAAGATGAAAATGCTGAAAATGAAGATACAACATATTACAAAACTAAATTCAAATCCGTTAAAGAAGAAAAAGAAAATGGTATGAAATTATGTGAAGATGTTGTATCAGAAGGTGCTGTATTATTAGAAAATAAAAACAACGCGCTTCCATTAACTGGCGAGAAACCAAAAGTAAGTTTGTTTAGTGTTTCTAGTGTCGATATGGCTATTGGTGGCGGCGGGTCTGGCGCTAATGGCGGTGCTAGTAAAATTGACTTCAAAACTGCTCTTGAAGAGGAAGGCTTTGAAGTAAATAGTAGTCTTTGGGATTGGTACAATACTAACAAAGGCACATATGGCCGTGTTTCCAATAATGGTGTTGGCGTTGAATACACTATTGGTGATGCTGGTTGGGATAAACTTCCTAGTAGCAAAGATGATAATGCTGATGTCGCTGTCTTTGTGTTAACAAGATTAGGTAGTGAAAGTGTTGATATTCGCTATAATACTGGCGATAAAAAAGATATGACCAATGGCAACTATCTTGAATTATCTCCAAATGAAATTTCAGTCATTAGTAATATTAGTAGCCGTACTGGCGAAGGAAAACAATTTAAACATTTCCTTGTTATTATGAACACTACTAACCAAGTCGAATGTGATTTTGTAAGTGATTATAATATTGATTCATTGATTTGGTGTGGAACAGTTGGTACTTCAGGTACACGTTCATTAGCTAAAATAATGCGCGGTACAGTAAATCCATCGGGAAGATTATCCGATGCATTCTGGAATGAACATCGTTTCAACCCTGTATACGCTAACTGGGGCACATTCTTTTATTCATTACCTGGTGGTGGTGATTCAAGCAAAATAACTCAAGATGGTATTGGTGGATCATGTAGCCCATATGTAGTTTATCAAGAAGGAATTTATAATGGCTATCGTTACGCTGAAACCCGTTATGAAGATAAACTGCTACAAAGAGCGAATGTTGATGATGCATCATATACTTACGATTACTATGAAGCAATTGCATATCCTTTTGGATATGGTTTATCTTACGCCACATTTAGTTATTCTGATTTTGCATTAAAAGAATATAATGAGCAAAAAGATCAATATATATTTAATGTAAAAGTAACTAATAATAGCGATGTTAAAGGTAAAGAAACTGTTCAATTATATATTCAAAAGCCATATACAACTTATGACATTGAAAACAACATTGAAAAATCTTCTGTTGAACTAGTTGCATTTAATAAGACAAAAATATTAGATGGTGGTGCTAGTGAAGTTGTGGAATTAGTTGTTGATGGTAAATATTTTGCTTCTTATGATAGTTATAAAGCAAAAACATACGTTGTAGATGAAGGCGAATATTATTTAACTGTTGCTAAAGATTCTCATGATGCTATTAACAATATATTAAAGAAAAAAAACTCTAGCATTAGTACTTCTTTTAAAGGCAATACTACTGAAGGTAATTCTAAATTTGTGGCCACTATTCATAAAGATTTTGATGCTAAAAAGTATTCCACATCCGTAACTGGAAAAGAAATCACAAATCAATTTGACAATGCTGATTTAAAACTTTATTCACCAGAAAACAAAGATGCAGTTACATATATAAGTCGTAATAATTGGGCTGGTACAACTAAATTTGGATTTGATGTAAATATGAATCAATTAGATAATCAAGTCAAATTAGTTTGGACTGATAAAATCGCCGAAGAAATGACTGATGTTATTACCGCTCCTGAAAAATCTGATGTTCCATATCCAACTTATGGTTCAACTAAAACAAACTATTCTTTAATTAACTTAAGAGTTGATGAAAATGGTAATAAAATTCCATTTAATGATCAAAGATGGGAAGATTTATTAGATCAATTAACTTTTGAAGATATGGCAAGTTTATTATCTTGTGGTGTTCGTATGACCAAAGGTATTTCTTCTATTAATAAACCTACTACTATTGACCATAATGGTGGTGTTGGTGTTAACCAATCTTATAGTAATAACTCTGGTTTCAATAGAGGATTTGCTGTTTCAAATAACGACCCTGATCGTAATACTACTCCTTCTGCTTATCCTGCAAACGCTGTTGTTGCAGCGACGTTTAATGAAGAACTCATTGAAGAATATGGACGTGCCTGGGGTGAAGATTGCTTATGGGCTGGCTATTCTGGATTATATGGTCCAGGTGTCAACCAACATCGTGGCGCATATGGCGGAAGAACATTTGAATACTATTCTGAAGATTCATTCCTTGGTGGAAAAATCTGTGCTGCATTATGTAAAGGATTAGTAGAAAAAGGAATTTATGTTTATTTAAAACACGCTATATTAAATGAACAAGAAGGTAATAGATTATATGTTGCTACATGGGCAAACGAACAAACAATTCGTGAATTATACTTACGTCAATTTGAATTAGCTATTAGCGAAGGTGGCGCACAATGCGTAATGTCAGGTTATAACAAGATTGGCGCTATCTGGACAGGTAAACAAGGATTTATTAATAATGTCTTACATGATGAATTCGGTATGAGCGGATTTGCTGTTACTGACTTCGTACTTGATCCACACTGGCAAAGACTTGCTATTGGCGCTTTAAATGGTAATGCTCTTGTTGACCGTGACTTCTCTGGTTATCCAGTATTTGATATTTGTAAGCCAGGAACAACTGGTTATGGTCACGTTGCTCAAGCGATGCGATTAGAAGTACATCGTATCTTGTATACAGTCGTTCATAGTGCTGCTATGAATGGAATATCATCAAGTACGAAGATTATCGAATTACAAGCAAACTGGAAATATATCATTAAAGCTGCAAATACAAGCGTAATTACTTTATTTGCTGGATCTGCTTTGCTATTAACTTGGTGTTATGTTTATGACTTCATAGAGAAAAAATACATTAAAAAGCCTTTAGAAAATGGAGGTAAAAAACAATGAAAAAACCATCAATTTTCACATTAGGTGTTACTGGCGTTAGTGTTATTTGCGGCATTGTAGTTATAGCAAGTGTCGTAAGTGCCGCTAATGGAATCAAAGATAAAAATAAAATTATTGCTGATAACACAGAAACGCCAATCGATTATATCGACGAAACAACATTAGAAGAAGGATTAACTTCTTATACATTCGAAGCAGAAAACGCCGAATTCAAAGGAAAGAGTTCTAACGGATCTTCAATGTTAGACCACGCTTGTACTGGAGCATCATATTATTTTAGTGACGGCTTAAGTGGTGGCATGGCTCTATATAACATTTTCACTTCTCCTACTGAGAAAGAGAAAAATCAAGTTGTTTTTACATTTAATTCTGATAAGAATGTAACCATCAATATGGATATAAGAGTATCAGTATGTAATAGCAACGTATTCACTGCTTTTAGTTTTAGTGACTTATATTCAATTAAAGTAAACAAAAAACTTTTAGGGATTAACGACTCAATTCCTAAGACTGGCGATGAATATGGTATGGCGTCTATAAGAACACCTATAAATATTGTCGCGGGGGAAAATAAAATCATTTTTGAAACTAAACCTTATACACCTTATACACAGGCAATATTTGATTGTATCACTCTTAATACAACTGCAAATATAACTGGTTATGAGCCTCATTATTGGGACTTATCTAGTTTTGAGATTTTGCTTCCACCATCTTTAAATCGCTTAGGTCAAGTAAAACGTATCTGTAACGATGGTGAAACTCCTGTCTCATTTGGAACAGCTAAACTTCCAGATATAACTACTGGTCTAGCTAGTGGTTTATATAAAGAAGTTGATTCAGAAGATGAATCTGGTAACAAAGTTAAACAATACTTCTTCTCAAATTCAGATGTTTTGGTTACTTCTGATCCACTACCAAAAATTGTACAACACAAATTAACAATTGTAAGTGATAAAGTAACATTTGAAGATGATACTAATGAAGCTAACGTTTGGGAATTCTATGAAATGCCTTCTATAAAAAACAAATTAGATGACTATAAAATTGTAGGCTGGTATAATGTCAATAACCCATCAGAAACATGGTTAGCTAAAGAATTCGCAATGCCAAAATACGATGTTCAAATCGCACCTTATTTTGAAGTTAATGAATTTTTAGAAGAATTTAGTAAAGGCGGAAAAATCAACCTAAATGATACTAGTGAAGGTTATAAACCTATTCATACTATTGGTTCAAATGGATTCGAGGTTAACGCATTCAGAAACAAAGTTTCAAAAACTATTATCAAAGACACAAATAGTTTTGCGGAAGTTGCCACATTATATCAATATGATAAAGCGCCTCAAGAGGGATGGAGTTTCTTAACTTGTAATTCCGCAAAAATTAATGGTGCAGATAGAATGGATTTAATTTATAAACTACAAAATCAAGGTAGTGATACATTAAATCTCGAAATATGGCAAACAAATGGTAGTGCTAATCCTACTGCTGCTAGTAACCCTCATAAGAGTGTAACTATTAAACCAAATGAAATTGTTTCCTTTGAATTAGAAGTTGCAGGATTCAGCAATGTCAATATGATGACATATATTTTGTTTAAGAATAATTGTTCAAGCAAATTAAGATTAGCTATGACACAATACTCAAAGAAACAATCAACATTACCTACACATAATGTAACAATTCAAAATATAGAAGGTAGTAACTTAAAAGTCAAATTTGCTAATGGCACTACTTCTACTAAATTGAAAGAAGAAAAAGTTTTACCAGATTTAATTGTTGAAGGCAATGAGAATTATGAAGTAGCAGGATTTATTAACGCTAATGACATGACAAAATATTGGACTATTTCGCAATTTGTAATGGGAACAGAGGATATTACATTAATTCCATATTTTGCTTATAAAGATCACTATCATGTTGATTTATCATATCAACAAGAGCGAAATGTAATTCACCCACGTGGAATAAATGGATTTACACAAAAACAATTATCTGCTTCTATTGCAACAGGATTCACCTTAGTAGGTAACGAAACAGATAAACATTATGAAGCAGTAACTTATTTCAATTGGACTGGCGAAGTTAAAACTGGTTATTCATTTATAAATATGGCTTCTAATAAAGTTGGTGGAGATTATAACATCATTTATACTTTCAAAAATGAAGGAACTGAAACTATATCATTTAAGATTAAACAAATTAATATGAGCGGCGAGTTTGAATCTGATACTGTACCTAGCACAGAAATAACATTAAACCCTGGCGAAAGTAAAGTTGTAACATTAGATGTTTCTAAATTAGGTAATGCAAACTCTATTACTTACTATCAATTCTTAAATGATTTCTCAAGTGGATTAAAATTAGCAACAACTCAATACTTTCAAAAAGTTAACTAATAGGAGGAAAACAATATGAAAGATTATATTAAACCAATAATTGATATCGAAGAGTTACACATTGATGACATAGTTCTTACTTCAATTATCACTGATGAAAATTTAGATATTACAAATCCTAATCAAGGAATTGATGAAGAATTCTAAGGAGTGATTATTATGAAAAAAACAACAAAATTATTACTATTAAGTAGCGCTTTAGTAGGTGCAGTTATAACTACTAAAGCTGCTGCTTCCACTAAGTCTATTGATATTAATGATAAATTAATTGAAACTGCAGATGATATAACTAATAAAAATGCTATTCCATTTAAAAAAGGAATTAAAATTGGTAGTGACGATAAATTATCAATGTCAAAAACATTCGTACAAATAGGTACACAAACAATCGATGGCAAAGAATATGATGTCATGCGTTTTGCCACTGCTATTAAAGGTAAAATTGATTCTATTTCTTATCAAAGAGGATATGTTGTTGGAAAAGATGACATTGCGCCTAAAGAAGTACTAACGCTTTATAAAGGAATTATAGCGGATGGAAAAACTTACTACTATAATGGTACATCACAAACTACAACAGAATCATATGCTGGTGAATATTACTGGGCATGCTACACTATACGTTATACAACTTCTGATTTAGATTTCTACAATGTTCCTATTCAAATTATCGTTAATGGTGTTAAAGGCACTGAAACTGATGCAACATTAGCAAAAATAAAAGGTGAAACTCATACGCATGCTTATGAGCAAAATATTGCCCGTGATGCATTTAAAAAATCTGGTAGAACATATTATAAATCCTGTATCTGTGGTGAACATGATGAAACAAAAACATTTACTGCTTATGAATTCTCATTAGCTAAAGGTGCTACTTTTGCTGATGGTTCAACTAAAAAATTATATGGTAATGGTCAAGTTGTTAGCGGTGTTCAAGCTCCAGAGCATACTGGATATCATCTTGTCGGATTTATGAAACACAATGATATTCTAGATTATAAGCAAGTATTTACATCAAAATTTACATTAAAAAATATCACTGCTGATACAATGTTAGAACCATATTATGAAGTTGATAATTATACAAATAATATGGCAACCGCTAATGGTAAAGTATACTTAAATGTTGGTAATCCTAATAACATTAATAAATTATATGGATTTAGTTCTGTTAGTGTCACCACTGGTGCTATCTATAATAAAAATGGTATGTCTGAACAAGCAACATTATATTATCCAGACAAAGCCGCTTTAAGTGGATATTGGTTTAATGGTATGTCAGTTATGAATGTTAACAAAGAACATATGCTTGTTACATATAAGATTCAAAACTTAGGAACAGAAAAAATAGGTCTTGATGTCCAACAAATTGGAGCAAGTGGAGACGCCACTGATGAAGAAGCATTAGGCCAAAATGCTCGTCCAAATAAGTCACTAATTCTTGATATAGGCGAATTAGCGGTATTCACAATGGAATTACCTGCAAATGTATATAGCAACGCTAATGTCTTAACCAATTATAAATTCACAGGAAATATGAGAACTAAACCAATTATTGGTGTTGCCCAATATTTTGAAAAAGTTACATCTACTATTCCAACTCATCAAGTCACTATTCAAAATGGCGAAGATACCAACTTCGCTGTTACCTTCAAAAAAGATAATCCAAATAGCAGATTCATAACTGAAGGTACTACTATATCTAATCTAAAAGTTACTGCTCCTGAAGGCTATACTTTAGCAGGATGGGTTGATGCTAATAATAGTGCAAAAGTATATAATGCCAATAATTATGTTGTTAAAGAAGATGTAACATTAATTCCTTATTTTGATAAAAATACTTCAATTAACACAAGTTTGAAAGGTTCTATTGCACCAATTCATACAAAAATAAATGGATTTAATAGAAGCTCTTTAATTGATCAAATGTCAAGTTCAGTAGTCAATGTAGATGGCCATTTAGAAAAAGAAAATACATTTAATTATGCAGATGGCGTTCAAGCAGGTTGGTACTTTATATCAATGATTCCAACAACTGTTTCATCAGGCGTAACTTATAAATTTACATTTATTCTAACTAATAATGGCGAAGAAGAACTTAATATTTCTTTATTCCAAACAAATGCTAGTGGAAGTCCTGAAGCAACTGGAAATGCTAATGAAACATTTACTATTGCTTCAAAAGAAACAAAAACAATAGTACTAACTGCAAACAACTTAAGTAATGCTAATATTATGACTTATTATAAGTTTAATAACGCAACTACTTCTGATCTCTCATTAACAGTAAAAGAGTACTTAGTAATTGCAGCTTAAGTTATAATTTAAAAACAAAAACAGATAGATTTTGTCAATGGATTTAAACAATCTATCTGTTTTTTATTGCTTATTTAGCCCACTACATATAATGCAATATATTTTCAAATTAATTGCAATAGATTTTATTATTAATTGTTTTATAATTAAAGTATGCAAATAATCAAAGCATTCCAACTAATAAATGTCCTAAGCATTTATTAAAACTAAAACAGGTAGAACCAAAAAAACAAACTCCAACCTTATCCTCCTTCTACCTGTTTTTTTGTTGCTAAAAAAAGCCATAGAAACAAAATCTATGACTTATTTATGTAATTAAATTATTTTTTATCTTTCTTTTCCCAACTATGAGAATTGCCTGTTTTATTAACATAAGATGGATCTGGTTTATCGACTTTTTTGATATACGCTACATCATAAAGATTTCCACTCTTAACTTCAATTTTATTTTCTTTTGCTAATTTAATTTTGAATGTAAATACTTTGTCTCCATCTTTTTCAACTACTTTTCCATTATGAATGAATGTAAGGTGTTTTTGATTAGAATATACGGTAATTGTCGCTTTTTTATCCGTACGATTGATGTATCTTTTACTAGCAATATGAACAAATGGTTCATCTGACCAATATGCTTTATACAAATAGAAAGAATCTTTTTTAATCTTACGATCAATAGTAACTAAGCCTTTGTGATTTCTTCCTGGTTCTCCGCCTTGATCTCTTCCATCACTAGCAAAGTCAAACATATTCCAAACATGAGTTGCCCATAAATATGGATGTCTAGTAAAACATTTTAATAAGAATTCATGGTAATGCGCTTGATATTCTTCACTATTATCACCAATTTTCGGATGAGAACTATGTAAGTTTGGCATACCTTCTGCGCCATATTCTGAATATCCTACACAACGTTTTGGATATAATAAATGGAATAAATGAATCCAGAAATCATTTAAGAATAAGCCAGGTACATACCAGCCTAAATAAAGGTTCCAAGAAACAACATCGGTAATATGAGCAATTTTATTCATTGGTCCGCACATTGCAAAGCAAGCAAGAACTGTCTTACGATTTGGATCAATTTTATGTACTAAATCATTTAAATATACATGATCTGCGATTAAATCTTTTTTATCGGCTTTAAACATTGTAATTTCATTAGAAATGCCCCAAACTGCAATAGATGGGTGATTATATTGTTGATAAATTAATTCTTTTAATTGTTGTTCAATATTATCTTTAGCATTAGGCATATGTTTAGAAATATATGGCACTTCTGCCCAAACAACAAGACCATATTTATCGCATAAATCAAGGAAATAATCATCATGTTGATAATGCGCTAAACGTACCGTATTTGCGCCAATATCAAGGATAAGATTCATATCTTCTTCTTGATCCTCTTTTGATATAGCATTTCCTTTTAATAAGCGGTCTTGGTGTCTAGAAACGCCACGCAATGGATAAGATACACCATTTAAGAAAAATCCTTTTTTAGAATCATATGTAAATGTTCTAAAGCCAAATTGGTGTGATACTTCATCTATTATTTTATCGTTATCTATTAATTTTGCTTTAGCAACATATAAATATGGATCTTTTTTACCATTCCATAAATGAGGATTATTAATAATAATTTCTTCTTTATTTTTAGCAGTTTTAATTAAATTATTTTCTGCATCATAAATTTCAATTACGATATCTTTATTAGATTTTGTGAATGCTTCTACAACTACTTTGCCTTCGTTATTTAAAACAACTGGATCAATTTTAATTGGTAAAGCACCAAAATAATCGTAATCGAAATGATCCTTATCTAAGATAAGAAGATTAACATCACGATAAATTCCACCATAGAAAGTAAAGTCAGCTTTTTGAGGATATACTCTATCATTTTCACTATTATCAACTAAAACCACTAATTCATTATGAGGTTTTACAAATTTAGTAATATCAAATCTAAATGCTGAATAACCACCATCATGTTTGCCAACAAGCTTATCATTAAGATAAACAGTTGCGCTTGCGTTAACAGCTTTAAATTCTAGATAAATATCATGGGTATTAACATCTTCGTTTAAATCAAAAATAGTCGTGTATTTTAAAGTACCACGATAATAATCCGCTCCGCCATCTTGGCCATCAATACCATTCCAAGTATGTGGTAAATCGATATCATGTGTAACTTTATTTTGGTCTTCAAATTTCCAACTTTTGTTAATGTTTTTAATAATTTTCATAATCATCGCTCATTTCTATAAGTATAATTATAATTTATTTATGGTAGCAATTACATTGCGTTAATTTTTTCATAATATTGCAATTTGTAAACCACTAACATTTATAAAATAATTGTTTAAACTCTTTTTTTACTTACATTATTATTTTAACATTTTTTGTATCAGAATGAATGCTTAAAAGTGTAAAATGTCCATTTATTCTTATATATTTTTTTAATACTTTATAGAGCAATTTATTATTTAATGTGGATTTGAAGCTAATATTGTTATCATTCAATATTTTCGTGAATACTTTTGTTTTTATAATCCATAATGGAAAATACAACACTATCCGATGTTTTTCATTTTTTAAAACAACTTTCACACTATTCCACCACGATTTTTATTATGTCGCCATCTGCGCTTTTTATATTAACAATTTCACCAATTACACCTTGCTCTGCTAAAGAGAGCAAAGAAGCAAAATCAATATTTTTAAGCGACTCATTTCCAGATATGATATTAGTATTTGAATTATTTTCCACTAATACTTTTATAACTGATAATGGTAGATTAATATTTATTTCATCTCCGTCTGCGCTTTTGATAGAAATTTTAAATAATAATTTATTTTTATCTTTGTTTTCTTCTTGTCTAACAATTTCTTTTTTTCTTCCTAATAATTCATCTATAGATGTATTAAACAAATCCGCTAGTTTAATTAGATAATCATAATCTGGTAAAGATAAATCATTTTCCCATTTGCTAACTGCTTGAACTGATACATTTAATTTTTCTCCAATATCAGCTTGTGTAAAATTATATTTTTTTCTTAATTCTACGAGTCTAGTTCCTAATGTTTCCATATTTATATCCTCCATACATCAATTATAAAAGAAAGATTTTATAAATTTAAATATCAAATTAGTTTAATTACTCATCTATCAGTTTAATTTTTATCAACTAGCAGTTTAATCTGCATATTACACTAAATTTAATTTAAAATATCCCAATAGCCAGTCTCCCTTGCCCCCCCACTCTTTTTACTATATTTAATTTCATCAGTTTGTCTAAAGATTGATAAATAGTGGCTTGAGATTTCTTTAATCATAACTATTTTCTCACTTTCATTTTATCTTATCATTTATCTACTCACTTATCTTATCATATGTCAATTTTTTGATAAGATAAACTGAATACCTAGTCTGATTATTTTTCAATCATTCTAGATTTATGACAACATAAATATAACACTTGTGTATTACTAGATAATTTAACCAAAACATCTTTAGCTTTTTGTAAGTTATCTTCATCTAAATTAACAAATGGATCATCAAGAATAATAATTGGTTTATCATCTTTATAAATATTATCAATAATTGCAAATCTTAAACATAAACCCAAACAAGCTTTTTCTCCTAAAGATAATTGTAAATAGTTTTTATATTTACCATTAATATCAAAATTTATTTCAAAATCATAGTTCATGCTTATATTATCCGCTAAGTGGGGATTAATTTGTCTAGCATAATCAATGTATTTATCTTGAATTGGCATTATAAACTTATTTTTAAGATTTTCATCTGCGGATTCCATATAGTTTTTTGCTTTTTTTATTAAATTCGCTCGCTCCTTAGCTTTTTGTTTTTCTTCTTGATAAGTTTTAAGATCGTCTTCATATTCACTTAAATACATTAATTTATCTTCATTATCACTAATAAGTGCTTCTAATGAATCGCGTTCCGCTATCGTTTTAGATAATAATTCATTTAGTTCATCAACACTTTTTGTGTTACTATCCGGACGCAAAGATAAATTATTATCATTTTTAAACTTTTCTATTTTTTGTTCTTTATCTTTAATATTATCTTTTAAAGATTCAATGATAGTAATTGAATTACGAGCGTCATTAATATAATTTTTAACATCTATAGTCACTTGATATTTGGATTTAAAATCATCAATATATGCTTTAGATTTATCGCATTTTTCTTTATCTTCTTTGTTTTTAGTTACTAACGCAAGAAAACTATCATTTAGTTTTCTTAAATCATTTATTTCTAAAAGAGTGTTATTTAGTTCACCAATATCATTAATATAAATATCATATTTCTGTAATACATTTTTGATATCTTTTTCATTTTGTTCTAATTCAAAAGAAATATTTTTACTGGCGATTTCAAACTCTTTATAATCTTTATTTAAAGAAACATAATCTTTATAATCATTCTTTAACTGGTCTAACATCACTTTATAATCTTCTCCAGTATAATTAAATGTAGAAAATATTTTAGATAAAGATTCTTTAATATTTTCTACTTCTTTATCATCCATTACTTTATTTTTAATTTCTAAATATTTTTGAAACTTGTCCATATCATTTTTTAAAATTAATAAATTAGTGGAAAATTCATCACCTGATATCATAAAACCAGCAAAAAATTCACGCAAAACATTTGCAATTTCGATATTCTTTTCTTTATATTTCCATTCATTTTTATTTAATTTATTTTTACTAGTTATGAAAACTACTAATAATGATATAAACGATAATATAGTTAACCCTAAAGTAATATAAACGTAAATATCCATTTTAAAAACAAACAAAACAATTGTTGCTATTAAAAGTAAGATTGATATAGTTGCATTTAATATAGTTGGTGTATTACGTTTATTTTGATAAGAAATACCATCTACTTTTTCTTTATTAAGTTGATAATCTTTTAATAAAGTTTCTATTTCTAATAATTTCTCTTTACTTGGTAAATTATCATCAAACATTCGTTTGAGTTTTTTAATCTCATCATTAGAAAATTGATTAGAAGTGGATTCATTAATAATTCTATGCTTTTCTAATGTATTAACTTGATCATCAATTTTAGAAATAACTTCATCATTAATTACATTGTTATCAAATTTTTCTTTTAAGATATTAAGTTTAGTTTCTTTTTCGTTACTAAAAGTTAAAGAATTTAATTTTATTTTTAATTCTTGCTCTTTTTGTTTGTTCTTTTCTAGATAATTAATATCTTCTACACTAGGAATGATTTGATATTTACTTTTTAATGTATTATGACGAATTTTATCTTCGCTACTATATGAAATACTTTCTAGACGATTACTAGTGGCATTATAAATATCCAAATTATCTTCTAACAATTTTAATTCTTCTTTAGTTGGTAATCCACTTTGATATTTATCTAATTCTTTTTGTAAGTCACCCTTTAAATTATTTGCTTCTTCTATTAAAGAATCATAATGTTCCCAATCTTTTCTCGTGATATCTTCTTTTTGCGCTACTAAGATATCAGATTTTAGTTTATCGATAGATTTATCATAATCACTTAACTTCTCATAGTTTTGCTCCATTGTTGCTTCAATAGCGGTTAATTGGGCAATTTTTTCTTTTAATTCATCTATTTTATCTTGGCATTTTTCGTATTCGCCTTTATTAACTTTTGCTTGAGGATAATAATATTTTTTTATTCCTTCATCTAACTTTTCAACAATTGCATCAAAGTCATAATCATCTTCAACATTAGATACTAAATTATTTAATTTTTTATTAATTGATAATGTTGATTTAGTTAATAAATCCTCACTACCAATAAATGCTGTACGTTCATAACTTTCTTTATCGATACCAAAGAAATAGTCACCATATTCTTCTTTTAAATACATTCGATGATTGTTTTGATCATATAAACAAGTAATATCTTTACTTGAGGATTTATTATCAAAAAACCTTTCAATACGATAAGTTTGACCTTTGCATTCAAAAATAATACTTCCACCAAAAGAATCACCATTAAGTGGAGCATAATGCTTTCTATCCACAAACTTATCTTTTTTTGTGGCGTTTTCTAATCCATAAAACATTGCTTTAATAAATGCCGCAAGTGTAGATTTGCCTTTACCATTATCCGCAAATTTAATAGTTAAATTTTTATCAAATGTCATCTTACAATTTGCCAAACAACCAAATTGTTTAATATATAAGGAGATTAAACGCATATTATTCTACCTCCTCGCCATTTATAGCCATTAATCCAATAGCAATAATTTCGTTTTTTTCTTCATTTGTTAAACGAGAATCCATTACATTTTTAATAAATTCACTCTTAAGCGAAACATTATTAATGTAATCTTCTAACTTATAAGTCTTTTTTAGTTGATTTTTTATCTCAAAATAAGCATATTTTCCATTTAATAAGTCTTTTAATCTTTTAATTAAATCATCTATTTCAAATGTCACTTCGCCTTTTAAAATAATACGAATAGTGTCATTATTACTAGCGTCTATCTTATTAATAATTTCATCTAATGCCATACTTTCAGTATCATTATTTTTGATAAATATCTCATAAACTCTTACTTGTCTTTGATTTAATGGAATAAAACGAACTTTTTTAGTATCCGTATCTATTTCAATAAATCCTTTTTCACCAGTTTCATCAAATCCACGTCCTTCTAAGCAACCAGGATAAGCATAAAATCCTCGTTCATCTAATTTACCAGTTTTTAAAGAATGCACATGGCCTAACGCTAAGTAATCAATATTTAAGCCTTTTAATCTATCTAGATTAATTGAACATTCTTTTCCATTACTTATTCCGCCTAGTTGTCCGTGCATTGTAACAATATTATATTTATCTTTATTAAGAGAAAGTGAATTATAAACAAGGCTTTCATTATCCGCGTTTAACTCAACACCAGTAATAGTAACATTATCAACATTATAAGTCGTCCAAATATTGGTAAATGTTTTTAAATTACTTAAATCTGTTCTTGTTAAAGAATTTTCAATATCATGATTTCCTTTTAAATAATAAAAAGTTATATCACTATTTTTTTCTATTTCATTATAAAAGAAAGTTTTTATAGCAATCGTTGGACGATTGTTATCAAAAACATCACCCGCAAGTATTATGTGTTTAATATTAGTTTGTCGAGCATATCCAATTAATAAACGAAAATTATTTGATAATTCAATATTTCTTTGCTTTTTTAAATCTTGGGGAAATCCCACAAATGAAGAAGATAAATGTAAATCTGCAGCATGTATTATTTTCATAAATTACACCCTCTCGTATCAACACTATTTTAAAACAAATAGTGAATTATTACAAAGGAAAAAGGATGATAATCTAATATCAAATAGAACTTTTGTAACTTCAGCATTTTATTGAAAGTAAGACTTATATTATTTATTTATATAATTATCAAATTTAATGATTTTATTAGATTTACCAACAACCATAATGACATCATTTGGTAGAACTTTATCTTGGCCTTTAGGAATAAAGAAAGATTTGCTACGAATAACGCCAACAATATTAACATCAAATTTATTACGAACATCCAATTCAATTAAAGATTGTTCTTTAAAATTATTAGGAATTGCTATTTGCACTACTCCATATTCTTTATCAACTTGATAATAATCAAGAATAGAATCTGATACTACTTTTTTGGCTAATTCAATACCAGCATCTTCTTCTGGAACAATAACCACATCTGCGCCAATACGCTTTAAAAGATTTTCATATTTTGTTTCGTCAATTCTTACAGTAACTTTTTTAACACCCAATTCTTTTAAATTCATTGTTGTTAATATAGTGGCTTCTAAGTTATTGCCGATTGCTACAATGGCATGATCAATTTTAGAGACATTCAATTCTTCTAAAACATTTTTATTTGTGCAATCACAACAAAAACATTGTTCTACTTCTCCTTTAATTAAATCAACTCTTTTTTCATCAACATCAACTGCAATTAGCTGATTAGTTTGCTTTGCTAGTTGATTTACAACCGATAAACCAAATCTTCCTAATCCAATAACAATAAAACTCTTTTTCATATTTATCACCTATCCTACTGTAATATTTCCTTCAACAAATTTAATATTCTTTTCTATAATTGCTTCTTTTCTATTATTCCAGAAAGAAAGCAATGTCAATGGTCCTAATCTACCAATATACATAGTTATAATAATTAGTATTTTGCTTGCTACATGTAAACTACTAGTAATACCAGTTGATAATCCCACAGTGGCAAATGCTGATACAGTTTCAAGCGTAATTGCGTCTAAAGTTATTCCTGATTTAACGCCATTTTCTATTACGCCAATTGCGGCTACTATGATAAAAATATAAAGCAACTCACTAACAAATAATATCAATACTTTAGAAATAATAGTATTTGGTATTTTTCTTTTAAACGCATGAATTGATGTACCCTTAATAAATGAAATAACTGTTACTAATAAAACAAATAATGATGTTGTTTTAAATCCTCCACCAGTAGAACAAGGTGAAGCACCAACAAACATCAAAATAAGCATTACGATATAAGCACCACTATTAGAAGGTAGCGTTGAAGCATCAAGAGTTAAGAATCCGGCTGTTCTAGCTGTAATACTTTGAAAGAACGCTTGTAGCCAAGTGATTGGTTCATCATTTAAAGTATAAAATAACTTAAATAATATTGCTCCGCCAAATATCAAACTAGCGGTCATAACAAGTACAACTTTAGTATGTAATTCAAATTTTCGCCATTTTTTCTTTTTTAATATATCCGTTAAAACAATAAATCCAATTCCACCTAATACAATTAAAATCATGGTTGTTAAGTTGATACCAATATCATCTTTATATGCCATTAATGAAGTAACTGATGGGTCAGTTAATATATCAAATCCGGCATTATTAAATGCTGATACAGCATGAAATAATCCATATTCTAATGATGTGCCAACTGAAAAATGATATTTACATAAAAATATCAAAAAATAAGATAACGCTCCCACTAATTGAATGGAAAATGCAATAACAACAATCTTTTTTACTAAAGCATATAATCCTTTAAAACTTTCTTGATTTAACGCTTCTTTCATTAAATTCATTTGTGAAATATTTTCTTTTCCACCAATTAAAGCAAAAACAAATGAAATTAAAGTTAAGAAAGATAATCCACCTATTTCAATTAATACCGCTAATACTATTCGTCCAAATAAAGATAATGTCGTACCAACATGAATAGTGGAAAGGCCAGTTACACATGTCGCGGATGTTGCTACAAATAAAGCATCAACAAATCCTAAACCACTATGATTAATCGTTGCAAAAGGTAACATTAAAAGAATTGTGCCTATTAAAATCACACATAAAAAAGATAATATGATTAGAAATTGTGGTTTTATAGCACTTTTTTTCATCTTTCATCGCTTCCTTTAGCAAGATAAATTATATATTTTAATGCTAGCAAAAGCAATAATATACAATTCACTTTTACTACGTCATTTACTTGGTCATTTACTTTTACAACAAAATTTCTCTAAAATTTTTTAAGTTTTTATTGTTAATAGTTTCGATTTAAATACTTCTTAAAAAATTTTAGAATCGATTATTGGTATATCATCAAAGCTAAATAAGATCTTAATGGACATTATTGCACACATGTTTTATTAATAAATTTGTTATAAATTGATATTATTTATCTTTATAGTTGATTTTATATTTAAAGTACTCAATAATTTGCACCTTTTTACATGTTTTTATTATCCATAATTTGCACCTTTTGCACGAAACCTTTTTCTAAAAAAAGTCACCTTGTAAAGAAGCGACTCGTAAAATTATATCATTCTTTTAACTTTTTTTCTTTTTTATTATATACTTCGGGAAAGAAGATTCTAATACACCAATCTACTGCACCTGATAAAGCAACAACATTAACAATTACTAATGCTGGTACCCACTAAACAAATACCTCTTTTGTTTTAGAACTATTAATTAATGAATCAACATCTAATCCTTTAGCAACTTAATAGTTTTTTATTTCTTCCTTACTAGGTAAGCCATCAATTGCACCAACTTTTAATGTCGTTAATGCTCCAGCAATATTAGCAAACTTAAATATTTCATCTAACAATTCTTTATTCCACTCATTACTATTAATACCATCTAAATTCATTAATATTGCTGCAAAAAAAGCATCGCCAGCACCAGTAGTATCAATAGGTTTCACTTTTATTGAAGGTATTTTATTTGTTAAATTTTTATAAATGTATTTACTACCTTTATTACCTAAAGATACACAAACCAATGCCTGTTGTGATAAATTTTTCACATATGTTTTACTAAATATATTTACTTCTTCTTCAGAAAATTTAACAATATCCACATATTTTAATATAGTTTTATATCTATCAAGTGCCTCTTCTTCGTTTTTAAAAATATCCGTTCTAAAATTAACATCAAAACTAATATATTTTCCTAATTTCTTTGCCCTTTCCATTTCTTTTTGTGCAAATTTAAATCCTTCTTTTTCTGATAGCATTAAACTTCCAAAATGAACAATATTAGCATTTTTTAAATCCACTTCTTTTATTGGCTCTAAATGATAATCAGCGGTATTTTTTCGATAAAAGCAAAAATTTCTTTCACCATTCTCATCAATATCAACAAACGCTAAAGTAGTGTTACGATTAAGAGATATATTAAGATGTATTGCTTTAATATTTTGTTTATTAGCAAAATCGATAAGAAAGCCACCCATTAAATCATTTCCTACTGCTCCATTAAATATGGATTCTCCACCGAATTTTGCAATTGCCGAACAAACATTAAATGGCGCTCCACCGGCATGGCGGTCGTATTGTAATATACCATTATTCATTCTTCCAACCATATCTACAAGTATTTCACCAGTACAAATTATCATAAGTTTCCCTCCAGCAATTCATATATTAATAATATAAAAGAATGTCAAAAAACGCTAGTTAAAATAAAAATTACAAACACATAAACGAAATTCAATATTTTTATTACTATATTATTAATGTGTGGAAGAGTATTATTTAAATTAATATATTGCATTTGATGTGCAATGCACATAAAATGTAAATGAGGTGATTTTATGAAAAATTCTACTAATATCACTATTAGGATCGATAAGGAATTAAAAAAGCAAGCAGAAAAATTATTTTCCGAATTAGGAATGAACATTTCTACTGCTTTTAATGTTTTTATTCGTCAATCAATTCGTGAAGGAGGTATACCTTTTATGATTAATAAAGAACAACCAAACAAAGAAACAATAGCCGCGATTAAAGAGGCAGAAAGAATTTCTAATGACTCCTCAAAAAAATCTTTCACTAATACTGATGAATTATTCGATGAATTAAAAAAGTAATTTTATTTACACTTATCAAAAAAAGAGCTGCAATTTCATAAGATTTGCAGTTCTTTTTTAATTAGTATTTTAAATTTTATAATACTTTATCCACACTAGCGGAATAAATATTATCAATTGATTGTCCAATTGTTTTATTAAATTCTTCTTCAGATTGTTGATATTTTAAGTTTTCTAATAGGGCTCTAGAGAAGCTAGCAATTAATCCTTTAATATGTTTTAATTTTTCATTAGCTACTTCTTGACTATATCCACCAGATAATGCCACTACACGAACAACATGTGGATTAGTAATAATATCATCATATAAATGTGGATTTACTGGAATAGAAACTTTAATCATGATTTTGATATTATCATCAAGCTTATTTAAGTGTTCAACAAATAAATCATGAAGTAATTGTTCACTCTTTTCTCTATCTTCACTTGTAATTGTAGTTTCTGGTTCTAAGATAGGTACTAGTCCATGACGCGCAATTTGAAGTCCAACTTTAAATTGTTGATCAACGATTGCTTTAATACCTTCTTCGTTATAGTGATTAATAACACTACGCATTTTTGTACCAAATACACCATGTTTGACAGCTTTTTCTAATGTTTCATCAAGATTAGGGATATCTTTCATTAAGCGAACACCATTATGTTCTTCTTCTAATCCTTTATCACATTTTAAGAAAGGAACAACGTGTTTTACATTCCATAAATATTCACTTGTGTAAAGTCCATCAATCTTTCTTTCCATTGTTTGTTCAAACAATATTGCGCCCATTATTTTTTTACCATTAAATTCTGGTGATTTAATAACTCTTGTACGCATTTCATGAACTAAATCAAACATCTTACCTTCATCTTTTACACCATTAACGGTATAAAAAGATTCATCAACTCCATAGCCTAATAATGCTTTGGGTGTTGAACCACCTGATTGATCTAAGGCTGCGATAAATCCTTGGCCATTTTTAGCTTGTGCTAATTTTTCTTCATCTATTTTATGTAATAACTCCATAATTTTATCCTCCGTAATTATGGTAGCATCCTAATAAGTTAGTTTCAACTAATGTGATTATAATATCAACTTATAGCATTAGTTTGTTAAAATTATTTTATTAACATATTAACTACTTTTTTATCAGCGGGTGCCCAATCTAATTTAGATAATTCATCTGTATTTAACCATGCATAATCATTATGCACTTTCATATTTAAATGTTTATCATTAGTTTTACAAATAAAATAATGAATATTTACCGCAAAAGCATTATATTCATGTAAAACTGTGGTGAAATACTTTTCAATTTCTACATTAATTTCTAATTCTTCTTTTAATTCTCTAATCAATGCTTCTTCTTTAGTTTCGCCATTTTCTATTTTTCCACCTGGAAACTCCCATTTATAACTGACATTGTTATATTTATCTAATCCTCTTTGCATACAAAGGATTTGGTCATTATATTTTATAATACCCGCAACTACTTCAATGGCTTTCATTACAATACTTATACCTCCGTCCAAATTAAAATGCAATTTTATTTTAGACGGCATTTAATAAAGTATCAACTATTCTTAAGAAAAATGTTTATATATATTTTTTTAATACAGCACTTTTTTATTTTATATTTTAAAATTCCTTTAGCATACTAAAAAACCATTCCGCTAGAGAATGGTTTCTTTTTTTAATCTTTTAAATAATTTTTTAGAAAATATTCTAATGTCCTAATAAAGATGATATCCGAGCGATCATTACCATATGATCCACATAAATAGCCAATTACTTTATTAGTATCTAAAGAAAATACTGGGCCACCGCTATTGCCAGGTGCGGAATTAATATCTAAGTAATAACAAATGTGACCATTGATTTTATTTTTAGAAGAAATATATCCTTTAGTAAGTGACGGCTCTAGTTCCATTATTTCATCATTTAAAGCTGAACCAAATGGATAACCAAATATAGCAACATCATTACCTGTTTTAAGTGTTTTATAATCAAATTCTAATTCATAGAAATAATTATCAACACAATCTTCTAATTCAATAACAGCAAAATCTTCATCTTCATTTTGAATTAATGCCTTTGCTTTATAAACAGTCTTTTTACCTTCACTATTAATTAAACCAACATAGATTTCCGTAGAGCCTTTAATCACATGATTACATGTAAAACATAGACCGGTATTTGTAATCATGAATCCGGATCCTGAACCAGTATCAGTTTCTATATAAGCCAAAGCTTCTTCTTTATTTTTGTAATTAACCTTTTTATCTGAATCAAGATTAATTAGTTTTTTTTTACATAATAATCTTTTAATGATTTTTTAGCATTTGGTTGTTCTTTTGGTTGTGAATTTCTTGCAGCAATTATGTTTTCAAAATCTTTCTTTTTGGCATTAACAGCATTAAGTAAATCTACTAATAAGCAGCCATTTGTTACTTCTTCTTTATATGTTTTTCCATCTGCTTGCATAATGCCAGCGATGATTGCGCAGAAGTTCTTATATAAATCATCTAAATAATTATGTTCTGTCATTGCGTCAATTAATGAAAATACTCTAACAAAATCCTCTGATAAAGAAATAACTGACTTTCTAGATTCTTCTAATACTTCTTTTAAAGAATTTTCATCAGTGTTAAAAATTACATCCCAAGTAACGCCTTGATATCCAGCTTGATTTAAATAGTCACAAAAATCACAAAATTGTGACATTGACTTAATAAATCCTACTTCGTTTTCATCTAAATTACCATCATTAAGAGCGACTTGGAGCATAGAGTATTGAATAATAACATCAAGTTGATTTAAACCAACACGAACGTCAAAATTTTTTCCTTCATTTGCCATAGATTGTTGATGAAATTTAAACATTTCCGTTGCAGTATTCATCACTTCAACATAAGCTTTTGCAGCTTCTTCAAATACATTTTTTTCCATATTATTTTTCCTCTTACTTTTTTATTATAATAATTTATTAACATATAATCAAAACTTTTTTTATACAATGTTCACATATTTGATTGCTAATATCAAATTTTTTCTGCCTTTTCATAATAAATTTTGCTTTGTTCTTCATTATTTAAATACTTTTCATATATAATCCCAATTCGATTTAAAAAATCTTTAATATTTATATTACGTTTATTTTCATTTAATTCATTATTATTTAAGTACTCTATTGCATTTTTATATTCATTGATAGCTTCTTCATATTCTTTTTTTAGCACTAAAGCTTGTGCCATATAATTAGAACTCATAGCAAACATATCATTAGAATCATCAAATTTATTATTTTTACATACATCTTTTGCTTGAATGAAATATTTAATTGCATTATCATAATCATCCATTTGTAAACAAATATTACCTGAATTAAAAGTAAATAAAGCAATTTGCGAATATTTATCTTTAAATCTATCGCTTAATACTTCCACTAAAGAAAGAGCATTTTTCATATAGCTTAATGCTTTTTCTTTAAAATTATAGATAAACCCAATATGAGATACGAGCGCAAATGCATTTGCAAGCAAATTCATTGATTCGTCTTTAGTGTTTTTTATTAATCCATCAAAAATTTCATCAAATGGGAATAAACAGCCCTTATAATCTTTAATAGAATACAAGTACTCCATATATTTAAAAGCAACACAAGAAAATCCATAAGCACATGTTTTTTTATAATCATCATCAAAAAACCTATAATAATCACGAACAATTTTATAAGTATTTCTTACTTCTTTTTCGTCATTTTTATCAATATATATTAATATTAATTCATAATTTATTTTGAAAAACAGATCTGGTGGCATAATCTCATACATTTCTTGAAGATGATACAATACTCTTAAAGCGTTTTTTAAATGTTCTTCTTTTATTGATGTTTTTTCATTTGCAACACCTAATTCATAACATTTACTAGCTAGATTTATTGTTTCATCTTTATTAAGCTCATAAAGATGTTCATCAATATAAGTCTTAAAATCATTAGGTAGTATTAAATCTAGATAATTATCCACAAGTATTTTCCTCACTTATAAAAATATTATCATTAATAATCATTTATAACAATAAATGAATGTTATAAAAATGAATTAATGGCTATTTCTAAGTAAACGCAAAACAATCGAATCGATTAATAATAATTTTTTATAATATAGCGATTTTTTGCAAAAATATTGAAAATGCTATAGATTTATGGTATTATAAAAGCACCTGAGGAGTAGCGTACTCGAGTAATCTCAACACACCCGTTTGATAAAACTGGGATTACTAATCAATAAAAGATTTCGCAAGATCATGGTAAGACCCCATGATCTTTTTTCATGGAAATAAACTATAATCAAGGAGGAAAATAATTATGATTAAGTCTATTTTATTTGTCGTTTTTGCTGCACTTATTATTCTATTTTTGGTAGGAATTGCGGTTTCCACCAACACAAAGAAAGGAAAAATTATTGATGTAACTAACGGTAATAAAAAGAAGCTCAATAAGATTTCTATTATCGGTTTACTTGTTTCTTTAATAGGAACTATTTTAATACCTGGATCTTTCCATCAAGTTGAAGCTGGACAAGTCGCAGTTGTTAAAAGTTTAGGTAAAGTAGTTGGCACTCGTTTACCAGGAACATATTTTGATTTTTGTTTAACTACAAATTACACATATTTTGATACTACTGTACAAAAATTAGAAATTAACACTAGTTCTTATTCTAGTGATGCTCAAACTATGAACATACAAATGACCGTGCAATTTAAAATTGATCCTGGAAAAGCGGAAAATATTTTAACTGAATACACAAATATGGATTCTTTAGGACAAAGAATTGAAAAAGTTGCAGATGATAATACAAAATCAATATTATCTAAATACACTGCGATGAAAATCATTGAAACAAGAGCGAAAATATCTCCAGAAGTTGAAACTGTTGTTAAAGAAACAGTTGGAAATAAATATTATGTGCAAGTTACTGCAGTTAACTTAACTAATATTGATTTTACCGATGAATTTGAAAAAGCCGTCGAAGATAAAGTGGTCGCGGAGCAACAAAAAGAAGCCGCTATTACAAAAGCGGAACAAGAATTAGAAGTCGCAAAATTAACTGCACAAGCTAAAATTGAAGCCGCTCGTGGTGATGCCGAAAGTCAAAAAATTATTGCTTCTGCTTCTGCTGAAGCTATGGCCTTAAAAATTGTCGAATTATCTAAATCATTAGGTTTTAAAGTAAATGAAACTTATATTCAAAGTGTCGAAACTATTAAAGAAAATACACAAACTAACGAAATAGTTTCTAAAGAAACAGTTGAATCAGAGATAGATACTTATCCTAACGTTGGCGTTATGGTTAGTTATGAGGAAGATAATTTAATTAAAACTACAATATCAACTTCATTAGCAAGTACAAAATATTCTATTGTATATGATGAAACACATACAAAAGATGATTTAAATGTCGTTGTAGAATTTGTTAAATACTTAGAATATTTAGAAAAATGGGATGGAAAACTTCCTAGTGTTATGACTGGTAAAGATAATGTTGATATTATCATCCCTTCTAACCCAAGTACCGGTGAATAATTAAGTGCAAAAAACTGTTGAGTTTTTAAAGCTCAACAGTTTTTTATTTGGTTTTGCTAAGTATTTTTATCTTTTAATTTTATTCAACTCCAAATTCTACTAATTTTAGTATATTTTGGAGTTGGAGATATAATTATCATTTTTAATCAGCAATTAAACGTAAAAAAACTATTGAATTTTAGTGCAACTCAATAGTTTTTTAATTTAGATTTTAGTTGTTATTATTTTTCAAATCGATATTTTTTAAATGCATGTAATCCCTCAAATACAGCCGAATCACCTAATTGATCTTCAATACGTAATAATTGATTGTATTTTGCCATACGATCAGTTCTTGAAGCGGATCCTGTTTTAATTTGTCCAGCATTAACAGCAACACTTAAATCAGCGATTGTCGTATCTTCAGTTTCACCAGATCTATGTGAGACCATTGTGGTATAACCATTTGTTTGAGCCATTCTAATGGTATCAAGAGTTTCAGTTAAAGTACCGATTTGGTTAACTTTAATTAAGATACTATTAGCAACATGGTTTACAATACCTTTTCTTAAGAATTCAATATTAGTAACAAATAAATCATCACCAACTAATTGAATTTTATCGCCTAAACGATCAGTTAACTTCTTCCAACCTTCCCAGTCAGATTCACCTAAACCATCTTCAATAGTAATGATTGGATATTCTTTAATCATGCTTTCAAACCATTCAATCATTTCTTCACTAGTTTTAGAACCTTGTCCACTCTTAACTAAATCATATTTTTTAGTTTCTGGGTTATAGAATTCACTAGCGGCAACATCCATTCCTAAGAAAATTTCTTCGCCTGGTTTATATCCTGCTTTTTTAATTGCTTCCATAATTAATTCTAATGGTTCAGTATTTCCGTGTTTGCAACTTGGAGCAAATCCACCTTCATCACCAACACCAGTTTCATAACCTTTTGCTTTTAAGACACTCTTTAAAGCATGGAATGTTTCAACACCCGCTCTTAAAGCTTCGTGGAATGTTTTAAATCCTGCTGGAATAATGAAAAATTCTTGGAAATCAACAGTAGAATCAGCATGTGCTCCACCATTAATAACATTCATCATTGGAGTAGGTAATACTTTAGCGTTAGGTCCGCCTAAATATTGATATAAAGGCATATTGTGTGCTTTGGCTGCTGCAATGGCACAAGCTAATGAAACACCAAGCATTGCATTCGCGCCTAATTTTGATTTAAATGGTGTTCCATCTAATTTTAATAATGTGCTATCAATAGCAATCTGATTAGTAACATCCATTCCTAATATAGCTGGTTTAATAATTTCGTTAACATTTTTAACTGCTTTTAAAACACCTTTGCCTTGGAATCTAGATTTGTCACCATCACGAAGTTCAAGTGCTTCGTTTTCTCCTGTTGAAGCGCCACTAGGAACGATTGCTCTTCCTACTAATCCACTTTCAAGAGTAACTTCTACTTCCACTGTTGGATTACCACGTGAGTCAAGTACTTCGCGAGCGTATACATTTGTAATTTTATTCATTTTAAAAATCTCCTTTTCTTATATTATTAGTATAATAAGAAAAAAATTTCCGATATTTTAAAACGATAATGAAAGCGCTACAAAATATTTATTAAAAAATGTCTAGAAACAAATTCTAGACACTTTCAACTTATATTTTCTTCACCACTACTTCTACATCACCATATTTAGAACTAGCGCTTACTTTTACATCACCTTTATTATCTGGTTTTATAACCGCTAGAGCCTCACCATAATATGTGGAAGTAGTATTATTCAAATATCCTTCTTTAGAATAAGAACAGCCATTACCAAATCCTAATAATTTACCATTTTCAACACTAGTAATAGTAATATTATCTTTTATTGCTGGTTTAACTATTCCATCTTTATCACTAAACATGAATCGTACATAAACTAAATCGTTTTCTTTAAATTCATTAGATTCACTAGTTCCTGTTAAAGTGATTACGCTTTTACCACTTCGAATAATAGCTTCACCAATTAAATTATAATCTTTATCATAAGCTTGGGCTTTTAATTCACCAGGTTGATACTTCACTTTAAAGACATTAAATGCTTTTTTAGTTTTCTTTCTTTTTAGTAATTTACCATTTAAATATAGTTCAATAAATGGTGCTTTAGTATAAACTTCTACTTCTGTTACTTTACCTTCAAATCCATCATAAGACCAATTATCTAAAGCCATTGAGCATTTCCATGCCGAAGGAGAATGTTTGCTCTTATAGTGATTAACTGGTACAACACCCATAGCTATTACTTTTTGATCAAACGCTACTTGCATAAAATCAGCTTCACTAAGTTTTTTACCAGTAATATCTATTCTTCCACTTCCTGCGGTTAACCAACCAACAGAATGTGAAAAATCATTATCACAATATTCATCTACTGTCCAAGAGCCAACACCAACTTCACCAATATAATCAATACCAGCCCAAACAAAATCACCAATTAAGCGTGGATTTTTTTTAGCAAGTTCATAGAATACATCTGTATCAGAACAAAATGTTTCTGTACCTAAAATAAAGCGATTGGGATATTTTTTTAAGTCATGCTTATAACGTTTAATGCCATAGTTATATCCTGCGACATCTAAAGCAGCAAAAGCATCACGAGTTTTAACATCACATCCATGCAAAGTAGCGCCAATTTTCATAAATGAGGCTCCCATAATACCCGCTAAATCATTAAAAAACTCACTACCTACTGCTTTCTTTTTCTTTTTAGATTTTAGTTCTTTTTGGGCTTTTTTATCCGAATATACACCTAAGTTCATCGAGCTTAAGAAATTAAAGAAAATATTTACTCCACAAGTAACATAACGATAATCAATAGAATGTAAATATTCTGTCATTTTACGTGTTAATTCAATACCTTTCTTTTGTCCAGTTTCACTAACTTCATTACCAATAGAATACATAATAACACTTGGGTAGTTATAGTCTTTATCAGACATTAATTTTAAATCATGTTCATAATTTTGTTCCATATGTAAAACATAATCATAATATGTTTTATGAATGTACCAACAATCTACATATTCGTCTAAGACATATAAGCCTAATTCATCACACGCATCCAAGAATGCTTTAGAGCATGGATTATGGGCACTTCTAACTGCATTATATCCCGCATCTTTTAATAAACTAGCTTTACGATATTCCGCAAAATCAATATTTCTTGCTCCAATTAAGCCATTATCATGATGAATACATGCTCCAAGAAGGATTTCACGTTTTCCATTAATTAATAATCCTTTTTCTTTAGAAAGTTCAATAGTTCTTAAACCAAAACGCACTATTTGTTCATCTTGCTTAAATTTAAATTTTGCTTCCACTAAATTAGGACTATCACTAGACCATAACAATGCATCACTTAAAGTTACAACTTCTTTTACATGTTTATTAGAAATAAAAGTACAATGTTTTAATAATTTTTTATTTTGATAAAAATCAACTTCGACATTACCCTCACTTGTAGTATCTAACTCGACACTAATGGTTTTATCTAAGTATGATAAAGTGGACATTTTGATACTATTTAATAAAATGTGTTCTTTTTCAAATGTTAATAGATTCACATTACGATAAATTCCTGATCCTGTATACCATCTTGAGTTTGGTTGATCCGCATTAAAACATTTAACAATAATAACATTATCGCCTAATTTAACAAATTTAGTGATATCAACAAAGAAATCATTATATCCATAATTTTCTTTATGCACAAAAGTGGAATTTATATATATTTCTGCGTCCTTATAGACTCCTTCGAATTCTAAAATAAGAATTTTATTTGCTAAGTCCTTATCAATTTCAAAATGCTTTTCATACTCATAATCATAGCCTTCAAAATATGATATATTTTTAGCACCTTTACTATCTAAAGATCTTTTTTCGCTAATCATAGCATCATGTGGTAATTCACAAGGTACTTTTTTGCTTTCCCCTAATCTTGAGTAACTCCAATTTTGATTAAAACTAATTTTTTGCATTTTATCCACTCCCATAATTAGTATTAATAATAACATAATTATTATTAAAAACTAATGTACTGGCTTAATTTGTATGTTTTTAGGAATAATCTGCTTTATTTTTCGATTTTCTTTTTCCAAGATTTAGGAATTCTTTTTTCTTTTCTAGCTAAGCTTAAAGTTTCACATACGCAAGAAAAGCTTGCATCAATTCCTACTTCGTTACAATCATATTTAGCAGCAAAATCAGAATTAATTCCTAACTTATTAGCTTCTTTAGCCACATCAATATTAGCACCTAAAAATAGAAACTCCCAATTGTCTTTTTCTTTTAATGAACTAATTAGTTCTTTTACTTTATCATAACTATATTCTTTGCTAGCGTTTTCTAATCCATCAGTGGTAATAACCACTATTGTTTTTTCTGGTTTTTCATCTTCTTTTAACTTTTCTTGTTCTCTTTTTATAGAAGTAATAGTTTCTCCTACTGCATCTAATAAAGCTGTGCATCCAGAAGCAAAGTATTCTTTTGATGTTAATGGTTTTATTTTGTTTATGTCCATACGATTAGCAATACAATTTGTTTCAGTGCTAAAAAGAACAGTAGTTACAAGTGCTTCTCCTTTTTCATTTTTTTGCTTTTTTATAAGTGAATTATATCCACCTATTGTATCTTTTTCTAATCCATTCATCGATCCACTCTTATCAAGAATAAATACTAATTCTGTTAAATCTTTTTTCATTTTAATTACACTCCTCTTTTTTATAGTTGTAGTGTAATATAAATTTTTAACATTATGGTCGCATTAAAAGCGACTTTTAAAGAATATCTTTGTTGTTTAAAATCCATTCTCCATTCTTTGATGTTCCAATATAAGAAATTACATTTTTGCGTTTAAGTTTATTTAATATTCTTACAACTGTTGCTCTAGAAAACAATGATTTAGTTTGCATATCATTAATAGTTATTTTAGATCCGTTTTTTATTATATCAATTATAGTCTTTTCTTTTTTACTAAAATTATCATAATAGTTATCGTGCTCATTTTTAGGCTCATCGTGCTCATCGAATGTATAATAAAAATACAAATTTGGTACAGTTTAAAATATAGTTTTTTTAACTATTTTTTCTCAAAATACTTGCATTTATGGGTAAAACGTGCCAAAATAGTTAAAAAGGAAGATAAAATGAAACGTTACGTACCATACTTATTTAATAAAAATGAATTGCTAAAAAATTTTAAAAGTGAAAAGCAGTTAAACAACTGGATTTTTAATCAAACAAAATTAGGAAAAATAAAGAAAATCCGCAACGGCTTATATGTTTCAATAGATCAAGCTGGTATCATCAATTCCACAAAATTTGAAATAGCAAGCAAAATTTCACCCGATTCATTTGTTGCATTTCATTCAGCACTAGAATATTATGGCATTGCCAATCAAGTTTTTAATAATATAGTTGTCGGTAGTTCAACAAAATTCAATACTTTTGAATTTGATGGCATTGAATACAATTTGAAAATTGTAAATAACTATGAACAAGTTAATTATATTGAAAGTGCAAAAGTTCGAATTACAAGTCTAGAACGTACAATAATTGATTGCATCGATAACATTGAACTTGCGGGTGGTATTGAAGAAGTATTAAATGCGCTTCAGCAAATAAAAACATTAGATCAAACAAAATTATTAGATGTTCTAAAGTCATATAACAAAGTATTATTGTATCAAAAAGTAGGATTTATCTTAGAACAATTTAAAGATGAATTAATGTTAAGTGATTATTTCTTTTGCGAATGTAAAAGTCATCTAACAAACCAAGTTAAATATTTTTTACAAGATGAATTCAAAAACATTGAATATAATTCAAAATGGAAAATAATGGCACCAATTAATATTAAAACTCGTATCAATGGAGGATCCTAATGAACATTTCAAAGCAATACTTAGTAGAATTATCATATAATACAAATTTTATAAGAGACAATCTTGAAAAAGTATTAAGATTATCTGAAATATTAAAATTTTTAAATAATGATAATATTTTTAAGAATAAACTTGCTCTTAAAGGCGGAACAGCCATAAATCTAACTGCAGTAGAATTGCCAAGATTATCTGTCGATATAGATTTAGATTTCACGGAAAATCTTTCGAAAGAAAAAATCAAAGAAACTAAAGTAATATTCACAAAAAGACTATTAGATTATATGTGGCAAGAAAATTATGCATTATCAGTTTCTTCTAAAGAACACTATGCATTATTATCTTTTACATTTAATTACATAAATAACGCTGGTAATCGCGATAATATTAAAATCGAAATAAATTTCATGGACAGATGTCATATATTACCTCTTGAAAACAAAAAGATTTTAGTCAAAGATATTTTTAATTCATTTGAAGTATTAACACTAAACACCATCGAACTTTATGCGAGCAAAATAAACGCATTATTATCACGTACAACACCTAGAGATTTATATGATGTAACTAAAATGATTGAAAATAATATTATTAAAAACACAACAATGCTTAAAAAATGCTTGATTTTTTATAATATGATTGGTGGTGAACAAGATATCGACAATTTATCTTTTGAAAATATTGAAAAAATCACTTTTGCGAAATTTAAAACTCAATTAAAGCCCGTTATTGCAAAAAGTGACAAATTTAATATTGAAGAAGCAAAAACAAAGGTAATAGTTTATTTAAAAGATTTAATTAAAATTACTGAAAATGAGCAAGAATTTATTAGAGAATTCAAAAATAGAAATTACAGGCCAGAATTGCTATTTGAAGACAAAGAAATCATAAACAATATTAAATTACATCCAATGGCACTTTGGAGATGTCAAAATAAATAATAATTATAAATACTTAAGTGCCAATTGTTTTTAACATTTTATCAAATCTAAATTTAAATCATATAAAGCATTATTTATACTTATAATATCGAATTCTTTTTTTCTAATAAAATATCTTATAACTATATCTTTTTTAATAGAATTAGATAATGTATATCCAGCTTTTTCTAGCAATTTCAATGTATTTTCTTCATCTAATTCTAATCCAACACACATCTTAATTGCGGTATCTTTGTCTGGATGATAATTAACATCTTTTCTAATTTTAGAAAATGTTTGTTTTGTTATAAATGCTTTTTTATACACTTCAGGATCATTCATGTTTTTATTATCAATAATATGAAAAACTTCTTCTTGCCATGAAGAATCTGTTTTAATATTTGAATCATCAATAAGTGGGACTTCACAAAATAAACACGCTGCTTTATTTTTTAAAGCCCTATGCAACATACGTGAAGTTTCTAATTCTACATAATTTTTATCTATAAAAGATTGAATAACTTTTAATTTTTCTAAGTCAGTTTTCATATGTTTTATCCTTAATTAAAAACTTAACTACAACAAATGTATATTATTTTTAGCAAATAGTTCAATATCTTCTTTTGACCAATAAGATGCTTGTACTTCACCAATATGTACTTTTTTAAGCATAAACATACACATTCTAGATTGACCAATACCCCCACCAATAGTAAGTGGAAGATTATTATTAATAATATCTTGATGATATGGTAAATCTAATTTAAATTCTTCATTTTTCTCTTTTAATTGTTTTAATAAAGATTCTTTATTTACTCTTATACCCATTGATGATATTTCATAAGCAATACCCAATGGTTCATACCAAAGTAAAATATCACCATTAAGTGACCAATCATCATAATCAGCGGCACGTCCATCATGTGGCGCGCCATTAGCTAGTTTACCACCAATATGCATTAAAAATATTGCACCATGTTCTTTAGCTTCAATATTTTCTCTTTCTTTTGGTGTTAAGGAAGGATATTTTTTTTCTAATTCTTCACTTGTAACAAAAGTAATATCTTCAGGTAATGTACATTTACCTAATACAGGATATGTTATGTGAGCTTTCCTTTCCGTATCTTTAAGTACTTCATAAATATCTTTAACAATACGAATCAAAAAGTGTTCATTTCTTTCTTCACTTGATATAACTCTTTCCCAATCCCATTGATCAACATATAAAGAATGAATATTATCTAAATCTTCATATGGTCTAATTGCATTCATATCTGTATATATTCCAGAATCAGTGGCAAATCCATATTTTTTTAATGCATTTCTTTTCCATTTTGCTAATGATTGCACAACTTCTAAGTGATGGTTATTTTCAAACACATTAAAACTTACCGCTTTTTCATAACCATTTAAATTATCATTTAATCCAGTTTTAGGATCAACAAATAAAGGCGCAGATACTCTTGTTAAATTAAGTTTTATTGCTAGCAAATTCTCAAATGTATCTTTAACTAATTTAATAGCAATTTCAGTTTCTTTTAACGAAAGTAAAGATTGATAATTTTCAATAATAATATTATTCTTCATAATAACAACTCCTAAACATTTTTATTATTCTACAATAAAAACTATAAAAGTTTAATACTTATTTAATTTTATTAAAATTATTCGTTTTGCCATAACAATCTTTTAGTATACAAAAAGAGAACCGAAGTCCTCTTTTTAATAATCCAATCCGCCAACACCATCAATTAATCGTATATATCCTTTATCACTTTTCATAATAAATATATACGCACTGACCTTGCCATCTTGCTTTACGTAACATACATTACCTTTTGCGGTTGTTGTAGATATTTTATATCCTTGTGCTTCTAAAGAACTAATTATTGCATTATATGTTTCATTTAACGAATCACTATAAACAAATGCTTCATCTTGATACAAATAACCATATTCTAAGAAACTATATTTAATATCTTTATCTGCGCAATAATACATTTCTACTTTTGTATTTGCTGGTAAGTTAAATGTTAAAGCATCTACACCATTTTTTTCGCCAAAGCGTTTTCCAAATTCATTTAAATTATCTAAATAAGTTGTTGATAATGGCTCAGTTCCTTTATATATTGCAATTTCAATTCTATTAGTGAAATCTTTATGACCAGCATATGTATAATCATCTGTAGAATATAAAGCCATATCTAAATATACTTTTTCATTACTACCATCTATCGCCTTTGAAAATACATAATGGTTACTTCCACGCGTATTATAAGTATAAATAGAATTGTCACTATTTCTGACAGCGGTATATCCTTTTTCAGTTCTATACTTTGAACGTAATTCTGAAAAAATATCACTATTAGTATTTATCGTAACACAAGCAATACGCTCATCATTTTTATATTCTTTTCCAGCATAACTTGTTAATTCAAAATAGTTTAAGTCTGCATCATATACTCCATCCATTTGAATAAAATCATCCACGTTGAAGAATGGTATAGATTCTTTTAATTGCTCTTGAACTGTTTTGCTATAAATCAATTCTCCCTTATATATCCACATATTGAATACCATCGAACCATCTTCGCCAAAAGTATCTTCTTGTGTAAATAGATCTACATAATAAGTATCCTTTTGATAAATAATGTGCCTACGTTTATATTCATCTTTTATTTCATTAAACTTTTTAAAGCCTATGCTTTCAATATTTTTAACTTGAGCATCATATTCTTTTTGTGTCATTGATGATGATTGATAGTAAACTCCCATCGTTTTTCCATCTTTTCCATACACTTCTTCTAAACTCATCGCAGTATGTCCGCCAAAACGATAGCAAGAATAATCAGTTAACTTTGAAAATTCAAAATTTTTAATACCAACAATTTTTTCAACTTTTTCAGTTGGAGAAAGTTGTAAAGAAATAGAACTTTCAGAGCCATATTCTAATTTTACAGCGTAAAAATATGTCGGATCGATTCTAATAATAAACTTATCTAGTAATATCTCTTTCGCATCTTCATTACCATAGATTCCATATTCTTTTAATGATTGAAGGATTTGATTCTTCTTTTCAAGTGGCATATTTGTTGGTAAAACCAACTTCATATGATAATAGTCTTTTTTATCACTAGAAGGTATTGCTGGGCAAATCATATCTATTTCAACATTTTTATTTTCTACCAAATTACTTTCGAAATCTTCATAGATATAAGCTGCAGTTGAATAAATAGAGTCTCCAAACACAGGTGATTGAGAGAAAAAATTTGCCGCGTAATATCCGGAGCCATAAATATCTGCGATTGGCTCTTCGTCAAAATATGGGAAATAATCTTGTTCTTCAATTACAGTAAATGTTGCATCTTTAATTAATGAAACATAATTATCACAAGCTATTGTTCCTTGTACTTTTATAAGTTCATTTATTTTTGGTAATGTATCTTTTTTAGACAATCGAACTTGAATTCCTACATTGCCTAATGTAAGACTTTCTACACTAATATAAACATTGTTATTAACATCGAATGATGATACTACGCCTTCAACTACAACTTGTTCATCTTTATAAAAAGGAATATATGTTTTGTTATCTTCGGCAAAATATCCCATCTTTAAGTCATATAAACGTGTATTAATTTTTCTTCCTTCTTGATCCCATAATTTATATGGTTCATAATCTTCTAAATTAAATGTTGAAAAATAAACTTCGCCTAATGAGTACATATCTGCAGTTGTTTTTTCATAAGGAATAAAGCGAGATACACGTCCATCGTTACCAATAACAATTTCAAAATAGTTGGCATAAGATAAGTTTTTATTTTGAAAATAATCTTTAAGATGAGAAGATAGATCTTTTACCGAACAACAAAATGTATTGTCGCTGATTCTTACAAAATCGTCAGCGTATACTCTCATAATATCTAAAAAATTTGTAGTAAATAAATATCCTTTTTGATCAATTAAGCCGTTTCTACCTAAAACATCTATTTTAGTTTTAAAAATCAAATCACTATCAATTGATACAACATCAAAAGCATGAACATATTCCGGATCATCGTCAATCACGATGTATCCGCCAATATTTGGTGCATAATAATAAAAGTTATCACTAAATACTTGGAAAGTCATAAATGAATCATCAAAAGTTTTTGTTTGCAAAGTATATTCTCTCGTATTTGCAATAGCGTCTTTTAAAGAAATTTTACTAACATCTATTGATGAAGAAGTTGAAATAGAGTTAGAACTTGAATCTGAAATAGAATTACTTTGATTATTACAAGCAGTTAACATAATTGATAAAGTTACTGGTAATAAACATAATTTTAAAGATTTCTTCATATATCTTATTCCCCCTTAAAGTTTATAGTAATTGTGGCATACTCACTAGTTAATTTATCTACTGAAATAGTAAAATTAATTGCTGTGCCATTATTCCAATTGCCATTTAATAAGTATGGAGATGTAGAGGAATCAAATATATCGCCTTCATAAAATAGTGAATCATCATCCGCACTTTCTCCAGCTTGTAATTTGTTATATTGTTTGTTTTCTATTAAAGCAACTTGTTTATACCTTCCTTGTCTAGAAGCATCTGTTCTTGAATCTTGATTATTATTAGATGCCCCTATCAAATAATATATATCATCCGCATAAGTTTCAGGAATTTCGTTAACATATTCATCGAAAACAACCGCATATTGAGTTTTATCATAATGGCATTTAGCGATACGACTATCGACATGATATATTTTAATTCCGTTTTTAGTAAATCCTAATGGTCGACTATCATATTTATTTTTAGCATCTAATTCATTTACTCCCGTAGAAGTATAATATTCAATTAATAAATATTCATCCATAACCGAATGATTCCAAGAATTATTCAAGAGCAAAACTTGATTATTTTCTTCGAATGTTTTTAAATTTAAAGTAATCTCTCTATAATTTTTAAAATCATAGTAAATTGGATCTAACCAAGATAATAGCATTTTAGAATACGGATCATGGTCAGAAATGTTATAATCCATCATTGAATGCCCACCTAAGGCAACATTATAGTTATCACTAGGATAATAATCCCTTAATCCAAACAAATGTCCTGTTTCGTGGATAATAGTGTGTGCATCAATTTCATAATTAGATGTAGAAAAGAAATCTAAGCCAACCCACATATGTCTAGCAAATTGAGGCCTTGTAAGGTTTGGTTCAGCATCGAATGTTGAAACCCAAGCCCAAAAGTTTCCACTACGCTCTGAAGTTTGAGAAGAATAAACAAATACAACCGCATCAATATAACCGTCTTTATCTTGGTCAAAAGAAGACAAATATTCATCACTAACGCCGGCATTATTTAAATATTCATAAGCTGGGACTCCTGGAAAATAATTACCATCTTTAGTAAGTTCGTCCACAGTATGTGGAACTTTTAATACCGGAGCAACATCACCACTAATATGAACTTTTCCTAAACTGCTTTTTTCATAATATTCTGTTAAAGAATAATAAGCATTTCCGCTTGTTGATAATTTTGGTTCAAAAAAGGCTTTTCTAATCTTTTCTAAGTCACTATCTTGAAATTCTCTTTCTCCTTGAAATTCAAAAGGAATAACTAATAGTTTTTTATTTCCTATTGCGCTTGTTGATTTGGCTTCTTTATATTCAGTAGTATTACTTAAAATAAGATTATTATTTAATAAACCAGCACTAGGCTTGATGTTTGCCCCATCACAAGAAGCAATGATGGAGCAAATTAAACCTAAAAATATAAACTTTTTCTTCATAATAATTATTCACTTCTTGAACAAGTAAATGTTTCTACATTTCCATCAATTTCAAATGAAACAGTTAATGTAGTCATATCTTTTGAGAGAGTAAATGATAATGGTAATGTTACAAATGAAGCTTCTGAAGAAGTTGAAGTAAATGTTCCAACATAATGATCTCCTTCTTCTTTTAATGAGAAAGCACAATTCAAAGATTGTGAGAACACTTCATCTAATAATAAACTTGCTTCATTATTACTCATTAAGTTAATCGTAAGAGTATGTTCACCAGAGTTTGTTGCACCATCATATGTTGATCCTGCGACTAAGAATTCTGGAGTAATTTTACTAAGTGCTTCATACATATCCCATTCAGAATTGTAATATGATAAAGAGAAATCAAACGACATAACTAATTGTATTTCTAATGTATCTCCACTTACATGTGTTAAAGCAAAATTGTAACATTTTTCACCTTTGCTTATAACGTAACTTGCTACTTCTTCTTTTGAAGATAAATTGTCTTTAATTGTTACTACACCTGTTTCACCAGTTCCAGTAGGAACAAATTCAACTTGATATTTGACACTATTGCCTTGTTTAGTTCCAAATTTAGCGGATGACAATACTTCTGCAAAAGTTGGAGCAGCACTAACATGGACATTAACAACTTCTTTTATATTTGCATTAACGGCGCTTGCAAAAGTAATTGCATAATCTCCACTTTCTTTTGCCACAAAACTCCAAACATCATATTCATCCATCCATTCATGGACCTTAATTTGTTTTTTAGTTAATTCATATTTAGATGAATCAACACCATCGATTGAAGCATTGACGTTTTGATTTGCAGCATCTGGTAATATACCAGCTTTAACAATGTATTCAACACCAACAAAGCCATCAAACTTATTATTAGCTAAAACATAAGAGTTGTATCCTTTTGGTGCTACAGTGAAGTAAGATAAAGAAATAGATTTTGGTTGTGCTTCTGTTACTTCAACTTTAAATGATTTAGTGACATTCGCAGTTTTTATAGAAACATCAAACTTACCAACCACATTTGGAGTTCCATTTATAGAATTATTAAATGAGCTAAATCCTAAAATCAAACCTTCTGAAGCAGTAATTTGTGGCTCATCAAAAGCAAAACTAGCAGTTTCAGGAGCAACATTAGATAATGACAAATTAATAGTTTCTCCTTTTGCTACTTTAATAGTTTCGCCACTAGCAACTACTTTACCATCAAACATTACATCAAATGATGCTGCTTTAAGTGAACTTAATGAAATTGGTGACACAAATGTTCTAGCGCCTGCTTTTTGACTAATTTCAATTTTTTTAACGCTTGATGCTTTTGCATCGCTATTTAATTGAATTACTCCTAGTTCATCATCAACCATAAAGCTAGATTGACTATATGAGTCAATTGTAACATTAACACTACTAAATTCTTCTTTGTCTCCAATAGTAAATTCACAACTAACTTTTAAGAATTGCCAAGCATCTAATGATTCAAAATATCCAAATGAAAAAGAATATTTTCCATTATCAACTTGATATTTAAAATCTTTATTTACATTTTGCATACCATAGCCATATAAACCTTGTACTAAATTTTCCACGCCGATAAAACTAGCAGAATAGCTTAATACATTACTAAAGCGAAAACCAATAGAATCAAATTCATCATATGGCTTTGTTATCGAACCATCAGTTTTAGATTTTTGAATTGCCACAACGCTACCATCAGTATCAGTTAATAAATACATATCATATTCTCCACTATAATCTTTACCAGTATAATGCAGTGTAGCACCATTAGAATCTTTACCAAATTCAAATATACTTTCGTTTGATTCATTAGTCCAATCATCTTTTGAACTTATAGTAACATTGCCACTAGCAATCAAATCAGTCTTAGTTACTGCTTTCTCAATTGCTTTTTTTACTGCATCAGTACTAACTGTGCTTGTACTTGCTGAGACAGAATTGCTTGTGCTAGGTTTTGTTGATGTGCTAGGTTTTGTTGATGTGGATACACTTGTTTGAGATCCTGAAGATGAAGTGGATCCACTAGAAGTAGATACACTATTAGTGGTACTAGCACTAACAGATGGTTCTATAGAACCAGAATTTACGGAATTATCATTGGCACATGAGAATAAAGAAAATGCCAAAAATAATGCCAAAAAAGAACAACTTTTTCGTTTCATAATTATTTCCTCTTTCGTTTTTTAATTGCAAATATATTAACATTACAAAAATCTCTTTGCAAGTATTTTTTATTCATTATTCAACAATTTTACAAGCATTTATTTATGTAAACGCTTTATGATGTTTTTCTTAAAGAAAAAATTTTTAATAATATTTTATTTCGCTTACTCTAAATGTTAGAATAATATGTTAAGGGGTGATACGATGGGGCATATTCTTGTATATCATAAATTATTTAAATTAGGTGTTATTGAGCCAATTCAAAATAATAATATACTTTTGTCAATTCGATTTTTGGATGGTGTTCATATTATTAATAATGTAACTGGAATTGAGAATAATCCTTTTTTAATTACCTTATCAGATGAATTCGAAAAATATATTATAGACGGAAGTTACAAAAATGATTTTGATAAAATCACAAAAGAGCGGGCATCAAAATTGCAATTCGACTTGTCATCCATACAATTTGTTTCTTCAAATGAAATAAGTGCTAAAGTGATGTCTTCATCTTACGACACACAATATGATGTTAAAATTAAATATTCTCATCCTAATCTACTTGGTGATTGCTCTTGCCCTGTTGGATTTAAATGTAAACATGTTTATCGTGTCTTAGATAAAATTTATAGTTTTTATGTCTCTAATTATAATTCTCCTGCTTTAGATATATATAATCAAATAAAAAAAGTAAGTACTTATCGTTCACCAACATTTTTATTTTTAAGTTTTAAATCATTTAATGAGCTTAAAAAATATTTAGATAATAAATTAGCTGATAATCTTATACAACCTCTTTTAGAAACATCTTATTCTAAATCTGATATTAATGCTTTTAATATCATATATTTATATTTAGATTTAAATAAAAAAAATAATTTAAATACTTATTTAAATTCGATTTCTAATAATACTGCGATGAAAAATTTTTATGAATCAAATATTAAAGAAGCCACCAATTATCGAAACGCTAGTCACAAACTAGAAAAAGATAATTTTTATAGTTTATTAAACGATTTATTTGAAGAAAATTATGATTCTATACTTCACTTTGCTTTATATAATGAAGACTATAAATATTATGATTTTACTAGTAGTTTAAATTCTTTGATTCCATTATGTAATTTAAGTAAAGAAGATGCTTCCACTATTACTAATTTAATAATTAATAATAACGCCTTTTCTAAAGAAACAGTTAATGCCATTAAACCTTCACTAAGTGCAGAACAAATGCTTGCCATACATCGAGCTAAGCCATACTTAATTGATTTAGATTATTCCGTTATTGACTATGAAGATGGGGTTGAATATTTTAGTCAATTCAACGATAATGAAAGACTAAAATTTATCAAAGCTAATATTGATAAATTAGAAAAAAATGCTAAGCATTACATTGAGCAATTATTTGAATTAGTCGATAAAAGATATTTTTTTTCTTATGATTGTAACTTATACGACTGCTTGTGTGAGTTTCAAGATGCTTCTTATTATGCTTTGCTATTTTTAAATATTTCTAATAATAAAACATTTATAAAAGCACGCATTAATGACGCTATTGAAAGAACCAAACATATCGATTTTTCAAAATTTGATGAATATTTTAAATTTAATGTCATCAACCGTGACGAAGAGATTTATGATGATGAATATTTTCTTGAAGTTTCTGAACCTAGTTTTGATTTTTTAAATTGTATTTATATTAATGATGAAGATAAGTTTAGCTATTATTATTGGAAGGAAATTGACTATGGTGGTTTAGATGAAACAAATCCAATAATAAAAAAATATTTTGCAATGTTAACTAAAATCTGCGAATCCGCCACATCAGACAAGTTAAACAAAATGATTGAGGATACTTTTGCTAAATGTAATAATGCTAAAAAGAAAATTGTCCAAGATGAAATGCGCACATTTTTATTAGACCAAAGTAAAAATAAAACTAGCAAAATTGCTTTAAAAATATTAAGCGAAGAAAAAATGAGAATAAGAATCGAATTAAATGAGTACGCTAATATCAACGTTTATATTGGCAAGCAAAAGTTATACAAAGTCCACTATGTTATGGACTTTATGAATGCAGTTAGAAACGAAGAAACTCTTGATGTTTATAAAGAATATAAATTTAATTGTTCACTAAAAGGATTTGATGAATTCAGTAAAGAATTAATAAATATTTTGTTAACTTGTTTTTTAGTACGTGGCTTTAATAATGATTACGGATCACGTTTTTCTAATATATATTTAAATGAAGAAGGATTAACAAGGCTAATTCACTTATATAATGGTATTTATTATGAAAAGATATTTTATTCATTAAATAAAGAAGAAAAAGAAATTAAATTTAGCATTGATGAAAATAAAGTAATAACAATGTCTCCTACTATCGCAAGACAAGATTTGATTTACGCCAAAGATGGTGTTTATTATATAGACAAATTAAATAAAACACTTTCTTTAATAAAAGGCGGAGAACAAATTAACTCAATATTAGATTTCTTTTTATCTTTTAATGAAAACGATATTGAAAATAACGAAGAATTCTTCCTTAAGTATATTTATAAAGGAAATGAAGAACTTATTTCTATTCCTGAATCAATTAATAAATTAAGTGAAAATTATCAAAATATTGAAATTTATATTGATATGGAAGAAAATATATTAACAAAAAAGATAATTGTAAAAGAAAATGGTTTACCTATTGAAGAAAGCAAATATAGTAAGATTACAGTTGAAAATCTTAATTTTATAGATAATTTATTTAAGAGTTTCAAATTTGTTGACAATAAAATTGAAAAAGATGAGGATATTTATAATTTTCTAATTGCTGATATATCACCACTTCAAAGTATTTGTACAATTTATTTATCCGAGCATATTAAAACTAAAAATATTATTAATTTTCCAAAGCAAAATTTAAGAATTGATTATGGATCTAGCATGATTGAAGCATTTTGGGCAGAATCTTCTTTTAGTAATGAAGAACTAGAAAAAATATATAACGCTCTTAAAAAGAAAAAGAAATTTGTACAACTAAAAAATAACCAAATTATCAATATTCAAAATGAAAATGCTCAAGAATTTTATAACATATCCGAAGGATTAAGACTAGATAAAACTAAATTAACTAATGAACAAAAAACTAATTTTTATAATGCATTTAAAGCAATTAACGCTATTGAAGATAACAAAGTTAAAGATTATTTTATAAAGGTTATTGATGAAGTTAAAGATTTTAAAAATAACAAACTTGATTTATCTAATATTAATGCCAAATTACGTGATTATCAAATTGATGGGGTTAACTGGATGGCCACCTTAGTTAAACATAATTTATGTGGTATTCTTGCTGATGATATGGGTTTAGGTAAAACCTTACAAACTATTGCTTTATTAAATATTGATAAAACTAATGTACCTTCGTTAATTGTTTGTCCAAAAAGTTTAATATTTAACTGGTATAATGAATTTCTTAAATTTGATCCAAATACCAAGGTAATTAAAATCTTTGGCACCCAAGAAGAAAGAAAACAAATTATAAATAATATTAAACCAAACGAACATGTAATTTATATTACTTCTTATGATTCATTAAGAATTGATTTAGAAAAATATAATTACACTTTCCAATATTTAATACTTGATGAAGCACAAGCTATTAAAACATTTACTTCTAAAAAATCACGTTCTGTAAAGCAAATAAAATCTAATCATCGCTTTGCTTTAACTGGTACTCCTATTGAAAATAGTGCACTCGAACTATGGTCAATATTTGATTTCTTAATGCCTGGATACTTAGATGATATTGATGTGTTTAAAAAGCGTTTTGAAACCGAAGAAGAATATAAAAATATGATAGCAAAACGTGTCTCTTTATTTATTTTAAGAAGAACAAAAAAAGATGTTCTTAATGATTTACCAGACAAGATTGAACGCGTTATTGAAGCAGAAATGACGACTGAACAAAGAAAAGCATATGATGCTTATTGTCAAGTAGCCAAAAAAGCATTAGGTCAATCTAGTAGTATTTTTGAAATACTTCCATACCTTATGCGTTTAAGACAAATTTGCGTTGAACCATCAATGTTTATAGAAAATTATTCCGGAAAAAGTGGAAAAATGGACTTAATTTATGATTATATAAACGCATTAATCAAAGAAGGTCATAAAATTTTAATCTTCTCACAATTTGTTAAAGCACTTAATATAGTGGAAAATCATTTAAATAAAGAAAAAATCAAATATTATTTATTAACTGGCGAAACTAAAGCGGAAGAAAGAGTCATATTATGTGACAAATTTAATAATGATAAAACACCATTATTCTTAATTTCACTTAAAGCCGGAGGAAATGGATTAAACTTAACTGGTGCAGATACGGTCATTCATATTGATCCGTGGTGGAATGCCGCTGTACAAGACCAAGCCACAGATCGTGCACATCGTATTGGTCAAAAAAACAATGTCACAGTTTTAAAATTTATATGTGAAAATTCAATTGAAGAAAAAGTAATTGAATTACAAAATATGAAAAAGGATTTAATAGATTCCCTTATATCATCCAATGAAAAATCAATTTTACAATTGACACATGATGATATTAAATTCTTACTTAATTAATAGTTTTTTCAAAATATTGCTCAGCAAATATTAAAAAAGTTGCTCACCTATTCTCTAAAAGATTGCTCAGTTAGATTAGCAAATATTGCTCAGTTAAGTAAAATATTAATGAAGCGGATGCTATTAAAATGGATAAAATTGTAAATAAATCTGACTATAAAAAAAGAATTATTGACGAAGTTATCGAACAATATCTTAAAGTTAGTGGCGCTATATGCATTGAAGGGCCAAAATGGTGTGGAAAAACTTGGACATCATCCTAATACTGGACTAGAGGTAAGATATACAAGAAAATCTTAGCTAAAAAATAATTTTACTATACTTTACAAATAATATCATGTGCTTTTTAGCACAAAAAATATAATATTTTTCGAAAAAAGTCAGCAAATTGCTGACTCTTTTAGTTACTAATATAAGTAAAAACTATTAAATTAAATTTTGCAATACTTCAAAAAATTATTCTAAGTCCCAACCACCAAAACCAAGAGTAACATCAGATGTTTCTACATAGAATGTACCTCTATTAGTTTTGTCATTGCTTGTATTTTAATTCAATATAGGCGTCTTCTCCTCCTGATAATTGCCATTCAGCAAATTTAGTTTCAAAATTTGTTTTGTATTTTGTTTCTGCATCGCCATCTAAACCATCTCTTCTAACTTTGAATGACCAGTTTTGATAGAACATATTACCATTAGCAACGAAGAATTTTAATTAGCTTTAAATCTCCATAATAGTAACTTGCAGTTGCGCCACCATCAATTAAAAAATCAGATTCTTTAATAAATGCACCTTTATCACTCATTAATAGTTCTAGAACATTTTGCCATTTCATCAGCGGTTCCTGACCTTTTAACAGGACAATTAGCGAACATATTTTTATAAAAATCTCCACGCAGTCCATTAAATGCATCAATCGCTAATTGGGTAACAATTATACCTGGCGAAATAGAATTAATTCTTGCGCCAACTTTACTATATCGACACGCTTCAAACATTACTTGTTTTTCGTTACATCTTTTGGCTAATTGATATGCATGCAAATTATCTTTAATATTTTCCACTTTTAATACATCTAATGATAATAATTCATCAATAGTTATAATGATCACAGTCTTTACACGAACATTGTAATCCTTGGAGTTAACTCTAAGTCAAGATATATTTTTCTTTTTCATTACTTATTAATTTTTTCGCTTTTGATTTTCGCTCAAATATTAGCGATTATTGACTTATTAAAGTAAAATTGCTAATATATAAGCAATTAAGTTGGTGATAAAATGGAAAGAAAATTTGACATTAGTGACTTTGTAGATACGATAACAGAAGCAAGTATTACGGAAAAATTAATAAAAAGAGTCAAACTAAGACGAAAAGAACTTAAATACACCCAAAAAGAATTAGCCAAAAGATCTGGCGTTAACTATGCTTCTATTAGAAGATTTGAAACTACTGGTGACATTTCACTTGCTTCATTAATCAAGATTGCTCATGCAATGAATTGTCTAGAAGATTTTAATAATTTATTTAAGTATGAACAAATAACTAATTTAAAGGACTATAAATTATGATTAAAAAATTAAATGTAATGTATAATGATAAACTAGTCGGATATTTACTTGAAACAAACGATGGAAGAATTGCTTTTCAATATAATGATGAATGGATTAAACATGGTTTTTCTATATCTCCATTTTCTTTGCCTTTAACAAATAAAGTATTTATAAATACTAAGCAAACATTTGATGGATTATACGGCGTATTTAATGATAGTTTACCAGACGGCTGGGGAGAATTATTGGTTAGAAGAATGCTGGTCAAAAAAGGAATAAACCCAGATTCTTTATCACCTATTCAAAAGCTTACAATAATATCTAATAACGCTCTTGGAGCTTTAACATATGAGCCAAATAATCCAATAGAAAACGAAACTATCGTAGATATAAACTTAGATGAAATTGCTAAAGAAGCTAACGCTATTTTAAATGATGATAATACTAATAATCTTGACCAAATCTATATGCTTGGTGGTTCTAGTGGAGGAGCAAGACCAAAAGCACACATAGCCATAGATAATGAAGAATGGATTGTTAAATTCCCTTGCTATATGGACTCTAAAAATATTGGTAAACAAGAATACACCGCTAACAAGTTAGCAAAAAAATGTGGCATAAATGTAAATGATTTTAAATTATTTCCTTCTAAAATATGCTCTGGCTATTTTGGCGTGAAAAGATTTGACCGCAAAGATAATAAAAGAGTTCATATGATTTCTTTATCTGCATTACTTGAAACAACACATAGAATACCTAATTTAGATTACTCCCATTTATTTCAAGTAATCCAAAGCATTTGTCCTGATAAAGGTGATATTTACGAAGCATATCGAAGAATGTGCTTTAACGTATTTTACAATAATCGTGATGATCATGGCAAAAATTTTTCCTTTATTTATGATGAAAATATAAAAGGTTATCGTCTTTCACCAGCTTATGATATAACAAGTACTCCAAACAAATTCGAGCACGAAATGACAGTAAATGGTAATGGATTGCCTAAAGAAAAAGACTTGCTTGATATAGCTTATAAATTCAAATTATCATTATCAACTTGTAAAAATATAATAAGCAAAATTAAATATGTACTTGGAATCGATTAATAATCAAAAGTAATTTATTTTTGTCATAAAATTCATATAAATAGACTTATATTTTTAAAAAAGTTAAAAATTAACAAAATGTAAGTGTTTTCTTGCACTTATTACTATGTAATAAAATAAAAAGCGTGTATAATGCTTTTATTGTGTAGTTAAAAATTAAGGAGGATTACTATGTCAAAAAACAAAAACAAAGTTTTACTTGCTTTAGCAATTAGTTTACTTATTGCTTCTTGTACTTCTAATGTTACTAGCGGTTCAAACTCAACTAGTAACTCTATTTCAAATGGTTCCACTAGCGGGAACAACCAAAATAGTTCATCTATTACACCTTCAACAAAAATCAATAAAGAACTTATTGCCAAAAAATTAAATTCAATCGTGGAAGCAAATAGTTTTACTTTAGAAACAGAAATACTTGAAGATGCTATCAAAAATACCGATGTTTACAATGAAAAATATGTTCATTTAGAGACAAAAGGAAAGTCGCATATTTTAATGAAAAATATTCAAGACTCAGCAAAAATCAGTTCATATAGTTTTGATAATTCAGATAAAAAACTTGAATTTTTATCAATCGATAGCGAATTAGTTAATGGTGAATATAAAAACAAAACAAATTTATCATCATTTAACGCTTTAAACGAATACAAAGATGAAACTAACAAAGGAACATTTACTAAAGATGATATTTTATTAAGTGTTGATGATTATGTTACTAATAACTTCGGGGTTGTTATTTCTTTTGCATCAATGCTTAATTTAAAAGAACTCGCTGAAAATGAAACATTTGTTTATGCTAGATTCAACTTAGATGAAAAAGAAAATTTGGTATTTACTCTTGTTGAATTAGTGGGTTTAGATACATTTGTGGATTACGCTCGTGGCACTTTTAAAAACATCAATAATTCCACTTCTAAATTAGAAGAAGATTTACTAAAAAATTCATTTAATTTTGAAACGATCTCTTCTACCATTTTAGATAGTGCTAAAAAAGAATCTTATGCCTTTGAATTAGAATTCGACCAAACAAATGAATATGGTGGCGGTTGGATTGAAGATACTGGTATCTATGATATTCATAAAGATACACTTCATACAAAAATTGGTTATGATGAACATTATTACACTAAAAAGAATAATAATTCTTATGAAGTATACCTTGATTCACTAAATAACGTACAAGAAAAAGACACTTCTATCGCTTGGGATGATATTAATTATTTAAATGATATCGTTTCATCTAATAGTTTAATGAAACTTGATGGAAATAATTTCCGTTACATTGGTTCAGACACATTTAAATTATTCAATGCCTTAACATCCGCTAAATCGATGGGTAACCTTGATATTGAATATATTGATTTTGAAATTGACGCAACTGGATTTAAGTCTGCTCATGCAAAATTTGAAGATAGTTATGAAATTGCTGGACGTCAAATTGTTTGGTATGAAGCATTTGTTAAAATCGCTGAAGGTAATGATATCACTCTTCCTACACCTTTAGAAGAAACAAGTGATACAAGCGATATTCGAAAAACGTTTAGTTATTTTAAAGATACTTTCTCTGTTAAAATGTATGATGACCGTGACAAGAGTAATGTAACAAATGTCACTTTCTCAAATGTTGAAGGTAACAAATATATCTTAAGAGAAGAAAAAACATTAAAACCAGGCTCGTTAGAAGAATATAACAATAAAAGAACCGGTTTTGGTGTTAATAAAAATAATGAAGTTGTCGAATTTATGATTAATTCAGAAGGCGATGTCTTTGCTTTAAGCGAACCAAGAAGTGATATTTCTATTACTGATGTTCTTAACATGAATATTAGTGAAAAATTATTTAAGAAATCTACAATGGATGGTGTACCTTGCTATAGTTTAAGAACAAGTTTATTAAAAGTTGATGACAACTTACTTGGATACAATCACTTAAAAGATTTCCGTCCAATGTCATTAAAGATTTATTTTACTGATAATAAAGCAATCAAACCAACAAGTTATAATTATCGATATAGTTATAATGATGGTCAATCAACTGGATCAGAAACTGTTGAATTTACCGGTATTGGCGCTGACGAAGTAGAAATTGATGAAACATTAGCAAGTAAGATTGCTGAATTAACAACTTACCAAGAACCTTCTACTTGGGAAATGGAAGAAAATGTTTATGAAACATTAATCTCTTTCTTAGGTAAAGAAAAAGCTGTTTTAGTTCCATATATATATGAAAAAGAATTATTTGGAAAATGGTACGCTATTACAACTAACATTGTTAATGGTAAACCAACAAGACTATCTATTTATTTACCAGATACATACATTGACTTTGATGATGAAACAAATTATATGCAACGATTAGAAGATAAAATCAAACAAAATTCACACTTTGTTAAAGACATCGATTCTAAAGGAAAGACAATTTATTACTACGAAGATGGCGATGTTTATACATTGGCTATTGCATTAAGCAATAATCCAAAAAGTGGAATTGAAGTTTATATTCCAGATTAATGAAGGGAGACTTACTAATATGAATTCAAAATTAAAAATATTATTAGCTTGTTCTATTTTTGTTATTTCCGGTTGTTCTAAACCTTCTAATAGTACAAGCAATAGTGGGCATCAAAATACACCTTCTGATTTCTATAATTACTTACCTCAAGAAAAAAATGAAAATTACTTATATCGATATTTAACATATGTTGGTCTTCATGGTAATTACACTTTGACTTATGATATTGAAGGCACAGAATGTTATGACTTATTTAATGAAGAGTATTATTATATGTCTATTTTAAATAATGGCGGTGTTCTTCTTCCTTATTATGACCAAAGTGAAATAAAAGGCAATGTTGTGTATCGTTATGAATTAAACAATAATAATATCAACCTTCTATTGCCTGAAAATGGTATTTCCACTGAAAAATATTATGTAGATAGCATTAACGAGATAAGTTATTTTTCCTTGTTAGCGGATAAAACTGATCCAAGATATCTTATTTCTCATGATTCATTTATTTATAACAAAACTGATGGTAAATACTACTCTAATAGTGTAACCTTAAATTCCCTATTAACAATTGCCGTTGGTTATTCTAGTTTAGTATTTAATGGATTAGTATCTGGTGTATCATTTGATTTCTTAAATAGCGGAGATATCTCATACACTATTTACATGACTGGATTAGATGAAAACGGAGAACAATATTCTTCGAAAGTAACAACAGCAAAATTCTCAAATATTAATGGTTCAAAAATAGATTCATTAGAGAAATTTAAAAAAGATTTTGCTTTTAAAGAAACATTAAATGAATCTAGTGAAAATTTATTTGCCTCTACTTCTTTAGCCACTCATAGTGTTGTTGAACAACAAGTTGGTAATGAAGAAAAAGAAACAATTTTAAATAGCGATTTAAAATATAACGCTAATTTCATTAATATTGATACTAATGATATTGTAAATAATAGAAATTATTCTTATGTTTATAAAAACAAAGAAAATGTCGCTACTGTTGTAGGAATTAATGGCTTAAACGAAGTCATTGAGGATGCATCTGATGTTTCTTGGAATGACTTAATTAAACCTAGTGATGTGTTTGATCACAATGCCTTCCGAAAAATAAGTGACAACACTTATCGATACTTTGGTTATCATAGCGAAGCATTATTTTATTCATTAACATATTTAAACTTTGAAATGGCAATTAAGAGTTTAGACATTGTAGTAGAAAATAATTCTATTAAAGAAATGAATGTTGCTTTATATCGCAATGTATCTGATGAAGATTCTAGTTATATATCAACTTTTATCAAAGTAACATTCTCAGAAAATCCAACAATTATTGAACCAGCACCATTTACTATTACTACCGAAAAAGAAATTGAAGATAATAATAAAATTAGTCTAGCATTTAGTAAAATTAAATCTGGCAACAATTTTGAAGCAATAATTGAAGATTATGGTTCTTATACAAATATAAAAACTAAAATGATTGTGGCTGATAACATTGTTTACTTTGAACAATATGAAGAACTATCTACAACTGTTATTAGTTCTCGTGGTTTTGTTGAAAAAGAAGGAAAAGTAATTCCATTTACTGTTGAAACTAACGATCAAGGAGAAAAGACTCCAAAAGCACTTAATTCAGGAATCGTAGGAAAAACATTAAATGACTACATTGGATTTAGCTTAAGTTCTGTAGTATTTACACTTAATGGTAACACTATCGTTCCTAAAACCAATGTAATTGATATTGCTAATTATATGTTCCCACAATTCTTCTCAGATTTTTCATTAAGTTATATGACTGTTGATACATTAAAAATGAATTTAAATAGCAATAACGAAATCACAAAAATTTTATATAACTATAGTCGTCCTGTCGGAGATGGTTATCAATCTTACGAAGGAAAAGAATCTATTACATTTTCAAATTATGGTACTGCGAAGTTAGGGCCTAACCTAACTAAAAAAATAAACGCATTATAATAAAAGGAGCAAAGGTTTATGAAAAAAGGAAAATTATTAATCTTAATGTTATTACCTCTTGCACTTGCAAGTTGTAATAACCAAACATCCAACTCAACAAGTGGCTCAACATCAAAGCCAACTTCAACAACAGAAAGCACATCAACTTCACCTAGTACTTCACAAGAAATTCTTCCTACCGATATTGACGTACAAGTTAAGGGAGAATATGTTTTAAATGGCGATGTCTATGATGTTTTAGTGGGTACTGAAATTTCTTTTACTAGCAAAGTTGTACCTGAAAATGCCACAAATAAAGAAGTTATTTATACTCTCTCAGAAAATGACAAAGACAAAGTTTCTGTTAGTAAAGACAAAATTAAATTTCTTAAGACTGCTGATGAAATTAAAATAACCATTTCCGTTGAAGGCACATCAGTTAAAAAAGAATTAACATTTAAAGTTTCGACTTTAGAATCTAGATTCTTATCATCTTTAAAAACTATTAAAGACAAAACCAAGGCAGCGGAATTAAAAGCAAGTAAAGTAACCTTCCAAAATTCTTCTGATAATGTAATTACCGCAGAATTATTCAAAAATGAATTAATTCAAACAACTACTTCTGGTTTAAAAATTGTTAAACAAATCAAAAACAATACTTACTATGAATATCGTTTTGATGATGAATATTTAAGTGGTTTTGTAAAAGACGATGTAACAAATGAAAATAGACAAGATGTACAACAAAAAGTAAATTATATTTTTGCTAATAACCAATATGGATTTTATACAATCTTATTTGGAGATAGTGGCGTAATTAATGATTTTACAAATAATAAAGACACATTAAAATGTGAAGTAACTTCTGATGGATATGTCTTATCTACATCATTTAGTAGCAAAGATTCTATTACTGAAGACGTAACTTACTTAAAAGAAACATTAACACTAAATATTAAAGATAATGTTGTTACTAAATTTGATTTTGAAAAACAAGAATTTGATTCAGAAACATCTACTTCACCTTTAAGTACATCATTTATTAAGATGACATTAGAAGGAACAAGCAAAGTAGAAAATACAAATTCCATTAATGAAAGTGATTTCCAATATGGTGATTTCACTCCTTCTCTTTCTTCTCAAAATGGAAAATATTATGTTGGCATGTCTTATGGATTTGATATCGCTTCAGATAACGAAAATGCCTCTGATTTAGTTGATGAAATCACTGTAACTAAAGTGGAAAACGATGGAGAATATGATGGTGATGTTCTTACTTATAATAACAAAATGTTTAAAGTAAATATTGCTGGTAAAGCCAAAATCACTTTTAGATCACAAAGCGGCGTAACTAAAACTATTTCTGTTACAACATCTAATCGACCAGTTAATAGTATTAGTATTGATCAAAGCACAAGTCAAATTACTCAAGGACAAACAATTAAATTAAGTGCAACTGTTTATCCTATTGCCGTTCCACAAAATTATGTGGCAACAATAACTGAAGGCAATACTCTTGCATCATTAACTAAAAATAGTGATGGCTCTTATTCCTTAACCGCAAATGAAGACGCTACAGTAGGCGCAACAATTAAAGTAACATTTAAAGCAGTCGAACTTAAAGAAGATGGTAGTAAAGCTGCAGCAGAAATCACTTTAACAGTAAAAGAAAAATCTTCTTCTTCTGATAATAACTTAGCAGGTGAATGGGTGGCAATTAACGATGAAGGTGGCTATAAGCCTGAGTTAGTATTAAATGAAGATGGCACTGGTACATTGAATTTCCATTATACTTATGCCTTCATTGAATACTTTAAATTTGATTGGACTAATGATTATTCAAATGTTATTGATTCTGAAAGTTTAAAAAACCTAGATGAAGATGGTTACGAAATTTTTTCATCACCATACACTCTTAAAGAAGCTACATTTGCTGATGAAATATTAACAATTATTATTTCTGATTATAGTGAAGATTTCACATTTGCATTTCAAAAAGCATAATAATTAAAGTATCTTAAAAAGGCTTACAATCCGTAAGTCTTTTTTATATGCTGTTATTAATTATTTTGAAAAAAATTATGACTTTTGTAGAAAAAAACGACAAAAAAATTCCGACAAAAACATCGGAATCTTAATTACAAAATATGCAAATTATTTTTTATTATTTTTTGTTATTAATTTAATAACATTATACGCTCCATCATATAATCCACTTTCTTTATTATGGAGAATATTTTCATTCATGTGGATTAATAACAACTTATCATTTAATAAAGAATCAAGCATTTCATTAATGTCTTTACTTGTACGACATTCATATGTTCCATCACCATATTCACTTGCGTGAATTGCGCCATATGCTTCATGTCCACCTACTCTTTGAATCATAAGTTTAGGAATTGGATAATACGCTAATTCACTTGGTTTAGTGATAAGCAAATCACATATACGCATTAATACATTCGTGGAATATACTGCTTCAAATATTTCTTTGTTATATAGCGCATAAATTCCTTTATTAAAGTTATCATTATTAACATCTTCCATAAAGTTTTCATATTTATTATTATAAATTTTCATAACACTTTCTAATTCTTTAATGTCTTTACACATCTTTTTAAGTACTTTTTCATGGTCACCAAAATTAATAAATAAGATTACTTTATTTTCATTAATATAAGGTAATAAATGTTTCACAATTGATTTAAATATTGGATATTGCGCACCAGCTCCACCAACAGTTAATAATAAACGAAGTGGTTTATTGTTATTTATGCGATCTAATCTATCTTCAGTATCACTTTCTAAATTTGCCACTAATTCATGATCAATATAATGTCCAACATCTTTTAAAGAATCATCAGGCATTGGAAGTAATACTTTCTTTTTAGCAAATCCATTTAATCTTTTATAGCCTAAATAAGCAAAATGTGTTTGGACTGTATGAAGTGCACCTTCTGAAAGATGAAGTGCCATTGGCCAGTTATCAGGAATAGCATTGCAAACATTAGTCATACCCGCATGAATTGCGCCTTGACTAGGCCATACGTGAGTGGCAATAAAAGGAATATCTTTAGGAAAATCAGTATATAAAGGCACTAATAATTCTGAATTCTTTTGGTCGATTGCGTTATAAGTTAATTGGCGAAATCCTTCACTATTCATTGGTTCCCAAAATAATTTGTTAAATAATTTTGATTTTTGTGATAATTTAGAGCCCATAGAATACAATTTGTTTTGATGTTCAATCATTTTTCCGCCAGTGGTTTTAAAACTATTTAAATCAAACCAATATGGTTTATATCCTAGAGCAAGAGCGCAACTTGCAAATGCTAAAGAGATACGGTAATGACCAAAGCCCATTCTAATATTACCAATGATAATCGCTTTTTTATCAAATTTCATATCATCAATAGCGAGTTCTAATTTATTAATAATTTTATCTTTGCCTAATATATTTAGTGGTTTAGCGGATAAATGATATTGGGTTTTACTTTCATCTCCATATTTTCTTTGATATTTCTTTTTTGATTTAAGAGCTTTCTTATAAGTTTTTTCAGCAATTACATTACCAAATATTTCTTTAGATCTTTCCATAACTTAATTCTCCTTTTTTAGTATTATAACTAAAATTATATCTATTTTTATTAAATTCTGTTACGAATTTAATATATTTTTTATCATAAGTAATTTTTATCACTTTATGATGTTTAAATTCTTGATATTTTTGCATTAACTCTTTTTTTGATGTGTCATAATTAGCAATGTTATCACTAGTCATATAAATATAGCCAAAGATAAAGTTAATGATTATTAATGCTTCTTTTTGTTTATCACTTAACTTAACATTTTCTTTTCGCATAATATAAACATCTGGATCATTAATAAATCCAAGGCCATTTATATAATAACGATTGATGGTGTTTTGTAATGTGATTTTGGTAGATATTCTTTCTCGATGCATAAATTTCATAAACCAGACATCATCAAAAATAAGTGAAACATCTGGACCAACCCTACAATAATCAACAACTCCAAAAGCGCTAGCTAAAGGCACTCCACATCCTAATATTAAAGTATTAGGAACACATTCACGAATAAACTCAAGTGCTTGATACATTTGTTTTGCTCTTGATTTGTTTTGATGATTAATACATACAGCATGTAAGAAATCAATTTTAATAAAATCAAATCCTACTTCATTTACCAAAAAATTTAATTCACTTTTAATATATTCTTTAACTTCTTTTTTATCAAAGTCAAGAGCGTAAAATCCGGACCAATTAGTTCCTATTTTTAATGGCTTATCATCTTTTTTAATGAACCAATCAGGATGATTTTTAAAAGTTTCCGACTTTTCTTCTCCAATAAAAGGGGCTAGCCAGATACCCGCTAATTTATGAGATTCGTGGATTTTATCTACCACATATTTTAAGCCATGAGGAAATTTAGTTTTATCGATATTTTTAAAATCTCCTACTGCCGTAGCGTATCCATCATCGATTTGAAATAGATTATAACTATCATCTAAAGAAGATAAATCTCGTAATATGATATCTTCATTAATATCTTGATAATAATTATACCAAGTGGTATAACCATTAATTTTTTTATTAATTACCCTATAATTTAATAATTCTTTATAAGTATTAAATAATTCATTTATTTTGCCATTAATTACAATAAAGTCTAACAAAATTGTTTCCTTTTCTACTACTTCTCCTTCAACATCACTTTCAACATGAACATAATCAGATTTATCAAAATTAAAAATAGTATAATAGTTTCTTTCATTTAATGAAGCGAATAATGTATCATTATCTCCTAAAATATAAGCAAAAGAAAATCCATGAAAACAACCGCTTTTTGAATTATATTTTTTAAAATATGAGTCACCATAATATTCAAAACAATACATGCTTTTAATAGATTTTGGCAAGTGACTTAAAGAATGTATTTTTCCGTTTCTTTTTCTTACTAATGTATCGGTCCACGATTGATATCCATTAGGGCAAATATAATCCTTTTTATTATATTTAAATGGCAAATCAATAACAAATGAGTGTAATTTGATGGTTTTTTTAGTTAATAATTTATAAATAATTCTTTTTCCATTTTCTAAAGGAATTGCTTCTTTTTTAATAGATACAATTAAATCATTATTAACATCTAATTTTACTAACTTATCTTCAATAAAATACTTAAGCATATTATTTTTCTTCCGTTATTTTATGATTATCTTCAATTGTTTTCATGACACGTTTTTCGTTATAAAACGCTAATATAACTGCACCTAATACACAGAATACAATTGCCACTATTGCGACGATTCTTAAACCAAATACAGATGCCGCAATATCATTAGATGTTAAGTCTTGACTTGCTCCTAAAATTGCTAATGAAGTAAAGGCAAGCATGGCAATAGATTGTCCCATTTTCATTGCAAATGTACGAGCAGCAAAGAACATGCCTTCTCTTTTTTCTTTAGTGTTAATAGCGTCTTCTTCGGCAATATCAGCCACAATTGATTGAGGAATAATTCCAAGTAACGCCATTGGGAATGAAGCTATAACAACAATAGCAATACCATAAACTAAATTATTACCAACAGGAATCACGCCAATTAAAGCAGTTATTACATACGCTAAAGCAAGGCCTAAAAATCCAGCAATTGTCATCTTTTTCTTACCAAATTTTTTAACTAACTTAGAAACAACTGGATAAAAGCAAGCTGATAAAATAGTCATACCCGCTAATAAAATCATCGTAAAGGATTCATCAATTTTCATTGATACTTTAACAAAGAATGGTAAGCCAGTTTGGAATAAAGTTAAACCAATCCAATAAGCAATATCTGACCAAACGAATATTCTAAAATCTTTATTTTTAAATGTTGCACCAAGTGATTTAAATGTATTAGAATTTGATGGTTTTACATCAACAAAATCCGTCTCTTTTAATTTAAATGTTGGAAGTAACATACAAAATAAAGCAATAAGCGCTAAAACAATAAAACAAATTCGATAACTCCAGTTATAAGAAACAACTTTTTGTAATACGCCGCCAAATACAAAAGGTAAATAAGCTAAAACTGTACCAAAGAAATATGTTAATGATATGGCGGTCGAAATATACATACGATCTTCTTGAGTTTTTCCAAATTCCGAAATTAAAGCATTATAAGGTGTGCAATACATCGTCATAAATAAATAAAATAAGATTAAGAATACTAAAATCCAAGCCACATTAATACCACTAATATGCTCAACTGGTGCACAGAATACTAATACGGTAATAACCGCAAAAGGAATCGCCGCTATACGCATAAAAGGAATTCTTCTTCCTTTCGGATTTTTTGATCTATCCGAAAGTGTTGCAATAAGCGGGTCAGTAACAGCATCAAAAATACGGCAAATAAAAGTAATTAATCCTAAGATTGTTAATATTCCAAATATCACAAGACCAGGTTTAATATACTTAGTAGCGGAATCTGATGTTGGCAAATAGAAAGTTACTAACCAAGCATTGATAATTCCTCCTAATATGGACCATCCTAATTGTCCGATAGCGAAAATCCACATCTCTTTTTTTGTTAATCTTCTTGTATTCATATTAATTTCCTCCTTTGATATAATCGATGAACACATCTATTAATAACGTTATTTGTTTTATACTTGATACTAAACTATCCGAATGTAAAATTGCTCTTTTCGATAATTTTGAACATGTGGATAATAAAGCATGAGTATAAGTAAAATATATTTCATCTTTATTAATATTGGCTTTTATTGATTTATCATTAACACCAATATTCCAAATATTATCAAATATATCTTTAATAGTAAGAAGTTCTTTTTCGTATTCATTAATATCATCCATAGAAATGTTTTTATCAATGATGTAATTATCAAAATCATTAATAAATATGAAAAATGATTGGTTATTACTATAAATATCAATAAAACAATTAAAGAATTGTTTGACTTGTTCTAAGCCATTACTTTCTTTATAAATAAGTTGATAATCAAAATATTTAGCTTTTACTTCATTCCATAAATATATTGCCACTTTATAAACAAGATTTTCTTTTTTTCCAAAATAACGATATATGGATGCTTCACCAATATTTAAACTATTAGCAATGTCCACTACTCGAACTTCTTCAATTGATTTTCCAATAAATAATTCACTTGCTTTTTTGATTACTTCGTTTATTCTTTTATCTTTTGCTTTTGACATGTAATCACCTCAATTATGAAACTGATAGATTATCTATCAATTTTATAATATCACTTTTGTAAGCGCTGTCAATAATTTTGTTTTAAAAATGGTATCTTCTTTTCAAGATACCATTTAATAATTTTATGTCTGACATTACCACGCTTATTAATTCAATTTTTAGCAGCCATACGAAACCCTAAAAATTTTTAAAGTTTTTTATAATATTGATAAGTCTATTTCTTTTTTGTTTTTAAATATAATATAAAACCCTAATGCGATAGAACTCGCTAATACAACTCCAGAGCCAATTTCTATTCCTCTAATTAATGGCAAATAGAATGGTGTTAGTCTTTTTATTATAGTGTTACTTGTAATTCCATTCATGACGCTACTATGGACAGTGGTATATAATATTCTATGCATAGCTTCTCGCATAGCCCATGCTACATTAGCATGATTTGTTCTACACATGTCTATATTTGTTGATGCCTTCACTGCGCCATCCACTAAATTAGTACCAGCAAGCAACATTTGAACAAAGTTCATATATGGTGTAACGTTTCCGTACCACATATCAGTAACAGCAATACCGGTCATACCACATTCATTACGTAAGAAGTCAGTCATTAGTGATTTTGATTGTCCTGACCAGTAAAGCCCCAATCTATTAAACGCTGTCATAACTCCAGAAGCGCCTTTCATAGTAACTTCAGTGCCATTGTAATTATATGATGTTCCATCAATTGTTATTGGTAATTCAAATGCTCGTAAATAAACTTCTCGCAATGCTTGTTCATTACACCAAACTGAAATGCCTCTTCTCATATCTTCCGAATCATTTAGTGCACAATGTTTATTATAAACATATAATCCTTTGCTTTCCATTGCCGCCGTTTCATATGCACACATTTCGCCTGATAAGTATCCATCTTCAGAAAAATATTCAAAATTTCTTCCACTATATGGTGAACGGATAATATTACTACCAGGCCCATATAATCCGGCATAACCAACCCATAATGCATCTTCTCCAATCATAGCACCAACTTCATAAATCAAATCTTTATTAAATGAAGCAGCTAATACATTTGAGGAAGGGTAACAAGTTGGATAAGAATCCATGTCCGGGTCGTTATATAAATAAGCATATCCTTGTTTACTAGTAGATCCATATCTATATCTTTCTGTTAAACCATTAGGACCATTATGGTCAGTACATTCTGGTTTGCCAATACTTTCAATTGCTTCAGAATGTCTCATACCAGATGATATTGTTGATGTACAATCTTCCCAAGTTAATTGGTCTAATAATTGATTCCACAATTCATCATCATAAGCAATTTTTTCACCTTTTTCATTTACTCTTAAATCAATAAGCTGAAGTCCATTATCTTGCCCATATTTAGGATATTCACTTTTGTCTTCTTCAACAACACATTCAGTTTGATATCCCATTGCTTTTTGATCAGTTTCTAAACTATCTGACCAGTGAATTACTGCATGTTTGCTCCAGTCTAATTGTACTGTGTCTTCCCAGTTGTTTCTTGTTAAGTAATTAATATAATCATTTCCTCTGTTTTCGTATTTGTTAAAATCAACGTCATCAAATCTATTAGTTATTTCATTACCAGTAGATTTTGATTTTGAATAAATTTTATTATCAAATTCTAGTGTTATCTTTTCACCAACTAAATCTTTATTACCTATTGCATCCATCTTATTATTTGTATTTGATGGCGAATAGCCTTTCTTAGCAAGAATGTTATTTGCAGCTTCGTGTGCACCATTGCCAATACTAAGATAATAATCACCGCCATTTAAAACATATGTCTTAGCATTGTTAGAATCATAAGAGGCAAATTGGCGCTCTTTAATTTCAATTTCGACAGTTTGTGGTTCATTAGCATCTAATTCTTTAGTTTTCACAAATCCAACTAATTCTACACCTGCTGTTTCCATCTTATTTTCAATATTATATTGGTTATAAGGCTTTTCCAAATATACTTGGACAACATCTTTTCCTGCTATATTTCCGACGTTTTTCACATCAACTTTAACTATATATACTTTTTCATTATCTTTCATATCTTCTTTAATAGAAAAATTAGAATATTCGAAATTTGTATAAGATAATCCATAACCAAATGGGTAAGTTACAACTTTAGAATAATCATATCCGCCCACATTAGAGCGATTATAAACATAATCCATATATCTAGTTTCAGTATATTTATATCCGACATAAATTCCCTCTTGATATGCTGTATAAACGCGGTCTTGATTTAAAGTGCCATCAGCTAATATTGAATCAGTAGCGCCTTCATATACTTTTGGCCCAAAGTTTGTATTAACTGGATTCATGTTATGATTTGCCCAGAATGTAGTATTTAATCTTCCAGATGGTGATAACCCCGCTATAACCTCTGCAACTGCGTAAAATCCTGTATTTCCAGGAGTTCCAATCCACAATGCTGCATCAATGTCATACTGTGTATCTTCTAAAAAATCAGCTTCAATCTGGTTACAGCCATTTAATAAAACAATAATTTTTTTAATATTACCTGCATCTTTTTCTAATTTAAGACCTAACAACATATCTTTTTCTTTTGGAGAAAGATGTAAATAGTTACCATCATTATCTCCAGCAACATCTGTCTTTAGTTTATTTACTGCAAAATCACCGCGAGGCATGTCAGATCCTTCCCCACCAATTCGAGAAAGTACTACAATTGCAGCATCTCCATATTGTTTAAATGATGATTCAGTATTTGCTTTAACATCACTCCATGGTGCTTCTCCCATATAGCCTATTCCCTTAACGCCTTGTCCTGTTGAAACAAATTTTCTTTTATACTCAGGATGTGAAGAATAATAGTTCCAAAGTACTGGATTTACTTTAAAAAGAGAATTTCTTTCAAACGCCTCTTTTAATGTCGGAGCTGTCGATGTATCAACATTACCAGATCCCGTTCCGCCATAAGCTGGATCAACACTAGAAATAGAAAACAATGATACATTTCTTGATTCTTTTGTTAAAGGCAAAGCATTGTCGTTATTTTTTAACAAAACAATTCCTTCTGCTTCAGCATCCTCGCAAAGTTTTGAACTATCTTTTTTTAATTCTTTAATTGATTTGTACTTAGTTTTATAGTACAAAGAATCGACTTCTTCTGATGAATCCTTTTTTATTATTTCTGTAGTTTTGATATTTAATGCTTTGTTAATTTGAGATTTGTTTTCATCAACTATTTCATAACCCACTGCTGTTAGCACTAAAAATGCAAGTGATACCGCTAATAAAGTTTTAGGTAACGTTAAATTTAATTTATTTCTCTTCATTGTTTAAATTCTCCTTCTCGAAATTAAATGTTTTAAAAAATGCAATAAATGATAAAACCACATTTATAATGAATAATATAAATAAAATTATAAATTGTGGAGTAAATTGGGAATCAATTCCAACAAACGCTGCAGAAATATATTGATATGTTTTTAAAACAAATAGACCAAAAGCAACTAATGTTGTTGGCATTAGTACTAATGATGAAAATTTACCTTTAAACAAAAATAGTAATGCCACACTTATAACCAATCCTACCAATAAAACATAAAATGCGCTCCAAGACATCAAATCCCAAATTGACTTGTTCCCATCGTAAAAACATGGATATAGTATTAACGTTATTAATATTAGAATGATATTTGCTATCAATACATATGCTCCATACCCATTAACATTAAAAAATTTTCTTACTTTGTATTTCATAAAATCCTTTCTAGAATAATAAAATATTCTTCTTACCATCACAATTTTCAATGTAAAGCCATAAATATAACACATATTTTTCGTAAAAGCCAAAAAGGATTTCGTGAAATTAGAATCATATGTTTAAAGCGGTTTCACGAACCAAAAAAGCGCTTTCGCGAAAAAAACATATAATATTATAAAAAGATAAAATAGCATTGAAATGTAAATTTAGTTATGTATTTATTACAAAAAGGAGAAAAGAAATGAAAAAGAAACTAATTTGTACATTATCATTATTTGCAGCTTTAGGATGCTTAGCTTCATGTAATAATGGAGACAACCCATCAAGCAAGCCAAGTAATGAACAACCAAGCACATCGACAATACCAGAAAGAAAATATGTAAGCCCATATGAACATGAATTTGTATATTATGCTCCAGGTAAAATTTATGATTCAGAAACAAAAACAGAAGGCGAAGCTAATACACTTGCTTCTCAAGCATTTGAAACATCTAAGCATAAAGGACCAAACTATATGATTTACATTCGCTTATTAAAAGAGGCTAATGGTGAAAAGTCTGTTAAGGCAGGTAGACGAATTCTCTTCCAAAATGGTGATTTGTTAAACGTAAAAACATTTGAAACAACTGGATCATGGGAAAAGCAAGGAGATTCTTATACAATTAATTTGGATGGTTTCGATGGAAGAGGAAGCGTTAATGAAAATGTAACTTTAACATCAACTGCTGACGGAAAAGTTAATTGGACTTATTACTATAATAAAAAAACATATGATACTCCATTATATACATCCGCTTCATTTATTGGCGAATACACTGGAACATTCACAAATATGGAAGGACAAATAAATCCAGTTAATGAAGTTGTAGTTGATTTCAAAGATGAAGACAATTCCTTATACACCAAAGGGTCATTTAATGACACTGGCATTGGTGCTTTTGAAGGTGCAATTGATGAATTCGGTTGTGTTATGGATGGCAAAATCACTAGATTAGATGGATCTTTTGTTGGATTATTCTATACGGATTTAGATGGAAAAGCAAAATTCAACTGTTCTTGTGAAGCACGTGAAAGAACATCAACTGTAAGAACAGAGATTATATAAATTAATCACAAATCTTAAAAAGCACTTTGAAAAAGTGCTTTTTTTCACTTTTATGTTATAATTAAAATATAAAATATTGACAGCAAAGCAAAATAAAATATTACAAGGAGTAATTGAAATGAAAATAGCATTAATTGAAGATGAAGAAATATATTCAAGTTATTTTAAAAACTTAATTAATCAATACGAAAGCAATAATTCATTATTCATCGAATTAGATATATTCAATACTTCAATTACATTTTTAGAAAAATTCAAAGCAAACTATGATATTATTTTTATTGACATTGAATTACCAGACATTAATGGGCTTGAATTAAGTAAGAAAATAAGAAAAATTGATGAGGAGGCAATCATTATATTTATAACAAACCTTGCTCAATTTGCAATAAATGGATATGAGGTTAACGCATATGATTACATAGTAAAGCCAATAAAATACGAAAGATTAGAAGCAATTCTTAATAAAATATCTACTAAAGTTGAAAAAAATGCCGACTTTTTTAACATTAAAACAACTTCTGGCTATTTAAAAATTAGATGTAAAGATGTTTATTATATTTCCGTTGATGATCACCTGGTGTATTTGCACTTAAAAAACAAAAATTATGAGTGTTGGGATTCATTAAAAAATATTGAAAAGACTCTTCCAAAAGATTTTTTCGTACGCATTTCCAAATCAAAAATTGTTAATATCTTTCATATCGCTTCAATTGGGAACAAAACAATTATTTTATCTAATAATTTAGAACTAATATTTTCACCATTATTAAAAAATCAAATAATGGATGCACTAAACAAGGTAATATAAAAGGAACGAACTAATGATTGAACAATTTAAGTATTATTTAGTATTTTCACTATCGTATTTTATCGCTAGTCTTGCGGTAACTAACTCCTTAAAAAGGAGAAAAAAAGAAGGATTTTTTTATATTATTGTTATATTAATTTCTTGCGTTTTATCGCTTATTTTCGCTATTCTTCTCGCCGATTTAAAAACAAACAATTACACATCATATAAAACTATAACTCCTTTAGTTTTTACAATTTTAACTATTCCGACACTTATTTATTTATTTTACTTTATTAAAGAGTCATTAAGCACCAAAATATATATGTTTGTTGCAACAACATTAGTCTATAATACCTCATCTTCTATATACAATATGATTTTCTACGCTTATGCTGATTTAGCTAACACTGGTTATTATCAAGCTTCAAAAACACCAGGCATATGGTTTTTTATATCTATATTATGTAAATTATTATGGTTTTTACTTATATTTTTCATTTTTAAAAAATATGCAAGTATAAATAAACAATTTCATATTAATAAGATAATTACAGTATTATTTATTATTGCCGAAGTTGCAATCTTTCTCATAGCTCCTATGTTAAATGATAGAATTATGCCGACTAAATATTTGTTTAGAGTAAGTTTTGGGGCATTTTGTTTTTATATTATTTCTTTAAGCATGATTTTTGTCTTATCGTTTGCTAACGAATCTAGGTTAAGAATGAATCAAATGAATAAAATAGTCATCGCATCAATGAAAGAATATGAAATAACAAAAGAAAACATCGAAATCATTAATCAAAAGTGCCATGATATGCGACATCAAATTAGAGTTGCTCAAAAAAGCGGCAAACTTAACGATGAATTTGTAAACGATACTTTAAAATCAATTAATATTTATGACTGCAAAACAAAAACAGGCAATGATATTTTAGATGTAATTATAACTAACACAAAATTAAGGTGTAATGCAAATGATATAGAATTAAATGTAATTGCTGATGGCAAACTAATGGACTTCATGCGCGAGGATTATTTAATATCGTTATTTTCTAATTTGCTTGAAAATGCCACAAATTACGAAATACGAGTTAAAGACAAGGAAAAAAGAAAAATTTTATTAAAAGTATATTCTTGGAATTCATTTATCAAAATTCACTGTGAAAATTACTATACTGATAATGTTTTTGAAGAAGAAAAGAAAAATGAACATTATCATGGTTTTGGTATTCAATCTATGAAAACAATCATCGAAAAATACAACGGACGGTACTTATCAACTATAAAAAATAATAATTTTATTGTGGATATTATTTTCAAAAAATAAATATTCGTCGATTACTATATTTTTGCGTAAAATATTAACCATTTCACGAAAAATTAAAGTAATCATTTTTTAATGTTTTATAAAATATTAATGTAAGATTACATTAATAAACATATAGATAGAATATTGACAAAATCATATTAAATTTATTATTGTTTTGCAAAGCTAATATTGTTATATTTAGAATCTTATAAAAAATAATTATAGAAAGGATTCGAGAAAACACTCGAACAAAGTATGAAAAAGAAATTATCATTTTTAATTGCAACACTCTTTTTAGGAGCGCTTTCATCATGTGGCAAAAGCACAACCGTTTCCATCGATTATACCGGAGATGAAGAATCGGTAAAATTTGCTATTGAGGAAATTAAAACATCTTTAAAACAAAATAAATTAAAGTATGTAAATAGCGGCGGTGATTATCAAATTATAATAAATAATTCAACTAAAGGAATTGCTAAAGAAGGCTACAAAATTAAAGTGGAAAATAATACTATTAATGTGCTTTCAAATGACTCAACAGGTTTAATGTATGGAGGCTTACAACTAGCGGAAAACATATCATTAAATAAAGGTATCGTTAATCTACAAAATTTTGAAGAAAGTCCATATTTAGAATATCGAGGTGTATCTATTAGGCCACCTATGGATTTAAGAACACCATCATATACAAATAATGGCGATTCTACTAGATGGAATTTAGAGAATACATGGGATTTAGATTTTTGGCAAGGTTTATTTGATAGAATGGCCAAAATGCGTTATAACTTGCTATCATTTGCAACAGTTAACTCATTAGCAAATATGGTTAAAGTACCAGGATATGAAGATTGTGCAATTGATGATGTATTAGAGTATACTGGATCATATGATGATACTTATTTAGGCGACTGCACTAACATGTATCGTCCAGAACATATGCAAGAAGGCAATTATCGTGTTGTTAAAAAAATAACAATCGATGAAAAAATCGCATTTTGGAAACAAGTTATGGAGGCTGCTCATAATCGTGGAATCCATTGGCAAATGTCAACAATGAATATCTATACATTTGCGGAAAATGGTAAATATGGAATTACTGATGCCCGTGATAATGAAGTTACAAAAGATTATTTTAGAAAAGCGTATACGCAATTAATTAAAACATATCCATACATAGATCAACTAAAAACAACCTGTGGAGAAAACATGGTTGCTGAAAAAGGAACAGAGGATATCTCAAATAAATGGTATAGATATGTTTATGGTGGCGCTATTGAAGACGCATTTAAAGATAATCCTGAAAAAGGCAAAAATTTCTTATTAGGATTTGCGGGAGTTGGTAATACAAAATTAACTCAAGAATTCTATAATGAATTTAATGATTATCCTTATCCTTTGTATGTCAATAAAAGATATAACGATACTCGATTATTATCTGTATCAAAGTGTACTGATAATGATGAATATATTAAAAATATGCCTGAAGGTTGGAACATGATTTATAACGTTCGTGGCGAAGACGCATATCACTTAACTTGGGGAGATCCGGATTTTGCTAGAGATTTTGCTAAGAATTCTAAAAAAGATCGCGTACTCGGATGGCATTTTGCTATTGATGGATATTATGTTTCTGGAAAAGAATATGAATTTGTCGATGATTCTTTAAATGGCGGTTACTATTACGATAGGCATTGGATAATGTATACAATGTTTGGAAGATTTGCTTATAATCCAGAAATTACTAATGAAACATGGCAAAAAATAGTTGAAAATCATTATCGTGATGTTAAAACAGAAATTGTAGATTTAGCTTGGAAGGCTATGAATACTGCTGGAAAAATAATGCCAAATGTCATTTGTCAGTTTGCACCTGGTGGTACTGATGCAGCATTCCTACCGGAAATGTGTACATCTCACCCAACATTAGGAGGGTTCCTAGGTGTTAAGAAAATGATTAATTCCAATTTAGCAGATCCAGATGGAGATATTTATTCATTTAGTGAATACGCAAATCTATTAAGTAGTGGCGTAACAAAATTAGAAAAAAGGACACCATTCGATGTCGCAAATGATTTAAGAAAATTAGCAAGTGAAGTACTAAAAGATGTTGAATCCGCTCTTAATAAACTAAAAGGTAAAAATACAGAACTTGAAAATTTATTACTTGATCAAAAATTATTTGCTTATTTAGGAAACTATTATGCTGATAAATTTGAAGGTACAATGAACTTAAGAATATATAATGATACAAAAGATACTAATTACCAAGAAAAAGCTATTAAAAATTTAGAATCTGCTTTAGAAAATTGGAAATTATATGCAAATTTATTCTCTTCTAGATTTAAAGAAGAAAGACTTCCTCGTCATGGTGTTATCAATCCTAACTCATTTACCGCTGATGTTATGGAAGATATCAATACTGCTAAAACATGGAAATGTAGAACTTATTAAAATTAAAAAGGAAAAAAAGCAAACATGAATAAAAAATTATTTAAAAAATTATTACTACCTACAATGCTTATAACTACGCTTACTTCTTGCAAAGGAAAAGAAAGAATACAAATTGTATATGATGGTAGCGATAAACCTGTACTAAACGCCATAAAAGAAGTTAAAAGAGTGATTAAGAACTCTAATATAGAATTAGTAGATAGTAATCCTAACTACACTATTAAAATATTAGGATCTAATTCACAATTAAGCAAAGAAGCTTACACAATAACTAGAAACGAAAACGAATTTAATATTTGCGGTGGTGATGTAGTCGGTACAATGTATGGAGTATATCAAATTGCAGAATCGATTGAACTTAATGGTTCATTAAAATCAGTTCAATCCCAATCTGAAAGTCCTTATTTGCTAGATAGAGGATTTAGATTGAACCCACATTTAGATTTAAGAACTCCAAGTTATACCGCAAATGGAGATTCAACAAGAAATAATCAAGAAAATGTATGGGATTTGGATTTCTGGGATGGATTATTCTCAATGATGTCAAAATTAAGATATAACATGTTTGAATTCAGTGAAACATGTACATTACCAAGTATGCTTGAAGTTCCAGGATATGAAGATTGCGCTCTAGATGACGTTTATTATTATACTGGTGAATATGATGATAGTTATTATGGCAATTCAACTAATATGTTTAGAAACGAACATTTAAACGAAGGCAATTACTATGTGTTTAAAAAAATGACAATTCAAGAAAAAACTAAGCACTGGCAAAATGTTATTCAACTAGCTCACGACTATGGATTAAAATTCATGTTTAGTTATATGAATATTTATACATTTGCTGAAAATGGAAAATATGGTATTACTTCTGATAGAGCAAATGAAACAACTAAAGATTACTTTCAAAAAGCATTTACTAAATTTTTAGAAACTTTCGATATTGATTTATTGAAAGTAAGCGCCGGCGAAAACATGGATTACCCTGCAGATACAAAATCTGTTACCGAGCAATGGGTTTATGATGTCTATGGCAAAGCAGTAGAAAAATCTATTGTCGGAAAAAAAGATGATTTCACATTAGTTTATGACTACAATAATGATAACTGGCCATTATGGGAAAAATTAAATGTTACTAAAAAAGCATCTACTCGTTACGCTGATACACACATGTATTCTAAATGTACTAAGCCAACATATTCTCAAGCAACAAGAGATAATTTACCAGCAGGTGTTAAAGATTTATACAATCTAAGAAATGAAGACGCATATCACTTTACATGGGCTGATGTTGAGTGGAGTAGAGAATTTATTAAAAATATGAAGCAAGAGAAATCAGATGGATTTTGTCTTGGTAGTGCTGGATATTTTATGGGAAAAGAATATTGTTTTAAAGACGAATCACTTAATGGCGGCTATTATTATGATCGACATTTTGCTAATTACACAATGTTCGGTAGATTCTCATATAATCCAGATTTACCAACTGAATATCTTGATTCCCTAGTCTATAATAGATTTAAAAATATTAATAAAAATATTGTTGATATTGCTTGGAAATCTATGCAATCTGGATCAAGATGGCTATTAGAATTGCAAAACACATATTATTATGGCGGAACAGACTCTTCTTGGTACCCAGAAACATGTCAATCACACCCAAATTTTGGTGGATATCTAGGAATTAAAAGATTTTATAATGCTAACAATGCTTATTTAGGCGGAGATGCATTATCAATTGCTGAATATGCTAGATTAGTAAAACAAGGTGTTACAAAATTTGATAAAACCACTCCATTAGAAGCTGCAGAAAATCTTCATAAAATCGCAAATGAAACACGTAGTTTAGTTGCAGATTATAATAAAGCAAAAGGCAAAAAGAGTGTTGAACTAAATAATATAGTTTTAGATCAAGAAACTGTATCATATTTATCTGATTTTTATGCTTATAAATTAAAAGCAGCAGTTGCATTACGTTTTTATAATGATACTAAAGACGTTTCAAAGCAAAATGAAGCTAAAGAAAACGCTCAAAAAGCATTAGAGGCTTGGACAAAATATTCTGAACTTTTCTTAAATAGATTTAAAGTTGAAAGATTTGCACGTGTTGGTATCGTTGATCCGAGCGCATATATAAATGATGTTAAAAAAGATATTACAACTATTGAAAAATGGGTATGTAGAGAACTTTAAAATAATTTTTCAATAAATTTAATATCGTTAACTTTTAAAAACAAAGTCAAAGTAAATTAGGATAGAAATAATTGGTGTTTCTATCCTTTTACTATTTTTAAGCAACTTTTTGAAAGCTTAGCAATCCTTTTATATACTGATATAGATTTTATTGTCTTTGTATAACATTCATATTTTACTATTTTTTAATTTTCCAATATCCTGATTTATTAGATCCTATTCGCTCTATTAAATCTTCGCCCTTTAACTCTTTGATTATTTGATTAATTCTTGGAACACTTAAACTAGTTACATTAGATATTTCGTTAACTGTAATAGAAGGTTTTACAAACTACTAAGATAGTAATTCAAGGGGTTGACCAGTCCTGGTCTTCCCTTTTTCTTATTGGCTATTTTAAGTACCTTAGGACTTAACAAATAGTTGACTACATCCATGCCGCTTCTTCTATACCAACCAAGTCTTGAGTTTGCAACTTTGTATATCGCCTCATCATCAAAATTACATTTGAATGCTTTGTTCAATCTTTGTAGATTGGTATTAATTCTACTAGGAATCTTCCATTGTTTGATAATAATTACTCTTACTTTATGTCTTAGCCATTGTCCAAATTTATCAAGAAATTGTTTCATATTCCCTATTTTAAAATAGTTAATCCAACCTTTAATAATTTGGTTTAATTTAGTAAAAGTAATTCCTAATGGCTTAGATACTGCATGTTTTCTTTTCAGTACTACTTTAATCCTTTCATAAAGTCTTGTTTTCCTGTCAATTCCAGGTTTACATTGCCACTTATCTTTATTCCTCCAAAATGTAAAGCCAAGAAAGTTACTATTGCTTGGTTTATTTATTTTAGTTTTGGTGGCTGATACTTTAAGAAATAATTTTCTTTCTAGCCAAGAAGTAATTGATTTCATTACACGATTTGCTGCTACATCGCTTTTAACAAATATGTTGCAATCATCCGCATATCTTACAAAGCGTAATCCTCTTAGTTCAAGTTCTTTATCAAATTTATCCAAATAAATATTGCTAAGAATTGGACTTAATGGACCTCCTTGAGGTACTCCTATGGTAGTTGATGAAACTAAGCCATTATCCATAACTCCCGCTTGCAAGAATTTACGAATTAAATGTAGTGTATGACTATCATTTACTTTCTCTCTTAGTATTGAAATTAATTTATCATGATTTACTGTGTCAAAATACTTCTCGATATCTAAGTCGATTACCCATTCAAAGCCTTGATTAAGATACTCTAGTACTTGCATTATTGCTCCATGACAATCTCTATTTGGTCTAAAGCCATAAGAATAATCACTAAATATTTCTTCATATATTGGTGATAATTTCTGAGCAATAGATTGTTGTATTACACGGTCAATAACTGTTGGTATTCCAAGTGGTCTTAATTTGCCATTGGCTTTGGGAATATATACTCTTCTTACGGGTTGAGGCTTATAAGTCTTATTCATTATTGATTCAATAATTTCATTCTTATGCTCATAGAAATACGTTTCAATTTGATTAACTGACATTTTATCAACGCCACTTGCTCCTTTATTGATTTTGACTCTATGAATAGCCTCTTTTAGATTTTCTTCACTTAAAATCTCTTCAATTAATTTCATTTGCTGCTCCTCCTCCATTCGTAGATTGTATAGAAATATCTTCGACCCCTTTACCATCATTGATTACGTTTCAATGTTTTAGGCTATCTCATCTTACAGATTATCTATACTTTGCTTATAGTGATTTGCACTATATAAACATTAGGTCCTTTTGTGTTTGGCTCTCCACATACTACGACCTCAGCTGACTCCCTAACTATCTGCTTTTTATCGCACGTATATTTTACGCGTTAGGGCCTCCCAGGGTAATTCATTAATCTTTCATCCCACAACCTCTTGATTTACTGTCTTGGTTTTACGTTTACCATTAGGACTTTGGTTTGTAAAGCAACCTTATCCGCTTACCATTTAGCCTCATCAAGTTTCTGTTCGTAGGCTCAAGGATTTTGCTACACCTCTTCTTTCACCCATAGGATTACTCCTACCGGCTTGAGGTTCGCTACACTTGGTGGTAAATACCTGTGACTAGACTTTCACTAGTAAGATTAATGCCATGCCTGGCACACTTAAAAAAATAAACGCCACAGATTGTGACGTCTAATTACTTATTGTTTTCTATTGGGATAAGTATTTTAATATTAAAATTTTTATCTTTCCAAATGCAACGCAAATTACCATTATATTTATTAACAGTTCTATTTATACTTTTCATTCCGTATCCATGATCTTTAGGATCTGCAGTAGTTATTGGCAAGCCATGTACAAATTTTGGCTTTTTGCTACAATAGTTTCTAATATTAATAAATGCCATTTGTTTTTCTTTATATACTTGTAAATGTATTACTCGATTTGAGATTTCTTCTTTCATTACTGCTTCAAAAGCATTATCAAGAAGATTATCAAACAAAGAGACAACATCAGTTGATTCAAAATAATTTAATGTCTCACCATCAACAAAATAAGTAAAATCAATTTTATTTTTTAACGAGGTTAAATAAGAATTCATTAAAACTGTGTCAATAGCGCCATTTCCAGTTTTCACAAACGCATCATAAATAGAAACTGTATTTTTTAAATCATTTAATAGTTCTGGATTAGAAACAAGTGTAGAATTTTCCTCTATCCTTCTTAATTGCTTTTTCAAATCATGGAACTTAACATTAATTAAATCAATATTTTCTTTAGAAAGTTGATTAGCTTTATTTTGTTCTTTAAATAAAACATCTAGCATATGATTGTCATTTTTTAATTTTATCTCTAAAATATATGCAAATTGCAAGTACAAACATAAAAAGCATCCAAACATAGCATAAATATTGCAAATAACTTGGTTAGTAAATTTGTTAGTATCACTTCCATTACCAAAATTTTTATATTGTGATAACAGCAAACAAATTACCACATTGATAGTAGAAATTATTAATACACGTTTATCAATCATTTCATTTGGTTGAAATTTCATCAAATACTTTTTTAAAAAGAAAAAGAAAACAGCAAAAGCAATCAACATTTTAAGCAAATAATTAAAAATAAAATTTGATAATATGTTTGAAAGATTAATAGAAACCATCATATTAATAAAATATAACAATATGGTTTTTGCCGCATTTGAAAAGTGTTCTAATGAATATGCAGCAATAACAAAGAAAAACGCTTCTAATATATTTACATGATAGCAATTTATCAAAGCACATGTCATTAACACTATCGCCCCAAGGAAAAATAATGTAGAAACTGTTATGCGTAAAAAATAATTATTTGCAGGCTCTATTTTTCGTAATAAATAACACAGCAACGTTTCTAATGCTACTACTATAATTATCGATGAAATAACACGAATAATAAAGTATGATTTTTTATTCAGTTTATAAGTAAATAAAATAGCACAAAAAATAAATACTGTTGACCAAGCAATTGACAAATTAAATGCCTTAAATAATTCGTTCCACATCAATTTTCACCATTCCTTTGGTCTAAATAATCAAATAAAGCGTTTGTAAAATCTTTTTTTCTATGTCGAGAAATTGGTAAAGAAAAGCCATCAACAATAACAATATCATTAGAAATTTTTTCTACATGTGCCAAATTTATTAAACAACCTTTTACACAATAAGAAAAATTATTTTTTAACAATTCATTCTCATAATCAACAAAAGTTCCTCTTACACGATATGAGTTTCCATCAATCGTATGAAAAACCAAATAATTTGCATCTTTCTCCACAAAACACAAATCCGTAATAGGAAGAATAATATGATTGTTAGCTGATATTTTTAGCACAATCATTTCTATATTCTTTTTCACATGAATTTTATTTACTCGTCTTAATCTATGTTCAATATTAGTGTAGTCGAAAGGTTTAACAATATAATCCAATGCCGCAACTTCATAACCTTTAAGAGCAAATTGTGCAAGATTAGATACGAATATTATAATAACATCTTCATCAATTTCACGAATTTTTTTTGCAACACTAATTCCATCCATTTGAGGTAAATCAATATCCAAAAAGATAATATCCGTATCTTTTTTAAATTCATTTATCATCGTTGATCCATCATAGTAGCACTTAATGCTAACATTTTCATTAACATTTTCATAAAATTTTTTAATGCAATCATTAAGTTTATCTTGATCTGATTTTGTATCTTCAACAATAATAATTTTTTTCATGTTGTACCACCTTTTTTATTATAAAATATATTTCTTTAAAGTGCAAAGAAGATGCTAGCCTTAGCAACTAACATCTTCTTATTAATTATAATTATTCCTTAATTGATTTAGTCTTTCGTACGAATTTAATTGAATTTATTATCATCAGTATTAAAGCAATAATAACTTCTATAATGCCTTTAAATCCACCATAAGCACTAAAATCCTTTTTTAGAAATGCATCAGTCCCGTATTTTTGTATTTTAGTTGCCATGACTATTACCGGTGTTCCAATAAATATAATCGCAATTAAGCAAAGAATCATTGTAACAAGTTTTCCCCACTTATCAACTTTTTCTAGAACTAGATTTCCTTTTAAAATCTTATTAATAATAGGCATAACAATTTCATAAGCACAAGTAAGTATTAAACCAATAAGACCAATTAATGTAAATACCGCTAATGTATCAGAAGCTGGAGTTCCTGTTGCTTGATTAATTCCTAAAACAACACGCCATTGGCTAGAAAACAACTTAACAACATTGAAGTTTTCTGAATAAAAAGTTCCAAATAAGAATGTAGCTGCAGAGTTACCGCTACTATCTCCAGCTACACCAGGATTTCCGTATTTCATAAAATGCTGTGCACCATTGCCTAAAGCATCCCAAATAATAACAGGGAAAGCAGCAATAAGAATTATTCCAATAATTGCAATAGTTAATGCAAGTCCATCAAGTTTTGTTTTTTTCATTTAATTCTACCTTTCTAAAATTGTACTGCCATAGTATTACTATAGCAGTACACAATTGCTTAATTTTTATTTATTCTCAACAAAATTGGAGCGAATTACCATATCATAATCTCTAATAGTATATTTAGAACCAACTTCAGCAGTAGTCTTAACACCATCAACGATTGTATAATTAGTAAATTTATAACCTTCTCTAGTAAATCCACAGCTAGGAAGTGTAACTTGATCTCCAACGTGTCCTTCTAACACCATACTCATTTCACCGGTAAGTTCACCAACTTTTGTTTCACCAGTCCAACCACTTTTATAAATTCCATTATCAAATGTTAATTTAAATGTCGGCTCAGTTGGCAAAGTTTCGTTTTTATTTAATTTTTCATTATAAGCTTTTAAAAAATTATAACGAGACATATGATTGTTATGATACTTCATTGATGTACCTCTATCATCAGGATGAGATAAAGTCCAACTCCAAATACGTTCATCGGAGCTATCTATTACAACAATTTGATCTTCTCCTTCTTTAGCAACACCATCTTGTTCAAGAAGTTTCATTGCCAATCCTGTTGAAGAGCTATAAGACCATGACCCTCGAAAATCAGAGTACATTGCTTTACCAGTAGCTTCTGCTGTCCATGTATAATCTGTATAAAAGATAGTTTCTGCTGGAAGAGGACCCAAGTCACCTTTACCAGACATAAACATATTACCTGCAAATTCGCAATATGATTTGTATATTTCCACTTTTGTAGGTTGCTCATTTTGACTACTCGATGTAACATTGTCTCCACATGAAGCACAAATTACTCCTATTGATAAAAACGAAATTAAAGTTAATAATTTAGATATTTTTTTCATAAATATTGTTTCCTATTCTACTTTCTTTTCTTTTTTTTCTGAAAGAATACTCAATACAAGGAGAGTTCCAAATCCTACAAGCAATACCGCATCTGTAACTGTAACAGCAGTAATTGTAACTTTCCACCATGGTGTAATTGGAACTAAAACGTAATTTGAGTCTAGTCCATTAATAGTTGCAGTTCTTGAAGCAACATATAAAATTTTCTTAGCTGCTTCAACTAATGCTCTATTAATAACAGGGTCATTACGATATTGAGCACTTGTCAATACCCCATATGAATATTGGTTTAATGTTGTATGTAACCACATTGAAGTTTCGCCTAATAAGCCATCAATAACATCTTGGTGATTAACTTCAAACATATCAGTAACAATTGCGCCTTTAAATCCTAATTCTTTGTATAAGAATCCTGTTTGTGATCCATAATGTTCACCAGACCATAACATACCAACACGGTTGAATGAATTCATTAATCCTAAACCATCATACATGGTAATACCATATTCAAAACCTTGTAAGTAACATTCACGGATTGTTTGCTCATTAGCCCAAGTTGTAATTCCGTGACGATGATCTTCTTGGTCATTCAAGAAATAGTGTTTAGCATAACAATTAGATCCTTTTTCTCTCATACCACCAATAGCTTCACCACAAGCCATACCTGTAATATAAGCATCTTCTGAGAAATATTCGCCATTTCTTCCTGAATATGGGGAACGGTGGATATTTGGAGAGAAACCATATAAACCAATAGATTTAACTGTTTTTGTAGATGAGTGTAAGTTTTGTTCTCCTTCTATTATACCGATATCATGCATAATTTTGCGATTCATTGTTGCAGCTCTCATATCTCCAGATGGAAAATCCGTACCTTTTAATCTTGAAACTGTAAATGGATTTACACGTCCCATTGAACTATCTTGGTCTGTCTCTTGTAATTTGCCAACAGATGGAACAGCTTCTGAGCCATACCAACAATCCATAACTAACGCTGCTGTTTCTTCATAAGTCATCTGAGCAGCAAGACGATTCCAAGCTTCATCGCCCCATGGAGTATCTTTTAACATAACAACAGATAATCCATTGTTTTGTCCATATTCTGGCATTTTAACGGTTTTTTGTTGTTCTGGATCAGCACGATATGTAATCGATTTAGCTTGTTCCAACATGTTTTCATTATAAACGACATGATATGTTTCTGTTGGATATGTCCCTGTCCAATCATTTCTTGACATATATTTAAAATTGCCATTAGTAGTTTTAGCATATGCATCTTTATTTAAATCAGCACAATCAAATAAAGTTTCTGCTTTAACACCTGTAACATAATTATTTGCAAATTTTTTGTCATCAAATTTATTATTTACTATTTTATGAGTCATATTAGCATTTCCGTCAACCGAAGCACCTTTTGCTTTTAATATATTATTAGTTGCTTCATGTGATGATCCTGCAATTGTAAAATAGTAATCGCCTTTGTCATAAACATATGTTCCTTTTCCATATGAATCAAATGTTCTTAATTGCCATTCATCAACTTCAATGTGAACAGTATCAGACGCACCGGCTGCTAATTCAACAGTTTTACCAAAACCAACTAGATTAACCGCTGCTTGTTCCATATGATTTTCTTTAGCATAATTTGTATAAGGTTTTTGTAAGTAAGCAAGTACGGAATGCTTTCCGGCTACTGAACCAGTATTCTTAACATTAACGGAAAGATTATATTTACCTTTTTCTAATTTTACTTGGAAATCACTATATTCAAATGTGGTGTATGATAATCCATGTCCGAATGGATATGAAACATAATCATCATATTCAAAATTCCCAGCATTTCCTTGATTTAATATTTTATCTTCATATCTTGTTTCATAATATTTGTAACCAACATATATACCTTCTTGATATACAACGGCACTATCCCAAGAAGATAATTGTGGATTATCATTATATGTATAGGCATCTTTATTCACAGCATCAATTTGTGCAGCGGTTACTTTTGACATGTCCGCGTGAACTGCACCATAATTGACCATAATGGGATTCTTCAAATTATCTTTATAAATTGTATCAACTATTCTTCCAGATGGGGAAACGCTACCTTTTAATATATTAACTAATCCTTCTGTAGCATAGTTTTTGCTCATTTGTCCAACCCATAAAGCAGCATCAATTCCGTATTGTGGATCAGTAATAAAATTATCTGAAATAGAATTGGATGTAGTAATAATTAGTACTACTTTTTTAAATTTTCCTGCATCTTTTAAGGCTTTAACACCTTTTAACATTTCTTTTTCAGATGTTGCTAAAGCTAAATAATCAGCATTAGGAAATTCAGTTTTATCTGCTTGTGCTTTGTTTAAAGAGCCCTCTCCTGGGTGAGCACAGTCAGTCCCCTCGCCTGCTCTTCTTCCTAAGGTAACAATTGCAATGTCTCCTTCTGAGGCTGGAACAGTATTCCATGCTGGTAATCCAACTTTAACTCTCGCAGTTGATTTTGTTGATTTATATTTAGCGTATACATCACTATCAACAGTGTAACCATTTTTTGCTAAAATACTATCAAAATCAGTTAAGTATTGAGGTGCTGCATTACCATAAACTGTAATTTTACTTGTACCTTTTGCAAAAGGTAAAGCATCATTGTCGTTTTTAAGAAGTGTTGTTCCTTCTTCTACTATATTACGATATAATTTCTTACCATCATCGACTAATTTTTGTTCACCTTCTTTTGTATAATCATAATTAGATTTGTAATACTCTGTGTCTCCTGATTCTCCATCACCTTTTTTTACTATTTTAGTTGTAGAGGCATTTAATAGAGCATTGATAGGTTGTTCAAAACCATTTGCTACTTGTCCACCTGCAATTAAAGCAACTAACAAAATACCTGTAGCAGAAGTTAAACCAACCCAAAGTTTTTTCTTTCCAACTTTCATAAGTTTCTCCTTAATTTATTTTTATTAATACACCAGTCTATGGCCACTAAACTATGTGTACACCCTATTATACAAAAATTGTAATCGCTTACAATTGGACTGGTACAAATGGTTGTATTTTTGGTTGAACTGGTATATAGCCACAAATTAAGCAATGTTATGAATTCAAATATCTTTCGGCAGTTCTTTTTGTTTTATTAATTTTAATTGATATTTTTTCAGCCGTTAAAGTAGGATCATTTAAAATCAATTCTATAATTTCCCTTTCATTTTTGTTAATATTTACATCGACATTTACACCAACATTTCAAAAAAATATTAATTGACAAAGTAAAAAAGGATAGAAATAATTGGTGTTTCTATCCTTTTACTATTTTTAAGCAACTTTTTGAAAGCTTAGCAATCCTTTTATATACTGATATAGATTTTATTGTCTTTGTATAACATTCATATTTTACTATTTTTTAATTTTCCAATATCCTGATTTATTAGATCCTATTCGCTCTATTAAATCTTCGCCCTTTAACTCTTTGATTATTTGATTAATTCTTGGAACACTTAAACTAGTTACATTAGATATTTCGTTAACCGTAATAGAAGGCTTTACTTTTATAGAATCCAGCACTTTCTTTTTAGAAGGTGCTAGATTTCTTTCACTATTAATATTATTTATGTTTATTTCATAAGGAAACTTTAAAGTTACAGTAATATGATTATCCATAAGTGAAAAAGCTTCTTTACCATATTTCTTTACAATTTCTGGTACTCCATGACCAGTTTGATCTATAATAGCAAGTTGTCCCATTATTTTTTGAAGCTGAATATTTATTGGATGACTAACACCATCAAAAAATTCTTCTTTTGAAAAATCAATTGGTAATCCACCTGTCGATACTATTTCGATACGATCCGAGAATATATAAATAGCGGGTGGTATCCTTTTATCCCATCTATTATGTAAGCAAGCATTAGTCCAAGCTTCTCTTAAACACTTTTCATCAAATAATTTAATTTCTTTTCTTTGTGCATTACCATCCATAATTACTCTAGTTTCATTAAATGATTGTGTATAATCAAGTGTTTGTTGCATAGTAAGAATCATACATTTATATCCATATTCATTACGAACTAATAATTCCGATTTATCCTTACCCGCAAATCTTACAACTTTAATTGAACAATTATTGTTATCCGATAAAATATCCGCTAATTCATTATATTTTCCGCTTTTACATAATAAACCAATGCTTTTTTCGAATGTTTTATCATTAAATGATAATCCATACATGATATATAATTGCTTCAATTGGTTAAAAGTTAAATCTTGATTAATTGCTTCCATACTAGTAATTAATTCAGTGGAATTAGCAAAGATTAATTCTTTGAATAATTCTGGCTCTATTTTGCGATTTTCGTTGCCAGAACGAATACGATATTCTCCATCGACAGAATATGGTTTATTATTTCCAGATGCACTAACAACAATTACTGGCTTATTATCAATTAATTCAATATTAATACTAGGAATTACTACTGGTTTTATTCTACTAGCAATAGCTTGTGATAAATCTAGTATAGTTTTGCTACCAATTTCTTATCCTATAACTTCTCCATTATCTTTTATGCCAAACATAACTTTTGCTGTTCCGTGTTTGTTAAGCATAGCAGCAATGGCTTCAAGTGCCCTTGAAGTTTGGCTAGTACTTTCTTTAAATTCAACATATTCCGTTTCTATTCGTTTCATATATTTACTTCTGTTTTCTTATTTTATTGCATACAAAAGCAATAATAAAAGCAAGATTTATTATATAATTATTCTATAACTTTTTTTGTTATAAATTATGTTTTATCCTATACTTATTATATAGTTTATCCTATAATTTTTTAACTATACTTCTATCTAACTTCAAACTAAATTTATTAATTTTTTCTTGAATTTGGCTAATATAATTTCTATTAATTTTGTCACATTGTTCATCAATGTCACGACATACTTTTTTAATAGTTTCTGAATCCTTACTAATAGCTTCCACATTTTTTTCTAAAGATTCTAATGGTTTATCTAAATAAGTATTCTTGATGTTATCAAATTCTTCAACAAGATTAACTTTATTTTGTAATTCTAGCGCTTCTTTATCTTTGCTATTAATTAAACTGGCAAATCTTGTTGTTAAAGAAGTAATCATATTAAGGAAAGTCATTAAATATGCTGGTCTAACTACATACATATCTTCATATTCTCTTACTTTAAATATTGGTAAAACATTAGGCTTATCCATTTCTAAATTACTAACTAATAATGCATATTTGCAGTCTTTTTTAATTCTATTCTTATCTAATTGTTTATAATAATCAGCATTAGATTTCTTATTAATTGAATCTGGATTTTCGTCTTTCATATCCATGCATATAGTGGCTAATAACTCATTTTCATTATGTTCATTATTAGCAAATACTTTGAATATATAATCAGCTTTTGATCCTCTAATTTCATCTTCTTCTTTAATGACTTTATTATCTTTAGTCCAAGTACAATTAAATAAGCCATTTTGCATATAAGAAGTAACTTCATTATCGCACCATGCTTCTAAATCTTCACCAGTTTGTTTTACATTTAAACTCGCTTTTGTTCTTAACAAGTTATAAATCTTATCATCTTTTTGTTTGATAAGATTATCAAAGTTTTGTCTAATTGTTGCTAGTGCTTTTTCTTTTTCTAATTCAAAAGCAACTTTATTTTTCTCAAGTTGTGCATCTTTTAATGCTAAATCATGATCATATTTACTTTTTAAATCATTAATTTGTGCTTGATAAGAATTAATAACTTCTAACTTATTTTTTTCAATTGTAGTATTTTGTGATGCTTTAAAAGCATTAAAATCACTTTCAAGCTTGCTATATTTTGCTTCACTTTCATTTTTAGTATTTAATAACGCGATTTGATGTTCTTTAGTAATTGCATCTTGCTTGTTCCTATTTTCATTTTCAATTAATTCTATTTTCTTAGTTAGTTCTGCGATTTGATCAGCGTATTTATTATTAACTTCTTGTTCTTTTAGTTTAAGTGCTTGTTCATTACTTTTTGTTAATGAATCAATTTCTGCTTTTAATTTTTCTAATTTAGCATCATTTTCTGCATTAATTAATTTCTTTGCTTGTTCAAGTTTTGCAAGATAGACTTTATCTTTTCCTTCTTCAATAATTGTTTCTAAGTAACTTGTGTCAACTTCCACTAAATCACTTAAATCAATAATGTCTCCAACTTCTCCTGGTTCCACTAATTCGATAGTGGTTTTGTCTTTAACAATTGCTTTAATTTTCTTCATAAATTTACCTCTCCCTTATGTATTTTTATTATATAAAATAAGTGATAGATTTGATAGATTGTTTTTTTAGTTTAATTTTTTTAATACAAGATTACAGAAAATATGTATGGTTTGATACAAAGCTATTAAGCTTTACATTTTTGCTAATTTGCATTATAATATTAGCAAGATTGTAAAGAGGTGATCATTATATGAGTTTAGCAGATATTATTTCAAATGAGGATGTAATAGATATCAAAAGTATCACAAATAGTAATAACATATCTAGACAAGCTGTTTATAATTTTATAAAGAACAAAAAGATGGAAAAAGTTGGTCCTGGTATTTACATATTGCCTGGAACAATCGAAGATAAAGCATACACATTATTTTTAAGATGTCCAAAAGGAATTATATCTCATGATGATGCTTTGTATTACTATGGGTTAATCGATAGAGAACCAATTAATCACTCAATTACTATTTATTCTGGATATAATCCATCAGCCTTAACAAAATCTGGATATAAAGTTTTTACTATTGATAAAAAATTATTAAATTTAGGAAAGACTGAAGTAACTAACAACTTTGGTCACGTGATTCAAATGTATGATTTAGAAAGAACAATTTGCGATTTAATGAGGTCAAGAAGCAATTATGAAATTGAAGATATAAAAACAGCATTAAAATCATATGTAAAAAGGACAGATAAAAATTTAAATAAACTTATGGATTATGCAAAAAAATTAGACATAGAAAAGTTAATACGAGATTATATGGAGGCAATGTTATAATGAGCCTAACTCCAGAACAAATTAAAGGAAGAATAAAGAAATTAGCACTAGAAAATAATGTTGATCCAATTGTATTAATGCGTATGTATATGATAGAAAGATTTCTTGAAAGACTATCGTACTCCAAATATAGAAAAAATTTTATAATTAAAGGCGGAATACTGGTTGCCTCAATGGTCGGCATAACAATGCGTTCAACTATGGATATTGACACAACAGTTCAAAACTTAAACTTAACAAAAGAACAAATTTCGATAATTATTAATGATATTGCAAAAATAAAATTAAATGACAATATTCAATTTTTTATAAATAATGTAACAACCATTATGGATAATTTAGAATATCCTGGTATTCGTATTCACATTGATTCAAAATTAAATAATCTTATTATTGCTATAAAAATAGATATTTCAACAGGTGATGTAATAACTCCTCATGAAATTGAATATAATTATCAATTGCTATTAGAAAAACGTTCTATACAATTGCTTTCATATAATTTAGAAACTATGCTTTCAGAAAAAATTCAAACAATTCTTTCTCGCGGAGTCTTAAACACTAGAATGAGAGATTTTTATGATGTTAATATAATTTACTCTATATATAAGAATACAATAGACTTTAAGAAATTAGCATTAGCATTTGAAAAAACTTGTTTGATAAGAAATACAAAATCACTTTTTTTAAAATACGAAGATATTCTTAATGATATAGCAACTGATAATAATTTACAGCAATTATGGAGTAATTACCAAAAAAAAATACGCTTACGCTAGAAAAATCGAATATAATCAAACTATCACAATATTATTAACAATATTAAATAAAATGCAATCAATAAAGGAATCTATTTGATATCAAAATATATTTTTGGCACACTTTCAAACTAATTTATGCCATTTTGGCATAAAACACTTTGTCGGTGTGTCATTTTTATACACTTATAAGCTAAGGCGTTAAATAGCTTAGCATTAATTAACAATTAGCACTATAAATTTCATTGACAAAACTACCGCTCGGTAGTATTATAACTAACGATATTATTAAGGAGTGATTTTATGAATAGAAAAGAAGAAATTATCCAAGCAACTTTATCGTTAGCGTCAGAAAAAGGATTAAGCAATATATCAATGTCTCAAATTGCAGAATATATAGGTATAAAAAAACCATCTTTATACAATCATTTCAAATCTAAAGATGAAATCATTGAAGCTACTTATCAATACTTAAGAAACGAGGCTAAATCTAGTTTATCAATAGGTGAAATTGATTATGCTAGATTAATTGAAGGAAAATCTTTAAAAGAAATTCTTATGTTAACAATAAATAACTATAGTAATATGACTACGCAAGAAAATATGCTTAAGTTTTATAAAATTATTTATGCCGAACGTACTTTTAACCCTTTAGCGGCTAAAATTCTTATCGAAGAAACAAACCGCATGGTTAATGCCACAAAAAATCTTTTTTATGCTTTACAAGTACATAAAAAATTAAATGTAGAAAGTATTGATGTGGTTGCCACATCTTTTGCTATGACTGTTCATGCGTTTATGGACTATAATTTGGATTTAAATACCGCCAAAGAAGAAAAAAGTGACAATTTAATTAAATTTATTGATTGGTTTTCTAATCAATTCGAGGTGAAATAAGATGAAAAAAACTTTAATTAATTATTTAGGATTATTAGGAATAATATCACTTATTTCTTATAGTGCTGCTGTTATATTGGCGCCACTTGCTTATCCGGGTTATAACTGGTTAACACAAGCAGTAAGTGACTTAAGTGCTAGTGACGCGCCATCATTAATGTTATGGAATCAATTATCTTCCTTATATGGAGTATGTGGAATAGTATCTATTACTTTAGTAGTTATTTATATTAAAGATAAATTAACAAAACCAATGCGTATTGGTATATATTTATTTTGTATTATGAATTATATCTCTAATATCGGCTATACGATGTTTCCACTTTCTACGAGTGGTAATCCAAACTCATTTCAAGATATAATGCATATATATGTTATTACTGTCGCAGTTGTTTTATTATCAATTATTTCTCTACTTATTATCATTATTAGTGGATTCCGTAATAACGATCATAAATACATCTCAGTAGTGGCTTTAATTGCGCTTACCCTTATGTTTATAGGCGCAATCGGAACTAATGTGGCTCCTAAATCCATATTTGGTGTATTTGAAAGATTTTCTGTATTTGCTGTAACTATTTTTAATGCATTTTTAGGAATGTGTTTATTTAATGGATTTAAGGAGAAAAACTATGCAAAATAATATTAAAATTCGTTTAGAAAAAGAATCAGATTATAGATATGTTGAAAATCTTGTTCGTGAAAGTTTTTGGAATGTTTATCGCCCAGGATGCATTGAACACTTCTTACTTCACGAACTAAGAAAAAACGTTAATTTTGTTAAAGAACTTGATTTTGTTATAGAATTGGATAATAAAATTATTGGTCAAGCTGCTTTTGTGAAATCTTCTATAAAAAACAAAGATAATGAAGACGTAACAATATTAACACTAGGCCCAATTTGTATTGCTAATGAATATAAAAGAAAAGGCTATGGAAAAATATTGTTGGATTATTCAATAAATAAAGCACGTGAATTAGGATATGGCGTAATATTTTTAGAAGGAAATATTGATTTTTACGAAAAATCCGGATTTATTTATGCTTCGACATATAATATCAAATATCATGGATTAAATGACGAAGATGATTCTTCTTTTTTCTTATGTCTTGAATTGAAAACAAATTTCTTAGAAAATATTAAAGGAGAATATTTTACTCCAGAAGCATATTTAATTAATGAAGAAGATGCACTTAAATTTGATGAATCATTTTCTAAAAAAGAAAAATTAAAATTACCTGGACAATTATTTTAAAAGTAGGTGAAAGTTATGAATTATAAAGTAATAAATAAAGAGAATTATTATCGAAAAGGCGTTTATGAGCATTTTACTAAAGGCGCAAAATGTTCAATGTCAATGACAGCAAGAATTGATGTCACTAGTCTTTTTGATTTTTCTAAAAGCACAAATACAAAATTCTATATTAATTTTCTTTATATTTTATCTAAAGCACTTAATTCGCGTGATGATTACAAAATGGTTTATGATTGGAAAAGCGATGAATTAAGATGCTATGATGTTATTAATCCAACACAATATATTTTTCATGAAGATACAGAGACATGCACTCCTGTTTATACTAATTATGATGAAAATTATCATACTTTCTATGACAATGCTAAAAGAGATATTGAAAATGCTAAGAAAACTAGAGATTATGGCTTAGATATGGAAAATCATCCAAACTGGTTTGATGCTTCTTATTTGTCTTGGTTAAGCTATGATTCTTTTAATATTGAATTACCAGATGGATATTTATTTTTTAATCCAATTGTAAATTGGGGGAGATTTCGTGAAGAAAATGGAAAATTACTAATGCCTATTAGTGTACGTTTAAATCACGCTATCGCAGATGGATATTTAATTGCTAATGTATTTAAGCAATTAGAAATTGAAATTAATAATTTTATAAAAAATCAAAGCAAATAATTGATAATGTTGAAAACGTATTATATTCTTACAATATAACATCACTACATTATTTCGGCAAAAACAACAATGCATTGTATAAATTGTCGATAATTTATTATTTTTGCTCTATAATATATATAAGGTGATTAACATGTATATAAAACGAGATATAGAAGAAAAAATAATTGAGGCATCTCAGCAATTTGCTTCAATAACAATATATGGATCAAGACAAGTTGGTAAATTAACTCTAATTAAAAAAATACTTCCAAAAATAGAATATATTACACTTGATGATATCGAAGTAAGAAGTTACGCAATTAGTAATCCAAAAGGATTTTTAAAGTATTATGGAAAACCACTAATTATTGATGAGATTCAAAAAGCGCCTAAACTTTTGGAATATATAAAAATTGAAATAGATAAAATGAAAAAGAATTGTTTAATGAATAATGAAAAAATAAAATTATTATATATTCTTTCCGGATCAAACCAATTTGAACTTCAAGAAGCAATAACCGAGTCATTAGCAGGTAGAACATGCGTTTTTAATTTAGCATCTTTATCATACAATGAAATTAAACAAAGAACTTCTCATTCTTCTTTTAATCCTGATATTGCCGTTTTAAGAGAGAAAGAAAAAAATCTTAATAACAAATATAGATCAAGAAAAGAAATTTTTGAAGACATAATGATAGGCGGTATGCCTGATTACGTTGTTAATAAAGTTAATAGAGAAATGTTCTTTAAATCATATATAACTACTTACATTGAAAAAGATGTTAGAAAGGTTATTTCTGCTGATAAAGAAACAATATTTGTTAATTTTATGAAATATGTTGCTTTAAGAACCGGATGTCAACTAGATTGTGTAGAAATATCTAGAAGCATTGGTATTGATGCAAGAACTGTAAAGTCTTGGATTGCAATTTTAGAAACATCAGGGATTATTAAATTATTGCAACCATATACAAAAAATGTATCTGATAGAGTTGTTAAAACACCTAAACTTTATTTTATGGATACAGGTTTATGTGCTTATCTATGCGGTATGCCATCCGCAGAAATATTAGAAAAAAGCGCATTTGCTGGTGCATTTTACGAAACCTATGTAGTTTCTGAAATTATCAAATCTTATTATAACAATTATAAAGATACATCAAATCTTTATTACTATCGAGACCGAGATCAATATGAAGTTGACTTAATAATAGAAGATTATGACTCAATATATCCTATTGAAATAAAGAAAGGAATAAATCCTGTAAGTAGCAATAAAAATTTCAAAGTTTTAGAGAAATACAATAAAACTATAAATACTGGTTTAGTTATTGATTCTTCTAATAAAGTATTTCCAATCAATGATAAGGTATATTATTGCCCAATTGATATTATTGGATTATAATTTCTAGATTTTTGTTTAATTAAAACTATTTTAATATTCTATTAATGTTTATCATATTTGCTCCGCTCAGTATTGTTATGCGATACTTTGTGGAGAAAATCAACAAAATATTTTTGTAAAAGATTTATGAATTGTAGATTGAAAACATTCAAAAATTAGTAATAACTAGTCTAGAAAAAGTTATCTTTTAAGCAAATGAGTTAAGAATATTGTCAAAAAATGGTACTAGAGAAAATAAAAAAACCGACAATACTACATGCCGGGGTTGTATGTCTTTCCATACCTAACGTAAATATATCAAAATCAAATAAAAAATCAAGTAGAAAATATAGACATCAACTATAAAAAAACGACAATTAAGTATTTATTTTAATACAAATTTGCCGTTTGTTTATTAAATAAGTCTATAAATTAAGAAGCATAAATCTTATAAAGCAAATAGTTTCTAATTCTTTTTGGAAGAATATGATAAAGAAACGCTAGCGCCTTGTCTTTAGCGCCAATGCTTCGTGAATAAGGGAGGCGTTTTCTTTTAGAGATATTGAAAGCTACTTTTGCAATTTTAATTGGTGCAATGCCGCCTTGTTCATCTTTCGCAACACTTGCTAAGCAATGATCAAAAGCATCTTTATATGGACTATTTTCACTTAAGCGATATTGTTCTCTATTTTTAATGAAACTAGTCTTTGCATCACCAGGTTTAATAGAACAAATTTGGATATTGTATGGTAATACTTCTGGACGCAATGAATTAAATAGCATATCCATTGCAGCTTTACTTGCACTATAAAATCCTTGGAAAGGTAAAGGTATAACTCCTCCAATAGATGATGTATTAATAATCTTTCCTCCGCCCTGTTTTCTCATATATGGGATAACTGCTTTAGCCATTAAGAATGTTCCAAAGAAAGAAACATCAACTTGCTTTTTAGCTTTTTCTAATGGTGTTTCTTCAAATGGTCCAAATATACCAAATCCAGCATTATTCATTAAGACATCAATTCTTCCATATTTAGCAATGATGTTTTTAACCACCCTTTGGCAATCTTCTTCTTTTGATACATCACCAAATTGATGATAAATTCCTTCCATTTCAAATTGTTGATTAGAAAATCCACATACTATATCATTATTTTCAAGAAATAATTTAGCCATTTCTAAGCCAAATCCTGATGATTCTCCAGTAATAAGAATTATTCTTCCTATTTTAACATTTTTCATAATAAACTAACTCCTCCATTAACGCATTTATTATAAAATAAAATAATCAATTTTGAAATAAAACAACAAATATACAAAAAATCATTTATAATATTAAAGGTGATTATCTTGAAGACATTTGAAGAATTAGAAAAATACGCAAAAGAAAATTATATTCCTATTGCTAGAAAAGCAGTTGTGGAATATATCGTTAACACTATTAAAGAAAATAATTATAAATCTATTTTAGAAATAGGAACTGCGATTGCATATACTTCTATTCATATTGCACAAATTCCTAATGTTTTTCTAACCACTTATGAATATGATGATTCAAGATTTATTATTGCTAAGCAAAATATTAGTGATTTTAATGTCAAAGATAAAATTAGATTAATTAATGATAATTGCTTATATTTTGAAGATAATACCACTTATGATCTAATGTTTATTGATGGAGCTAAAAAACACACTATTGAGATATATGAAAAATATAAAAACAAATTAAATAAAGGCGGAACAATTATCATTGATAATATTGATTTAAAAGTAACAAATCAAATAGAAAGTGAAAAAAAGAAAATCAAATATCAACATATTGCCGAAGAAACTAAAGAATACTTTGAAAATGTCAAAGATTTTTCTGTTACATACTTAGATATTGGTGATGGCTTAATAATATTAAAATAATACGTTGCATTTTAGCTTGCAACGATTCGTGATTCGTTGCAAAAGTTCTGCAACGAATGCAACGATTGATGCTATTATATGTTAGTATTTTCTTATGTTTTTTATGATTATAATAGTGATTAAGATTTAATATAATGTGTTGCTTTACCTTTTCCTTCTTTAACAACCAATTTCTTTTCAATTAATGAATTAAGCGTTCTAATTAATGTATCACGATAAATTTCACTAATGCTTTCTAATTCAGATCTAGTATATTTATAATTATTATTCATCGCATCAAACAATTTTCTTTCATTAATTGTTAAACTAATTTCTTTAAGCAAAGGCAATTCGATTGATATTGAACCACTTGTTATTAAAAATGATGGTTTAACAACATTATTTTCGTAATTTTTATTAATTCTTTTTATTCCAGTAGCAAATTTTTCTACAATATTCAAACGATAAAACACTTCAGAAATTATAGGATTTCTTAGATATGAGTAATTACCAGCTAAAAAATCTTCTTTAGACATGCTATATACTAATCCACCCGGAGAAGATATTTTAACTTTGTCTGGATGCATTTCAATCTTAATGTTGGCTCTTATATCCCACATTCTATGAATTATTGAATTAGCTAAAGCCTCTCTAAAAGCTTCAACAGGAATTAATTCAACTTTTTTTCTAAATCCACCATCAACTTTTTCTATAACATATTCACTTTCAAAAACATCTAATGCTTCGTAATATTGTTTTAATATAGAAATATTGTTAAATGTATATCTTTTTTTAAATTCATCAATATTATTACCAAATACAACCATATCTACACCCAAGTAATTATTGTTATCCGCTAATAAGTAAGCTGCATTATTATATCCATTTTTATCATTATATAGGTTTAAACTCTTTAAAACATCTAGATTAAAAGAAGATAAATTTAATTTTTCGATAAGTTTACTAGAGAGAAAATCAAAAGTAAGATCCTTTTTATTACATGGTAATTCTTCATAATTTATGTTAAGCCCTTCTAAAATAAGACGTTTTTCTAATAAATCATCAACTTCAACTGTAGAAGAATCATTTCTAATATATGCTTTACCATTATATCGATATGGCGTATTAAATCCTTTTTTGACAAATAAACTTATTGTATTGTTGCTATTTATTTTTAAGGAAAAATCCGGTTTTGGCTTAATACAATCATTTATTTGATTTTCAATATTAAGACATTCATCTTTAACATTTTGTATCCCAACAACATTTAAATCATCAGTAATTCCAAATATAATAACACCGTCATTATAATTAGCGTATGCACTAACAGTTTTTAGATAGCTTTTAGATACACTCTCTTTATATTCAATGCTTCTACTTTCTCTTTCCATATAATCAGCTCCTAATGTAATTATACAATCATCGCAGACATTTTGCAACGATTCGTGATTCGTTGCAAAAACACTACAACGAATGTAACGATTCGTGCTGTTTTATTCTTATGTTAAAGACTTTTTCTAGTAAAAAACAGCAGATTCTTTTAGATTAAAACAAGCGCTTGTTTACTTCTATACCCATTTTATGGATATTTTGGGTATGAAAGTAAACATTATTTAAAACACTTTTTTAGAAAAGAAGCCAAACTAAATTGGTTTTAGGTTTGTTTCCAATATTGTCCACACATTTTGTAATTTATAAATTACTAATTCGTAAATTACTAATTTAAGCAAAAATAATTTTAAACTAAATTAGGCACTAAAAATAACAATTTATTAAATCTCTTTAATATTAAAATAATATTAAACAGTTATAATTTGCCTATAAAATAACGATTTAATCACTTTTTTGCTCTTAAATTATGTTTTACAAAAGTAAAAAACTTGTTTTATAATAGTTTTGGAGAAAATTATGATTAAGATTGCAATTGTGGATGATGACAAGATATTTCGTGACATGATTAATAATTACATTAATCAGTTTTTTGCATCCAAAAATATTGAATATAATACTATTTTATTTTCTTCTGGTGAAGATTTTCTTTCCTCGCTAGATAATGAAGCATACGATGTTGTATTTATGGATGTACAAATGAATGGTATAAACGGAATTGATACCTCAAAAAAGTTAAGAGAGATAGACGACAATATCATTATTGTATTTTTTACTAATTATTCACAATACGCTATTAAAGGATATGAAGTTAACGCTAGTGACTTTGTTGTAAAACCAGTTACTTATGATTTCTTTGTTATGAAAATGGAAAGTATCTATCATAAAATTACTACTAAAAAGAAATCAACTAAAATAATGTTTTCTTCTCGTAATAAAAAAGTCATTTTAAATTCTAAAGATATCTTAAGTATTGAAGTGCTTAATCATAAGCTAACAATTAGAACAATTAATAATGAGTATGAGACTTATGATTATTCACTTTCTGATTTAGAATATATATTTAATGAGAACAAATTAAACTACTTCTTAAGAATCAATAAATACATTATTGTTAATTTAAATTATATTGAATCAATTGAAGGTAATACAGTTACTATTAATAAAAAAGATTATGCTGTGTCTAGATTAAAAAAGGCTAAGTTATTAGAAAGCATGTCAAAATTCTTTGCAAAGGGGAATTACTAAATGTTTGATTTTTCTTCTTTATTATTTTGGTATCGTTTAGTAGTTCTTTTTGAACTATTCGCTTTTAATTTGTTACTTTTTAATAAACTCAAAAAGAAAAGTCATTATGTATTTCGTCTAATAATTGGGATTATTATATCGTTTTTAATCGTATTTTGTATTCCTATTGTCGCATATAACTGGTTTTATACTTCTTTAACATTCTTTATTATATTTATTTTATCGTTACTAGTTTCGCTTCTTGTTTATGATGAACCATTTACCACAATTTTATTTTGTACTTTAGATAGTTATATTTTCCAACATATTTCTTATCAGTTATTTTTACTAATTAAAGTTATAACCGATCCATCAAGTGAAGCTAATACAGGAATATATGGAAATAAATTACCAACAGAGTTTTCGTCTATTCTAATGGATGTATTTATTTATGTTTTATGCTTCTTATTATTCTTATTTATTGCTTATGTTACTTTTGGAAAAAGAATAAAGAAAGACAAACAAATTCAAATTCAAAAGCCAGTTATTTCTATTATTTGTGTTTTCTTAATTTTTTCTAGTGTCGTTGTTAATTCAATTTATACATATAATTTTTATAAAAATGAAATTAAAAGCCCGTTAATACTTAATTCATTTTTAATGATTATCGTTTGCGTTTTATGTTTATTATTACAATTTGAGTCATTTAATAAAGTTGATTTAAAACAACAGCTAGATATTGCTAATCACATTATTAGAGAAGAAAAAAGCCAATATGAAAAATCAAAGACTAATATTGAATTAATTAATATTAAATGTCATGACTTAAAACATAAAATAAATATGATTGAGAATTTAAATTCTAAAGATGCCGAAGAAATAAATAAAATTATCAACATTTATGATTCCACTGTTAAATCAGGTAATATCACTCTTGATACAATACTTACGGAAAAAACTCTTGAGTGCCAAGCAAAAAATATTCCTATCACCTGTTTAATTGATGGAAAAGATTTATCGTTTATGGAAGATGTTGATTTATATGTGTTATTTGCTAATGCTTTTGATAACGCTATTGAAGCATCTGATAAGTTACCTAATGAAAAAAGAGGCATATCTTTAACATCCACTAAAAAAGGTAAAATGTTATTTATTGCTCTTAAAAATAATTGTTTAGATAATATAAAATTTGAAAATGGTTCTCCTATTACAACTAAAGAAGATAAGGAGCATCATGGATTTGGAACTAGATCAATTAAACGTATTGTAGAAAAATATAATGGTAATGTTATATTTGATGTTGATAATGGTGTTTTCATATTATCAATTACACTCCCATTATAAATGTAGTTCACGAACTAAAATTAACAGTTAAGGGTCTAAAATTGATTAGACTTCTTTTTGTATGATAATATCATAACGACAAAGAAAGCGTTTTCATACGCTTAGAAAGGGAACTTATGAAAAAAAATAACTTAGTCTTTAGTTTAACATTTGGCATACTAGGTGCAATTGGTGTTGGTTTAATTGGAACCGGTGCTATATTAACTTTTAATAAGCCTTCAGTCTCCACTCCAGAAGCACCAAAGAAAAATGTCGAATCTATTTATGTAGCTACTGAACCATCAAGAATGATTTATCTTGTTGGAGAAACATTTGATCCAAAAGGTATGACAGTTAATGCTCTTTTTGATGATGGTAGCGAAGAAGAAATTACCGATTGGACTTATGATAAGCATGATGCTTTTGATCACGCTAATAAGGCCGAAGAAATTAAAATTACTTATACCGCTAGTGAATCAACTAGTGAAGAAGGAAGTAATGTAATTGAAACTTCTTTAAATGTTCGCGTTGTGGATTCTGTTGATGGTATAGGTACCGCAGTTGGTCTAAAGCCTATTAGTGGTCCAGTAATTCAAAAGGCCGGAACTAAATTTGATAAATCTAATATGTCCTTCCATGTCTTATATGAATTAGGTGGTAAAGAAGTGGAAGGTAATAAAGTTTATCAATTTGGTCAAAACATTGATGGAAACTCTTATAACACTATTAAGTTAAGTTCAGAAAGTGCTTTAATCGCGGCAAATCAAAAAACTGTCGACATTGCTTATTCACAAGGTAAAACATCCGCGATTGATATCGTTGTAGCAACAAGCGTTAGTGCTTCTACTACTAAAACTGACTATGTTGCCAATAAAGATGGATTTGATTTTGCTAATTTAAAACTTAATGCTGAAATTACAAACGGTAATGAGATCAAAGAAAACCTTGCTAACTTAAGTTGGTTTGATAGTGTCGAAGGAAAAATTATTCAAGGGCAAAAGTTTGCTATTAATGGTGAGCACACTATTACTTGTGCTTATTCTTCTAACTTCCCAGCTTTAAGTTTTAAAATTAATGTTACTGGTGGAATTGATAAAGGAGAAACTAATCCTAATTTAAATCCAGATACATTAGAAATCGAATGTGAAGATACTGTTATTACAGGGGCTTCTGCTTTAGTGGAAAATGGTTCTTCTTTTAAAGATACTGATTGTGGTTATGGCGAATTCCACGCTGCTGCATATTTAAGATATACTGGAGAATATAAATACTCTGGAAAAGGATTTGTTCATAATTTTGATTACAGTAGAGATGCTTCAATGGAATGGACTGTTAACGCACCTGGCGGAGGAAAAACTAATTTAATCGTAAGAGGCGCCACTAATGACGTTACTGCCTCAGAATTTACTGCAAGAGATTTACTAGTTAAAAAAGCAGTTAAAGTATTAGTTAATAACGTAGATATCACTGATTCATTATCTAATAGTGCTACATTTAAAGGACGTAAAGATACTACTCCAGATGCACAAAATAGGACAAACACAGCAGGTGGCAATCCATGTAATGGACGATATATGTTCTTATTATGGAATGAAGTAAATTTAGGCGCTATTGATTTAATACCTGGAAATAACACTATTAAACTTGTAGCTAATAATGACAATAAATCTGGACACTGGGATTCTTTAAAGTTAGACTTTAAGCCATTTAAAGATGGTGGCGGCGCTATTGATCCAAATCCCGATGATGATTATGATTCAAATTTAAACCCTGATAATATTGCAACTGAATGCGAAGATATTGAAATTAAAAATGCTTATATTGTTGGTGATAATGGTGACAATTGTAGTTATGGCACATTCCACAAAGTTGCTTATACTGGCTATACCGGTGAATATAAATATTCCGGTACAGGATTTATTCATAACTTTGACCAACGTGATAGTGGTAATGCTTCCATGAAATGGACTATTAATGCGCCTGGCGGAGGCAAAACTAATTTAAATGTTCGTGGAGCTTCAAACGATGTTGATAAAGATAATTTAACCACTAATCCATTAAATGTAACTAAAGCCGTAAAAATATTAGTTAATGGTGTTGATATAACATCTTCTTTAAATCAAGATGCTAAATTTAGAGGCCGCACCGATACTACCTTAGATCCACAAAACAAAACTGAGGTTGCTGGTGGCATTTCTTGTAATGCACGTTATTTATATTTATTATGGACTGATGTTAATTTAGGAACTATAAATCTTAAAAAAGGTGAAAACACCATTGAAATCATTGCTAATAATGAATCTACATCCGGTCACTGGGATTCATTGAGTTTAGATTTCACACCTTTTAAAGCTAGTAAATAGTGAGGTACAATATGAAAAAGAAAACAAAAAAGATATTATATTCTGTTGGTGTTGTTTTAAGTCTTGGTGTTGCTATTGCTTCCGATATATTAGTAAAACAATTCTATGGTTTTATTGATGAAGGATTAAATGGCACAGGTATTGAATATACTCCAGAAGCTGAAAAAGTATTAGCAAAAGGCGATGCTTTTGTTTCAGAAATCATGAAAGAAGGCATTACCATGCTCAAAAATACTTCCGGTAGTGCTCCATTTGCTTATGATGAAAATAATCCGGAAGCAAACCGCAAAGTCAACATCTTTGGCTGGAATTCCACAGATGCCGGATTCTTAATTTCTGGATATGGTTCGGGTATATCTAGAATCCCAGAAAATAAAAGAGTACTTTTATACCAAGGATTTGATAAATATAACTCCATTTACAAAAAGAAAAAAATTGAATATAACACCAATTTAAAATCATTTTATGAATCTTGGTGTACCAAAAAAGCCGTTACCGAATCATTAGGTGGTAATGATAAGTTATACACTAACTATGAACCAAAAGTTGATGTTTATAATGATACTATATTAGATAATGGAAAGACATTACTTGAAGATGCAAAAGAATATTCTGATTCTGCAATTATTGTTATTTCTCGACAATCTGGTGAGGCACAAGATTGTCCTCAAGATTATTCTTATATTGTTAATGAAAAAGGCGGTTCTCCAAAAAGAGTTGATCGTGGCTATTTATCATTAACAGATGAAGAGCTTAATCTTCTTAATATGGTTAGTGAGAACTTCTCTAATGTGACAGTGTTATTAAACTGCACAAACATGATTGAATGTGGAGTTTTCGAAAGCGAAAAGATTAATAATGTCTATTATATTGGCGCAACTGGACAAAGTGGTGCTAAAGTAATTCCAATGGTATTAACCGGTGATGTTAATCCTAGTGGAAGAATTACTGAGACTTGTGTTACTGATCATTCTACAAACCCAACATTCTATAATGCCGGAAGAAAAGCTAGCACTAATTCTATTGTTTATTTAGAAGATATCTATATGGGTTATAAATGGTATGAGACCGCAAATGTAGAAGGATATTGGGATAGTTATTCTAATAGTGATACTAAAAAATCTAATGGTAAAACTGGCTATGATGGTGTTGTCCAATATCCATTTGGCTATGGTTTATCTTATACCTCATTTGATTGGAAAATCGAAGCAATCGAGGGAAAAGAGGCAATTATTCCTAGTGCCGGAACTACATTAACTAAAGACTCAAAAATTGAAATCAATGTTAAAGTTACTAATACTGGTACTGTCGCTGGTAAAGATGTTGTGGAATTATATTACACTGCACCATATTTAAATGGCATTGAAAAATCATCTATTAATTTAGGCGATTATGCTAAGACTGGACTATTAAAACCAGGAGAATCAGAGATTGTTACATTAAGTATCGATGCTTATGATATGGCAAGTTATGATGCCTATGATAAAAATGAAAATGGTTTTAAAGGTTATGAATTAGATGGTGGCGAATATAAACTAAAATTATTAAGGAATGTTCACGAAACACCAAGCGAAGATTTAACAATTAAATATAACGTTGATGCTAAAGGAATTAAATTTGAAGTAGATCCAAATAGTAAAAATGAAGTTAAAAATCGTTTTACTGATGAAGGATGTTCTAATAATATTCCTATTGATGGTAATCCTATTAACGGAGAAAAAACATATAATTATTTAACTCGTAAAGATTTTAAAAACACTTTCCCTAATACTACCGCTAGAGCAAAAACCACTAGTGGCGCTATTACAAGTGAAGATAATGAAAAGTTCACCGAATTACCTAAATTTGGTGAAAATCATGATTTATATTTATACACTGATAAATCTGGAAATAAATTATCGGAAAGTCAACTTAAAAGTCCTGATGGTAATGTAGTAAGCATTAATAAAGAATTATTTGAAAAATTAGGTGCTGATTATAATGATCCATTATGGGATACATTCTTAGACCAATTAACAACCGAAGATGCTATTAAATTAGTAGTAATGGGCGGATACTCTACCGCTGAAGCAGAATCCGTAGGCAAGATTTGGTTAAGAGATAATGATGGTCCAATGGGATTAACAAGATCTAACGCTTCTGTTACAGAAACTTCTAAATGGACTTGGTTCCCAATGGCGGGATTAATTGGTAACTCTTGGAACAAGCAATTAGCTTATGACTATGGTAAAACAGTTGCTGCAGAAGGCGCTGCTACTGGCGTACATGGTTGGTACGCTCCTGGTGCGAATATCAGAAGATCGCCATTTGGTGGAAGAAATAATGAATATTATAGTGAAGATCCTGTCTTATCTGGATATTCAGCTGCTTATACTGTTTTAGGTGCTTTAGAAGGCAATATGGCTCCTTATATTAAACACTTTGCCTTAAATGAAACTGAAACATTACGTAATTCTTTATACACTTGGGCGACGGAACAAAATATTCGTGAAAATTATTTAAGACCATTTGAAATCGCTGTTAAAAAAGGAAAAGCTAATGGTATTATGTCTGCCTTTAACCGTGTTGGTAGTGTTTGGGCAGGTGCAAATCATGGCTTATTAACAAATATATTAAGAGATGAATGGGGATTTAATGGTACAGTTGTTACTGACTGGATGGGCGGAGCAGGTAATGCTAATGAAGGTTTAGCAAGTGGCAATGACTTATGGCTTAATGGTGCCCAAAATATGTCACATAACTTAGGTTCAAATTGGTCAAAAGATGTTTTAAGAGCAAATCGAGTTAGAAGAGCATGTAAAAACATTTTATTCCAATTATGTAATACACAATACATTTATAACCATGCTGAAAATAACACTGGTTCAGGAAATAAAATCATTAGCGTTAATAGACCTAAATCATATTGGTTATTTGCTGTCGCAGGTATAAATGTCTTGTTAGTTGATTTAGCCTTTGTATTTGTATATCAAGGATTCATTAAGAAAGGAAATGACAAAGATGAAAAAGATTTACAAAAGTCCGAAAATTAATGTGGATATGGTTAAAATTGAAGATGTGATGATGGCCTCCAATGATATTAGAGTGGAAGAAACCGCTGATTGGAGCGGCGATGACTTCTTAGAAACGGGGGCTAAATAATATGAAAAAGACTAGTAAATACATATTAATGAGCGCTTTAACCGCTCTTGCATTAGGTGGAGTATGCTATATTTCTACTAAAGACTATAGTCCTATTATTGGTAATGAAGGTAAAGATAATGAACAATACATATTACTTCATAAAACCGCTCAAATTGCTGATTCTATTGATGTAAGTGGCGCTTTAACTAACAAAGTATCTAAACCTTATTTAGATTATGTTGCTAATGAAGACGGAACATTTAACGCTCGATTTATTTCTGGATTTAGTGTTGATAATTATGATAACAATGCCACCACTATTCCTTACTTAGATATGGGATTTAATATTAATTATAGATATGGCGCTACTACTCATGATTTTTCTTCGACAGTTGATCGTGTCTTTAAATCAGTAATAATTAACAATAAAACATATAATAAAGAAAATATGTCTTCTTTATTTAATGATGGAAATAGTTATGATTACTTATTAGTTAAGTCATTATTAAATATTCCTAGCGATGGATTAAATACAATTCTTAATGTATCACCATTTATTGTTGATAGTTCTAATCAATTATACACATCAACAAGTTCATTAAGTAATTCTATTTATGGAGATTTATTTGATAATAACATTAACTCTGATAATGTAAAAATTGAATTTGAAGACTTTACTTTAGGTGGAACTGCAATTGCTGCAAGTAAAGACACATCAGAGCATAAAACAACACGTCATTACTTAGCTAAATTAGGAGGAAGATGTGCCGCTTCTCCTTATGGAAAGGAAGTAACTTCTCCACTAGGTAAATTGATTAATCCTACTGGCGACTTTGTTTTGCAATTTGATAATACAAGTACCATGACTTATACTTATCATTCAGAAGCTGAAGGATATGCAGATATTATTATTCGTGGAGCAAGTAACAAAAACAAACAGAATTATTCTATCGAAGAGTTAAAACTTGCTAATGCATTTAAATTAACAATTAACGAGAAAGATTTTAGTGTTTCTTCTAATGCAAGTTTTTTAGGTCAAATAGATGAAAAAGCAGATGAAACCGTTAATATCGTTGGTAAAGATACTGATGGCGATGGAAAAGATGATGTCAATTTAGACTTAAATGGACGTTATATGATGCAATTATGGCAATCTGTTAATATCGGTAAAGTGCATATTGTTAAAGGTGATAATGTATTTAAATTCACCGCTAACAATGGTAATGCTTCTGGTCACTATGACTATATGGAATTAGATTTTGGTAAATACAATAATAAAAATATTATTGACGAATCTATTAAACTAGAGGCTGAAGAGTTTACTTTAACTAAAAACAAGGCTGATGATGGAATATCTAAGGCTAAAGATCATGATAATTGGCCTTATGCTTATTCTTCTCCTGCTGTTGCAACTAAATGGGATGAAAATGGTCTTGTAACTGATAACTCAAGAAATGGTTATTATGTTGGTAATGTTCGTGAAGGCGATAAAATGGCTCATTCATTTGTGCCTAGTAAAGATGGCTACTTAAATTATTCAATTGCGGGTTCATCTAACTATGTAACTAAAGTTTCTTCAAGCCATCAATCTGTTCCTTCAGAAACTGGCGATATGTATTTAAATAAAGTAATGACTGTTAAAATTAATGGTATCCCTGTTAGTATTAGTCAAAGTGCTACATTTAATGGTGGAAAAGATAGTGACCGTGGAAGAACTGATGGTGATAGATCTTTATTTACAAATTATATTTTAAATTCATTAATGCGATTAAATGTTCGTAAAGGTCAAACTTATAACATCGAATATACTTTTATTCATGCCGCTAATTACACAGATGCATATGGTAATCAAGTATGTGGTAATTATGACTATGTCACATTAGATTATTATCATTACGCTGCTAATTAAAAGAATAAAAATGTTTAAAAAAAGTTATGAAATCATTTATTGAAATCATAACTTTTTTGTTTGGTTTAATGTACTTTATTTATAAAAATCACATTTTTCCACGTGTTTTAGCTACTAATTCCCACATTTTTCCGGACTTTTTAGGTGATTTTTTCACATTTTTCCAACGACATAAATAAGATTTTATAATTCAAAAGAGTTAAACTATCCATTATTTGCACCTTTTGAAGAACCCGTGACTTTTTATAGTCTTGCAATCGCTATGAATTGGTTTTTACAAGTGTAATAATATCTTCACCATATGCTTTACACTTCTTTTCAGTAAAGCCACTTATTTTGCTTAATTCTTCAATAGTTTTAGGCATATAAAAGATGATACTATCTAGTTGCAGGTTATTAAATATGTGATATGGCTTATAACGGAGTTCTTCTGCTTTTTTATAGCGATATACTTTAAGAGCTTTGTAAAGTTTTTCGTTTAAACTCTTAGGATCATCAATACGAACAAATAATCCTTTTTCTTTAGGTTTCTTTTCAAATGGAAAAGCATCTTTTAATAATATATCTTTACCTTTATTTACAATTATATAAGTTATTTCTTCCCCATATTTATTATATTTATCTTCAGTAAAGCCACACTTCATAAACTCTTCTTTAGTAGTTGGTTGTTTAAATACTAAAATGTCTAATTGTTTATTAGTTAAAATATTATATGATAATCTTTTTAATTGCTTAGCTTTTTTAGAGCGGAATTTTTTTAAAGCAATTCGTATTGATTCATTAGGATTAGTTATATAATTATCATATTTATTATCTAATGACTCATCATACTCATTAGTATTCGCATTAAAATACTTAGAAAAATCATAAGTTTTTGGTGAATCTTTAGTCATGATAATATTAGCAATATTAAACATAGGATTATCCATAATGTCATATCTAGATTTTCGTAATACTTCGTCTATTTTATCATTCAAATTATCTAGTTCTACAATATATTTATTAATTTCATTTTGTTCAAAAGCAATACTAATTGTCGAATTATAATTTGTAACAACAAGTAAAGAATAAATAGGGAATCCTTTTATTACTTCATCAATATTTAATAATTTAGCTATATCATTAACATGATATCTATTTTGAATTATTGGATTAAGTATTTCTACTTTGTTATAAACTTCTCCTAGTACATTTTTAAGTAATCGATAGAAGGTACCCTCTTCATTAACTTCAATATCTCCTATTAGCATTTTAACATCTAAAGCCACTACTCCATGTGGAGTAATAACAATATAATCTATTAATGAATTATTAAGTGTTATATCTTTTAAAACAATAATGCTTTCTTTTGAATGTTTTAATTTATTACCAACTTTTGTTTTAATTTTGTCATAAATTTTAATGTTAATTAGTTCATTATGTATTATTTCTTTTTGATCATCATCAACAATATTTAATAGATTTTCTAAAATTAAACATTGATTAACATTATTCCCATTCTCATTAAAAAAGACTGGCTCTTTTAATTTATAATGTTTAACGTAATCTATTAAGTCTAAATAATCCATAACTGCCTCCGAGTGCTAAATTCATTATAAATGATTTATTAATTTAATAAAATTAAGATTTATTAATATTTTATAAGTTGTCAATGAAAAAGCACCAATACTGAATACTCATATATTTAATTGACAACGCAAAATCGCTCTCTTGACTACAAATCTAATTTTTTACATTATACAATATAAGCGGAGGAAGAAAGCAATGAGTGAAATACAAACACAAAAAGAAAGAATAGAATATTTAATGACAAAAGCTGGGATAAAATCTCAAGTGTCATTATTACAACAAATACTAAAAATAAATGGTGAAAGAGATTATTATAATAAAGCACAAGAAAAACGGGCGAACTTCAATAAAATGATTATCGGAGAAAGAAAGTTTCTTGAAGAATATATTGCACCAATGGAATATTTGCTTAAAACAACTTACAATTACATCAAAAATGGCGGTGATGAATGCACTAATTTTCAGCCTGATGGAATAAGATATGCTGCTTTTATTGATGACTTATCTTATTATAAGCAACTTGATTCTAAATCTGATAAAAGGAGCACAAACGTTTTTAAAAATAGCGACGAGTTTTCATGTAGCATTTTAGATTATATTCTTCGTTATAAATCAAAAAACGGAATAAGATATTTAATCGAACAAGGATATATACAATTTGAATATTATAGCAAAATGTTATTAGGAGATATTTATGTTTGCGATACAGAAAAGCCATTAGAAAAAGTTATCGATTTATTATGTGAAATGGATGACTATGATTTATTTGATAAGTTTATAAATGTTTGGAATTATTGTAATGAATCAAATCATTTTGGTAATTACTTTCAAGAAATATTATCTAATGACCTATTAATAAAGCTAGGAAACACAAAAAATATTTTAAAAAACATTCTAAAATCAAAAACATTATTTTTAAATAAAGTAAATAGAAAATTTGAAGACAATCAAAAACAAGGCTTATTTTGTAACCATTTAGTGGAGCCACTTTTAAATTACGCTATTAAAGTAAGTGATAATAGTTTAGCTAAAAAAATACTTAATGCCGGCATTCTTCACAATAAAGAAGCTATTAAGTTTTTTGAAAATAACTATCCAGATAAAACATACTACAATATCGGAAACGATGGATTAATCACTTGTGGCGCTAGTGCATATGGATCATTAGTAATTTATGAAATCAAAGAACAGCCAAATGTAAATGTCGATGTATATAATTTAATGCAGCAATTAAATGCCGATATTAATAGCTTTGGTGCAAAATCAAAACCCTTATTAGGAGGATTTTCTAACAATAGTTTAAGAGTTATTGATGGGAAAATTGCTAAAAAATCCACTAATAATGAAATAGAATATCAAGCATTAACACTCTTTAAAAATAACAATATTGAATTTGTTCCAGTTTTAGAGAAACAAGAAAACGGCTTTGATTATTTTACTTATTTTTCTGGAGAAACTAGTACGTATGTTACTTATATGGGCATAGATATAACCAAAGAACTACTTCTATTACTTAAAAAACTAAATCAAATAAGTAAAAAAGAATTAAATGGCAAAGTATATGTTCATGGTGAATTGTGGAGCGCTAATGTGGTAATTAATAATAACAAAATAACTGGTATTATTGATTGGGATTCCTGTCAAATTGGCGAAGAATATGAAGACATTATCTATGTATTATGGACTTGGCTAAATATTGGTGATCCATTAAAAGATGATGAGAAAACATTTATTGCCGTTAAAAAATGTTTGCAAGCATATTCTTTAGATGAAAATTTAAGAAAAAATTGGGCTGATAAAATGATTGAAGTTATGGAAAATAGATTAAAGTCTACACCAAAAGAATCTGATAATTACAAAAGAATATATAAATGGGTAAAAGAAAGTGAAATATGGGTGGATTTATATCGTGATAGAATCAAAGAGGAGATTGGTTAAAATGGAGAAAATTAAATCATTATTTACTAACTTAAAAAGTTTTAGATGGAATATGTGGATAGCGTTATGCGCATTAGCTTTAGTGCCAGCAATATATCAAACAATTAGAACCGCATTAGCGTATGTTAATACTTCCGCTAGTGGGATTGATATTATTGGGCAAATGGAATGGTATGATTTAATAGATGAAACGTTAAAAGCATTACTAATAATACCTTTATATTCCATATTAAATCGAGTTAATAAAGAGGATAACAAAAACTTTTCTAGATTTACTTTTATTGCTTTAATTATAGTATTTTCACTATATTTTATATTTAACATTGGTGTATTCTTTTATGGTACTTCTCTTATTAAAGCAATGAATCCTAGTGAAGTTAATATTGTTGCTATTAAACAATATTTAGAACTAGAAACTATTGCTTTTATGATTGGAATAATACCAACTTTCTTTAATGTTATATTTGTTACTATAAATAAGGCGAAAAATGTATATATATTTTTAATAATACAAGCTATTTTAGGAATTATTGGTGACTTTATTTTAATTCCTAATTTAGGTGTTAATGGTATTGCTATAAATAACATTATTACCAATTCTATTTTAGCAGTTGCAGGATTTATTACACTTTTCTTAGAAAAGCAAATTACTCCTTCTTGGTTTAATAAAGGATATTCTAAATTAATAGCAAATTGGTGCAAAATCGGATTATTTTCCGGTTTGCAACAATTTATTGATAATATTGTTTATGCTTTAATGATTAGTAGAATGGTCAATCTTGTCGCAGAATCTGGTAACTATTGGGTTGCTAATAACTTTATATGGGGATGGTTATTAATACCTATATCTGCTTTATCTGAAATTATTAAATCCGATTATAAAGAAGAAAAAAATACTAACCTTTCTAACTATTTAATGATAGTCGCGTTTAGTATTATTACTTGGATTATAACTATTCCATTATGGAAACCATTTTTAAGATATGTTGAGCGAATAGATAACTATCAAGACATATTCTCTATTATCATAAAATTATGGCCGTTTTATATAGCATATTCATTATGTATTATTCCTGATTCAATATTTATTGGAAAAGGCAAAACACAATATAATGTAATAAATAGCATATTAGTTAATTTTGTCTATTATGGTATTTGGTTTATTTTATATATAACAAATTCCATTCAATTTAATATGTTAACTATTATTTTGATGTTTGGTTTTGGTATGGTATTTCATTTGATTATATCAGTTGTGGAATTAAAAACATTCGATAATCAATAATTAAATTATTTTTCCTACAAACACGCATTTATTTGTTGTATAATACCAATGGAGGGAAATCAATGAGTAAAATATAATCACCAAAAAACAGCACCTTTTTTATAAGACAGAAGAATATATTTTTTTCAGACTACATTAGTTATATTTTTAAGATTAATATCGAAATATAAATGTTTTATAAAAGAAAAAGTTAAAAGCCATTATTCATTTTAAAAATATAGTAATTTCAAAATCACTAGCATACGCAAAACTTAGTTAATTTCAAAATATAATTACATGAATATTTTTATATTTTTTAATTTTGTAAATGCAATTCTATTTTTTAAGCAAAAGTTACATTATATCTATTAATACTTAAAATATTTATTACAGAAAGGAAGTTAAACTTATGAACGAATTAGATGAAAGCTTTAGATTCGATATGAAAATGTTATCTTCATCTCACATCAATTTTCTTTTTGGGTCTGGAGTTAACGGAAAAGCATTTCCACAATTTAAAGATTTTAAAAGAACATTAGCAAAATTAAAACAATTTGGTGCCAAAAAAGATAATTTAGAAGAAGCCTTAAACGAAATAACAAGTGAAAAAAAGAGAAAAAAAGTCTTAGAAGTATTTAAAAACGAATTAGTGCAAGCAAACTCTAATATTTGTTACGATAATCCTTCTATTTCAAATTTAAAATCTCTTTTTGAATCAATAAACGAAATTGTAAAGCAAAGTGAAAATAGAACAAATTCTATGAAGCAAATTAATATTTATACTTTAAATTACGATTGCATTGTGGAAAATTCGTTAAAGTCAATTGGATTAATAGCTAACCAAATTTCTTCATCTAATATAGATGATCTCAGCAAATTATTCAACATTGTCGCATACGATTATTCTTTAAAGAAATATATACCAACCTATTTAATATCAAAAATTCATGGTGATATGTCTAATCCAGTCTTACCTGGCGCGAACAAATATGATGATGTTTTACAAGCCAAGCGATTTGAATTACTTTTTAAAATGAAAGAACATTTATCACGCTCTTGTTCAATCCTGTTTGTAATCGGTTATTCGGGAAATGATAAACACATAAATAATATTTTACTAGACTGTTTAAAAGCAGGACTTACACTATATTGGATAAGCTTTTCTAAAGACAATAATATTCCTAGCAATTTATTAGATGAACAAGTGTTTTTTATAAAAGGAGATGGGGCTACTGATTCCACTTCTTTGCTAGCAGAAAGGATTAAGCGATCATGGGAGATATTGTAGGAAGAATAATCGAGGTTAATGGATTAAAAATTAAAGCCAAACTTTTTCAATTATTGCCACCATATCTAACAAAAAACGGCAAAAGAGAATCATCGCCAAAAATTAATGCATATGTAAAAACAAAAATTGGAATCGACACAATTATTTGCCAAGTAAATGGGGAATATAGTATAGAAAAAGAGGACAAAGTTAATAGTCATTATTTAGACTTAAGCGTTAAAGGATATTTAGATAACGGAACATTTATTCAAGGATTGCGCGTACTTCCCATAGTTTCTGCAAATATAGAGCTTCTTGAAGAAAAAGATCTATTATGTATTTATGCTGACAAGCAACAAAACGATATTGAATTAGGGAATGATGTATTTGATGAAAGCAAGAAAATAAGAGTTTCTTTAAACAAGCTTATACCATCTCATATAGGTGTTTTTGGAAATACGGGTAGTGGAAAATCTAACACAATAGCCAAAATTTTAAGTCTATATACTGATTCGTTGATAATGGCCAAACGCCATGCGGCTAAATATATAGTAATAGATTTAAACAACGAATATGGAGATGATGCCATTTGTAATGAGAACAACAAAATAGTATATAAATTGTCTACAATTAAAGACTCGGCAAAAAAAATACCATTAGATATTAATGATTTAACTGAGGATGATTTTGTTGTTTTGATGAATGCTTCCCAAAAAACACAAGTCCCTGTAGTAAAATCCGCCTTTAAAAATATGAGATCAAGCAGAGATGAAGAATACTATTTAAATTATTTAAAAAATATTATTACAAATTCAAAAAAAGTCTTGTTTAATTCTATGCGACTTTATTTAGGTGATTATTTTAAAGAGATAGAAAATATAAAATGGCATTCAAAAGCCCAAACATTTTATTTTGACGATAATGGAAAATCGGTTTATGTAGATAATAAAGATGAAGCAGAAAATTATTTCAACAAAATATCTATCATTTTACCACAAAATCCACTAGATAGATTTGTTTTTGAATTATATTTTGCTATTGCTAATGAAAATGAAAATGGAGTTAATTTGGATTTTCTTATGCCTTTAGCATCAAGAGCCCAAAAACTAATATCAGATTTTAAAAAAATATTTGATTTTTCAAATAAATTTAAAGATATTTTTGATAAGAAACAAAAAAATATAGCTGTGATTCAATTAGCTAATGTGAATAAAGATATGAAGGAAATTATTCCATCAATAATTGCCACAAACCTATTTAATATTTTGCAAAAAAACAAAGAGGAAAAAAATTCTGTAACGCAAATCGTTACCATTGTTATTGACGAAGCTCACAATATTTTATATGAAGATAGAGCTTCGAAACCAACTCATTCTACTATCTTAGAAACATTTGAAAAAGTAGTAAAAGAAGGTCGTAAATTTGGACTATTTTTAATGTTAGCTAGTCAAAGACCTAGTGATATTTCATCAACGATTATTTCACAACTTCATAATTATTTTATCCACAAATTAGTTAATCCTTCTGACATATCAATAATTAGAAAAGCTGTCGCTTATATGGATGATAAATCAATGGATTTTGTAACAATTCTTTCACCTGGAGAATGTATTGTATCTGGTACAGCTTTCCAAATGCCTGCTTTTGTTTATATACCACAATTAGAAGAGCAAAAAAGGCCAAAATCCGAAAACGTTATATTATTTGGAGACAATGGCTTATTACAACGTGAAGAAACAGAGCATGATCTTTAACAATTGATTGCTATAAATTAATATTTTTTCTAATTTTCAATACATAAAATCAGCTAAATAGAATTTTAAAACAACACAAATTTTTTCTAATACTTTATATAAGCCATTGAGTCTTCAAATTGTTTTTTTCCATAAATGTTTTCACTATTTTTATTATTTATTAATATTAAAATCAAACCAATATTCTTCTGGAACAGCATTATCCAATTTTATATCAAATAGCAATGTATTATGTTTTACATCATTTTCTGTTGTAAATGATTCTCTTGGATTAACAAATTTTCCAGTTCCAAAATAAGTAAAAGGTAAAACAATACCATCTTCTTCTTTTATCTTTCTAACAAACAAATGAACTTTTTTACTTTCTAATAATTTAGGCCCATCCCCTGTTGTAAATGTTGTATTTTTAACACTTTCCCATTGAAATAAAGAAGGTGTTAGAAACTTATCTTTATAATTTAATCGTTCTTCTACAGATGCATCTTTCTTTAAAGTAACATAACAGTAAGTTTCATTATTTATAGTATCAAACTCCGTACCTCTCATATATGGATAAAAACTACGTAGTTTAACCATTTGTATTTGCTCAGAATAATAATTGCCATATAATTTGAAATTACCTTCATAATCGCCAAATTCAATATCATAACGTTCTAAACCATAAGATATTAAATCATTAATAAAGTCAATAAATACATCACTAGTTTGAATAATCAACTCATTATTATCATTTATAATATTAAACTGCTTTAGGTGTTTTAAAGCATGATTTAAAGTATCTTTTGTAACTTTAGAATTATAATTTATTAATTCATCAATATTAAGACCATCATTTAATAATTGATTAACGATTATATATTCATCAACACGTACAAGTGGTAATAATTCTGATAAATTGTCTATCATTTTAATTTGTTCTTTATTAAATACTGGTAATGATTGTTCACCTATTTTTTTTAAGAATGTATAATAGCTATTATTTTTATTAGATATACTTGATTTGATAAATCTTAATAAATCTGGTGCACAATCATTATTTAAATAATCAATATGTAAAGGATAAGTATCCTTTTTCAAATATTTTTTAAAGTTTTCATAATCCGTTGCTAATATCGTTTTAGTATTAAAATTAGTAGATCTAACATAATCAATAATTTCTTCCTTTGATAATGCATCAATATGAATTTCTACTCCAGGAATATTTAAAGCAACAAAATCGTTTCTAATCATATCAACCAAGTATTGTTTTTCCATAATTGTGGATTGACCTAATGTTCCTAATGCCATAGCAATCTGCACTGATCTATTATAATTATTACCAATAAAATCTAGTATTGTAACATATGGTTTTCCATCAGCTTTTCTTAAACCTCTTCCTAGTTGTTGTAAAAATATCGTTTGAGATTCAGTTGGTCTTAAGAATAAAACCATATTGACTTTAGGAATATCTACACCTTCATTTAATATATCAACAGCGCATATAATCTCTAGTGGATTAGAATCATCTTGCAAATCATTGAATGCTTTTATTCTTTGTCCTAAATCATTCGAACCAGTTAAAGCAACTGCGTTATATCCGGATTCATTAAACTCTTCTGCCATTAGTTGTGCATGTGAAATTGATGTGCAAAACGCTAATGCTTTTAGCTTTTGGTTAGGACGATGTTTTTCTATTTCTTGAGAGATAAAATCAATATTTTCTACTTTTGCAATTTCTTTAGCAATAATTGAATTATCTTTACCGCCATAATTTACTAAACTATCTCTAATTCCATAATAATGAAATGGAACAACTAGCTCATTAATAATTGCATCTCTTAGTCTTAATTCATAAGGAACATTCTTATCAAACATACCAAAAACATCTTGATTGTCCATACGTTCTGGTGTTGCAGTAATACCAAGCATAAATCCAGGTTTAAAATAATTCATTATTGCTTGATAACTCGCTGCAGCGGCATGGTGACATTCATCAAAGACAATATAATCAAATTCTTTTGTATCAAATTCGCTTAAATGTTGTGATAACATAATATTAGAAGCAAAAACAAAATCAGCATCTAAGTCTTTATGATTACCAACATATAATCCATATGTTTTTTCAGCACCAAATACTTTCATAAAAGTATCTTTAGCATCAAGTAAGATTTTATCTCTATGAACTATAAAAAGTACTCTTTTTGCATCATAATTTCTTGCATCAAACGCAGCAAGAAATGTTTTACCTGATCCTGTAGCTGATACCACAAGCGCTTTAGTCATTCCCATATCTCGGTATCGTCTTAATTCTTTTAATGCTTTTCTTTGCATAATATTTGGCTTTACAGTCAAATTAACTGGATCAAATACATCCATATCCCATTTATCGATGGCATAATCCATTTGCATTTGATATTGCTTAATAATATCTTCATTTAATAATTTAGTTTTATTCCAAAAATCTTCAAATTCTTTAGATGCTTCTTCAGCAGAATCTATTTTACTATCTGAATTTAAAGCAATATTCCACTCCATATTTTTAAGTAAAGCAAATCGAGTAATATTTGATGAGCCAATAATTAATTCTTGAGTATTGTCAAATGTAAATAGATATCCTTTAGTATGAAAGCCATTATCACCAAAACAATTAAAGTCAATATGGCATTCAAAATTAGGATATTTTTTCATCCAGTTATAAAAAGTTCTTAAAGACGCTATATCAGTAAAATCTTTATATGTTGAAGTGATTATTCTTCCTTTAACTTCTCTAATAAGAGCTTCTTCCATTATTTTTTCAAATAAAATCAATCCAGGCTTTTTTATAAAACTAACAGAAAAAGCAAAAGAATTACATTTTTCTAATGAATGTTTAATTCTTTCTAAAAAAGTTTCATTTGAATAGTTAGTTAAAAATTTATCTTTCATATCATTACATCCTTTAGATCATAATTATTTCATACTATTCGTTAATATATCTTTCCATTTACTAAAGATATTGTACTACTCAATAGTAAGTAACAACAATATTTTATATAGTATTATTAATTTGAAGTAGTGTTATTTATTTTATTGTAAATCCATACTGGTTGCAAATTGCATCCACTCTATCATTTAAGGACTTAGATTTATTACCATTTTCATCAACAATTTTTGATAGTGTATCAGAAAACGATTGTTTTAATAAGCCATCTTTGCTTTGTGAAATATTCCTAGCCAATTTATGACAATAAGTCCATTGTGAATCTGTAATTGTTGCTGATAAATCAGGCAAAACAAAATTTTCTTTCTCTAATTTTCTTAAAAAACTAATCATTTCTGTATAATTATCTCTTAAATCTAAAAACAATTTATTTAATTTATCATAGTCTTTAGTATTCATAGCATCTGAAACAACACTAGAAAAGTAATTGTTCCTTATTATTTGGCACTTGCTTTTCAATTCTTGTATAATTGTATCATTATTTTTTATCTCTAAACAATCCAAATCATCTAATAAGTCTTTACTATTTTTAGAATTCATAATACCTTCACAGATAATTGTTATTTCTTCATCATTTAATTTACATTGCTTATATCGCAAAACATCAAATAATGTTTGTCTTCCGCTTTGACTATCAAAATACTTTGTATTTTTTTGTATATCTTCGACAAATTTTGGAATATATTTTTTCTTATCTTCATCCGAAAGCAAATAGAAACTAATGAATCTGTTTTCAGAATCTTTACTATTTGAATTAATATTTTGAATAATATCCAATGCTTTGCTTAAACTATTAAATTCATCAAAAAGAAATAAATTAATCAAAGCGTAAAAACAATCTATATTTAATTTGTCAAACACACCATTATTTAGTTTTATGTATTCAATTCTTTTAGCAATATTCTCGCCATATATAGTTTTATCTGTTTTTAGAAAACCTTCTGTGTTCAAAATAATTGTGTCCGGGAAATAAAATATAACATATATTAAATATGAAATATTATATAAAACAATTTTTTTTACATTATTTTCTACATTCTGTATGTTCTTAATTAAATATTCATAAAATTGTATAATTTTGATATAAGCTCTTAAGTTTGCGCCAAAAAAGACATACAAATTCATATAAAAATCATAAAAGTCTAAGTCAATGTTCTCTGGTAATAGTTCTCTTAAAAAATCAGTATTGGTTTCGCTTATAACAAAAATTCTGTCAAATATTTTTTCTAAAAAATTGAATGACTTTTTTTTGCTCTCATCTAATTTTTCTTTATTATAGCAACAAATTATGCGAATGCCATTATTAATAAACTTATCTATGTAGCCAAACAATTCAGTCAATGAAAAGCTTTGTTCAACTCTCTCTAGATCATCAAATACAATAATTGGATTTTCTGTATCTTCTATTTTTTGTAATACATATGGATTAGCATATATTGTAGTTGATAAAGGATTAACAATTTTCGAAATACTATTGAATGAGTATTTTGACACTATTCTATTTGTATGTACAGTTTTATATATAAAAGTATTTAATTCATCTACATTTTTTATACCAAATAAAGAAACATAGCAAATTGAATTCTTATCATTAATAAATTTTTTAATTGTGTATGTTTTTCCACACCCCCATGGTCCATCGATTAATATTGACTTTATTTTATTATTTGAATAAAAACTATCTAATATCTTTGTAAGGTTACTAATATTCATAATTATCACCTGTTTCTAACTGTACATTTTTTATTAGTGGCATACTATTGCTAGTATCAATAATTAAATTATATTTGTGTAAATTCATGTCTATATCTTCTACAACTAATTGTATTTTTTCATATTCTTTCACTTCATTCTCATCCAAATAAACCAATATCATAAAAAGCTCATTTTTGTAAACAATTGAATCTTCAAAGCATAAGTATTCTTTGCTATCAAAAATTATCTTTTTTATTGTGAATTCTATTTTATCTGTGTTTAATATATATCCCAATTTCAGTATAGATTTTTCATCTTGACTTATAGAGTCATCACTTTTTTTCAATATACTTTTGAACATAACGCAATGAAGTAGTTTATCATTTCCATCAACATCACATATATATGGGGTGCAATTAAAATAAGGAAGAACAGATAATTTTCTAGATTCTTTTTTATCATTTTTCTGATCATTGATTGTTAATATAACTCCAGCCAAAGTCATAAATCCACCATATATAGCACTAACAATTGTCGTAATAATATTAGTTAAATTTGTGTCTTCTATTTTGCGTATTAACAATATCGTAAGTGCAACAAGAAATAAAAAATCAAATAAAAGTGTCATCTTTGATTTTGAATACGAATTTGTAAATGAATGTAATACATTAAGCAATAAAATCAGTGCTAAAATGCCACCAGTTATAAAAATACCTATATTATTAAATTCAAAATTTGCAATAAAAAAGAAATCACATGAAATAAAAAATATAGTAATTAACACGATATGATTTTGTGATAAATGCATATTGAATATTTTTTGGTTATTTATAGCAAAGTAACTCAGTGCTGAAAACAAAAAAACAACTATACAAACCAAAGCTACTGTAAATATTGTCCAATAAATATCAATCGTTGTGAAATATTTTATAATAAAGCACGAAATAAGAAGACTAATTACTGGAAAATAAAATAATCTAGCAAATTTAACATTTTTTAAATCATTATATGATAGTGAAGAAATAACTGTAGCAATAAAAAACATTATTAGAAAAATCCATTTATTTATTACAATATTTATAAAAGGAAAAATTATCACACACACAAGGGATAATAATTTTATTAATTGTTTTAAAGTTATCACAATTCGCGTCCTAAAATTTGATTTCATATATTTTTCTCTCCGTTTGTTACATATATTATACAATGAAATCACCTATCAACACAACGTAAAATTTACTCAATGTTCAATTTTGAGTATCAAAAAACACATTTAATTAATTTTTTTATTTTATACCCGATCATTTTATATAATGACTTCCTATTAATAAGTGAAGGGAAATATTAGATATTAAATAAATCATCTAAAGTATATAAATGAACATTATCTATATTTGAATCAATTAAGTCACTAGTAAATCCACTCTTAGAAAATAAATAATATTCTCTTTTTAATTTTGATGGAAACACACTAGCGCTCTCAACCAAATGGTTAAACATATTTAAAGAAAACTTAGTATTTCGATATTTGCATTCCATTACTATTAAGGTATTACCATTATCGGATAATCCATCAATTTCTACCGATCTATTTAAGATTGATTTTTCTACTTTATATGGTTTAAACGGATTATAAACATCACCTAATTTACCATCCATATTTAATTCATCCATAAATAATCTAGAAATATCTTCAAATCCAAAATTAACAAAATTATTTATTTCATTTTTTAACGAATTAAATACTAATAATCCATTAATTTTGATTTTTTCTAAATTATCAAATATAAACATATACCAAAACTTAAGCATTGAATCACCTATTTCATAATAAGTGGTTTTCTTATTTCCCATATATGTTTCTCTTTTATCTAATAATTCTTGAGATAAAAGTAATGATATATATTTACTTACTTTTGCATCTTCTTCATGAATATAACCTGCAATATCTTTAATAGTTCTTTTTCTTTTAGACACAGCGTATAAGATTGAATTATAAATGTCTTGTGTTTTAGTAGAATTAGACAACAATTGATCAGGCAAGGAAAAGAAAGTACCATAAGGATTAAATAATAAATCTTTTATATTATCTTCAAATGATTTAGAAAAATCAAATGCTGATAAATAATATGGATATGTTGATGTTAAAGATAAAAAACGTACTTTGTCTTCATTACTTATACTAGTTAAATATTCTAGACTTTCTTTATATTTAAGTTTTTTAATTTCCATTTCAAATGTTCTTCTTTTATATAATGGTGAATTATGATTTTCAATTTCATTTTTTAGCATTGAAATATCACTACCAGAAATTAAAAAGAATATGTTATTAGGTGCTTTATCAATAATATTTTGTAAAACAGATGGAAAACTTGGATCTTGTTTAATAATATAAGGATATTCATCGATTGCAAAAACAAATCTTTCTTCTTTAGTATGTTCAATTAATGCATCAATCGCAGATTCATAACTTTCAAAAACAAAAGTATTTGGTAAGCCTATTAACTTATCAATTTCATAAGATAAAGATTTTAAATTACCAAATTTGCTATCCTCTTTAGCTTGATAAAATAAACTTTTCTTATCTTTTAAAAATTCATTTATTAAATAAGATTTTCCTATTCTTCTTCGTCCATAAATGACTCCAAATTCTTTTTTTGCACCAAAAAATCTCTTATTTAATTCATCTAATTCTTGTTTTCTTCCGACAAACATAGTAACACCTCACATTATTAACTCTAGAGTTATTAACTGTTGAGTTAATAATATTATATACCATATTTTATTTTTATACAAACTTATTTATTTTAATTCATAAATCAATTACATTTTTCGGCTTTGCACATTATTTTTGCATAACATTGTAATAATTTAACAATAAAATAACTGATTTAAAGAAAATAGACACCGAAATAGTGTCTATAATTGAAAAACGTTACTCAATTTATTTGTTTTTTATTGTTCAGTATCATTTATTATTTTTACAAAATACTCAACATCATCGTTTATAAGTGCTTTAATAATAGGTAGAATATTACTTCCGATTTTGTTATTATCTAAATAATTTTCATTTATTTTATCTATATTTACCAAAATTTTTTCTATACTCGCTTTATTATCATAGACATAATCATTTTTTAATAACTCTAATTGCCATGCTTCAGCATCATATTCTTTTTTATTTCCCATTTTATTACAATGCTTCCTAATTAAGTCTGTATTGCTTTTCTTATCAGCTTTTATATCTTTAAATGCCTGCAAAGAGTCATACCCTAAAAGGATTATTAATAGTATATTAGGGTTTGTACATAAGCTAACATTGTCAACATCTTTATCACTGCCTAATACTTTATACAATCCTTTTCTAATTCTTTTAAACATTCCTTTTTCATCAAAAGGGCAAAAATCCACATCATATACACAATAAACAAAATCATAATCATCCGCTAAAGCAGATTGAAAATATATAGGGACATTCCCTCCACCTTTACAATTTTGAAAGGATAATTTAATTTTCTCCATATTTTTCTTTTTTCTAAAATCGTCAATAATCTCAAACAAAGTATTTTCTTCATAACCTTCTAATACAAAATGAATTCTCAATTTTATATTATTGTTCATTACCTAGCACCTCAATTATTAAATCTATAAAATTAGGATTTGGAACATTACCAAATTCCCCTCTATTGTAATGTTTTATGATATCATTTACTTCTCTAGGACCACCATCAATTATAGTGGCTTCTTTTAAGCAATAAAGACTTGCTACATGGTCTTGTCTATTAATAAAATAAATTTGATCTTTTCGCATTAATTTATTGCAATCTATTAATAACAAATCATGAGTTATAAAGAGCAATTGTCCTTTCGTGTTAATCATATTATTAAATAAACTTACGATTGATCTAGTTAATTTAAAATGTAATCCATTATCCATTTCATCAATAATCAATGTTTTACCATCTACTAATGCATCATAAATATACGAAGCTATGGATTCGATTTTTTTAGTTCCTGTTGAGTCAAATAGAAATGAAGGAACTTTAGTTGATCCATATGTTGTTAATAATCTATATTTATCCGATAATTTTTTAAATCTATTTAATGCTTCTTCATTTATTTGACCATTAACTTCACTTAAAGCTTCATCATTATATTCAAAATCACTTATATCAATATCAGCGTTTTTGACAAATTCTTTAATAAAATTGATTTTTTTATTATCGCTAGTTTTCATTGCTTCTATTGTATTTTCAATAGGAATATCATACATCTTAACAATTTGAATTGAATCAGCTAATTTTCGAAGCGATGATAAATATTCTTTAAGATTAGAAAAAGTCATAGACTCAAGTTCTATTGAATATAAGAATGGCAAACGAGATGGAATAATAGATAAATATTCTGATTTATCATCATCAAAAACTTTTAAAATTTTATCTTTGTTATTTTTTTCAAAAATCACTTTTTGTGTAAACTTACCAGATTGATAATAAGTAATAGATGATAATTTCTCTGATTCGTATTGTAATTTTGCATTATTATATGTAAATTCATATTTTATCCAACCTAAATCATCTAAATTGTTAAAAATAATAGAAAAATATATAGATTCAGGATCATTAAAAATTGGATTATTAAAAACAATTAGTTCTTTACCTAGTAAAACATTTTTCACTAAACTCATTAATTTTACTATATTCGTTTTACCAGAGTTATTTGGCCCATATATTCCAACAGTTTTTAAAATATTTTTACCATCTATTTCTACAGAATTAGACATTAATTTTTTTGTTCTTGCATCCGCCACAAAAGATAAAATTGAATTATCAAAAAAGCGGTAGCAATTAAATTCAATATTAGAAATCATCTTTCTTTCTCCTCCATGCACTATTAGTATATCACTATTTTTCGGTTTTGTGCACTGTTTTTGCATAACGCCGGAATGTTTTTTTATAAAATCACTTAATTTAAAGAAAATAGACACATTAATGATACCTATAATCGAATAATATTATTTATTAATATTAAATTTATGATAGCTAAATTTTCCTATATTAGTATCAATCATATTCATTTCTTTTTTAAATTTATTAAGAGTATAAATTAAAGTTCTTTTAGATACACCAGTTTTATTTAGTATTTCTTCATTAGATACAACAAAATCCGATAACGTTGAAGCTTCACAAATTACTTTATATATTTTCTTTATTCATTTTAAAATAATTGGATTTAACGCTCATAAATTGCATCTCCAATGTTATTTTATGCATTTCAAGTGCAAAAACTAATAAAAATTGCGCTTGAAACGTAATCTCATTTAAATAACCATCACCAAAGAAACAAGCCAAAATAAGATTTATCTTGGCAATGAAATTAAAATTATTGTAATTTATTCGACCGCAAAAGATGGAATTTACAAAATTGATATCATTTTTGCTCTTTAAAATATATTAAAAGTTTGAAGAAATCTCACATTGAAAAGAATGAGTCCGCAGCTATGCCAAAATCGTATTTTTTAGCAAAATTGTTTATAAATTTTTTAGAATAAACTTTCTTCCTATATGTCCTTTTTCATTGTTTTCATCATTTCATAAGGATCTGTATCTGGGTATGTTGATCCATAAAATGGATTGGAATTAACAAAAATTTCATATTCGTAGTCAAAGCCTATTTCTTCAACTTCATAAAGTTGTGCTTCAATTTTCTCATCTAATAAGTAATCAACCACCAAATATTTCAAACTATAATGTCGTTGTTTTTCACTAAAATAATTTGTAATAGTTTCCCATATGTCGCACTCATATTATCAATTGTTTAGTAGAATAATTTTAAATATTTCTAATATTTAAGCACTTTCTTTTAATAAACACTTCTTTTTTCTTTCAAAACAACCATTTTAATAGTATATTAGTCTTAATATTAAAAAGAATATAAATAAGGAGGTCAAGAATAATGGTATTCGGAAAACATGTTAATAAATTTTATAAAAAGTATTTTTGGTACTTCTTCTTTGGCATATTATTTTTAATTTTTGTCGATGTTATTCAAGTATTTATTCCTAAGCTTAGTGGTAATATCGCTGATAATGTTATCGATAAAAATCTTGCCGGAACAATATTTGGTATTGAAAGTAACTACGCTAATTTAATTAAAGATATTTTGTTAATTTTCTTAATCGGTATAGGAATGTTTATTGGAAGATATTGCTGGAGAATATTAATATTCGGTGAATCAGTTAAAGTTCAAGCTGATTTAAGAAAAGATATGTTTGAAAAATGTGAAGAACTATCGCAAAGATATTATAAAGCAAATAAAACAGGTGCAATTTTATCTTATTTTTCTAATGACTTAGAAACTATTGAAGAAGCATTTGGTTTTGGTATTGTCCAATTAGTGGATGGCATATTCTTATTAATTATTTCGCTTGTTGGAATGTTTTTAATTGATTGGGTATTAACACTTATCTTACTTATACCTTTAGTCATTCTATGCGTCTTTGCTGTAACAATTGACCGTGTTATGGAAGCAAAATGGGGTAAAAGGCAAAAAGCATTCGAAGATTTATCTGATTTTGCGCAAGAAAACTTTACTGGAATCCGTGTTATCAAAGCATTTGTAAAAGAAAGAAAAGAATTAAAACAATTTTCTAAAGTTGCTAAAAGTAATCAAGATACAAATATTGAATTTGCTAAAACAAGCGCTATTTTAGATGTAGTATTTGAAATATTAATTTATTTTGTCTTTGGCTTAATATTACTTGGTGGATCCTATTTAGTTTATCTTCATATTAAAAGCGGAGGAGATCCTAAAGTAGGTATTTCCGTAGGTCAATTAATCACATTCATCGGCTTAGCGGACACCATCATCTGGCCAGTATTTGCCCTAGCTGGAACAATTAACTTAATCGCGCGTGCTAAAGCATCACTTAAACGTATTTCTGCTTTATTAGATGAAGAAATAGAAATTAAAGATTTAGATATAATAACTCACGTTGATTATCAAGGAAAAATCGAGTTTAAGCATTTTAACTTTGCTTATCCTGATGATCCTAATACTTTAATTTTAAAAGATATTTCTCTTAAAATTAATGCTGGAGAGACTGTTGGTATAGTTGGTAAGATAGGGTCAGGAAAATCTACATTAGTTAATATGTTATTTAGATTATATAATGTTAACGAAGGTACATTATTCATTGATGATATTGATATTATGCACTTGCCAATTAAAGAGATAAGAGAAAACATCGGTTATTGCCCACAAGATAACTTCTTATTTTCGGATACTATTAAAAATAATATCGCATTTTCTAATGAAAATATGGAGCTAAGCGAAGTTAAAGAAGCCGCTAAATTCTCATCAGTCGATGATAATATTGAAGGATTTAAAGATAAATATGATACATTAATTGGTGAAAAAGGCGTTTCGCTTTCTGGCGGACAAAAGCAAAGAATTTCCATATCCCGTGCAATTATTAAAAATCCTAAAATATTAATTCTTGATGACTCCGTTAGTGCAGTTGATGTTAAAACGGAAGAAACAATTTTATCAAATATTAAAAATATTAGAAAAGGCAAAACAACTCTTATCATTGCTTCAAGAGTTTCCACTGTTCAACACTTAGATAAAATATTAGTTTTACGTGATGGTCAAGTTGATGCTTTTGGAACACATGAAGAATGTTTAGCAAAATCTAAAATATATGCAAGAATGGTTGAACTCCAACTTTTAGAAAAAGAAATGGAGGCAAAATAATATGGCACACATTTATGAAAAAAATGACCGCAAAATGTCTGATTTAGAAATTATTAAAAAGACTTGGCCATATGTTAAGCCTTATGCTTGGAAGCTAGTAGGTGTCTTATTAATAATGTTATTAATGATTGCTTTAGATTTAGCTTCTTCTATTTTGCCTGGCACAATTACTTCTCAACTTGGTGTTATTGCTGAAAAATTTATAGAAACTCCTAATTTATTAAAGCTAAGTGATATGTATATGACTTTTGCACTTTGCATTACGGCTTTAATAGTCACAGTTATGAATAACGTATTTGTCTATATTACCACAATGGCCCTTCAACGAATTGGACAAGAAATTATTTATAATATGCGTATGATTGTCTTTGAACATATTGATAATATGTCTATTGCGCAAATTAATGATATCCCGGTTGGTAGTTTAGTAACACGCGTTGCTTCTGATACTAACCAATTATCCGATTTATTTACTAACACTATTGTTAATTTAATTAAGAATATGCTCATGCTTGTTGGCGTAACTGTAGTAATGTTTGCAATCGACTGGCGTGTCTCTTTAATCTTAGTAGCATTTATGCCGATTATATTAATTTCTAGCTGGATATTTAGAAATAAATCTCGAGCAAATTATCGTAAAGTAAGACACTCATTTTCTGTAATGAATGCTTTCTTAAATGAAAATATTTCTGGAATGAAAATTACCCAAATATTTAATCAAGAAGAACAAAAAGAAACGGAATTTGAACGATTAAATGATGAAATTATTAAAAATAGAAAAACAGATATTAAGATATTCGCTGCATATCGTCCATTTGTTACTTTAGTTTATTACGTTGCTTTAGCGTTAGTATTAGGATTTGGCGTTTATTTCTGTTTAGAATATGGTGTTGTATCTTTAAGTTTTATTGGTTTATCCACGATTGGTGTTATTCAAATATTCTACTCATTAGTAAGTAAATTCTTTAATCCAATACAAAATCTTGCTGACCAATTAAATGCCTTACAAAAAGCGTTTACTTCTTGTGAAAGATTATATAACTTATTAGAAACAAAACCAGACTTTAGGGATAAAGAAGACGCTATTGAAATTGAACATTTTAATGGTGATATTGAGTTTAAAAATGTTTGGTTTGCTTATAAAGAAGATGAATGGGTTTTAAAAGACGTGTCTTTCCATATACTTCCAAAACAAGTTGTCGCTTTTGTTGGCGCTACCGGAGCGGGAAAAACTACGATTTTGCAGTTAATTGTAAGAAATTATGATATTCAAAAAGGGCAAATTTTAATAGATGGACACGATATTAAAGATATTAAAATTAAATCGCTAAGAAAAGGTATTGGGCAAATGCTTCAAGATGTCTTCTTATTCTCTGGAACTATTAAATCAAATATCAGTTTAAGAGATGATGAAATTAGTGATGAAGCAATTAGAAAAACTTGTAAATATGTTAACGCTGATTCATTTATTAACAAACAAGAATTAGGCTTAGATACCGAAGTTAATGAAGGCGGAAGTAACTTTTCTAGCGGACAAAGACAATTATTAAGTTTTGCTCGTACTGTTGTACATAAGCCACAAATATTAATATTAGATGAAGCTACCGCTAACATCGATACAGAAACAGAAAAAATCATTCAAGATTCGTTATTAAAAATGATGAATATTGGTACTATGTTAATAGTTGCTCACCGATTATCTACAATTCAACATGCTGATAACATTATTTGCTTACAAAATGGTAAAATCGTTGAACAAGGTAATCATCAATCCTTACTTAAAAATCATGGATATTATTACAATCTTTACCGTCTTCAATATCAAGATCAAGAAGTTAATGATTAAGTTTTTTAGTTCGTAACCATTATTAGGGAATGATTATAGTAAATCATACTATAATGTTCCCTATTTTTATTTATAAAAGTAATATTTTTGGTAACATTTGGATAAAATTGTAAATAAATATTATTTATTTAAGCGCTTTAATTTAAACAAAATAACTTATTTGTTGCAATAAAGTTAACTTATTGATATAATTTCAAAAACATTATTAAAATAATAATTTTAATTATATGCTTAAGAAAGGAGCTCGTATTTTATGACCAAAAATAAATTATTAAAGGCAATTGCGTTTTCTGCAGTTACGTTAAGTCTATTTAGTTGTAATAATACCAAAAGCTACAAAATAACTTATCACTTTACTGATGACAATGTAAAAACTATTAAATATAAAGAAGGTACATCATTTGATTTGATGTCACCAATCGATATTAAAAATTACACATTTGTTAGTTGGTATGAAGATTTTAATTTTGAATCAAAAGCTCAATCTAATTACACTGCATCAAAAGATTATGATTTCTATGCTTTTTATCAACCAAATGATAAATATTATTTAACATATAATCCAAACATCGAAGGATATAATGAAAAATACATCCGCGAAGAATACGATATTGGAGGTTATGCTACTACTAGTACTTGTTCTTATACTCGTGAAGATTATTATTTTATTGGCTGGAATATTGCTAAAGATGGAACAGGTACAACCATTTATCCAGATCAAAGAATCGTAATTAATAGTAATACCACACTTTATGCAATTTGGCATAAAGAATATACTTCTCCAGATGGTTCTTTCCCATATCATATTCGTATTTATGAAAATGTCATAGGCAAAGGATCCGCTGTAGTTATTATTAATGGGGTGGAAAAAGAAGGTTTCTATGATAAAGAAACAAAAGAATTTACTTTTTTATTTGGAAGCGATGATCAATTTGCTTTTAATAACGACGTTACGGGTAAAATAGATGAAGAAAACGATACATTTTCTCTTAGAAACGAAGAAGAAAAAGGAATGTATGCTTTCCAAAGTTATTTAAGTGGCGGCACTACAGACACTTCTACTATTTTATATCTAGATGGTTATCGTTCCGGGATACTTGGTACAATGACTGAAAATGGATTTAAAGCACAATATTATGGAAATTATAGTGTTTTAACTCCTGCTGAATCTAATCAAGATAAAGAATATATATTTAACATAATAGATATAGAAACACAAAAGCCTACTGATGAATTCTTTACATTTACCTTCTATAAACAAAATTATAACGATAATTCAATTAATGGTACTTTTACGATTAGAGGTAAAGAAAATGGTACATATACTCGTTATAAAAATGGTGAATATTTAAAAGAAAGATTAACACTTGATGGATATGGTCAAGCCACTTTGGAAAGTGACTATGATGAAGAAACTAAAACATATCGTAAAAAAGAAAATGGAACTTATAAAGCCACTGCTAATTATACTTCCTTAAGTGGTGAATATGTTTTCACCGCTAGCGGTAGTAAAAGAACAACATCATTCTGTATTTATACTTTAGAAGATGATAATGGCGATAAAACATATGTTTATATTGTTTATGATACTAAATCTGCTGGTGAATTTAAGTTAAAAGATAGCGATAGCGATTATCCAAGCTTATATTTAGATGGATATATGGGTTGCGAGTATAAGATTAGTGAAGAGGAAACTTTAACCGGCTATTATATATTCCAAGATAACAAAGTAATTGCTAGATTCTATAATGATCAAGGTGTACTTATTTCAATTACAAGTTTTACTATCGATGCTATAAATGGAACATTTACTCTTGATGATTCTGGCTTTGTTATTGATGAAACAAATACATTACTTAGATATAATGGAACATCTGCAATTGTAGAAATTCCTAACACAATTATAGCAATTGCTAATGATGCATTTAATTACTTATATACTAATGTTAATGTCACTCAAGTCACTATTCCTAGTAGTGTTACGAAAATTGGTGAAAGAGCATTCCAAAACAATGGTACATTAAAAATAGTAAAAGTTAATTCAATAACTCCAGCTATAATTGATAAAACTTCATTCCGTTGGCCAAGTGGCGATTTCCAAATTATTGTGCCAAATGGTTATGAAGATGCTTATCGTAACGCTGAAGGATGGAAAGAATTTGCTAGTTATATTACTAGTGAAAAAGAAATGGAAAATCGTCCGTTATTTGAAATTAAAGATAATACGTTAGTAAGATTTAATCCAAAAGAAGATACAGATATATCTAATATTGTTATTCCAGACGAAGTAAAAACAATTGGAGAAAAAGTATTTAGAAATGTTAATGGTATAAATTCTATTGATTTAAATAATGTTGAAGTTATTAACAAAGATGCTTTCTTAGGATGTGAATCTTTAACTACTATAACAGCTAATAAGGTTAAAAGTATTGGGGAATCAGCATTCTTAGATTGCTTTAAATTAAATAATGTAACATTACCCAATATTGAAACAATTGGCACTAATGCTTTCTCCGCTTGTTATGCTTTAAATAATATTATTATTGGAGAAAACATTAAAAGTATTGGTGATCGTGCCTTTACTCAGTGTTCAATTGAAGTTAAATACGATGCTAGCACTGATGAAGAAATATTACAAAACAAATTATTCTTTATTACTTTTAAAGGTAATGTACCACCAAAAATGGGTGTAAGCATATTTGAAGGTACAAGTGTTAAAATTCGTTTAAATAATATAGATGTTGCACTTAATTTCTATAATAATGGAGAAAACTGGGCTTACTACTTCCGTCATACATTTATTGATTCAAAAGACGAAAAAGGTGATTATGTTGATTGTAACTCACTATTATTAATGCATATTGATGGACGTATGGAAGTCGCAGACTACTTTGTTTACTTCTATAAAATTGAAGGCGAAAATGTCACATTATATTACTTAGATGATGGAATATTATATTCATCAACTGGTAAATATATTAATTCAACATTTACAATTGGCGATTCAAAATTCGTTAAAGAAGGAACCAAATTAACATATACTTCTTCTAATAATGATGTATTAGAAATTGATACTACTATCGGAAGAAAAGAATTAGGACAAGGATATTATTACAATGCTAAATTCAATGGTACTAATATTACCCTTAACGCTACTTATTCCGAAGTATACGCTAATATTGGTAATCTAAAATATACATTTACTTTAAATACCGATAATACCTTCTCTTATAAAACTACTATTATTCCTTATACAAAGACATTTACTGCTAGCGATAATAGTCAAATTACTATTAATTTTAGCGAAAAATCCACAGTTATAAAAGGAACATTAAATAGTATTGTTACAACAAGTGGTACAAACTTATCTACTCAAACTGGATGGTACGCGACTAAAGTAAATGATAACACTTATACTATCACTACTTCTTACTTATCTATTAATTACCACGTTACATTTGTTATTGATGGTGATAATATAAGTTATACTTATTATTCAGAACAAAACATTAATTGCCGTGATACTAATGGTAATATTGTTATTGTTACACTTGATGAAACAAATAATATTAAACGTGTAGTCTTAAACTTTAAAACAAGTTCAGGTTTAGTAAACGCTGAAACTAATGGAGTTAAAGAAAATGATTACTATGTCTTTAATGTAAATATTAAAGAATCTGTAACTGATCCTAACACTGGCGAAACTACTTTAGTTGATAGTGCATTGAATGGTGTTTATCATGTTAGCATTGATTTAAATAATAAATCTTGCACTATTACAAAAGTTTCGTAATTTGATATTATATTTAAAAATTTATAAAAAAGGAGCATTACTCTTATGAAAAAAAGAATCTTACTATTATCTACGCTAGCAGTACTAGCATTAGGAGTTATTGGTTGTGATGATAAAGCATCAACTTCTACATCTACCTCACCTTCTACTAGCCAAAAGCCTAGTGAAATCCCAAGTGAGTCTACATCAACTAAGCCTTCCACTAGTGATAAAACTAGTGAATCAGCTTCAACTAAACCATCAACTAGCGAAAAGCCAAGTGAAGAAACAAGTAAACCTTCTACATCTACTTCAACTGCACCTATTGTTAACAAATATAAAGTTAATTTCTATCGTGGTGATGAAAAAGTATTAGAAAGTCAAGAAGTAAACGAAGGCGAATGCGCTACTAATCCAGGAGCGCCTGCTACTAGCGATACTAAAGTATTTAAATATTGGATGGATGAAAATGATGTGGAATTTGATTTTTCAACACCAATTATTAAAGAAACAAATCTATATGCTTACTTTGTATTTGTTGTTAAATATGAAGCTGGTGGAGCAACGGGAGCATTACCAGCAAATGAAGAATATAAAACAACTAAAAGAATCACTCTTCCTAGTTGCAATTTAACTAAAGATGGATTTACATTTGCTGGCTGGAGCGATGGAACTAATAAATATATGCCAGGCGACTTATATTTAGTTTCTACTTCTGTAACATTTGTAGCTACTTGGACTGAAGTAATTCCTTCTACTCAATATATTGTTACATTTGATGCCAATGGCGGTATTGGCCAAGTTCCTGCTTCTCAATCTTATGAAAGTGAAACTTCTATCACTTTACCTTCTTCCTCATTAACTAAAGATGGATTTACATTCTCTGGATGGAATGATGGAACATCAACATATAAAGCTGGCGATACATATGTAGTTAATAAATCTGTTACTTTTATTGCTGTTTGGTCAACTATACCAACTAAAGGACCAAAAGTCACATATAAACCTGGTGATCATGGTAAAGGTAACGATATTATCGATTATGCAAATGCTGAAGACTATTCTATTATTATTAGAAGCGCTAATACATTTGAAGCCGAAGAAGGTTATGTATTTGATAAATGGGTTAAAGAAGGAACATCACAATCTTATGACACTGGATCATTACAATACTTTACAAGTGCAACTACTCTAGTTGCAACTTGGGTACAAGCAGGATTAGGTGCTTATTCCTCTGACTACTCAGCAGGTTTAAGTTTCCCAAATGTATCAAAAGATGGATCATATTCTGGCGCCTTCTTCTTTGGTGACGGATTTGATATATCATTTGATTATGTAGTAAGCGGAAATACTCTTACATTTACAATCGCAGGAGTTAATTATAGTTGTGAATTTGAAAATTACACAATTAAATCTTTAATTATTAACTATAAAGGTAAAGCTTATAACTTTGGTACTACTGAAATAGTTAATAATCCGCCTGTAATTAAATTCTCCGCTAACGGAGGTAGTGGCGTAGCTCCTGAAGTTACACCAGTTGAATCTACTATTGGTGGAGAAACTAAATATCGCATTACTTTACCAGCAAATACTTATACTGCACCAGATGGAAAAGAATTTGGTGGTTGGTTAGTTAATGATGAAACTCAACCTCGTAAAGTTGGTGAATCTTATTTAGCAGATCCAAATAGTGAAATTACAATTAAAGCTTATTGGGTGTCTAGTGCTAATTTCGTTATTGAAACTATTGATGGAGTTGTAACTCTTAAAACTTGTAACCTTAACGAAGCAAACATTGTTATTCCTGAAGAATTAGGAATTCAAAAAATTTCAATGAAAGCATTTAAATCATGCACTAATGTTCAAACAATTGATTTCCCATCTACTGTTACACAATTAGCATCCGGATCATTAACGATTAATTCGTTAGTATCTATTACTCTTAGAAGTGAAACTGAAGTTTCGGCTATTGGAGCTTATAATCCAATGAGTTTAGGTGCAAGTAATAAAAAACTTATTGTTTATGTACCAAGTTCATTATTAACATTTGATACTGATAAAAATGTATATGTCTATGGTAGTGATGATATGGGAACTGATGTATATGAATTTAGAGCAATTCAAAATGGTTCTGATAGTGGTGAAACTAGTGAATATGCTGCATTTACTATTGAAGATATCTTAGATAAAACATTTGTTAATGAAGATGGTTTCCAAGCAAATAACAAATATACAAAATTTAAAGCATATTATGATAGCAATTTCGGATGTAATGTATTGAAATTATACTATGTTAAAACTACAGCTTGGGGAACAAGTAATATGTCAACAACATTTACTGAATCTTCTTATAATAGCGAAACTCATATCATGTCATACTCTAGTTCTAGTGGCGCTACTGTTCAATTTGGATATAAAGATGGTAACATCATCATTATTGCTTTCTCATATAATGATGCGACATATGACTTTGAGCCTACTACTTTTGTTGAATCTAAATAAATAAAGGAGAAATAAAACTATGAAAAAATTATTTATGTATTTATCATTACTTGTTATGCCATTTGCATTAGCAGGTAATAAAGAAGCCGTTAAAGAAGTTAAAGCTGAAGTAGACACAAATGCCACAATTACAATTGGAGAAAATACTTTCTCTCGTGTTACAACAAGTAATATGGATAAAGTTAAAGATGGTGCAAAAGTAATATTAGCAACTGAAAATCCAACAAACGGATTAGTTTTTGCTACTAATGATTTAGCCAATACATCAAGTTATATAGCCCGTGGATATTTAAAAAGCAAATTAGTTGATAGTTCAAATAATATAATTAGTAATGCACCTGAGTTTGTATTTGATGTTACTAAAGTAGACGACTTATTTGAATTATCCATCAATAATTCAAAAATACTTGTTAAAAATTCAAGTTACAACACAAGTGTATATTTTGATAAAGAAAACAAATTATTCACTGATACACAATATTATTCAGATTTCGCACTAACGACAAAATATTACGGAAATAATGATGATTTTCCAATATTTACTAGAAACAATAAAACTATATATGCTCAAGGTAATGGCAATACAGGCTCAACATTTTTGACTAATGGTTATGCTAATTTAAATTTTACATCTGCTACTTCATACAAAACAAATGCAAATTACGGCACTCCTTGTATCTATGTTTTAAATGAAGCATCTGAACTAACTAATGAAGAAAAAGCTACTGCTTTTGTTAATAAATGGAAAGCTTATGATGATAATTTCTGTGAAAATCTTAAAGATGAAACAAAACGTGCAGAAATGAGTGCATTAATTGCAGAATATGACGCATTAGATTTAGAAGTAAAAGCACTTGTGGATGCTACTATAATTAAAGATGGTGTTACAGTTGCTAATCAAATTGAATATGTACGTAATTCATTAGCAATTACAAAATCAGAAAACACTTCTCAAAGTTTAGTAAATATAATTACAACTAATAATTCTACAATGACTTATGTATTAATTCTTTCTATTGCAACTATTTCATTAATTAGTTATGCATTTGTTTTAAAAACAAAAAAGAATAAATAGTTGTTTAATAATAATTAAAGAGAATGTTTAAATTAAGTTCGGTTAACATTCTCTTTTTATATCATAATAATTGTGTAGTAAGTAGGTGATTTTATGACTAAAGCATATAAAAATTTAAGCAAAAACGAACTAAAAATCGAATTAAACAAACTTGAAAAAGAATTACAAAAATACGAATCTTTAAATTTAAACATCAGTATGGCAAGAGGTAAACCATGTCAAGAACAGCTAGACTTATCAATGGGTATGATGGATGTTCTTTCTTCTCAAAATGATTTAACATGTGAAGATGGTTTTGATTGCCGTAATTATGGTGTTTTATTTGGAATAACCGAATGCCGACGTCTATTAGGTGAAATTATTGAAGTACCAAGTGATAATATTATTATTTTTGGTAATTCATCATTAAATGTGATGTTTGATTGTATTTCAAGAAGTATGACACATGGTGTTATGGGTTCCACTCCATGGTGCAAATTAGATAAAGTAAAATGGTTATGTCCAGTTCCTGGATATGATCGACATTTTGCAATTACTGAATATTTTGGTATTGAAATGATAAATATTCCAATGCATAGTGATGGACCCGATATGGATATGGTAGAAAAACTTGTCTCTAGTGATTCATCTATTAAAGGTATTTGGTGTGTACCAAAATATTCTAATCCAGATGGCACCACATATTCTGAAGAAGTTGTTAAACGATTTGCGCATTTAAAACCTGCCGCTAAAGACTTTAGAATTTATTGGGATAATGCTTATTCTGTACATCATTTATACGAAGATAAACAAGATTTCTTATTAGAAATACTTGATGAATGCAAAAAAGCCGGTAATCCTGATTTAGTGTATAAATTTACATCTACTTCTAAAATCAGTTTCCCAGGTAGTGGTATAGCGGCTATTGCAACATCAACAAATAACATGCAAGATATTAAAAAGCAATTTTCTATTCAAACTATAGGTCATGATAAAGTAAATCAATTAAGACATGTACGTTTCTTTAAAAACCTTGATGGTATTAAAAAACAAATGCAAAAACACGCTGAAATATTAAGACCTAAATTTGAATTAGTAGAATCTATATTTGAAGAAGAATTAGGTGAATTAAATATTGCTACATGGACTAAGCCTCATGGCGGATACTTTATTTCTTTTACATCTATGAATGGATGCGCTAGTGCAATCATTGATAAATGTAAAAAAGTCGGTTTAGAATTAACTAGTGCTGGTTGTTCTTATCCTTACCATCATGATCCAAATGATAATAATATTAGAATCGCACCTAGTTTTCCTTCCTTAAATGAATTAGAGTTAGCGGCAAAATTATTTACTTTAGTAGTTAAAATTGAGTCAATTAATAAAATATTGGAATTAAATTAATAGTTCCAATTTTTATTTTTCTTACAATATTTCTTCGTAAAATGTAAATATTGACACAAAACGAATTCGTAAAATGTATTTTTTTACATAAAACGAAGATTTTGGCAATATGAATCTTGTAACATTAGAGAATAATAAACATTTTACATTTATTTAAATTATGACTTTTAATATTAGTTTTTAAGTGCTGTGATAGGAATAACATAAATATCATCAGGGCGCTTATACGCCGCATTAACTACTCCACATATAATACATTTTAGAATAGGTTCTTTACCACCATAATCATTACTTTTATCTACAAAAGCTCTTGCTGCATCCTATAATGATGCAACTTCTTGCCATTCATCAATCATTCTTGGCTTTGGACCTTTAAGTACAGCATTAGGGCTTACCTTAGCAAGTTCTCTATTAGAAAAATTATTATCTGGATTTCCAACTAAAAACTCACTACTAGAATGATGAGAAGATGTTCATGTTTTGCCACACCATTTAGGGCCTTCTATACAAATTGCACCACAACTTTCCAAATATTCATCAATTATCTTATCTAATAGTCTTGGCTTATATTCTTTGTCATTATTTAATGTACTCATATTATGTTTCCTTCAATTTACCTTATACATTTTGCGGCGTTTTTGTCAACTATTTTGCGGCATTTTTGGCAGTTATTTTGCGGCATTTTTAGAAAAAATATTCTATTTTTAAATCAATGCAGCTTAAAATTCCATGAAATTTCATGCTTTCTCCAATCATATTTCAAATTTAAATTTTAAGAAGAATAATTAACTATAGTTTTGTACTATACAACTTAAAACGAACTTAATATAACATCAATATTAGTATTTGCTTTTGTTATTTTAACAATTAATTGTATTTCAATAAATTTTATCATTATATTTGTTTTTATTAACTTCTAAAAATATACGGAATTTGCATTATTTTTTATAATTTAAGTTATAAATTTTATGAGTTTTTTAATTTTTTAACTTGATTGACAATATTTTTTTGTTATTGTATTATCAATTTAATAGGAGTAAAAATTTATGTTCAAAGTAGCAATTGTTGAAGATAGCATAAAAGACTTTACATTATTGAAAAGTTATTTAGAACAATATGAAAATGAGAACAATATTGAATTTAGTATTCAATGTTTTGAAAATGGTATTAGATTTCTTGATAAGTTCTCTGCTAATTACGACATTATATTCATGGACATAGATATGCCTTATATGAATGGCTTAGAAGTTTCAAAAAAAATTAGAGAAATAGATAAAACTGTAGTCTTAATATTTGTAACTAATCTTTCTCAATATGCGGTTAATGGTTATGAGGTAGAAGCTTTAGACTATATTGTTAAACCAATTAGTTATTTTAACTTCTCTATCAAAATCCAAAGAGCTATTAATAGACTAAATAATACTTTTGATATCAAAATAAACATAAAAACCAAAGATAAGATTGAAATAGTATCTTGCAAAGATATTATGTATGTCGAAGTATTTGATAATAAACTTGTTATACACATGGCCACAAAAATCATTGAAACAATTGGACACTTATACGAAATAGAACAAAAATTAGCAGAATGCAATTTCTTTAGAATTAGTAGATTTATTTTAGTTAACATGAATTATGTTTTAGCTGTAGAAGGCGGAACAGTCTTGTTAGGGAAAGATAGTCTTCCTATTTCAAGAAGAAAAAGAACTGATTTCATATCCGCACTCGCGGAATTTTATCAAAATAAAAAAGGTGTTTAATAATGTACAAGATAACTGAATTATTTGTATATCGACCTATTTTTATGCTTGAGTTGATACTTGCTGAATGCTTCTTCTTTCTCTATTTTAAACCAAGAAAAGGTTTAGCGTGGCGCTTACCAATCGGATTACTTATTTGTTTTGGTTTTTCTTTTGCTATACCAATTTTATCATTTGATTCTTTATATTGTTCAATTATGTTTTTAACTATGTTTATGATCACCGTCTTAGTGGGATATTTTATCTTTGATGAATCGTTTAAAAAAATATTCATTTTTGCTATGGGTGGATATACTATTCAGCATATTGCTCAAGAATGCTATGAAACACTTATTATTTTTATCCCGCAAGATGCACTAAATAATGGCGGAATGTACGCTAGTAACATATTTAGTTTTGGTGGTAGAGCTTGGTTCATTCAAGCATTACAATATACATTTTATATTCAAATATTTGCTTTAATTTATTTTTTGTTTTTTATTTATGTTAATTTCCAACTCAAAGATAAAGAATCACTAAAATTAGATACTTCCACCGCAATTCTACTTGCAGTATTACTCATTCCAATAAATATCGTATTTAGTTCAATAATCACATATTCCTTAAAAGATTCTAATGTTTCTAGTAAATGTATTTTACATATTTTTAATATTCTTTGTTGCTTAGTTGTTCTTTTACTTTTATTTGAATTACCAAAAAGAAAAAAAGCAGAAACTGATTTATTAGTGTTAAAAAAATTACAAGTTTTGGAGCAAAAACAATATAAGAACGCCATTGAAAACATGGAAGCAATGAATATTAAATGCCATGACTTAAAACAATTTGCTAATCACTTAAATTCTTTAAAAGATAATGAAGAAATTGTTAACGACTTTAATAAAATTGTTAGTGAATATGACTCAACTTTTAAAACTACAAATACTGCTTTAAATGCTGTTTTAACTGAAAAAAATACAATTTGTTTAAGAAAAAATATTGATCTAACTTGTATTATTAACGCTGATTGTTTATCATTTTTAAACGCTATTGAAATATACTCATTATTTGGAAATTTACTTGATAACGCTATTGAGGCAACTGAAAAAGTTGAAATCGGTAAAAGAACTATTGGCTTAAACATTAACAAAAAAGGCAAATTAATTTTGATTTATATTTACAATTCTTATGATGGTAATGTCTTAGTGGAAAACAATAAATTTATTACCACCAAAAAAGATAATCAAAATCATGGATTTGGTTTAAAAAGCATTGATAAAATTGTAAAAAAATATAATGGTGATATCAAAATATCAACAAATAACAACATATTTGAAATAAATATAATCTTGCAAGATACAAATAATTAGCCACTTGCACACTTTTTTAAACCGCTTACATTATATTTATATAATACGAATTTTTTTTCATATATCTTAAACTTAGGCAATTTATAATTGCTCTTTGGAGGATTATGAAAAAAATATATTTATTATTAGGCTTACTTCTTTTATCATCTTGTTCACATGCCACTAGTGGTTCTTCTCATACTTCTATTAGTGGAATCACAAGTGAAGATCCATATGTTACTTCTTTAGAAGTTCTTTCTAGTCCTAAAAAAACTAGTTACATTGTCGGTGAATCATTTGATACTACAGGTTTAAAACTTGTTGCAAAATGGTCTGATGATATTGATGATGAATTATATGATGGAGAATTTACTATTGCTCCTAAGCAATTTTCTAAAGGTGATACAAAAGTAACTTTTACTTATGAAGAATGTTCTCTTGATTATCCTATTAAAGTTATTTCTATGGATGAAATTAAAATTAATGAATTAATTGTTGATGATTCAAAAATTGAAAAGAATGGACAAACACGATATGTTAATTTTAAAAACGATTTAGAAGTGAAAGTAGTTAACTTAGATAACTCCATTGAAACATTAGACAATTATATCATCAAAGATAACGAAGAAGTTATTACTGATTCGAACTATTTTGTTGGTGCTGGAGAACATAATATCTCTATCGAATATGGCGATAAATCTTATGAATTTACTATGTTTGGTAACTATTCTTTAATAGAAGCTGAAATTAAAAATAGCGAAAATGAATTTTTCTATACTGATTTAATTGGTAATGGTGTGATGAATAGTTCTGGTAAAGAAGATACACCAAGAATATCTAATATTGAAACAGCTTCTAACAATACTTATATGGGTGAAATCGCTTATGGTAGAGGATTAATATTCAACTTCTACTCTAACAAAGATATAAAAGCTAACTTAATCCTTAATGCTAGTAGTGCCTACGCCTTAGCAATTGGGGTTAACGAAGATGGTTCATCTTCTTGGGCTCCGACTAAAGCTGGTGATATTTATATTGATGAAACATTTGAAGTTCAATTTAATAATCAAGTCACTACTTTACCTCACGAATTATTAGAAGGTATGGAGTGGACTCTTGATAAAAAAGGAAGTTATTCAATATTTGCTAATTGGAAGTTAGTAAATCTTGGTGAGTTTGATGTAAAAAAAGGTTTTAATAGTGTTAAATTTGTTTGCATTGGCGCAAACGACGAAAATGGTCAAGCTAAATTAGCTAATGTAGATTATTTAAAAGTCAACTACATTGATAATAATCATACTCATAAACTTACTAAAATAGAGGGCAAAGAACCTACTTGTACCGATAAAGGAATAAATGCTTACTACACCTGTGCTTGTGGAAAAATGTTCTTAGATGAAGAAGGTAAAAACGAAATTACGTCATTGCCAATTATTGAAGCACTTGGTCATAACTTAGTATGGGAAAATGATATTGGTACTTGTTCAAGATGTCAAAAAACCATTAATAAAACTATTACTCTAGAAGCCGAACATAATAATTCTTTATCTGTCGAAGAATTTGAAGCATATAGAAAGACTGGTAATTATGTAGAAATCGCATCTTCTAAGATGGATGGGAAAAATCAAGGATCATATCTAGGTTCAATATATAAAAATGATAAAGTAACATTCCATATCTATTCAGAAATTGCACAAAAGGCATCTTTAAATATGACTGCAAGTAGTAATTATGTTTTAAATTATGATGCAAATGGCAATCCAAAAGATATTGGAGATGCTGAAATAAACAAAATATTTACTATGAAAGTTAATGGTAAACAAGTTGCGGTTCCTAGTATTACTTATAAAGGTCAAGAATATGAAACTGGCGGTTGGGATGAAAGATTTACCAAATGGGAAACATTAAAAATATTAGATATTGATTTAGAAATCGGTGATAACGAGATTACTTTAGATTTCTTATGTCCTGCTTTCGATTGTCCAACTCATCCTTGGGGTGGAAACTCTGATATGACAATAAATATCGATAAGATTTCAATAAACTACTTAATAAAGGAGCAATAATTACATGAAAATAAAAATTAATAAACCAAAACCAGCCCATTATGTTTTATTTTCATTTATGGGAATTGTATTAGTGGCTTTAACAGTTGGAAATGTTTTATGCGCTCAATGGAGTAATCAAATTACTAATTTATTATGTGGTGATGGTACTTCTTTTAATGGCGAGCATGTGCAAAACGCTCTAACTAAAGGTAAGGAACTAGTGGAAAATATTAATAATGAAGGTATGGTATTATTAAAAAACGAAAATAATGCCTTACCATTAAGTGCTAGTGAAACTAATGTTAATTTATTTGGTTGGGCTTCTACTGATAATGGATTTTTGTTAACTGGTGGAGGGTCTGGTGCTGCACCAGTAAATGATGAAACAAGAGTGACATTAAAAAAAGGATTAGAAGAAACTGGATTTAAAATCAACGAAGAATTATTTAACAAATATACAGAATATTGTCCAAAAAGAATTTGTGAAAATAATGGTACGGGTGGAATATGTCAAATTGTAGAACCAGATCGCTCGTTTTATACTGATGAACTAATTAACAATGCTAAAAACTTTTCTAGTATTGCTATTATTACTATTATGAGATATGGCGGAGAGCAGTTTGATATTCACATGGATCAACCAAAATATAAGTTACCAACTGATAGTTCTAGAACATATTTACAAATATCAACTGAAGAGGAAGATATGATTGATATCGTAACTAAAAACTTTTCCAAAGTTATAGTTTTATTAAATACTAGCAATCCAATTGAAACCAAATTCTTACAAAATGATAAAATTGATGCTTGCTTATTCGTGGGATATCCTGGACAAGTCGGAACAAAATCAATTGGAAATATATTAAGTGGAAAAATAAATCCATCTGGACATGTTTCTTCTACTTATGCCTTAGATCATAAACTTGATCCAACTTTTCTTAACAGCGCTAATTTGACTAGTGCTAAACAATTAACTTTTGTCGAAGATATCTATTATGGATATTTCTGGTATGAAACCGCTAATGAGGAAGGATACTTTGATAATATTGATAACGAATATGGTAAAGGATATGATGGCGTAGTTTCTTATCCATTTGGTTATGGATTATCATATACTTCTTTTAGTTGGCATGTTGATAGTGTAACTTCATTTGTTGATGGAACGAATGATAATGATTTAAATTTATTTAACGAAAAAGAAAAAACAATCACTAATCGTAAAGCAAAAATCGAAGTAAAAGTAACTGTGAAAAATATTGGTGAGGTTGCGGGTAAGGAAGTCGTTCAATGTTACATTACTACTCCTTATTATAAAGGCGAAATTGAAAAACCATATGTAAAATTAATGGATTATGCCAAAACACAATTATTAAAACCTAATGAAGAACAACAAGTAACATTGTCTTTCTCTATCTATGATTTTGCAAGTTATGATTGTTATGACAAAAATAATAATGGCGCAAGAACATATGAATTAGATAAAGGTGAATATCAAATTAAGTTAATGAATGATAGTCATCATTTAAATAGTTGTGATAAAGCAGTCACAACATTTAATCTTGAAAACACTATGATTTATAAAAGAGACCCAGTTACTAATCAATTAGTAAAAAATAGATTTACTGGTACATCTAGTTATGGAAACGCCCCAATTGATGGTAAAAGCATTGGCGAAGTTACTTATTTATCTCGTGCGGATTTTGCTGCTACATTTCCAAAAGAAACAATTAATTTACCATTGAATAAAGTTGTTCCATTAAGAGATTATTTATATACCGGTTATAATGATGTAGAAATGCCTACTCAAGGACAAAGCGGAGACTTAAGATTATGGCTTAAAGAAGATAACTCAAATCCAAGTAAATCCGATTTAGGAATGTATAGTAAAACCAAATTAGTACCAAATGATGAATTAATTAAAACTTTAGCAAATCCTTCTAATTTCAATAACTCTGAAATATGGGATCCATTATTAAATCAATTAACTAAAGAAGAATTATGTGACTTAGTAGAGAAATCTGGTTTTAGAACTCGCGCAATTGAATCAATTGGCAAAAAAGAATTACTCGATTATGATGGACCAGAAGGCTTTCAATATCACTTCGGTTCAATTGCTGGTGGCGCAATGTGGACAGCATATATGGGGGAACAAACACTAGCGTGTACATTCAATAAAGAATTAGCGTTTTCTATGGGAAGATCAGTTGCTTCAGAAGGAAACGCAACTGGAATAAATGGCTGGTATGCTCCAGGTGTTAATTTACAAAGGACACCATATACAGGAAGATATTTTGAATATTATAGTGAAGATGCTTATCTCTCCGGATCAATGGCAAGTTATGTTATTAATGGGGCGAAAACAAACTTTATGTATTGTTATCTAAAACATTTTACTGCTTATCAATCTTCTATGACTGATATTGATTGTTTCTTAACTGAACAAGCATTACGTGAAGTATATAATCGTCCATTTGAAATTGCTGTCAAAAATGGGGCAAATGCAATAATGAGTAGTTTTAATTCTCTTGGTGGAATTTGGACTGGCGCTAATAGAGCATTATTAACTGATATTTTACGAACTGAATGGGGATTTAAAGGAACTGTTATTACTGACTTCTCCAATGGTGTTGGTTGGATGAAAGCTTATCAAGGTGTTCTAGCGGGAAATGATATTTGGCTTAATCCTGCCGAAGTAAATCAAACTCCTTTAGATAAAAATTCTGCGGCACAAATGTATGCTGCACGTCTCGCAGCTAAAAATGTAATATACACAATTTGTGATACTTATAATGCTTATTTAAATTATGATGCAACTAATGATCCATTTACTGCAATTATTGGTCAATCTACTAGAAAATATGTCTTCCCTTGGTGGAAGCCATTACTTGTAGGATTAGATATTCTTATCGTTGCTTCTATGGGTTTTACAGTTTATTACATATTAAGGCCGAAAAAAACAAAACTTGTAACTAATGATTTAGAAATAACCGATCAAATGACCGAAATAAAAAACGAATTAGAACAAATAAAAGCACAAATTAATAGCCTTAATTTAAGAAAAAAAGAGCTAGAAAAATTGTGTAAAAATAAATCAATAGGAGGAAAAACTAATAATGAAAAAGATTTATGAAAAGCCTAATTTAAGTTTACTTGAAATTGTATTAGATGATGTGATTTTGTCTTCATCAGCCTTACCACAAATTAGTTATGATGAAGATGCTCAAAATGATACCAGTAATGGTTTTGATTGGTAAGAGGTGAAATTATGAAAACTAAGAAAATAGCCTATTTTGCATTAAGTACTCTTACTTTATGTGTTGCGATTATTGGATTAACATCCACTAATAATACTAATGATGATCTCGCCATTAAAATTAATCCTACAAATTATACCCACAAGATCATTGATTTTAATGAAGGTATAGGTCAATATGTTTCTAATTCTAAAGTTAAAGTAGATGAAACAAAAAATAGTATTCGCTTTATTTCCGCTGTTAAAGTTGATATGAATGATAATAATGAATTATCATTACCTGGAACATTTGGATTTCATATCGAATATGAAAAAACTATTGATGGTGAAACTACAAAAGTAGATAAAATGTTCGATGTTGACGCTTTATATTATTCTTATTCTGAAACAGATACAAATGGAAATAAAATTATATATGGCACCGAATTATCAAGTTACTATAATAGTCATATAGGTGCTGAATTTAAAGCAATTTCGGAATATATTAATGATAGTTCTACTTCTTATAATTTATTTATGACTGTAGAGATACGTAATATTCCTACTTCTGATTTTGATAAACCAATCAAAGTACAACCATATTGCTTATTAAAAGATGGGACATATGATTTAGCAAAAGAAACTAAATATTATACTTTTAATGATTTAAGCGATGTTAATCCAAAAATCAAAGTAAATAGTGTTAAAACTGAAGTAGTGGATAATACACCTTACTTCATTATTAACTCTTCTATCAAAAATGTTACTTATGATCAATTATATCTTTTACTTGAATTACAAGAAGGCTGGCCTCACCCTACATATACTTTAAGAGTAAATAAATCCACCGTAAATGATGATAATACTACAAATTTATATATTAACTTAGATCAAACATTAAGTGATGGATCAATGTTAAAGGCTGGAGATTACATCATGGATTTAAAGAATGATATTAATGATGATAGCGTTAGACTAGCAAATACTAATGATGCCAATATGTTTAAAAGTAAAGTTGTTTCATCTTCTAGCAAATCAATTTATGAATTTGGTGAATTTTATGGCAATTTAAAATTAAATGTAACAAGATATAGCGAATCACAAATTGTACATAATTCTTATCGTGTTGAATCTAAAGATGATAAAGATTATCTAATTGTTAATTCATACTTATTTATCGATGATGTTTCGAAATTAACATTTAAAGTAACAAAGTTTACTAATTGGGCTTCTGAAAATAAAACTTGTACATATTCATTATTAAATGATGGCTCATATGATGTCTATTTAGATATTACTAATCTTGAATACGATTCTAAAACAAGTGATAACTTATATGGTGGCTATTTATTAGAACTTGGTGATGGCTCATTATCAAAAAGTATTAGTTATTCCTTACCACATGAAAATAGCATTTCTTCTGGTAAATATATGTTTGATGAAATATGGGGTAATTTAAAGCTTCATATTGTTGATACAAATACCATTGAATATAATTCTTATAAGCTTGAAAATGTTAATAATCGCGCAATATTAACTATTAACGCTAACGCTAATATTGCTGATATAAATGAATTAATCTTTAAATTCACTAAGTTCCAAACTGGTAACTGGGCTGATTCAAATGCTAATCCATTAAGCATTGAAAAGCAAAGTAATGGTTCATTTAATGTTACTATAGATATCTCTGATTTAGATATTTGTGGAAAAACATCTGATGACAAAAATGAAGGTTATTTAGTAACACTAAAAACTTCTTCTATTGATAATGGCTCTATATCATTAGGTACCGCTCCAGAAACAATAACAATAGGTGATAAAACATATTCATTTGAGGATCAATGGGGCAATTTAAAGATTGTTATTAATAACGCTAATTAATAACGCTAATTAATATTAACTATTAATTACTACTAAAAACTTCAGTACATCGAGGAAAATAAGCCCATTATGCTGAAGTTTTTTATTTATGTATTATTAATTATAATGAAATAATTGCATAAAAATACTATAATTATTTATGTAAACCTCCTGTAGTATTAAATAGCACTTATATTATAGAGGTTTACTTTTTTACTAGCGTATTTATAGTTAGCCCAAAAAACTTTTAAAGTATTTCATATTATTTATAACGTAATAGTTTCAATATTAGTTAAATTTAAGGGTACATTTATCGAAACATTTATCAATACATTTATCAGAACATTTGTTTTGATAAAATCTTAACTGCTTGCTTTTTATCTTAAAATATAATTAGATATAGTCATTATAAACATACATCAAATAGCATATATTTATGTATTTGTCAACTCGAAAACGTCCGGAAATTCCGGACATTTTTATATTAATTAATGTGATAAAATATAAGTTTATAGGCCTAAAAGCACTAAAAAATGACTAATAATTTTACTTACTAGTCATTATTTTAGTTTATGATGCTTTAATCTAGTTAACGCTCGCAATAACTATTTTTAAGTTACCATAGAATTCTTCAAATGAATAAGTTCTATTTCCAATAGTAATTGGATCTAATCCATCGCCTAACTTAACTTTATTATCCTTTATTGTATCAGTATCTAATTCAACAAAGTATCCACCATTTAAATTATCAGCGGTTTTTCCATCTATTTCCACATTAGATATATCTATCGATACATCATATGTTCCATCATCTAGTTTTTTAATTTCGTATTCTAAAGAACTACTAGCCCAAGAAGTAAATCGTACAATAACACATTTTAATTTTGACATATCTTCTAAATCAATATTTGCGTTAATAGTAAATATTGCTTTACCATCAATATTTTCTAATCTATATGAGTTATAAGAAATTGTATCTTCATGAACTTGATATTTTTGTATCTTTAGTCCTGCATGGCCCCAAATATCGCTTCCGATATAATTAAAGCCATTATATGTTACAGTTTCTGTTGGAACAATAAATGATTTCCCATCTCTTAAATTACCACTATCATCATATGTTTGTTCATCTACTTTATTAAAGAAGAAAATATATTCATATTGGGATGGTAATTTACTTAAATCATATTTTACAACAAACGCTCCACCATTAATTTCCATATCAAAGTTTTCTAGAGTATATTCCCAATTTTCTTTTAACGCAAGTAAAGTAAGATTAAAGTCTTCTTTTGTTAAATCCGATAATGAACCTTGAATTTTTAAAATTGGTTTTTCATTTTCTAAAACAATACTTGATCCAGTAACCAAATAAGATTTAGATGGTAAATCAATATTCGTTTCAACATAAGATATTTTATATAATATTGCTCCATTCATACCTGAATCATTATAAATAGTTAAATATAAACTACCGTTATATTCTACAATATTTCTTGGCGAGCTTCTTGTTCCACCATATGGTGCAATATCAGAGAATGTTTGTTCTTTAATTAAAGTTCCATTCCAAGAATAAATTTGGACAACAGCGTTTTTATAATTTTCTTCACCATATAATACATACAAATAATTCTCGTTACTTTGAAGAGAACGCATTTTGTATCCGCCCCATTTTACATCAGTATTACTTTCTAAAGTTATTTTTTCTCCTATTTGATTAAAATCTCCATCAAATAATAATAAGAAAGAATTAGAATACCACCATACTGGTCGAACTGATAAAGCATAAATATCTAGCTTTTCGTTATATTCAAATGCAGTAATAGAGCCAGATTCATCCCAATCAGCAAACATCGTAGAGAAATCTGGAAATTTAAATTCCGGACACGCTACTTCGGTCAATGTTTCTTTATCAAAGGCTTGGAATTTGCCTTGATAATTAGTAACAATAATTTTATCTTTAATCAAAGTAATATTGCCTGAATCCCATGTCCAATCTTTACTATCAGGTCCGATTAAGAATTTATTAGATTTAGAAACAAATGTCTTTTCTTCAATACTATATTTAGTTAGTTTAGCTTCATGATTTAATTCATCCGCAAAAAGATAATAAATATAATTGTCATCACTACATCCACCTTGTACGTGAGTGAATCCATCAATAGCGGCTGGCGTTCCTTCACCAAATACACATTCTCTATTAAATTCCACTTTATCATTAGACATAACAAATTCGCCTAATGTCGTATCTTTTAAGTTTTCACTTGTACTAGTTACATCAATATCACCCAAATCAAAGGAATCTTTTAAACATTTTATAACGATATTGTTATTGCCTTTAAATAGTTTAACATCGTTTATTGATAAAACTTCAAATTCATTTTCTTTTGATATAACAACATTTTTATCAATGCTATTTAAAGAATTATTAACAGTAACTTTTAATAAATCATTTAACTTACTATCTTTAGATGTGCTTCTTAATTTTAAGTTAATGTTACCCATAAAATTATGAGAAGCATTAAATTTGAAAGTTGCACTTGAATCACTTACAAATGATACATAATCACTATGTGCTGTAGCGTTTTCTAATGTTCCGTTTATCGCTTCAACTTTCGAAGATACATTAATATCAACATCGATTTGTTTACCATTAATATTAAGTTTTAAAATTGTTTTATCACCTAAATTTACGATATCATCGCCATTAACTATCGTATAATCTGTACTTGTTAATAGCAATTTATTTCCGCTTGCATATGTCGCTCTTAAAATAAAATTATTTGTAGATAATTTAAGTCCCGCTGAAGCGTAAGATTCACTAGCGTCAATAGAAACAATATCGCCATTATCGTAATCTTTTTCTTCCACAACTGTAATAGGAAGTAAATAATCAACTGTCTCGTTATCTTTAGTAAATGAAATCTTAATATCTTTGGTATCAATGGTTAAAGTTTTCTTTTCTATTACAAATTTATCAACATTTACAATTGTGCCATCATTATATTTAGCCTCTAATGTTAAACCTTCATCATCAAATGTTTCTCCTACTTTATAATAAACTTTATATGGCATTGTTAATGGATATAAACTCGATAATTTAACATCAATTAAAGCAATATCAAGAGAACTTGTAAATTCTTTATAAGTTACACTTATAGTTCCTCCATTAATAGCAAAATCACTTGGAATTTCCATATTATAATCAGAAGGACTAATTTCATCGGTAATAGTTTCTAATTCACTTATGGCATAAGTTCCTTCAACAACAAAATCAGTTTTAACAGGATTAGCTTTACCATTTTTATAGAAAGCTTTACCATCTTGTAATCTCACACTAATGGACTGAAGTATTGGTTCATCATATGTTTGATTATTGCTTGGTTTTGGTTTATTAGCTATCGCATCATCATAATAATGCTTATAAGATATATAGGAGGCCGTTGGTACAATTATACTTGATAAAACAGCAACTGATGAAATAGCAATAAGAATTATTTTTTCTAATTTAAGCATTTTCATTGTCATTTCCTCCTTTATTTAGAAGTTTTAAGATATCTTCTCTAAATAAGAAATAAAGCCAAATCAAACATGCAAATGATATTAATATATCAAGATCTACTAAAACAACACGCCACCACGCCCAAGAGTTAATCGAATAACTACTTGTAATCTTGTTATCGGTATTAGATTTGTTATATAAATCATTTTGAAATTGCACCCTTAAATAAGAATAAGTGACATGATGCGCTGCTTCTCTTAATTGGTATTGGAGACGATTAGAAGATGACTTGCTATAATTTAAGGTATAGCCAGATTTACTAGCATTTAAAGGTGTTTCCATACCTAAATCTCCACCAACTCTCAAAGCTTCATCCATATTCATATAATCAGCGTTATCCACACCAGCACAGTCCGTAATAAGTGCTCCTTTAAAGCCCCATTCTTTTCTTATAATAGCGTCGATTAAACCAACACTACCGCCTGACCAATTCGCACCTACACGGTTATAAGAAGACATTAACGCTACACAGTCTCCTTCTTGGATGGCCATTTGGAATGGTTTTAAATATATTTCTCTTAATGCTTGTTCTGTACACCAAGTAAAGGCACCTACTCTTCTTGCTTCGCCATTATTTAAAGCAAGGTGTTTAATATAAGCATATCTACCTGTGTTTTGAATACCAATTACAGCATTAGTTAACATTGCACCTGTTAAATAACTATCTTCTGATAAATATTCAAAGTTTCTACCACAAATTGGACTTCTATGAATATTACAACCAAATCCATATAAACCATTAACACCTAAAGCATTCATTTCTTTACCAAAACTTAAGCCATAGTTTTTCGCTAGTTGTTTATTCCATGTTTGCCCTAATACTGGTTCACTTGGATATCCTGTTCCACGTGGCTTACCCGTAAATCCTTTAATTTGCATTGGGCCATCATAATCAAATAATTTTGGTTTACCAATTGATGGTAATTCTTTACTTGATGCATAACCATTACTAACCATATTAACTACTTCTTCAATAGATAATTGATCAAGTAAATCATTCCATTTTTCATTATTATAATCTGCACCTAATTCATAACCTAATTTTGTGATATTACCCTTACTATCAGTAATTGATAAGTTATTATTCTTATTCCAAGTTACTTTTTCATTAAAAACTTGATTGTTATAACTATCAGTTGTGGCATTATCCCAAGCTTCTGCTTCTTGTTTTGAATATTTTCCGGCTTTAATTTGTTTATCGGTTAATGTTCTATTTGCCGGTACTGATAAATCATTTAAAGATGGGAACGAATCTCTAGATATATAATTAACAACAACATTTCCGTCATCATTTCCATCAACTGAAGCACCATCTAATGAAGATGCACCAGTCAAGCGATTAGTAACTTCTTCACCAGTATATTTATCATTAATAATATTAATTGTATCCTCTACTTCAAATTCAAAAGTATTTTGTTCACAATCTTTTAAATTATGAGCATCAGTCATTAATTTTAAAGCATATGTTCCTTTATCTAATTCATATCCGACATGGCCATTACTATTTTTGTCATAGCAATCATAAGAAGCAAAATCGGAAACATTAAAAGTAAATTCAAGAACTTGAGAAAATCCCGGATTAATAATTTCTGTTTTTTCAAATCCCACTAAATTAACATAAGATTTTTCAATGCCGCCTTTTATGTATGGAGCGGTTAAATAAAACTCTACTACATCTTGGCCGGCCATTTTACCGACATTTTCTACATTAATTTTAAAACTAATCGTACTATTCTCATTGATAATATTATTAGTAACTACTTCTTCGCCGTTTTTAATAATCATCTCTTCTACTGACCACTTAAAATCAGTATAAGATAAACCAAAACCAAATGGATATTGAACAACGCCGTCATAGCCTTTACCATATTCATTATCGACATTTTCCCAATAATTTTCTTTATATGCTGTTTCATACCATTTGTAACCAACATATATTCCTTCTATATAATCATAAAAGCCATATGGTTGATACCACGCCGCTTGACCATAATAGTTATAAGAAACACTACTTTTAAATGAATAAGCATACGTATCCACTAATTTACCCGAAGGAGTATTTTCTCCATATAATAATTTAGGTAATGATGCGACTCCTTGTGTACCTGTTAAACCAATTACTAAACAAGCATCTAGTCCTGGAATAGTATCTAAAAATCCTAATTCCATTGTATTCGCGGAGTTAATTAAAACTATGACGTTTTCATAATTTGCTCCTACATATTTTAATAATCCTTCTTCTTCTATAGAAATCTCTAAATCAGAACGGATATCGCCATTTTCTAAAGTATGATCTACTCCTTCCGCGCCAAATCTTGTAATTGTAACAATTGCGGTATCAGAATAATTTTTGGCATTTTCTAATAAAGTATCAGAATAATATTTTTTATTAGTAATTTCTGGCTCATATAACGCATACATCGCACGGTCTTGTGCTTCTTCAATTCTTCCAATTCCACGATAATCTTTATACATATTAACTAATTCAGAATTATAATCAATTCCATATCTTTTTAATGCTTTTAATAGATCAATTGTTGTGGAAAAATCATCATTTTCTGGTCTAACTCTACCGGAACCTGAGCCACCAAATCCCCAGTCAACACAAGAATGTCCAAATACATTTACCTTTCGATTAGTTTCTTTGTTTAAAGGTAAAACATCTCCATCGTTTTTTACTAAAACTGCACCTTCTTGAATAATTTGCTTTGATAATTTTTGTCCTTCTTCTTGTTGTCTATCTAATTCTTCACTATCATGAATTGGGGGACATAACAAACTATTTATTTCTGAAGAATAAAAGTCTGCGATTACATTGCCCACTATTACACTAGCGACAACTATAGCAATAAGAGGTAGGCAAATAATTTTCTTAATCATATTTTGTTTCACTTTACAAAATACCTCCTTTTAGGAACAATTTAATATAGAATTATTAAACAACAAACAAATATAATGTAAGCGGTTTATTGTTCGGTGCAAATGGCTAATAAATAGCTACACTTTTACTTTATCATTTTTGATTTTTAGTGAAAACATATTGTTAAAAAACGGAAAAATATATTACTTGTTTTTGTAACTAATAAACTAGAAAATATAAAAATTATTAATAGAAAAATAAATACTTTTTTGTAGAATTCTACATTTTTGATTATTGTTAAATGTTTAATCCGCTAGTGCTTCAATTGCTCTTTTTACATGTTCTAATTCTAATCCATTTCCGCAAAAACTAGTTTTTATTAAATATCTGGCTATATCAACTTCTAGATAATCAAACATTTCATCATCAAGAATTATATATTTATCAATATTAATTCCAATTTCTTTTTGCTTATCAATAAATCTAATAATTCCTTTACCTCTCATATCTGAATTACCATCAAAAGTTTTACTTTGAATAACTAATCCTTGTTTTGCAAGTTTTTCATCTAAATATGTAGCTAATTCGTCTTGAGTTATTTTGAAATTTGGATTACTTGTCCATCCTTCTTTCCAAGAAGAAATTAGAATAATGGCTGCACCAGTCACATCAATAATTTGTTTCAATAATGTTACTTTAGTATCCTCTATTCCAATATACTCACCACAAGTCTCTTCAGTGTCCTGACAATTAAGGACTCCATCTATATCAAGAAAAACAACTTTAATGTTAACCACTTTTTCTTTTTCATTTTTATCAATTAAATCAATCATAGTTATACCTCTTTTCGGATTAACTATATGATTAAGGTTTATGATATTTTTTGAATGGCTTAAATATGTATCTATATCAGCACTTTTGCCATTAGCAATAATTAAAATTACATCTTAGAATTATTAGCTCGCTAACGCAAATACAACGGAAAAAATAAAAGGTTTATTATTTTCTTTAGCAGAGATTAAAAGTCTTTTATATGTCACATTTCTACATATATTACTTTCGGAATTAGAAACTAATATAAATTGTCTATTTCTTGAATCATCATTATTTAGTTATATGCGCACTTAAACAACACAATCAAATACTTTGATTAATTAAAGCAACTGGTATAATATTAATGTAATTTCCATCGAGGTGATATTATGATTTATATAACAGGTGATACTCATGGCGATATTGATTTTGATAAACTTACATATTATTTTGAAAATGTTTATCATTCCAAAAAAGATTATCTAATCATTTTAGGTGATGCAGGTATCGTTTGGAGTAGTGATAATGAGATAAATAAAAATTATGAAAACCTAGATATTACTATAATTTACATTGATGGTAATCATGAAAATTTTGATTTACTAAAAACATATCCTATTGTTGATTTTAATGGTGCAAAAGCGCATAAAATTGCCGATAATATTTATCATATTTTAAGAGGCGAAATAATGTATTTAAATGGTTCTTCGTTTCTTTGTATTGGTGGTGCTAAATCAATTGATAGACATTTAAGAATTGAACACGTCTCATATTGGGAAGATGAAAATATTACGGAAGATGATTATAATAATGCTTTAAAAAACTTAAAACGATATAACAATACTGTGGACTTTGTATTAACACACTGCGCTCCTACTTCTGTCTTAAGAAATATGTTTTATAATTTTAAGCCTGATAATAATACAAAAATACTTGATCAAATAAAAGATCAAATCAATTTTAATTATTGGTATTTTGGACATTATCATGTAAATCTTACTTTTGATAAATATCGTTGTTTCTATGAGGACATTAAAAAATTACCTATTACGGACAGTGATAATAAAGATATAACTCATTAACATTAGAAAATAGCGAAGAATTCCTTAGAAACAGAAAAATATTCACTTATAAAAAATTATCAATATTAAAAGAGAGTAAGTCATTAATCATGAATTTTAAAGAAGACCAACATGTAGAATTAAAAGAAAATTATAAAAGTGGCACTATTGTCAATGAAATTGTTGCTTTTCTTAACACATGTTTTGGCACCATCTAAATTGGAGTTAGTAAAACAATAGTAAAAAATCACAAAATTCAAATAGCATATGACTATTAAACGCGAAAATGAAAAGAGAGTTTTTACTCTCCTGTTTTAAAATCATTTATGATTTTTAATATAATCACTAAAAGTTAAATATCCAAGTTTACGGCGTTTTGAAATCATATTTGCCCAAATAATATTACCTTGATTTTCATTAATATATTCTTCTTTAAGAGCCATCATCATAATGTCTCCGGTTGTATAATGTTTCAATCCAAATTCTTCTACATATGAAGAAATATCTTTTAAATTATTGCTTGCAATAATACCATTTCTTTCTTTTGCTAAAGATATAGCCGCCGCTTCTCCTTTACCTATAATTTTTTTACCTTCGTCTGGAAATGCTGTTAATTTTCTGTACAACATATATTCTTTAGTATTCACTTCTATTGATACAATAGTAGCTTGGCCATTGTTTATCATGTAATCAACCTGATTTTTTAATCCTTTTATACGATTTACTGCTGGACTTGATAATTCATCATATACTTCTTTAGGTATTATAATTCTACCTGGAAAAAGTTTTGCTAAAATACTCTCATTATTAACCCACAAAAATGCTGAAATACAATCTGTATCGAAGAATAATGGATCAGTCAATAACTTCACCGCTTTCCTCAAATCCATAAACTAAATCGGCTCTAAAGGCATCTAATAATAGTTCTTCATATTTACCATCAGATATTAATCCTTTATCTAACATTTGCTTTGTTAAGTCTAAATATTTGCCGTAAGTATAATATTGTTTACTATCTATTGTAGGTCTATATAAATCTGAATCAAAGCCCATAAGTTCAGCTTCTCTTCGAACATATACATTCATATATTGTTCAAATTCATTTTTAGTAATAAATCGACAATTAAGAAGCTGATATAAAGTAGTTTGATGACTAACTTTAAAATATTGTTCAATTTTAATTATATCTTGTAAAGTAAGTTTGTTATTTGTTTTTCCTTTCAAACTTTCTACTTTTTCATATAAAGCAGTTCTTGGCATTAATAAATAAGCTGCAAAGACATCGGCTTTTTTTTCATTGTCTTCACCAGAACCAACATTTTTTGAGCAAATGTTCATCATATTATTGTCATAATAGTAATGGTAGAATTCATGCGCTAAGGAAAATCTTTGTCTGCCTAAAGTCATTAACGAATTAATTGCAATTACACAATTGCCATCATTGTCTTTAATGCACATACCACTAATATTGTTACCCATAGGGTAATATACTAAAGTTAAATTTTCTATATTTTGTGCTAAAGTAAAAATATCAATGGGAGAGTTGCTATCCTCTCCTAATTTTTTTCTAATAACATCTGCTTTTGTCATTAAATCAGCAAAATCCATTATTGTTCTCCCTTCAATTTATTTGTCATAAATGAAATGTTCATGGCAATTTTGTTAATTCTATAAATAGTTTCCATATCCTCTGAAGTTAATTCAGCGGCTCTAAACGCAACTGCATATGATGGCTTTTTTACTATTTCTTTTTCCATATCATCAACTGTAACACCAAAAAGGCAAGCTAGTTTTTCTAGCATATCAGCGGATAATGACCTTTCTCCTTTTTCTACTTTTGAAATCATGCTTTGATCAACATTAAGGAAATTAGCAATATTTAATTGATTTAATCCCATATCTTCTCTCAATTTTTTTATATTCTCTCCAATTACATTTATCATAACTTTGACCCCCTATTCATTATTATTATATAACATTTTGTCATATTTTCAATATGATTCATTGTATATTTTATGACAATAAGTCATTTAAATTACAATTTTATTCTAAAAATTTATAACCACATTTCTCTATATAAAAAATATTATTATGGTTAATCCAACGCATTTTTTTCCGTTGGATTTGCGTTGTTCTTTTGCTTTGCATTTTCTAGTTTTATTGAACTATTCATTACTTCTTAACCATATTTTTGACATTTTTATAATTTATGTTATTGTCAATTTTCTCTATGTGTCTAATTTACACAATATATGGTATTTGATAAAATAAGTTCGTATGAATTGATATTGGAGAACGGATATGTCAAAAAACGATAATCTAGTAAAAGAAAATTGTGCTGATTTAAAAAAAGTTAATACTTCTACTAATGAAAATTATTTCTTTTTTCAAAGGATAAAATTTGCTTTTATTTTTATGCTCAAAAATAAATTCAAACTCTTTTTATCGTTAATATTAACTCTTATTACAATTACATTTCTTGGCATTTCTATTGTTACATTAAATTCAAATCCAACGAAAGCTCAAATATCAATGCTAATTGAAAACAATTTAAAAGATGTAATAATACTTCCAAATAACAATGTGAAAACAGGAAACTTTCCTCTAGCGGAAACTAACATAAAATTTACCGATAATCAAATTAACAATATAAAGCAAATAATAAATCAAGATAATTTAATTTATGTTTATGAAGGATTTTCTTCAAGAATAAGTCCACAAGAGCAAATCAAACTTTTTGATTATGAAAAAAACTTAACGTTTGATGTAAACGCTATTTATAATAGCACTACTCCAACACCATATTCTTACAATTATAAAGGTTATCCTAGTGGGATTATTGAAATGGAAGAAAGTGACCTTAATTACACTAAATTTATAATAGATGAAAGAATAAAAAATCCTTAGCTATGTCACTTTCCAAGTGGATATAACGAAATAGCCTTAACATCATTTAAGGCTAATATGTATATGGAATATGGTGTTAAAAGAAACGATGGAACAATTAAAGAAATAAATTCTCTTGATGATTTAATTGGTGAAACATTAGATAAATATGTTATTACAGCAATATATACAACTGAAGAAGATATAGAATTTCCAAAAAGGCATTCTTTTATTAATATAGAAAGCAATAAAAAAACAAACAAAAATAACGCTTATCTTGGTGGAACATATATCAATAATCATATCATCATGAAAAAAGGATTTGTTAATGATTTTTGTTTAAAAAACAATGCCATATATCAAGATAAGATTGGTGTATATTATAAACTTAACTCTAATAATAAAAATAGTCTTTTAACATTGATGAATAAATTAAAATATAAATCATCAATAAATGAATATAATCAAAGTACTTTTAAAGATACCACCTATTTTTATAATGCTAAATTAGTATCACCTATATCTTCAGTAGCAGAAACCATTTATAATCAAAAATATAGTGTGAATCCTATAATTTTCTTAGTTATAACCATTTTTAGCTTAATATTAGATATATTTATACTTTCTTCATTTGTGTATTCTAGTTATAAGAAAAAATAAGACTAATTAATTTTTTTCATATTTGCTATCTTATTTTTGTTACATAATATTTGATTACTTCTTTTATGATTTTTGTTTTTTCCAGTTTATGTTTAAATGCAATAATTCATATTATGCGCTCATCTTTCAATCTTTTTTATCGCCTAATTTAATACCACAATAAGGACAAATTGTTTTAAGCTTCCAAACATTATTTTCTTTTTCTAATTCAAATGCTGTTGTGGCTTTTTCACCCATAATAGTTTCTATCTTACTTAGCTTATAATATATATTCATGTTAGATAATCCTTTTACAACTTCTTCATTTTCTAGGAATTTATCATTTAAATATTTAACCCAAATAATTGGCTTTTTCTTCTTTGGATCACAATCAAGGCAATAAGTAATGGAAATACTATGATCGCAATCATGGCAAGTATAATTATTAAGATCATTCTTTTTAATATTTTTTCCTCCACATAATGGACATATAGTTAATTCTTTTTGAAAATTTGTGGTTTTTAATAGGTGATAATTAAAAATCTTTTCTATTCTAAGAAAATTATTTCTTAATTGAACAGGTGAAACAATTAAAATACCAGTTTTATAGTTGCCCCATTTGTTAATATTCTCTTTAGTTTCATCAGGGGAGAAATTGTTTCCAATGCTATAAAATCTTCTATATACTTTGTTTGAATATGTATTATCTTCTGAGCAACGATTCATATTAATCGAAACAAAAGCATATTTTCCACTTGTAGTAGTATATTTCGAATTATCAACTAATTCATTTAGCAATTTTTCTGTATAGTCATCTACTGTACTTCTGCTCATTTGTTCAAAGTCTGTAAATTTAGGATAGAAATAGAAATCATCAACATACTTCATGCTATCAGTAGCCAATGAACATTTAATATAGTCATCACTTATACTAAGTTTTATAGTATGTTGGTTTCTTTTAAATGTTAATGTATCTAATGATATTTTTAATGTTTCCCTATTAAAAGATAGTTTTTTCTTTGAAGTTTCAACAAAATTTAAATCATGGAGAACAGCAAAAACATTTATTAAACTATAAAGTTTATAATATGCTTCCACTTCACCTTTTTTAAAAGCAACATCAAGATCAAGTTTTTCATTTTGATTATTTTGATTTAAATATTTCCATAATTTATACGCTCGATTATATTTATATTCAAACATAAGAATATTAGTCTTTTGAATTGGATCAACCACTTTCTTTTTTTTATGCAATAATCTATAGAAATCCGAGCGTTTTAATAACATAATCTTTTTCTCAATAATCTTGATTGATTTTATTTCTTCTTCAACTTTATTTCTATATGAAGAATTTTCATGGTACATATACATATTCTTTGAAATTTTGTTATAAAACCCAAATGAATTTGTACTATGTTGATATTCTCTATTAATTGCATTAATCGCAGAATTATCATCTAAAATTTGCAATTGATCATTATAAAATTGTCTGGCTTGTGCTACCAATTTAGATATTCTATCAATTAATGAACAAATAAATCTATTTTCATATAAATCAAGCGTCTCTTCATTAATATCCGAAACAACATTTTTTGGTTTAACAGTTAAAAAAGTTCTAGCATACCAATCATTGCTATCTTGGCTTAATTTAGCAATAGCCTTGTGGTTAATTTTCTTAGCTATTTCAACCGGAACCTTTTCTTCTAAGGATTTGATGAAAGATTTAGGTTTATCAATAATTTTTTGCAATTTAGGAATTACATCTTTAATTTCACTAATACTTGAGTCATCAATAATCTTAGTTCCATCATCATCCGATACTTCTAGAGACAGATTTCCAGCGCCTATTGACCCTATAATCTCATCAAAAGATAAGGCCGTATCAAAAATACAGTTTTCTGCAATCTTTAATTTTAAAAATTTTTCTTCATCTTTTCTTGTAACATCTGTCTTCATTTTGTCACCTAGATTTTTTCTACCATTCTTTCAATGGCTTTAATTGTAATAGGCATGTTATATTTATGTTGTTTGATATCGTCTTTGAATAAATCAAGATTTTCCTTAGTATTTTCATCATATAAACCTTCAAGTTTTCTTAAAACCTTTCTTGAGAACATGATATCAATCGCTTCATCAACAGTTCCTCCACATGCAATATACACAGGAACAAACTTTTCAAGTTGAATTTCAATACGATTGCCGAATGTTATTTGGAATGAATCTTTTACTGTTTCATCCAAATACTTAATCATTTCTTTATATCTAGATTCACAAGCCTTATCAGTAAATCTAGATGCTTGTTGTAATAGAGATTGAAAGTCAGTTTTATTCATTTGAATAGGAAGTGAATTGTCTAATTTCTCATATTCTCCTTTCTTATCAAAATTTAATACCACTGCTCTATCATATACTTTATCAGTAATGTCAAATGTTGAGTCATCTTTATTAGCCGTGCCAACAAACCAAGTATTATCACTAATTTGAAGTTTGCCTTCATGGATTAATTTAGGCCATATTTTAGTATTTTTATTAATGCTTGCATAATCAGATATTAACTCAATCTTCCATTCTTCAACATTTGGTTTTTGAAGAACCGATAGCAAATCTGCAAAATAGTATTCTATACGTGAAAGATTCATTTCATCTAATACAATAATATAAATATTATTAGAATCATGTGTTGCCTTGTATAAAGCTTTTAAAAACTCAGTTTCTTTATATTGCTTCTTAAAATCATTGTAAAATCCTAATAAATCATTTCTATCTTTCCATGAAGATTGAACGGCAACTTCAATGGTTTTTGAGCCCATAAAATCCGCAAACGCTCTTGGTAAAGACGATTTACCTGTACCAGATAAACCTTCAAGAATCATAATTCTTGATGAAGCAAAGCCAGCAATAAAGGTTCTTATTGTTTTTTCTTCATAATATAGTGGTTCAGATTGTCTATTAACTAGATATCCTCTAAATCTATCACAAAGAATTTTTAAATTCATATTACCACCGCGTAACAAAGTTGGATAATCATTACATGGCTCATCATCAATTAAAGATAAACTAGCAAATACCTTTTCTGCACTATTATTATATAGTTCAATATTTCTGTCTAATTCTCTTTGAAGTTCACTCTTTTGTAATTCAAGAATTTTAATAAACTTACGGTAAGATTCAAGTTCATCTTTATCAACTTTTAATTCGTTTTTTTCTGCTTCTAATTTTAGTTTTTCTTGTTTTAGAATTTCTAATTTATTATTAGTGTTCTCATATTTAGCCGCGTTAGCTCTTAAAGCATCTAATTCTTCCTTAGAAGGACAGCTACTCAATAAAGATTCAAGTTCTGCGACTCTTTTTTCAAGCTCAGCATTTTTCTTAATAGCTTTTGCAGGATCATCTCCATATAAAAGGATTTGTGCATTTAATCTCTTGGCTTTTTCTTTAAGATCATTATATAAACCATTGATTGTATCTAAGTCACCTTGTAATCTAGAAATTTTTTCTTGATACCCAAGAATTTCATTTCTCTTTACATTATTATTAGATAACTCTTCTTCGTAGTATTTTTTATCCTCCTCAAGAGCAGCAATATCAGATTCTTTCTTTTTTAATGCTTTTTTACAATCATTCAATTCTTTCTCAAGTTGAATTTTTTCAGCAGAAATAGACTTAAGTTCTTTTTGAATACCATCAAGTACTTCTTTCTTATAAGTAACTTTAGAAGCTTCTAATTCGGCTAATTTGCTTGTAAAATTTTCTTCTTCTTTTTCAAGTTTTTCAATTCTTTCAACAATCTTTTTATGTTCCACTTCCGCTTCTTCTTTAGCTTTACTTACAATTTCTTTAGCTTCTTTATTAGCATTTTCAATTTGGTCTTTCATGTCTTTTTCTTTTTGCTTAACTGCCTTATCAACTTCTTTTTGAATTGAATTTTCAGCTTTTGCTTTAAGATTATCTGCTTCTTCTAATTTTTTAGCATAGTAAGCATCTGCTTTTTCTTTTTGCTCAGTTACATATATATACACTTTTTCTTTTTCAGAAGCAATGTAAGTTTCCATTTGATTAAGTGATTCTTTTAATAAATTTTCACCTTCTTCAGTGGTTAAAATTTCAGTAACTACTTTAATTGTCGGTTTTGCTTGTTGTTGATTTTGAACTTGTGAGTTGTTGTTTGCTTGTTGTTTTTTATTTTTTTTACTCATATTTTACCTCTATATTAATTCAAATAGCACACGGAGCGCTTTTGTTAATTTATCTAATTTATTTTGGTCGACTTTTACATTGTCGTCATCATGCGCAACTGCATTTCTTAATGAATATATATTGAATATATCATCTAAAAATGAATCATACATATTTGGCGAATTAATTAAATTGGTCCTCATAACAATATCAGTCAAATCTGCTTTAAATGACATGAATTCTTTGCCATCTTTACGATTATATTTTTTCTTCCAATCATCATAGATGTTCTTGCTTTTTAAGAATTGATAATTTACTGATGTATGTTGACACTTATTATCAATTTGACTGCAAAACACCATAAAATCTGTTTGTTGTCTTTCAATTGCTGTAGACTTTCCAACATATTGAATTCTATTCACTACACCATCAAGGATTTTGCCTGCATATAAATAGCAAATAATATTACCTTCGTTAAATCGTGCATCTAATTCAACAACATTCTTACGCATCTTATCATCATTAAGTGAATCAATTAAACGATATAAAGTTTGGCAATGTTTTAATGTCGATGCAAAATCATTTCTATGAGTTTCAATAAATGACTGAATTTTATTTTCTTCAATGCAATATTTACTCTCCATAGTCTTAATTTTTTGATCCATTTCTTCCGAGATATTTCGGCCTTTTAATAGACATTTTTCCATCCAGTTATCTGTAATTTTTCCAAATGGACTTTTTACACATAACTCATTATCTTTAATGTAAACCGGAACTAAAATATTCAATTCAACTTTAGTATCTTGAACTGGAATTACGTCCATGTTTTTTAAAGATTTTTTTTCTTCTCTTTTTTCAGTAAAAACATTTTCTTCGGGTTCGTTATCCAAAAATGTTTGTTCATCTTCATCATAAAATTCATCTTCTAATTCAACATCTGCTTCAATAGATACATTGTTAAATTTTTTTAATTTCATGTATTTTTCATAAGCTTTTTTAATTGCTTTGCTTGTAGGATTTTTTACCATACGATGAGAGAACTTTTTTTCTTCATCGGCTTCATTTTTAATTCTATAATCATCAATGTTAGATGTATCACCAAAGAATGGTAATACTTCTCCAGTAATTGCATCTTGATAAACCATTCTAGTTTCACAACTATCTGCGAATAAGTTTTCGTAAGTGTCTAAGAAAGAAAATGTTGCCTCTTTGATTTTATTACCATCGATAAAGTGTTGTTCAGCATTGCTTATAATCTTCTCTAATGTTTGGTAATCTATAATATTTGAAAATTTCTCGTTTATCAATTTTTCAACTTCAATTTTAACATCTTCATTATAATTATCCTTATCAAGATTCTTTGTATCATTAACAAATACAACTAACGATAAGTATAACCATACAAAGATATCTCCTCCGATTTGATTAGGTATTACTGCACTAAAACGATAGAATGGCCATATAAATTCGCCAACTTTTTGTCCTTCTGATGGATTTAAGATTTCATTATTGTCCATAGTATCCCTCTTTCTTAACATATTCTATAAAATGTTGAAAATGTTCAGTTTTGCTATAAGTATCAGCATCTGCAACAACAATTAATAATTTTTTAGCACGCGATAATGCAACATTAATTCGGCTTGCTGAGTGATGAATAAATCCCAAACTCTTTTCAGGTGAAGAAAATGTATTGCTTCTTACACCAGATAAAATTACAATGTCAAATTCTTTTCCTTGATATGAGTCAACAGTATTGCACGATATATTTTCTAATATTGATTTAGGAAAATTGTCTTCAAGTTTTTGTTTTATTAATTTTACTTGACCTTTATAGAATGAAATAATACCAATATTTAAATTTTTTCCTGGGTTCTTACTTACTAAATCTTTAATTAAAGTAATGATTCTTACAGCTTCCGCTTCTCTTGCAATAGACTGATCTACTCTAATTTCTACTCCATCAAACATCTTTACGTTAAGCCAAACAACATTTTTATTATTAAACATATTATAATCGTTAATATTGTTAACAGTTCTTTCACCATTTTTAATAGTTCCAGAATAAAACTCATTAGAAATAAATGTACCAATTGCAGGATTCATACGATGTTGTTCATCAATTTGAATCGTTCTTTTAAATTTAATTCTTCCTTCTTTATAAGCTTTGTCTAAGTTTTCATAAATAATTTGAAATAGTGATTTTGTAAGCAAATTCTCATCAAAACTAGAGTATCTACTCTTTTCTGATTTAAATCTATTTACATAATTAGATTCGATATAATGAGGTAATTGCTTATGGTCACCAATTAAAATAACCTTTGTTCCCATCATCATAGGAATCATAATATCAAGCGGATTGGCTCGTGCCGCTTCATCAATAATTACATAATCAAATTTGTTATTTTGTAAATCGGCAATATATCCACTTTTTCCAGCTTGAGCACATGTGCTACCAATAACTGATGTGTAGTTCTTTACGACTTCGCCAACTGCATCTATATCATTTAGCCTATACATAAGTGTCTCTACAATTTCATAAAAATCTTTTGGCTTGTCTTTTGATGCTTTTGAAAGTTTGTTTGAGATTAACTTAACTAAAGCTGCTGGATCTAATACTTTTTCACTAAATTCATTTATTTCTCTAGGAATAAAGCGATCCTTTATTGATTCAACATAGTCGATATACTTATTGAAATGATTTTTAATTTCACTTTCATTCTCGCTTAAAAGAGCATTTAATTCTTTTTCTGGCAAAAGCAATTCATTGTATTCATATCTTTCTAATAAATTTTGTAAGTCTTTCAATTGCCTTGGGCCATCATCAAAGAAGCCTTCAAGTGTTATTCTTTGTGATTCAATTTTTCTAATAATATTTCTAGTGGCAAAATCAAGATTTTCCGCATCATCAAACGATATAGGCACTTTTATACATTGATATAAATCAGCAAATTCATTAGTCATTCTATCGTAATATCCCAAAGAAATAATCTTTGATTTAAGTTGATCAATCACTGTTGAAATATAGTTTTTTGAATAATTGTTATCTCTTATATCTTGAAGTATGTAGACACATTCAGTAATTAAAACAGACTTACTATCTCTCTTTTTAACATCTCGTAATATTTCATTACACAATATTGAAAAATTATTCTGAAACTCTTTAACATTTTTTTCAAAATGTTGATTATCTTCATCATTTGTATCAGCGTCAAACTTCTTACTTGATACAAATGGAGGAATAAACTTATTTTCTGATAACTTATCAACCACATTAAATAAAGCTTCATGTTGTTCAGAACTTACAAGGATTTTATAGTTTTTATTCATTCTATTAATTCTTGTAATAACACCTTTAATCAATGTTGTTTTACCAGTTCCTGGAGGTCCTTGAATTAAAGCAATATCTGGTGTATTTAATGCAATATACATTGCTTCTCTATATGTTTCTTTTAATTTAACATTGGGATTGCCAAACATTTTCTTTAATACATCAGAATTAATAGGGTCATATGTGGTACCTAATTGATCATCTACAACATTATCAGCGCTTAATTTCATAATGATGTTTGCCGACTCATTAGTTTTGGAATCAATTTTAGCAAATACTGCTTTTCTTCTTTTTTGCTCTACTTGAAGACTATGATCGGATACATATAAGATACCTTTTGCATTTTTTAAAGCATTAAAGAAACCAAGACGTGGAATTTCAAAAACTAATTTATCTTCAAAAATACCATCATTTATACATTCACCCAAAAATATAGATGCATTTTTATTTGCAGCCTTTTCACTTAGTATTTCAGTAATAGTTGTGGGAAGAATTTTATTTTTATTATCACTAAAAGACGACATAAATTCAAATTCTATATTACGAACTTTCTCCTCATATATCTTCTCAGAGAGGTTGAATATTAATTGATCTCCATCTACTTCAATGCTATCATACTTAATAAATCCAAAATCACTAAGATTGTTTTCATAGATTGTTTTTTCAAAATCCATGTATTCATTCCACGCTTTAAATACTTCATTTGTTTGCACTGTTTGTAATTGTTGTTCATTTCCTTGTAATCCAATTGAATCATTCCATAACACAAAGTCAATATCACCAAAAATTTGAGTTAATTCAAATGAATATTCTTTATTATATGTTTTGTAAAAACGGTCAATAACATATATTCCCGGCCTTTCCATTCTAACGTTTGCTCTATATTTTTTACCAAACATTTGGAATGCTTCCGGGTTTTTCTTGTCAATATGAACAAATATACTTCTATTATTAATAAATAAGTCTCTAAGCAAAGGAACGATTTCACTTGTAGAATTTAATTGAAAATCAATATACCCTCTATCACAAATTTGCTTTTCAGCTTCTCTTAACAAGTGAATTCTAATTTTTTGAGATTCTAATAATAATTTTTGTGTTGCTGAATATGTATACAAAATCAATATAACTAAATCTCCACATTTTTCTAATCTATAAATTGATTCATTTAATTCACCAATTTCATCACTAAAATTCTTAACAATTAGTTTATCAATTTCACCGACTGGTTCTAACGCTATTGAATCTTTTCCGTTAATTAAATAAAGAACCCCATCATTTTTTTCAATCGAGTAATCATGAATGTTTTTAGTCAATTTTTCTTGTGGCTTAAAATTACCTGTCACATAATTGCCAACAAACAAATTATTATTAATCATATTAAACCGCCTCTCTGTGAATAAAAATCACTGTCTTATCATCTTTATTGCTTTTTATAGGCCAGTTTTCCAAAGTGCTTTTAATATCATCTTCAAATGCTGACATATCATTTTCCACTTGATTATAAACATCATCCATAAACAGCTTCGCATTTTCCTTATCCATATCTTCAGAAAAGCCATCTGTAGAAATCAACATATTTTTGATTGAACTAACTTTATTTTCTTTAAAAACAAATTTATTTTTTAAATCAAAAGATAATATGGAGTCAGTTTGATTCGAAAATGTATTAGATGCGCACAAACTTACAAAGTTATCTTTTTCATTAATAACAATCCAACCATCTCCAACTCCACCATAGTTGATGACATCATCTTTTATATGTATAAACTTTATTGTTGTATCATAAAGATTTAAATTACCAACCAAAGCTTCCTTCCATTTCTTAAGCAATTTTAATGGTATTAAATCTTTTTCTGTGTTTTCTTTTATTATTTCAATAAGCAATTTGACTATTTTTGATGAGCCTTCCTTTGAGAAAGTTGCACTTCCAAGGCCATCCGCTACAGCGATAATAATTTGATTATCGTCAAAGTAATAATCATAACTATCTTGATTTTCTAGTTTACCTTGTCCAATAACCGAACAAGCTGTAATGTAATATTTACTATTTCTTATTTTTGCCTCATCTTTTCTAAAATCCATATATTACACCTTTATAAACTTACAGAAAATCTGTAAAAGCCCCTTTCCTTGTTTTTTGTTATCAAAGATAATGCCATATCTATCATACTTAATATTTTCTTTACCTTTTCCAAGTGGAATATGAGCTAAAGTCTTTTTTTCAATTAAATATGGGTTACTAAAAGCATCATGTAATATTTCCACTTTTAATGATGTTTCATTATCGGATAATGTTACTCTTGCATAAGCTTTACTTCTGTCTGTATTAGCCTCAAAATGACGTAAATATAAGTATTTAGCATTTTTTTCTCCTGGTTCCAATACTATTTTCGAAATCTCAAAGAAATTAGTTGGTTTCTTTCCATCAAGATCGGTTAAATTATCAATATCTATAGTTAATTTAGGAAAGTCACCAATTGAATTAATAAACTCATCTCGTCCCATATCTTTAAATACATTATACATAACAATAATTATTTTTGGTCCAATTACACTACCACAATTAATACATTCATTTTTTTCTTCGAATGAATATAGTCTACTATATCCACATTGCGGACACTCCACAATTAAATCCAAAGCATTTTGAAATGCCTCAAGGAAGTCCTCATCGGTTGGTCTTAATGAAGGTGCATTTTTGCCATCAACAAATGTCCTATAAAACAATTCTCTTATTCTTGGTGTAGTCAATTTATTAAACTGTGGCACTAGGTTCATGGTTGAAACATTTAATGTGCCTTCTTTAAAAATGTAATCTGTCTGAATTGCCAAAGCTCGTTCTTCAAGTTCTGGCTCGCCTTCTTCTACTTCATCGCCAATAAAAGGATGCTGGAGTGTTAATAATTGAAAAGCAATTATAGCAGCAGAAAAAATATCGCTTTCAGGAGTAATACGACCACAATTTGATAATATTTTTGGATCAATATTATATGTATTTGCTAATTTTAAGTCTGGCTTTCTATATACTTCTGGTGCCATATATCCCGGTGTTCCTAATACGCCCAAATAAGAGTCCATTCTATTTCTTGTATTGTCGGTATCAATAAAAACAATTTGATTTTGCTTTCTATGAACCATTATATTATTCGGTGATAAATCTGTGAAAACCAATCCTGCAAAATGAAGCACCCTTAATGCATTGAATAGATTGACAATAATTTGATATCTCTTTTTTAAAGAAAAATCTTTTTTATACCAATCATCAAATTGCGACATATCTTCTGGGATATCAATGAATTTCTTTAGATTATCATGTTCATATGCTTTTAACATAATATATCCTAAATGACTATCTAATAGAGCTTTAGGAATAGTAAGCACTTGACTTATTGACTTATTACGTGCGCCCAAATTATAAAGCCATTTTAAATGTCTATATGTATCATCCCTTTGAGTTTTTGTCATTTTATCATCGTTAATCACTTTAATTACATATTTAGGAAGACCTTCTACATTGAAAATGCTACCCTCGAGACCACCACCAAGCCTAGCGCCAAGAGTGTATTCTTTTCCATTCATTAATACTTTGTCGCCTTCTTTAACCATTAGAATTCAATTTCATCCTTATCAAACATATATGTATCTGCTATGATTGCTTGGTTAGGATTACTACTTAATGAACGCACACTTACAGACATTGTAACCCATTCAAAAAATCTAGATATAGTGTTATTGTCTTTTGCTGAAATAACTGGGATTTCATTATTATTAATAAAAGCTTTTAAAATGTTAAGATCAACATCATTGCCTATCCCCATTGCTAGTTTTGTAGTTTTAGAAGAACGTGTACCTGAATGAATCATATTTAAAGAATCCCAATTCATAATTTCATCAACACTCTTTCCTAAAGCATTGTAATCTGTAGGATTACCATCGCTAATAAGAACAATGGTTGGTGTATAAGCTCTTGAAGATACAACGTTCTTATCTTCAATCATTTCCGCAACTTTCTTAAAAGCCCTACCCATTGGAGTATTACCATGAGCAGTAAGTATATAAGAATCTTGATCATTAATTTTTGATAGTGGCTTGATAATATTTACCTTGTTATCGCCAAAAGTTATAATACATAACTCAATTATTCCCTTTGGATTTTCAATTTTTTTAAAACTATTAATCATTTCTTTAAGTGCAACATTTACTGTTTCAATCTTTTCTCCCATCATGCTTCCACTTACATCTAATAATATAAATACAGGTAATGCTCTTTCCTCTTTTTTAATATAATTATTTATCAGCATATTTTATTTATCCTCCATAGTAGCAATCATTTGCTTTAATGCTTCAACATCTAATTCTGTTCCATCATCTAAGTTGCTTTTAATATAGTTAATAATATCCAATTGAGTTGGCTTAGCCTTTTTTCTTTCAAATAAGTTTTGGTTTTTATTTATAATCAATTTGTAATATTCTTCATTAAATTGAATGTTTTTCATTTTGTAATCTTCAAACAACTTGGATAGATTCGAATATAAAGCTTTATCAATTTCATCTATTTCAGCTTTCATCATATCTTCATATCCATTTGTAAAATTAAAATACATATAAATTGCATGAACTAAACTATTATCTTGATTATTAATAAATAAATTTACAAATTCTAATAAAGGTTTATCTATTTTATTAGAATTTATTAATTCTCTTATCCTATTTGATAGCAACTCTTCTCTTTGTTGTGTCATGCTTCTTTCAACTCTAGTTTTTGCATCATTCAACATGACTCTTTTTACATAATCGTATTTTTGTGCAAATTCAATTGAGTTCATTTCTCCATTTGAAAATAAATATTCAAATATTTTTTGATAACCTTCATTAGGAATTGGTTTACCATTTTCGAAATAATCAATATATGTATCTAGAGTTGGTCTTGATATTCCTAAATCAGTTGCCAATTTAGATATTTTTACATCTAAAGATTTTAAATTTTTTTTGATTTCCATACGCTGCTCACCATCACAATCCTCTTATAGGATAAGCTAATTTTACATTTTTGTAAAGTGCTTTTGTATTTTTTTGTAAAATTTGTATGTTTTAGATATAAAATTGAATTAATTTCGTAAAATTATTAAAAAATATTTATGATTTTACAATTTGCTTTTAATATCTATCAAGCAAAATGAAATAATTTATTTTTTATTTTCTATGCCATTAATGAATCGCTTTAAAATTTTAATATCTAGTTTTACTGCTTCCGGTGTATGTTCAACACTTGCTAAATCATCATAATTATCACTATCAACTAAATATTGTATATCTTCTTTATTATTATAATATAGATTATACATATCGCCTAATTGCATTCTTAGAAAAATGCTTTTATTAGTAATAGAGTAATGATACTTGCCATTAATACTTTGAATCTGAATATAATGGTATTTAGCTGTCCCATTAATGTATGAACATGATTCTACAAAATATATTAAGCCTTTCGGCGTGAAATAAGATCCGCACCTTATACCTGAATATTTAGTATCATCAAGCTTATGGTAAATATCTTTAATATATTCATCGATAATACTATCTAATTTTACAAATATTAAGTAATATCTTGATTGTTTTGCTTCTTCTAAATTTTCATATATTTCTTCTGATGTTATATGTGAGTTCCCGAACACAGATGCATTTCTTACACCATATTCATTACCATCAGGATCACTAATTATATAAATATATTTTCGATGATTTAAATCATCGATAGCAACTCCTTCAACAGTAAATTTTAAATCTAATGGTGAACAACCGCATTGCACATAATCTTTTTTTATTTCATTTGATTTTATTGTTAGCATAATTAATATCCTCTTTTCCTTAAAATATTACATGTCTTGAATACTTATCTCCTACAAGGGCAGATAAATACTTTTTCTTTTTATAAATTAATCTTTCTTCTCTATTTCTTTTTAATTCAATACTATCTTCATTTTCTTGTTCCAATCTAGCGGATAAACCAGCACAATAATAATTTTGATCTTGTTTAGAATGAACTTGTAAATAAATATCGTTTTTATTTACTTTATTTAATGTTAAGTATTCTTCGTATGATATTTCTTTGACGCCTAATATTGCATCTTTATGATCATGTTTTACTCTTGGAATTCTTCTTCCTATTTGCGCTGCTTCTTTTTTGCTTATAGCTTGAACTCCATAAGTAACTCTAATAAAATTTTTTCTTCCAACATGTCCACATTTTGTTTCTACTGCATAATATTTAATTTTTTCTTCCATAATCTTTTGCTCCTCCTGATTACGTTTTAAGTATAAATCAAGGAATAATTTAATAATATGTACTCAAATTTCATTTTTTTAGATATTAATGAAACAATTATTCCTTGTTGTAATCATTTTATAGCAAGAGAATAATGAAAAGTAGGGACTGAAAATTCATTTTTATTTATCTTTAAATTCAGTAAAATATAATATTCTATTGAAAGATTAATTTAATAAAAATTGATTATTAAAGCCAAAAAAAAGAACTCTTATCAATTAAGATAAGAGTTCTTCAAGCGAAACATTGAGTAAATCTGCAATTAAAACAAGTGATTCAAGAGAAGGTCTCTTTTTACCGCTTTGATATCGATAGATAATGCTATAATCAGAAAGATTAGACACTTCATCGTCATAAGCTTTTTCAAAAACTTTTTGGAACTTTTGTTCACCTTTGTCATTGAATGTTTTAATACACTTTTTTAAATTGCTGCCAAATGTTTCTAAATCTAATTTTTTCATAGTTTTTTATTCCTCCTAATATCAATACACCTTACCCTATGAAAAGTAATAGTGGACTATAAAGTCATTACTTCACAATCTTTAATATCAAAAGGATTACTAAATTAGATTTACAACAGTTTAGCGACATATTGAGGTCGATTATTTTTAATTAAAGAAAGTAATAGTTAAGCCTTACGGCCTAACATATTACTTAGAGAAATTTCAAGCTTATTACAGATTGCTAATAAAGTATTAAGTTTAGGTTGTTGAAAACCATCTTCATAATTTGAATAGCTTCTATAAGAAACTCCTAAAAATGATGAAAATTCACCTCTAGTCATTTTCATAGACTCTCTACATTTGTAAAGAGCACCTCCAATAGCTTGATTTAATTTTTCTGCAGTTGTCATAATTATATCCTCCTAAAATGTAATTACGCCAACAATATGACTTTGCTGACGGACTATATAAAGTCATCACTTCACATATCCATACATTTTAGTTGTTTAATATTCCAACTGCACAAATATTCTAGTACAAAACAATATTGTTATCAAGTCTCTGTAACTTAGGGCCAGATAAATATTCAATTTTTTCGAATTCATTTAAAGTATATTTAAGCACAAATACACTACTTATATCATTTATACTTAATTTAGCTTTATTAAGATCATAAATTGAATTATTAAGATTATCATAATATTTATAATAACTAGATTCTAAAGCCATCATAAATCCCATAGCTTTTATAGTTTTAATAAATTTCAGATATGCCTTCTTATCTTTTTTATTAAAAGAAGGCATATCAAACAATATAAACAAATACCCTTTATGCTCACTCATATTATCTTGCCATTATTGAATTTAATTCTTTGTTTAATAGAACATCACATTTAATTAATTCTTGATATATTTCTTCTATTTTATTTTTATTAGTTTCAATAATTTTACAAGCATCATCTAAGCATTCTTTTAAGAACTGATTTTCTTTTATATAATAGTTTTTATTCAATATACTATCGTCAAAATCCTCTGATAAAGGAGGTAAATTATCAAGTCCCAGCATAGCGGATTCACTCATTCTACGATACAAGACTCTAGATTTTTGTATATCATCATTGCCTCCTGTATATTTATTATGTAAGAGCGTTTCTGTACATGCTATTCCAGATAAACACACAATTATCTCATTTCTTACATCTTCTAAACTTATAATATAATTGCGATTAGTATGGTTTGATTTATAATGTCCTAAATCAAATCCGTATCCACCTAAAGATATAATTCCTGAAGAATTATTTAATAAATAATCTGAAATAAAATGGCCTATTTCATGATATGAAATTATCTTTTTATCTATTTCTGTTAATTTATTTAATTTTCCTTTGTTTTTATATCTTAGAACATATCTATAAATTGTTTTACAAGTTAGCTCGTTTATTATTCCGTTTTCAACTTCTGCATGTACAATAGTTAAAACTCTTTCAATAAAAGCCGATGAATCACCTAAAAAGCATTCTGCCAAATCATCTAAATCAATGCTTTTAAGTTCACTAAATCGTGTTTGATATTTAGATAAGATTGTTTTGACATCATTTGGATCCGGCTTTTTAATATCAATTTGTTGATTTACAATATCATCTAACATGTCCAAACATTCTTCAGCATTAACTACATTATTATTAAATCCCATAATTATAAATAAGTTTTCTTTTTTATTTGCAAATTCATTTAATTTTTTTATATATTCTTTGAATTCTTCTAACGAAATTTTGTTAATTATATTGCCTATATCAACAATAGACAAGAAATTTATGCGTCTTGACGAATACTTTAATTTAGTAGCTTTAAATAAATTATTTGCATCAAATTCTATAATCTTAGATTTGATGTTTTTTCTTATTAGTTCAATAACATAATTATAAGCAATTTCATCTGGCGCAGAAATCAATAATGTTTTAAATATGCTTTCTTCTGGTACTGCTTTATAATTCTTAACAAAATTAATATAATCGCGAGTTCTATCTATTTCTTCTTCGTTTAAATAATCTAATATATCCATATTTTATTTAAATTGTCCTCCTAATATTTGATTTATAACGCTAATATTGTATAGCAAACATTAAGAATAAAATATGTACCAGCAATTCAAAAAAAGCCTTTGCTATTCAACAAAGGTTTTTCAATAAATATAAGGCTTTTGCTTGCAAAATAATGAGCATTAGGAATTAAAAAAACAAATAGGCACAATCATCACTAATAAGTTTTAGCGCTTTTTAATTTAGAAAGATCATTCTTCTCAATATAAGTTTGAAATATTTTGCTAATTAGCGATTTGTAAAGTTTGCTAGACATAGTGATAACAACCTCATCATCTTCTAGCAACATAACTTTCGTGTCTTCTTTTTTTATTGAGTAACCGCTGCTGCAGTTTTTGTCATCTTTGATATCGGCTCTTTCATTAGAGTATGCATCATCTAACGCATTTAAAATATTTTTAGTTAATTTTTTCATAATGTCACCTCTATATTATCGACTCTTGATATTATCTCCATCGCTTGTGTTGAGTTCATATTGCTCAAGAATTTTCGTTTTGAATTTCAAATTTTAAAGACTTTCGATTTAGAAAGGTTATTGCTCGCTCAAGCTGAGAAAGTTAAACGTGAATTGGGTCTTAGAACCTTTCGATTTAGAAAGGTTATTGCTCCTAAATGGTTCATTATAATCCAACAAACAGGTCTTAGAACCTTTCGATTTAGAAAGGTTATTGCTCTTAAATATGGACTACAACGTACACAATTTTGGTCTTAGAACCTTTCGATTTAGAAAGGTTATTGCTCTTTCACAATAAAATAAAAAATTTGCAGAGGAAGTCTTAGAACCTTTCGATTTAGAAAGGTTATTGCTCCTTCCAAGAAATCGATAGTGTGACATTAAAGTCTTAGAACCTTTCGATTTAGAAAGGTTATTGCTCTAATAGCAAATTTATTAACAAAATTAAATACGTCTTAGAACCTTTCGATTTAGAAAGGTTATTGCTCGCAACATGATCATCATCTAATGAATACATGAGTCTTAGAACCTTTCGATTTAGAAAGGTTATTGCTCACATATGCAGCGCTTCAAATTAATAATTTAAGTCTTAGAACCTTTCGATTTAGAAAGGTTATTGCTCTCCACGTTAGTTTTGAGAATAACAACTAAATCTACTAGGTTATTGCTAATAAATAATTTCTTATTTATATTTTTATCTTATATCCGAATTAATAAATTGTCAAATTATTTCAATGATTCCAATATTTGATTTACCATTTAGTGCTTTTATAATAGATAATACATATTCTTTTATTGCGTTTATAACTGAATATTTTTTCTTATTATAAACAATTTCATTATATAAGAGATTAACTAATTGTACTTTATAATCTGTATTAAACTCATTGCTTTTAGTATTATATACAAACATATCCACAATTTGTCTAAATGGTTCAATAATATCGTAAGTGAAATTAAAATTATTTGTTTTAGCAAAATGATTTATTCCTATTTCGGTCAAATATCCATGACTTACTATTTCGTTTGTTATAATAGATGCAATAATTGCATATCCATAATTTAATTTCTTATTTATATCATTATCATAGTCTCTTCTATTAAATTGATTTCCAAATAATTTATAAAAATATTTTCTAGCCACAAACGCCTCTTGCCTTGTTTTATTCTCTATATTAATTGAATCAAAATAATTTTGATAAGCATCTGATTTATGAAATAATAATTCTATTACTTTTTGTTGATTTAAAATTTTGTTTTCTATTATTTTAAGTGATACCTTTTGTTTTTGTTCATCACTCCAATTAATTTGTTTTGATATCGTTTCAAATCGATTAAAAGATCCATAATATGGTAAGATTACTGCATTAGGCAATTTTTTATCACTACAAATGATAATAGGAATATCTTTATTAATAGTTTCATTAATTAAGTCCGTAGTTAAAGTAGCTTTAGATTGTATAATAATCAAGCTTGTACAATCTAAAGACTCATTAAATATTCCTTTTGAATTTTCAATTATAATATTATTGTTAGATAATTTTATTTTTGAATCATTATTAATTATTATTGATTTCATTAATATTTTTATCTTCTTTTATATTATCTTTATATTGATCATAGAAAAGGTCTCTAATAGTTAAGTTTTTATATCTAGCCAAATTATATCCAAATGGTATTAATAATACTTTTAATAAATCTTTGTCGTAATGATTATATACTGTTTTATCATTATATTTTTTATTATTAAAACTTATTTCTCCGCATTTTTTATCTTTAAGTGTTAATTTTTCTAAAACATAAATATATAAATCATAATACACTGGTACATCTTTGCCTAATTTACTTTTTGGATTAGATTCCAATTTGATTTCATTAAGATATTCATGTGCTTTATTAACAATGCTCATATGAATGACATTGTTTCTAATTGATTTGAAAATACTACCGATGTTTGATGCACTTTCAAATTCTTTTACATTTTTAATTAAATAATCGTAATTATGTTTATTTTTATTTTTGTAGAAGTCTAAAGCATATTCCTTTATAAGAGATAATTCGCTTTTCCTGTTGCCATACACATCTTTTTTTTGTGAATTTACTATTGCATAATCACGCTCTAAACATTCAAATGCAACTATAAATATAGAATTAATATTCACAAGATTCTTAACTGCAAGGTAAATAACAGTATAATATAAATTGATTAAAGATTTCGTATCTTCAATTCTTATAGGATTGATTGTATATTTTTTTGTTTTTTCGTTTTCTTTAATGTTTTTGCATACATTACCTTCTATAAAATTATAATTTACATTTTTCAATTGAGTATAAATAGTATCAATCTTATTTGTTATACTAATATTCCTAGAATCATTAATATGAACTAATCTTTTATAATATCTATCCAGTTGACTTTCTGGAATCATCCTCAATATATTTTTAACTAAATTTTCATTTTTTATATAACATTGACAATGTTTAGGATCAATATATTTAGCAATATATTTATATCTTCTTGATTTAACAACATTATTAATTATAAAGTTTCTAAATGGGTGTTTAGAATGATCACTTTCAAATTTAGAAATAATTGATTGACATTCGCTTTTATCGCCATTAAATCCTAAACTTCTTAATACATCTTCGTAGATTATGCCACTTGCTTTATCAAGTTGGGACTCCATGTGAGATAAATTTTTAATAATTCTTAATTCAGAAGCAATTTTACTAGCATCAGCAAATAATTTATAGTCTTCTTTATAAACTATATCTGTATGCATAATAGTAGAATATACTTTATTAAGAGAGTCTATATTATCCAATTTGTTAACTAACGCTGTTATTAAATCATTCTTTTCCTTTTTTTCTAAAAAATATGTTATAAAATATATTAATCTCGAAAATAAACTATAGTTATCCGGGTTCAATTGTTTAATGTTCGTTAAAGTTATTTCAGCATCTATAATTTCATTTTTGTGTTTATTTTTTATAATAGAATCAATATTATTAGAAACTAGTTCATAACCATTAGAAATCAATTGTTTGTTAGATTCAAAAAATGTCTTTGCAATTTCACGATATATATCTTTTTTTGCTTCATCTCTATCATCACTTGATGCTGTTTTTCTTAATTGATTAACATACATTTCTGATTTATTTTTCAAAAAATCATATATCAAAAAATCATATATTAAATTTAACTTAGGTCTAAAAGAATCATATTTATGATTTGATAAATATATATGTTTTTTCTTGTACAATTCAAATAATTCTTCTCTTACAACTGTTGCATTAATGCCAATATTTTTATTTTCTTTTTTCAGTGAAAAATTATAATAATCTTCTAATAAGTGTATATCATCATCAATCCCTGTGACTTTTTTAATTACATACAAATTAACTTTTGCATTTGTGTTAAATGATTTATTTATAACATCCAAGTCAGTAACAAATTTTTGATTAATAACATTTTTTAAATCTTCTGGAAGTAAACTATTGTCATTATTTACTCTATACAAACTATTTAATGGTGTATTTTCTTCTTTACTATGTGCAATTGACTGTCTAATAAAAGATAAAATTCTTAATAAATTAAAATTGTATTTTTTATTTTTTTCATTTTGCATTTTTATTTTGTCATCGTTAGTGGCATTGTTTTTATATTGCTTAAAAACAGGAAAATAGCCGTAAGATGATTTTGCGTATTTATCAAATTTATAAAACCCTTGAGGATCATCTTCGCTTTTAACAACTATCTCTTCATATGTAAGGTCAGGATTAGTATCATAATATGGATTATATGGATTGCTTGGATCATCTAATGAATAGTGAAAGTTTAAATTACCTATAAAATCCTTATCAACATCTGCATTTCTAGTTAAATTATTTAAAGCATAAACTATATCATAATAATATAGTGAAATAATTTTATTCATGTCTAAAATGTTATATCCAATTTGAATACGCACATTATCCTCTTTTAAATCAGAACTAGGTTCAAAAATTAACTCATTGATTTTATTATTAATCTTTATAATATCCGCTTTCGGATTCTTTATAGGATTATTAATATTAACATTATTACTCTTTCCACTTTTTAACGATACGCTTAATTCATCCTCTTTTTTAAACATATCAAACTCGCTATTTTCGTCTTTTTCTTCTACTTTAAAATTATCTTGGGAATAATCTTTTTTAGGGTCAGTAATCTTACTTAACTTACCTTCATTTTTGTTTCCAAATGTCGTAGTGTATATTAAATCCCCAATATATACATTACTTTTAACTCCGTATGCTTTTGCATATCTTCTTTTTTTACTATTGTTATTTGCCATAATTTCCTCCTACTAAAGCATTTTATCATAGTATTACTTTTTGTATATGAACTAAAAATTCATTTATTAATTCTAGTATACAACTTTTAATTAAGTTTTTTAATTTTATCGTCCATAATTGTACCAAATGTATTATTTGTTAAAAGCCTTCCGGTATATCACTTTTCTTCCTTTAAACTAATTTTTCAGCTATTTTTTCTAAATCTATTTTAATATTAACGAGTATTGAATCTATTTGATTCTTCATAGCATTAACCTTATCAGGTGATTCACATACAGCTTTATAGTCAACTTTATATTGTTTTAAGTGCCAGTAATTTCCTACAGTTTCATCGGATAATTTTAATTCTTCTTTATATTGTTTCATTAACTCAGCCTTATCAGATGTCTTTTTCATAACCTTATAAGTAAGCATAATTGTATTTGAAGACAAATGATATTCAAAATAACTTATTGAATTAAATTGCTCTCCATCCCATTTAGTTACATCAGAATAAGGAAACATATCATTTAATTCCTTCGTTTGGAACTTAATCCAGTCATCACTTTTTGGCATATTTGTAGGCTCATAAATAATTTTATTCTCATTTGCTAATAATGCTAAAGCTTGTCTTACTATTGCCACTCTCTTCTTTTTAGGGAGAATATTATCTGACTTAACAGATTCTTTCTTTAAATAAATAATCAATTGACTTGCATCTATTCCAAATTGTTCCATTAACAAAGTTGTAAACTGAACAGAGTAATTAGCATTATAATTTGTATGAACACGAATATCTTCACCGATTAATTGATCTTTATCATTTTCATCAATTGTATAATGAATGCAATCACGTTCTCCCCCATTCCAAGGATTATACATGTTTGCTGCTATCTCTCTCATTTTTTCAGGATACTTTTCTAAAAGAATTTTTGCAACTCCCACAATAATTTTTGAAAAACTATCTACAGGTATTTCTTTATCAAAAATCTTATATGCAATTGGCACTGTAGAATTGAATACTTCTTCATAATCAGTGGAGCATATAACTTCGACACTATCTTCAAACTTGATACCTGAAATATTAACGCTACCTAAGTCATATTTTGAACAAACTATTTCTGATAATCTTTCTTCACGATTTTCAATTTCTTTTTTTGTAAAGACTATTTGATCTGGTTTGATATCCTTATTAAGTTCAATGAATTTAGAACCAGATGTATTTAAAATATCTCTTTTTGTAATGAATGATTCATTAGACATCACGCTATTCTTTGAACGTGAACTTAATGATAGGTTACCTAATGTATTTAAATATGTTTTATGAATATCTTCCGCCTCATTTCCCAACATTACGACCCATTCATCAGTTAATGTTTGAGGCATAATATGTTCAATTGATACATTATTAGCTAACGTAAATTCACTATACACTTTTGGATATCTACCATTTTCAATTTTATATAGTAAATATGTGGCAAATTTAACATTCTTATAAATTTCAGCAGTCTTAAGTGCTTCTGATACTTCATCTATTCTTCTTAATCTATCATTAGTTTCTAATTGTGATAAAAATGCATAAATTGATTCAAAATATCTTGTTTTATTAGTTTCAACCTTAAATACACGATTATATAGATTCAACATAAAGCCACGAAGTGAGTGAGTAGGGACACCGCAAATTGTTCTTCTTACTAAATAAACAATAATTAGATTAATAACTTGGTCCAAAACATCTTCAGTAATTACACCACATTCCTTATCTAGGAAAGCCTTCATTAAGAATGGATAAGCTGTAGTTTGACCCATATCTCTTAATTCTTGCATTAACATATTTGTATTTGCCGAATATGATGCTGTATTTCTAATAAATGGTTGATATATTTTAGCTACATTATATAAATCAATGAGCATTTTTTCTTTATCAATATCAGTTCCTTTAAATAAATCATTAGCATATTGTACATATTCTTTATAAATATCTTCATTATTAATTGCATATGATTTTTTCATCATTAAATAGTTAAACACAAATGATTCCATGTTGTTTTCTTTGATGAATGTATCTTGAATTACTTCCCAGTAATCTTCGTATAATTCTTTTTGCTTTTCATTTGACATTAATAAATAGTTTCTAATCAAATCAGCATTTGAAAGTTTTAGGCCTAATGAATTAATACTTTCAAAAATTGCTTGAGGATCATCTTCTGCACCTAAACTCATTTCAACAATAGTTAGTAATAGCATACCTTCAAATATTACATCACGTAATACTTGTCCACTTGTATTAAGTTTTGTAAAGCGATTATAAATTGTTTTAAAATTATTAAACAAAAAGTCATCTTCACCTTTTTTTATTATAGGATTGCTTTGGACTTCATCAAATGATTTTGCAGCCATAATAGCATTAAATGTTTTTTCATCATTCTTACTAGGAAGTAATTTCATTCCTTTTCTTGGATCATTCTTATCCGCAAATAATGCACCTAATGTACTATTATAAACATATTCATAATTGGGATCATCCTTCTTTTCAAAACTAATAATATTTAAAGCTTTTACCATTAATAATGTTGTTGTAACTCTTTGTTGACCATCTACTAGATAAGCTTTCTTAAATGAACCTGCAGAAGGTTCTTGATAAACAACTGTTCCAGTAAAATGCTCTTTTTGCTTTTCCCCTGCTTTAATAATGTCATCAATAAGTCTATTGCATTGTTCACTAGTCCACTTATACTTTCTTTGATAAATTGGAATGATGAATTGTCTTCTATCAAACCCTAATAATTCAGTTAATAGAGTAATCTTATTAGCTATCATGCATTATCGCCTCCTAATTTGCACTTTTTTAATTATTTATATAGTTCTTTAGCCATTTTTCATTTATTTATTATAGATAGGAATAAATTATTAATTTTATTTTCAATTATCTTAATTTCTTAAGCAGCCAAGAGGTACAACATATACACCATCTTCTCTTCTATATGCAAATTTGTCTTTTGTTACAACCATTAAGAAATTCAAATTTCCTGTCTTCTTTGTATCAATATCACTTGCTATCGTAAGCAAATGCTTAGCAGCATCTTCTATATCATTATCATTACCTAATTTAACTTCAATTAGTGACCATGATCCATCTCTGAATTGTAATACTATATCAGCTTCTCTTTTTCTAGAATCTCTATATTTATAAACTTTAGCGTTTAGTGTATCAGCATAGATTCTTAAATCTCTAACAGCAAGAGACTCAAATAATAATCCAAATGTAGTCATATCTTTAAATAGACTATCAGGTGACAAACCTAAAGCCGCAGTTGCAATTGAAGGATCAACAAAATGACGTGTTGGTTTTGTTCTAATTGCAGTTTTACTTCTCAAATAAGGATTCCACGCTTCTAACTCCTCTATCACATATAAATTTCTTAATGCATTCATATATTTATAAAATGTCTCACTATCAAATGTATCTTCAAAAGATATCACATCATTCTTTAATGTAGTATCTGTGCTAGCGATTGAAATATGTCTTGAGTATGCTCTTAAAAAATGTTTGGCTCTTTGCTCATCTTTCTTCAAAGGAATATCATTTAATGAAAAAATATCTTCACTTGTTAACATGTCATAATAAGAAAATGCTTGTTCAAGAGCAACATCTTTATCCTCTGTTAAAGATAATGGCCATCCGCCTCTACAAATAACATATGCGTAATCTTTAATACTCATATCAGACATACAAGGATTAAATTCATTATTAATTAGTTTTTTTAACGACACATTGCCATTACTTTCTCCACTTTCAAACAAAGACATAGTTCTCATCATTTTTTTAGTAAATCTGCCATTCCCAGTATGCTTATTGTTATCTACTGAATTATCATATTTTTCTTTGTCAGATACACTACCTGTTAATATGAATTGTCCAAAATTATTAGCCTCATCAACTTCAACTTTTATTTGGTCCCATATAAACGATACATGTTGCCATTCGTCAATCAACATTGGTCTTTCTCCTTGATTTAAAAACTCAACGGGAGCATTTTTTGCAAAATCAATTAAATTTTTTCTAGTATTAATTGGCATTAAATCGATGATTGTTTTAGCATGTTTCTTACAAGTTGTTGATTTTCCACACCATTTAGGTCCAACCACTACTACCGCACCTTTTGATTTTAAGGCAAATGATAAAACATCATCGAACAATCTCGGAATATATTGCTTTTTATCGTTCATATTAAACACCATCCTAGTTCACATTTTATCACAAACCGAAAAAATATCAACATTTCAGCCGAAAGAAAAATGGGTTTTGAACCGAAAGAATATTAGGCTTTCAACCGAAAGAATATTAGGTTTGAAACCAAAAAAGCATTTTTTTATATAGTATATCTTTAAAAAGAGTTTGTGAAATATATCTCAAACCATCAATAGTAAATGACACACTTCTAATCCTTGCAGCAATCAACGAAAAACAATCTTCATTATTTGATTAATTTGACAAAATGTTGAGTGGTTAGTTAGATAATTTGTTAAATCAATAGGCAAAATAAGCTCACCACTCTTTTAAGAATGATTCTCTTATCAAATTTGAGTTCTGTCACTTAATAATTCATTTATATTAGGAATAGTTCACAATAAATAATTATGTTTATAATCAGAAATCAGTGTGAAACATTTTTACATATTTTGTTACACATTATTTTTTTGATTTATTTGTATCACCATTTTTTATTGTTGGTGTAACAAATGTATCACCAATTATCAATAAATCGTTCATATTTTTCATAAAAATGAGAAAGGCAAAGACAGCGAAGTCACCAGATACCTTCATAATACAGGACTTGATCTATCATACCTATGCAAGATGTAATGTGAGAAGAGCATATTCACTATATTAAACAGGATTGTGCAGCTTATTTAACAAAGGTTTTTCAATAAATATGAGGTTTTTGCTCACAAACAATGGGCATTATGAATAAAAATAAACAAATAGGAATAGTCGTCACTAATAAGTTTTAGGGCCTTTCAATGTAGAAAGGTTATTGTTTTGTATTGATTCCAAAAAGAATTGCTCAAACACTGTTGATTTGCTTTAGTACCCAAACTTTTTGAACGCATTAATAACATCTTGAATATAGTTCTCAAATTGAAATCCTTATAAACTTGTTTCTTTTAGGATTATGTTTGCACAAAAGGAAAAGCAGAATCTTACGAGACTGCTTTATATTCTTTTATTAGTACATTTTTATTTTCTTATTTTTTATCTTCAAGTTTTGCTTCGGCTTGCTTGATTACGGTCATCAATCTATTTCTTGGACCAACTGTTAAATAATCAATTCGTTTTAGTAATTTTTCTGAGAAGTAATTAGCTAAATCCTCGTTTAAAGAAAGGGGCTTAATAATATGAATCATATCGGCAATGCATACACTTCCATCACCATGTGGATCAGACAATAGCCACGATTTAAACGACTTATTATCTACCGAGATATTCACTAAGCCATATTTTGGATATTCATTCTTTTGAAGTTCTTTTGCAACATTTTCTCGATTATCAATGCCTGCAATCATATTGGTTTCTTGATATCTAAAACTTTCTGAAAAGAATTCTTCAAAAGACCTTCTAAGAATGTCTTTAAGTCCTAAGTTGAAATAGAAAGAAACAATATATGTTTTACCACCATTAGGTAAAATATTTTGCTCAAGCATTTTATCAATAGTTCCGTATTGTCTTGCTTGATTAGGACAGTGTTTACGGAATAGTTCTTCAAAAGACCTGTGTTCATCTAGGTCATCACACAAGACATTTCTTTCTGATGCATTTACAACATTTATCTTTTCAATTGGCTCAAATAAATAACCATTAAAGAATAGTAGTCTACCAGTCTTTTCATTAACATCAATTTGTCCAATTGGAAGCATAAAGGCATAAGGTTTATTATGAAATTCTTTGATTAGGTAAACTCTATACCAAAAGAAATAGTCCACCACTTTTTTGCTATTTGGATCAGTAACCCTAAATTTAATCTTAATCATCTTACCTTCGCGATAAGCTCTCTCGACAAGATTAATCTTTCGAATGATTTCTTTATCGTATTTTTTTTCACCTCTAAGTAATCTTTTATATTCGCTATCAATGATTCTTCTATTTTCTTCGCTAGTAGAAAATGCACTTAAAATTCTATCAATCAAAAAGCTGACATCTTCATCTTTAGTGTACTTATCATTACTAATAGCCGCTAATATCTTTGCAACTTGGCTTTCGTTAAGACCGTGTCTTTGTTCAATATAATATTTGCCTGAATTTGTTGTCTCTAAAACAAAAGGAACGTCATCAGTAAAATCATTCGTTATTTGTCTTAAGAATTTTAAGCATCCACTAATTCTTTGTCTTCTAACTTGGTTGCCTGTTTTAGCATTCTTATCAAACTTTAATCCATACTTTCTTGCGTGTTCACAAACATCGATTTGAGTAGCAGGATTAAACTCATCTGTATAGTTCAATAAATAATCTAAAGTTAAAAGTAATTCAATTTGATGAATTTTAGTATCCGAAAACGCCATACTATTTCCTCCACAATAACATAATAAAGGTATAGAAAAAGTATATCATACAATTATTTAGAATGTACACATATCAGCACATCCAAAATCGGTGTGAAACATTTTTATTTGTTTTGTTACACACTTTTTGTCATATTAAACATGATTGTGGAACTAATTTAAAAACATACATTCCTTACAAACTAGTTTTTCAAACATGCTAATGAAATGGCAAAAACGCCATTATTATCTTTATATTTGTACTATGTTCCAGTAACAATTATTTTCAAATCAGATAATCTAAGAGTAACCTTGCATAAATATGATAATCAACTTTTGCTTTAGACTTTTGTGGTAAAGCAAACAAGAAATGTCAAGAAATATCAACTTATCTTGAAGTTAAAAGTATATCTAAATTATTCACAATTACATATTATCATAAAATAGTCATACGATTTTTTAATAATATTGTTACTTAGCAAAGTCATTATAACAAATAGTATCTAAACTCATATAACAACTTGCAGTGTCAAAAGAAAAAGACCAATTGATGTTGAATATCATATAATCTATAGACACTTTAACGCATCTTTTGGCTTGATATGTAATCAATATATCCACTCAACCGAAAGAAAAATGGGTTTTGAACCGAAAAAATATTAGACTTTCAACCGAAAGAATATTTTTTCTAATTTTAATAGGTAATTATTATTAATAAATTTTATTGCTCTATATCATAAATACTTTTAATTTTTGATTTATCAATAAAAACTGAGCATTTAAATACAATACAAACATAAAAAAGAGATTTACTCAAATACTTCATCAATTCATCTTTAGTTACATAAAAATCATGCTTTATACCATTTTTAATTTCACTATAACGATATAACCCATTATCATACGGCTTGTATTCATCTTCTATTACTTTTTCTAACTCGTCTTTACTAAAAGCACGAATTAAAGTAAGCGTTTCATCAACTGTAGCATTAAATTGAATTGCATTATCCTTTGAACTTTCAGTATAGTATGTATTTAAAATAATGTTATTTCTACTTTTTCGTGCGTAGTAATACTACCGTCTCCACATGATATGTTTGAGGGAACATATCAACAGGAACTACTTTTTTAATATCGTAAGATTTAGATAAATATTTTAAATCCCTAGCTAGTGTTGATGGATCACATGATACATAAACAACACGCTTTGGTAATGTTTTTAATAAAATAGATAAGAATTTTTCATCAGATCCTTTACGTGGAGGATCCATAATAACAACATCATAGTTAAATCCTTTATTAAATTGATTCATAATAAAGTCACCAGCATCATCACAATAAAATTCCACATTATCAATATTATTAATTCTAGCATTATTATTCGCGTCTTTAATTGCATCTTTAACAATTTCTACACCTATTACTTGTTTAGCATATTTACTAGTAATTAATCCAATTGTACCAATACCACAATAAGCATCTAACACAACATCATCCTTAGTTACATTGGCTAGTTTAATTGCGGTTTCATATAGTTTTTCTGTTTGAGTAGGATTAACTTGATAAAATGATTTGGAAGAGATTTGAAATTTAACTCCACATAATTCATCAATAATAAATCCTTTACCCATTAAAATTCTTTCTTTTTCACCCATAATGACATTAGTGTCACGAGTATTAATATTTTGTACAATAGTGGTTATTTCTTTACATTCTGCGTGTAAATCTTTTACTAAATTGTTTCTTCCTGGGAATGAATCTGCATTAGTAACTAACACTACCATAATTTGTGGATAATAATGACTTGTACGAATTAAACAATGACGAATAATACCAACACGAGTATCTTCGTTATAAGGTAAAATTTTATGTTTTTTCATTAATGCTTTTAAAGTATTAATAATCTTACTTGCACGTTCATCTTCAATAAAGCATTCATTAATAGGAATAATCTCATGCGAATCAGTACGATAAAATCCTGATATGATTTGTTTCTTTTGATTCATACCAATTGGCATTTGAATTTTATTACGATAATGATATGGATTTTCCATTCCGATAGTGGGTTCAACATTAACATTTAAATGCCCAATTTTATATAAAGCATCTTTTACTTTCTTTTGTTTAAATTTTAATTGTTCTTCATATTTTAAATTTTGAAAGCAACAACCCCCGCACGCTGTAGAAACAGGACACATTGGTTTTATACGATTAGGAGATAAATTATGAAGTTTAAGAATTTTACCAAAATACATTTCACTTTTTTGATAATTAAGCTTAATATCCGCTTCTTCGCCCACTAATAAAGCATCAACAAAACAAGGTTTTGTATTTGTTTTTACAATACCTTTGCCGTCAAATGTATAATCCACACATTTACCAGTTATTGTGCCTAAATCAAATGTTTTCTTTTTCTTCATAACTTCTCCTTAAATAAAGTCTCACCCAAAAAGAGTGAGACTAAATAACTATTTATTATTTTGCATTAAGCCTTTAATATATTCAGCTTCTTTTGCTACATCAAGTCGAGGGAATAATGGATTAATCTTAGTAACTAATGTATTACCTAATTTACCAAATTCCTTAACATTTTTATAATCTTTTAATTCTTCACTTACACCTAATGCTTCTAAAGCTTTTGGAGCACTATGAATTAATACTGGTTGTAAGAGAATAGAACTTACATAAAGCACATTAGCTAAATGTGACATAACCGAAGCAAGTTCTTCTTTTTTGCTTTCATCTTTAGCTAAAGCCCAAGGCATTGTTTCATCAATATATTTATTAGCTCTATTTACTAAATCCATAACCGCAATGAAAGCATCAGTAATTTTAAGAGTATCAAATGCTTTTTCGTAACGTGCAATAGTTTCATTAGCTTGTTCTAAAATAAAATGATCAAATTCAGTTACATTTCCTTTATATTCAGGAATTACTCCATCAAAATATTTACTAATCATAGAAATAGTTCTGCTTAGTAAATTACCATAACTATTAGCTAAATCTGTATTAATACGTTCCGCGAATTGTTCAGGTGAGAATGTACCATCTTGTCCAAATATTGTTTCACGTACTAAATAATATCTAACAGCGTCAACGCCATATTTTTCAATTAATGGATAAGGATTAACAACATTACCACGAGATTTAGACATCTTTCCATCTTTCATCATTAATAAACCATGGACAAATACTTTATCTGGTAATCTTAAACCTAAAGCCATTAAAAGAATTGGCCAATAAATAGTGTGGAAACGCGTAATGTCATTACCAATTACATGAACAATCTCGGAATCTTCTCCCCAGAAAGTTTCAAATTTAGATGCATCATCACTTAAATATCCTAAAGCAGAAATGTAGTTAACAAGTGCATCAATCCAAACATAAATAATATGACGTGGATTTTCTTTAATTGGAACACCCCAAGTAAAAGATGTACGAGAAATACATAAATCTTCTAATCCTGGTTTAATAAATGTATTAAGCATTTCATTTTTTCTTGATTCTGGATAAATGAAATCAGGATGATCTTCATAAAATTTAACTAATCTATCAGCGTATTTACTTACTTTAAAGAAATAAGCCTCTTCACTTGCTTTATGAACTTCACGACCACAGTCAGGGCAAATATGATTTTCTCCTACTTGAGTATCAGTCCAGAAAGATTCGCAAGGTGTGCAATACCAACCTTCATATTTTCCAAGATAAATATCGCCTTGTTCTAACAAACGAGAGAATATTTTTTGCACAACCATCCAGTGTCTTTCTTCGGTTGTACGAATAAAATCATCATTAGTGATTTCTAAAGCTTTCCATAAATCTTTGATACCTTTAACAATATCATCGACGAATGCTTGTGGAGTCATTCCTTTTAAAGCAGCATTCTTTTCGATTTTTTCACCATGTTCATCAGCGCCGGTTAAAAAGTAAGTGTTATAACCTTGAATTCTTCTAACACGAGCAATAACATCTACACAAGTAGTACAATAAGCATGTCCAATATGTAAATTAGCGCTAGGATAATAAATAGGTGTAGTTATATAATAATTTTTTTTCATTATTTTAGATCCTCCTTATTTAAGAAAAAAGAAAACCGTTATCGCGTTGATAACGGTCTAATACACGTTTGAAAACTATTTTTTCATTCCGTATCTCTTCATGAAACGATCAACGCGACCATCTGCTTGAGTAAAGCGTTGTTTTCCAGTATAGAATGGATGGCAATTTGAACATGTATCAACACGAATTTCGTCTAATACAGAACCTGTTTCAAATGTTGCTCCACATGAGACACAAGTAACTTTGCACTTGTGATAAGCTGGGTGAATACCTTTTTTCATAATTAGTTCGTTCTCCTTCCGCCTTAAGCCAAATTTTTTGCGGCCTAAAGAAAGTTGCTAAAACAATATAACATAAAGTATTGATTATAATCAATAGAAAAAAATTTTTTCTTGACTTTTCCGTCGATTATGGGTTTTATTACCATTATTTTTTAACAATCAAAGAAAATATTTCTAGATTGATACCATTATCTTTAGAGTTTTCTATGTAATGTGGTTTACTTAAATAATTAACGCTAATTTTAGATATTGGTGTATCGGAACTATAAGTAAAATTCAAAGTCTTTGCCTCACTAGGATTCTTTGTGTAACTATTCAAAGAAGAAAAAGATTTATTATCACAATCACTTTGTGTTATTTTATGTTCAAATATTAAATCTTTGTCATTAATTACTTCATTATCTTCATTTAATAAAGAAATGCCAAACTTAAAAGTTTGATCAATAAACTTATTGATGTTTGTGGAATTATTAAATCCAGTTACTTGAATAGTTAATGAGATTTTAATATCGTTGGTTTGAGTAAATGCTGGTGTGCGCACATAACCCGCTCCATACTTATGACTAGCATCTTCTAAAAGAATAACGCTGTTAGTGCCAAACTTCGAATTAGCGGTACTCCATCCTTTGGCAAAAAAGTTTTCAAAGCTATCATCATTTGCTTTAGAAAAATGTTTTTCTAGTAAAATAGTTTCTTGTACATCTTTTGAAGTTGATCTAGAAATTGAAGTAGATATTGATGTGGGTATTGAAGTAGATATCGAAGTGGATGTTGATGTGTTTTCTTTGCATCCCACTAATAAGAATGGGAGTAATAATAATATTTTTTTAAATTTCATTGTTTTACGCCTCTCTAACGCATTAATTTTAGCAAAGTCAATAACAACTGTAAACATTGTATTACATTATTATGGAGTATATAATAATTCAAGAAAAGGAAATTAAAAATGAAAAAGAATTTATTTAAAGTAATCACATCTAGCATCGCCGTTTTATTAGAAATATTTGCCAATACCTTTTGGATGCCTTTATTTCTATCACTGGTGATATTCGGTTTACAAGATGTTGAATATACTGAAGCAGGATATAGACAATTTTATACTATCTTTATTCCTTATGTAATATGTGGAATTATTGCTGCACTCGGCTTAATATACTTCATTATTTTTATATGCAATAAAGAAAAAATGATTAAATATAAAAAAACAACAACTACAATCTTTGTAATTGCTTTTGTTGCTTTATTAGCAAGTTTAATTGTTCCATTAATAATGACTCTACTTATGAATATTCCTCTTTTTACAAATATTCCTAGTTTCATTTATGTTAACTGGCCTATTATTACTACTCTAATTATTTACATTTGTTTAATAAAGAATATTTACACACATAGCAAATAAAATTTATGCTCCAAATCCATTAATAAAGAATGTAAATTATACATTTTTGCCACAATATTTTTAAATAAATTGTCCATAGCAATATTTCGATCATATTTTAAATTGTTTAAATATTCAGAAGCAATTTTTTCTTGATAAATTGCTCTTTTTACATACATTTTGTAGATGTTTTGTGTAATTTGCATATTAAAAGAACTACGCTTTAACATACTAGAAAAATTTTGTTTTCCTTGGGAAATAAGTGTAAAAGATAATCGCATGTTTTTGGTATAATTACCAAATAATGGCGATAATTTATAAGTAGAAAACATTAAACACTTTTTTATATCATTCATCAAAGCACGATATTGATTAATAATAGCTTCAAACAGCCAAGAACTATTAATAATAAGTTTATTTATTTCCACATCATTCATTGTAATGACTCCTTATTATATCCGCTAGAAGGAGATTAGGAGTTAAAGAAGAATCTTCTTTTAATTGATTTTTCATATCGACTAAAGAGATGTATTTTATATTATCAAAATCTTTAATGCTATCATTAATGGAATCATTAACTTCTTTAACGATATTATTAAATAGTTTTTCTTCTGGCTTTTCAAAATTAAAAATATTATATGCGGATAATACAAATATATCTGCCTTATTATTAATTGAGCGCACTTCTTCAATAATATGATACATATGATAAGAAAACACTTCTAATTGTTTATTTAAAAGATTATCGTCATAATTTAAAACATTTTCGTCTTCTTTAATCTCCATTGAAGGAATTACATCATATAATCCCACATTAATTAATATTAATTTAGCTTTACTTGCTTCTACATAGAAGGGATGTTTTTTTCCGTTTTCATAATAAGAGGCATTAGAATCCACTATTTTAAATAGTTCACCTGATTGCATATTTTCGCTTACAAAATAGTTATTACCATCCATTTTTAAAAGTGCTTTTAAATTAGTTATTGTTTCGTCATTAAAATTACCTAACGCCAAAAAATTCTTTTCTTTATTACAAGATACCAAAATTGGTAATAATAAAATAAATAAACCAAAATATGCTTTTTTCATTATTGCTCCTCCAAATCCATTGAAACTATTTCCACATTGGCGTGAATTTTTTTAAGTTTCACAATCATATTTTCATAGCCGCGATTAATGTAATCTAAGCCTCGTACAATAGTTTCTCCTTTAGCCATAAGTCCCGCTAAAACAAGTGATGCCGCACCACGAAGATCTTTTCCACTTACAATCGTTCCATTAAGTGTATCCACTCCATGAATAATAATATTCATATTATTGATATTAATATTCGCACCCATTTTATTTAGTTCTTTCACGTGCGCAAAACGATTATGATAAATACTTTCAATAATTACTGATGTGCCATTTGATACGCTTAAAAAAGTAGTTAATGGTTGTTGTAAATCAGTTGGAAAGCCTGGGAATGGTGAAGTTAAAATAACTACTCCTTGTTTAATTGGTGAAGCACTGATAATCATGGTGTTGTTCTTAATTTGATAATTGATATTAAGCACATTAAAAAGTTCTAATAAGCTTTGGATATGTTCAGGTATTACAGGTTTGATTTTTAAATTATTTCCTAAAGAGGCACCAATAAGAGCGTAAGTGCCTACTTCAATACGATCAGGAATATTAGAAAATTCCACTCCATGCATTTCTTGTCCGCCATAAATTATTAAAGTATTAGTGCCTTTTCCTTTTATTTTAGCACCCATTTCACATAAGAAATTAATTAACTCAGTAATCTCTGGCTCCATAGCCACATTTTCAATGATTGTTTTACCTTTTATTTGTGTAGCTAATATAATAGCATTTACTGTCGCGCCAACTGAACTTTTTTCGAATATAATGTGTCCTGATTTTAAATTAGTACCATCAAATATATAAGTACCATCTTCTTCGATTATATTAGCCCCTAATTGCTTAAAAGCATATAAATGTAAATCTATTGGTCGATCTCCTAATCTACATCCACCAATCGTATTCGCTTTAACATATTTAAACAGTCCCAAAAACACCGAATAGAAATAATAAGATGCTCTTAATTTTCCCATTTCTGGCATTGTTAAATCTTTATAAACTAAATTACTTGAATCGATTATAAGTGTATTATCGGTATAAGTAATACAAACACCACATTGTTCTAAAATATCCACTAAACGATATACGTCGCTTATTGGTGGTATATTGTGAATTATCACTAATCCTCTCGATAATAAAGCTGCAGGAATTAAAGAAACACAATTATTTTTACTTCCTGAAATATTTACTACGCCAGATAACTTCTTTCCACCTTTAATTTTTATAACTTCTTCCATAGTACCCCTCTTAGTTAAATGTATGAAAGAAGTCAAAAAAAAAGACATATTGCTATGCCTTAATTTTCTTTAATTGTTTTTGCTTAACACCAAACATCGATACAAACTCATTTGGCATTGGTGTCTCAAAGCGCATTACTTTTTTTGTTATTGGATGAATAAACTCTAATGCATAAGCATGAAGTCCTAAACGATTAAGTGGATTTTTTGTTGAACCATAACGCTCATCGCCAATAATATTATGTCCAATATCTTTCATGTGAACACGGATTTGATTTTTTCTACCTGTATCGATATTAACATCTAATAAAGAATATCCATCAATTTCTTTAATTACTTGATAATGAGTAATAGATTCTTTGCCATCTCCTGGTTTTCTTGAAGAATACATTAAGTTTGTGGATGCTTCCCTTAACCAAGATTTAATAGTTTTCTTTTTTTCTTCCACATTGCCTTCCACAATAGCGTAATAGCCACGGAATTTAACAATATCATTCCAATGGTCTTGCAAAGCGTCACGGATACGTTCGTTTTTAGCTACAATTAATACACCAGATGTATCTTTATCAATACGATGTACAACATAAATTCGATTGTGGGGATCTTTAGTGCGAACATAATCCATTAATAAACGATAAGCAGTTATTTCTTTTTCACGATCACTAGCAATGGATAATAATCCCGATGGTTTATTAATAGCAATTAATTCATCGTTTTCAAAAATAATATCTAGTTTTTGTAAGTCGTTTTTACTATTTTTAGTAATTTTTCTTACTGGTGCTGGCGCAATCATCACAATATCATCTTTAGCTAACATAAAATCAAATTGGGTAATTGGCGCACCATCCACTAAAACTTGGCGATGACTTAATAATGATTTAATATTGTTTCTTGATTGATTAGTAATACGTTTAAGTAAAAATTCTAATAATGGTGTTGGTTCATGTACTTTATATTCTGGATAATTTGTACGCTTTTTGTAGGGGATTTCTTTTAAAGAATTTCTTTTTTTATGCGTGTTTCTATTTCTTGGCATACTTATTCCTTCTTTTCTTTATTTGTTTTATTAGTTTTCATTGCTTCTTTGTAACTTTCAATATTTTCTTTTAAAACATTCAAAGGTTTCATTAAAGGAACAAAGATATTTTTAATTTTTGATGAATGAACTTTAGTAGTTATGTAATCTTTAAATCGTTCATAATGAACAACAATTTGCATTTCTTTTGCGTATCTTTTAATTTTAGAAGCAAGATTAATTGAATAAGCAAAGTCAACAATCATCGCGCCTAATACAATACCAACAAAGAATGAAAAGATAATGTTATTATCAAACCAATTAACCCACCCCATGACTACATTATGAATAAATAAAACATATATTAAAGCAATTACTGCCCAAAAGAAGGTAAATAAAGGACAAATAATACCTTGAATATTACCAGGGCGATTTGAATAATCCCATAATTTAATATTCATTCCTTTAATAAATATTAAACCCGCAATATATTCTACTAAAGTCATGGCAAATGTCATAACCGCTACTTTAATAACAACTTGTAACCAATAAGTTGTTGTTATAAAATCAATATTAATATATGCTAGCCCAAATAATGCACATAATCCAAAACCATATAATGGTAAATAAGGTCCAACTAAGAATCCGGGATTAATCCATTTATGAGCTGAGAAAAATCTACGGAATAATAATTCAATAACCCAACCTATTGTTGAGCCTATAATAAATAAAAAAACTATAACTAAAAAATACTTCATTCTTTTTACCTCACAATGTCTTTCAGTAAACAAGATTTAACTTCATAAGAAGAATCTTGATGCAACGTGATAATATTTCCACCACGATACTGCGTTTTATATTTTATCGTAGGATAGGCTCGATAATCAATAGCGTGCCCATAATACATTTCAATATCTTTATATCTTAAAGCCATGTAATTTGTGTGATCGTGTCCAAAAAACATTGCTTTTGTTGATTTTAATTCCACCATCTTATCAAACACTTCACTTGGTTCATTTGGTGAAGATATTCCTTCTTTATTTTCACCAAATAAATAAGTAACTTCATTACTACCTTTTTTATATAATTCTACAGCTTCTTTATATTCAAAAGGAGGGATGTGAAAAAACGCTAAAGAAGGTATATCACTAATACTTTCTAAATTTTCTCTTTTTTGAATCTTTTTCAACTTATTTTCATACCAGCTAGCGTATTTTTCATTGAATTTATCATATCCTGATAAAAATGATGAACCTTTATATGAACCAGAATCTAATAAAACAAGAGCTTGGTTTAATGATGAATCACTATTTCTAATCTCCACTACTTGAGATAATCTTCCTTTTTTATCCCAAACTTCTTTATCATCTAACGCAAGGCAATACGGATTTGCTTGGAATATTTCATTTATATCCACATAACTTCCACGAGCGTAATATTCGGTATCATGGTTTCCATATTCATATAAGAATGGTACTTCTAATTTTTCTAAAAACTCACTTAAAATTGTTGCGGATTTTATATTGTTATTTGAGCCAAAAGCTATAGATGGGTAAATATTATCACCAGTATAAATTACTAAATCTGGTTTCACATAATTTACCATATCATAAATTGCTTTTAAGCATTTTAAATCTAAATTACGATATGTTTTATCTCCAGTAAAATGCGTATCTGATAATTGCAAAATTACGAAGTCACTATCTGGTTCATTTGTGATTTGAATATTAGGACCATCTTTATTTATTAATAAATTACGTGTTTTAATTGGTTTAACTGAATCAATATATTCTTTTTGATAATTGGCATTATCAATTCCAAATTGGGCTAACAAAGCAAAAGGAAAAGTTGCAGTAACAACTAAAGCTAAAGATAAAAAAATAATTTTAGTTCTCTTTTTCATTGTTTCACCACCGATAATTATTTTACCACAAAAATAATGATTGAAATATTAAATTCATTAATTCAGTAAAAAAGCAAAGACGTTTATATCTTTGCTTAATTTGTTATTAATTAATTTTTTGAAATTTTAACAGTAATCATATCTCCATCAGTCTCACCAACAGTAATAGAATAATTAACCGGATAGCCATTATTAAATTTAGTGTCATTAACAAAGAAGTCCGAATCAGCGGTAAATGTTTGTCCTTTAGTCCATAATGTTTTATTAGGATCAATCTTTACTCCTTTATTTCCGCTACTAGAGGAATCAAAATCTCCTGTTCCATGAATTCCATGAGAAATAGTATTTCTTTTACCAGAATCCAATAAATGTAGATAACGGATTTTGTTATTTTTGGATTGAGTTGTCGTTAGATTACTATGAATAACTGAGTTTGATGCCCCAATAATGGTATTACTAGTATATTTTGAATCTGGTGAATAATTATATCCATTATATGTTCTTTTTGAAAAATCAATTAATCGAGCATCGGCATGATATATTCTTAAGCCTGAGCCTTGATACATCTTGTTACGAGAATCATAACTATGTTTAGAATCTTGATAATTAAGTCCTTCATGTGTGTAATATTCAATAATTAAATATTCATCAAATATTGTTTTGTTCCAATCATCTTTAATTACGATTGCTTCACCATATAAACTAGAAGAATGTAATTTAATCTCACAATCTCCAGTTACATAATATGGGCTAACCCATCCTAAGGACATTTTTGAATAAATATTATGATCTCCAATATTAAAAGCTTGCATATCGCGGTCACCAGCGCAGTTCCATGGAGTCGCCTTATCATAACAATAATAGTCATCAAGTCCTAATAAGTGTCCTGTTTCATGAATATATGTATGTGCTTCAATGCCAGAAGGAAGAGTTTCAAACAATTCAGTTTTAACGTAGCTATCATTAATAAAATCATAACTAGCCCACATATAATTATTAACTGCTGGTTTTGATGTACTTGCTGTATTTGAGTTAGCGTAGCACCAAGCCCAGAAAGCATCAGTATTAGACTTAGTTGGCTTTGGTAAATATATAAATATCGTAGCATCGATATATCCATCCCCATCTTGATCATATTCTTTTCTTTTTTCGTTAGATAAAGAAGATGAAGAACTATATTCTCTAGCGATTAAATCTGAACAAGGCGGATTATTGGGATTTGACGCATAGGAAAGTAAATCACTTTCTGAACATACACTTTCAAACACTGGAGCAACTTCTCCAATTAAATGCAAATTACCATAACTTGATTCATCAAAATATGAACTTACTGAATGCCAAGATGTTTCACTTGCCTTACCAAAAAACGCTTTTTCGATATTACTTAATTTTTTACTAGTCCAAGTTTCGCTTTCACCACTTAAATGAACAGGTACAATTAACATTTTTTGTGTACCAGTAGAATTTAAAGTATTCCACCCCTGGTTTTCAGAATTTTGGCGCATAGTATATTGAGGATTAACAACTTCAAATCCTTCACCTTCAAGTTTAGAAACAGAGTTTCTGCTAATGCTATAATCATTACTAGTATTATTTGAATTACCACTACTAATTGGACCAAAATGAATTTCACAACTTGCTAACACGCCAACAATAGCGGCAAGCACAGATAATTTATAAATATTTTTGTTCATTTAGTTACCTCCTAAAAAAACGATTACATAAAATATACAATAATATTGTACATTTTAAAATAATAAATAACAAACATAAAAATTTTATTTGAATTTTATTTTTATAATTGTATATTAAATGTGTATGAAAATAAAAAAAGGTGGACACAAAAATGATAGAAAAAACTGTAGAAAAACTCATATATTATAGCAAAAAGCATTTATTTTTAGATGAATTAGATGCTATTTATGTGCGTAATGTATTATTTGGCAAGTTACATGTTGCTTATCCTTACACACAGAATGATATTGATTTTAACGAAATTGATAATTTAGCTGTACCTGATATTTTAATTAGCGAATTAAAAAATGACATATTAGAAAATAACATTGTTGATTCAAGTGAAGTTGACCGTTTTATTACTAATATTATGGGAGACTTAACACCTCTTCCAAGCATGGTTAAAGATAAATTTTATAGTTTTAAAAATCCTCAAGATGGTTTTGATTACTTATATGATTTACAAATTAAAAACAATTATATTCAAAAGACCGCAGTTGATAAAAACTTGCTTTGGAAAGCAGATTTTGGTGATAACTATTTAGAAATATCCATTAACTTATCTAAACCAGAAAAGAAAAACTCCGATATTGCTAAATTAGTGGCTTCTAGTAGTGTCCCATCTAATAAATATCCAAGTTGTTTATTATGTAAAGAGAACTTAGGATTTGTTGGTACTTCTTCTCATCCCGCTCGCGGAAATATTCGTATTATTCCTCTTAATTTAGATGGATCAAGATGGTACTTACAATATTCTCCTTATGTTTATTATTATCAACACTGCATTGTCTTTGATGAAACGCATCAAAAAATGACTATGGGATTAACTAAATTCCGTCGTTTGTTCTCTTTCGTTGAACAATTTCCTTGTTTCTTTATTGGATCAAACTCAGAACTCCCTATCGTTGGTGGTTCTATATTAAATCACGAACATTTTCAAGGCGGAAAACATTTGCTTCCATTAATGTTTGCTAAAGATAAATTTGTAATTGATACGCCAAAGTATCCAAAATGCAAATTATCTTACCTTAACTTCTATAACTCAACATTTAAAATTGAATCAGAAGATAAAGAAGAAGCTATTGCTTTATTAAATGAAATATATACTTATTGGCGTAATTATGATGATAAGGAAGTTGATATTATTTCTCATGAAGGAGACACACAACATAGCACTGTTACTCCTATTGTAAGAAAAGAAGGAAATAAATATATTGCTTTTGCTATTTTAAGAAATAATCGTACAACAGAAGAATATCCAGATGGTATCTTCCATGCTCATAAAGAATATCATAACATTAAATCAGAAGGAATTGGTTTAATTGAAGCTGCAGGATTATATATTTTACCAGCAAGATTAAAACGTCAATCTGAAAGTATTGCAAAAATATTATCAGATAAGACTATTGATGTTGAAAATTTCATTACTAATAATCCTGATTTTGAAATTCATCGTAACTTCATAATTCGTTTAATCACTCAATTTGGTCGCGATGTATCTTTTGAAAAAGCTAGTGAAATTGTGCGCCTTGCCATTAATGAAACATGTGTCAATATTCTTAAAAACACCGCCACTTTCAAGGATGATGAAATTGGTCAAAAACACCTTCAAAAATTCATTGCCCAACTCAATTTGAAATAAATTTAAGTAAGCGGATACAATTAATAACTAAGCGGTTACAATACCGCTTTTTTTAATTTTTTAGGCATTTTGAATTAATTTATGCAAGAAAACACACAACATACGCTTTTTTATTGCCCATTTACGAATTTTCTCTTCCAAAATTGATTTTATATTTTATAATAAATATAACTTTAAAAGAAAAGGATGAATTTATGAAGTATCTATCTATTGTTGTACCTAGCTACAACGCCGAAAAATATTTAAACAAATGTGTTGATTCTCTACTTGTTGGTGGAGAAGATGTAGAAATCATAATTGTTAATGATGGCTCTAAAGATAACACACTAAAAATCGCTAGAGAATATGAAGCAAAGTATCCCACTATTGTTAAAGTAGTGGATAAACCAAATGGAGGACATGGATCTGGAGTTAACGCCGGAATTGATAACGCGACTGGATTATATTTCAAATGTGTTGATTCTGATGACTGGGTTGACGCTGATGCATATAAAATGGTGTTAGACACTATTAAAAAGCATTATGAAAGCAAGGAAAGTCCTGACCTTTATCTAACAAACTTTGTTTATGAAAGATTAGATGAAGGACTCCAAAGAAAAACTGATATTCAAAAAGAATTTCCATTAGGCAGATTCTTTACTTGGGAAGATATCAAAAATATTAAACAAAGTGACTTTATTATGATGCACATGCTTATCTTTAGACTTGATATCTTAAAGAAAAGCAAAGTACGCTTACTAGAACATACCTTCTATGTTGATAATCAATTCTGCTATGTACCTTTATATCATGTTACTAGTATGTTCTATATTGATTGTGACTTCTATCGTTATTATGTTGGACGTCCTAATCAATCTGTCACATTTGCTAATATGTCTAAAAATTACCAACACCAACTACGTGTAATGCGTGCAATGTCATTAGAATATAGTTTGGATGATTTAAATAAGCTTACTAAAGCTCATCGTAATTATTTAATTCATGACTTAACATCGAAATCTTTCTTAACTTTATTCTATGTAACAATTGGTAATAGCAAAACACGTTACAAAGAATACAAAGAATACTTTAAAGAGTTTAAAGAAAAGAATTCAAAGCTTTATCATAAGATTCGTTATCGTACATTGTTCATTTTCCCATTCTTACTCATAAAACCACTTCGTGTTTTAGCAGTTAAGATAGGTTATAAGAAAATCATTAAAAAAACTGGTTGGAATTAAGGAGAACATAAATGAAATATAAAGATTTAATAAGCAAAATGACGCTTGAAGAGAAAGCGTTACTAACATCAGGAAAAGACTTCTGGCAAACAATGGACTATAAGAGACTAGGAATTCCTTCTATCTTCTTATCTGATGGTCCTCATGGAATGCGTAAACAAGCCGCTGCAGCGGATCACTTAGGACTTAACGCTTCTATTCCGGCCACTTGTTTTCCAACTGCCGCAACGATGGCAAACTCCTGGGATGTTGCATTAGGGGAAAAATTAGGTACACTTCTTGGTGAGGAAGCTGTGTCACAAAAAGTAAATGTCGTTTTAGGTCCAGGAACAAATATGAAAAGAAGTCCACTTTGTGGAAGAAACTTTGAATATTTCTCTGAAGATCCTTATTTAGCAGGTAAAATGGCCGCTGGTTATATACGTGGCATTCAAAGCAATGGTATTGCAAGTTGCGTTAAACACTTTGCTTGTAATAACCAAGAAGAAAATCGTATGACTCTTGATTCTGTGCTTGATGAAAGAACATTCCGTGAAATTTATTTAACAGCATTCGAAATTGCTATTAAAGAAGGTAAAGCTAAAACCATCATGTCTGCTTATAACTTAATTAATGGTACTTTTGCTAATGAAAATCCACACTTATTAAAAGAAATTCTTCGTGATGAATGGGGATTTAATGGTGTTGTCGTAACTGACTGGGGCGGAGATAATGATCGTGTATTAGGTCTTAAAGCCGGTAATGAACTAGAAATGCCTGGTGCATGTGGCGATACCGCTAAAGATATTATCGAAGCTGTTAAAAATGGCACATTAGATGAAAAAGTATTAGATGAAAACATTGACCGTTTATTAACTTTAATTTTTGATACTGAAGAAGTATTTAAAGTAGAACATAAACCATTTGATGTCGAAGAACATCATAAGTTCGCCCAATTAGCGGCATCTGAAAGTGCAGTTCTTCTTAAAAATGATAATCACTTATTACCATTAAGCCCAAAAACAAAAGTTGCTTTAATTGGTGACTTCTTATATCAACCTCGTTATCAAGGTGCTGGTTCTTCTGTTGTTAATCCAACAAAGTTAGAAAAACACTTAGAGCATTTAAAAGATATTGATTTAGAAATCGTTGGACATTGCAAAGGATTTAATCGTTTTGGTAAAAAGCATAACGGCCACTTAAAACGCGCGATTGAAATTGCTAAAAAGGCTGATGTAGTTATTTGTCACTTAGGTTTAGATGAAGTTACTGAAGCAGAAGGTTTAGACCGTAAAAATATGAAACTTCCTGAAAATCAAGTTCGCTTAATTAAAGAATTAAAGAAACTTGGTAAAAAGATTGTTGTTGTATTAACTTGTGGTTCTTCTCTTGAATTAGATATCGCTGATGATGTTGACGCTATCTTACATATGTATTTAGCTGGTCAAGGTGGCGTTACCGCTACATGGAATATTATTACTGGTAAAGTTAATCCATCTGGTAAATTAAGTGAAACCTATCCATATCACTTTGAAGATGTTGCTTCTAGTGATAATTTCCCAAGCCATACAAGAACAATTGAATATCGTGAAGGATTAGAAATCGGTTATCGTTATTTTGATACTGCTGGTGTAAAAGTACGTTACCCATTTGGTTATGGTTTATCTTATACCACATTTGAATATTCTAACTTAAAAGTAACTGAAAAAGGTGTTACTTTCGACATTGAAAATACTGGCGACGTCGATGGAAAAGAAATTGCTCAATTATATATTTCTTTACCAGAATCAAAAATAATTCGTGTTAAGAAAGAATTAAAAGGATTCATCAAAGTTCCTTTAAAAGCTCACGAAAAGAAAACTGTCTCTATTGACTTTGATGATAAAACATTTAGATACTTCAATACACTCACTAATAAATGGGAAATTGAAGGTGGAAAATATGATGTCTTAATTGGTGCATCTAGTGAAGATATTCGTTTAACTGATTCTATTGAAGTTAAAGGTACCACTACTAAATATCCATATGACTTAAAAGACTTACCTACTTACGCTAGTGGTAAAGTAAGAAATGTTCCAGATAAAGAATTTGCCTTATTACTTGGAAGAGACATTCCTTCTACCGAACTACCATTCATAAATAAGCGCAAAAACCGTTTAATTGTGGATTATAACACCACTGTTAAAGAACTAAAATACGCTAAAGGATGGACAGGAAGATTCTTTGCAGGCGCAATTAATTTCGCAGTAAACTTCTTAAGATTCTTTGGTAATAAAACAACCGCTAATACATTAATTATGGGTGTTGTGCATCAACCAATGCGTGGCTTATCTCGTATGACTGGTGGAGCAATACACTGGAAACAATTAGATGGCTTAATTATGATGTTTAATGGTCACTTCTTTAAAGGATTACATAAATTCAATAAAGAAGGTCGAATCATTAAAAAAGAAATGAAACAAAAGAAGAAAGAAGAAAAAGAAGTTAAGTAGTTAAAAAGTGAGGTTTTGCCTCACTTTTTTAATTCTTCTATTTATGATATGTTTCATGATTATTAATTTTAAACGCTCGATAAATTTGTTCTAAAATTAATATTCTTACCATTTGATGGGTAAAGGTAAATTTAGATAATATAATTCTTTCATTTGCTCTTTGTCTAATATTCTCGCCAAGTCCTAATGATCCACCAATAACAAATGTAATAGTACTTTTTCCATTAGTAAACAGTTTATCTAAATGATTGGCAAAAGATATAGAATCATATTCATTCGCCTTATGTAAATCTAGAAGGATAACATATTCATTATCTTTAATTGTAGATAATATCTTGCTTCCTTCTTTTTCTTTTATTTGTTGATCTAAAGTGTCGTTACTATTTTTAGCAATTGGTTCATCAGGAACTTCAATAATTTCGGTATTAGTATAAGCGGATAATCTTTTTTCATATTCACTTATTGCTGATTTAAAATATTGTTCTTTTATTTTACCAACTGCAATGATTTTAATCTTCATAACGATACTTTTTCTCCGCCAGTAACCATTTCTCTTTGTTTGGCGGCAATAATATGGATTTTAGAAATATCTCCTAATTTCTTAGTTAATATTTCATTATAGGTACTTAAAGCGAGTTCAGGAGTATTGGCTTCTTCTGATAAGTGCATAAGCACGATTTCTTTAGTGTTTTCTCCTATAATCTCTGACATATACATCGCGGAATCTTCATTAGATAAGTGACCTTCATCGCCTAAAATGCGCATAATTAAATATGCTGGTCTACTTGTTTCAAATAATTTTTTAACATTATGATTACTCTCAATACAAATATAATCTGGATTTTGCATGTATTTTAAGTTTCTTTCTGAAATATATCCCGTATCTGTCATATAAATTAGTTTTTGATTATCTGCTTCAATAACAAAACCAATTGGATTTTTTGCATCATGTGATGTAGCTAAAATTGTTATATCAAAGCCAGCAATATTGTACTTTTTATAAAGTTCTAAGATATTTGTATCTGGTACATCATATGTTCCTAAAGCACTATAAATTTTGTCATTAGAAAATGAAGAAGCACACTTTATATGATCACAATGTTCATGAGTTATTAAAAGTGCTTCAATATTTTCCGTATTAATGTGCGTATCTTTAAGTTGTTCTTTTAAATATTTATTAGTAACGCCCATATCTATTTGTATTAAATGACCAGAATTAGATTCAATAATTGTGGCATTACCTTTTGATCCACTTGCAACGACATAAAATTTCATAAACTACTTACCTTCTGGCTTAATATCATTTAAGTCACCTTCAAGATGGCCTTCTTGCATTGCACGAATTCTTTCAAGTTGCTCTTGACTTAAATCCGAGAATTGCGAATAAGATTTTTGAAATAACAAAATCATATCACCAGTTTGTCCGTTTCTATTTTTAGCTAAGTTTAATTTAACTAATGTATTGACAGTAGGAGATGACACTTTTTCTTTTTCTTCTTGTTCTTCAGATTTTGCTTCACTTTGTTGTGTTTTTTTCTTTTTAATGCCTTCAGGACTTAATAACATAATCATATCCGCATCTTGCTCGATAGCGCCACTTTCACGTAAGTCGGACATTACTGGTTCTTTATTATCACGTTTTTCAACATCACGCGATAATTGACATAATACAACAACAGGTACTTTTAAAGAACGCGCTAAATCCTTGATTTTACGAGAAAAATCAGATACTTCTAATTGTCGATTAAAATCACCTTTAGGTTTATCACCTGAAGTAATTAAACCAATATAATCAATTAAAACCATTGCTAAGTCATTATGACTATTTTGTAATTTTTTAGCCTTTGCTAATAAGTCTGACATCTTAATAGATGGAGTATCATCAATATACATTTTTAAAGAAGCTAAACGACGAGAAGCATCCTTAATTCTAATTCTTTCATCTTTATTTAAATAAGATGTTGTAATTTTATTTAATTCTACACCAGATTCAATAGCAAGTAATCTTCTTGCTAATAATTCCCCAGACATTTCAAGAGAAAAGAACGCTACAGTCTTTTTAGTGCTTTTTGCTGCAGTTAAAGCAAAGTTAAGCGCTAATGCTGTTTTACCAACAGATGGACGAGCGGCTAAAACAATCATATTTTCACGTTGGAAACCATTACTCCATTTATTTAATAATTTAAATCCTGTTGTAATACCAATTAAATGATCATCGGAAGTTTCTTTATAAGTATCTAAGTCTTGATTAACTCTTTCAATATATTCACTTAATCCAACGAATTCTGCAACACGACGTTGTTCAACAATACGGGCAATATCATCACCAGCATGAGCAACGAAATCAGAAACAGTTCCATCAATTCCTTTGTTATATGTCTCTTTAATATTATCCATTGTAACTAAAAGAGTACGTAAAACTGTACAATCTTTTACAATTTTAATGTAGTGCTCTAAGCTAGTTAAGCCAACAGCGTTTTCACATAGGTCTTTCAAAAAGTCAACGCCACCAATTAAGTCTTGTTTTTTCATGTTTTCTAATTCATTATAAACAGTAACAACATCAACTTTTTGTCTTGTATTATTTAATCTTTTAATAGCGTTAAAAACAAGTCGATTAGCGACATTTTTTTCATAAAAATCATCTTCAATTAAAGAGCCCATACAAGTAGTAAGTGCCTCTTCTGAAATTAGCATTGCTCCAAGCAAAGATTTCTCAACAAATTCATCATTAGGTAATTTATAATCCACAATAATCACCTACTTTGCTTCACTAACATGTACTTTAATTTCCGCAACAACGCCTTTGTATAGTTCGTTTTTTAAAATAGTTACTCCTAAAGTATTTACTGTTTCTTTATCAACAAATTTTCTTTTATCGATAGTTATTCCATAACTTGTTTTAAGTTTTTCTACAACTTGTTTAGAAGATACAGAGCCAAACAATTTACCATCTTTTCCTGTTTTACATGTAAATTCAAGAGTAATTGTTTTAAGTTTTTCTTTTAATTCTTCAGCTTCTTTACGATTCTTTTCATCTAAGATGCGTGCATCTTCTTTTTGCTTATCTAATATTTCAACGCTACGTTTTGTGGCGTTAACTCCTAAGCGTTTAGGTAATAAAAAGTTATTAGCGTAACCATCACTTACTTCAATGGTTTGTCCTTTTTTACCAACGTTTTTAACATCTTGTAATAAAATAACTTTCATAATAAGTCCTCCTATTTCACTGTTCTTACATAATTTATGTATTGATCTAAGGTTTCTAATAATTTGGTATTAACTTCATCAATAGTACTATTATCAAACTTAGCGGCCGCCATTGTAAAGTGTCCACCGCCACCAATTTTTTCCATTAATGATTGAACGTTAATTGTACCATCGCTTCGAGCAGATACTTTAACTTCTTTTTCACCAGTTCTACCAATGACAAAACAAGCATTAACACCTTTAATTTGTAATGTTTGATTTGCAACTTTAGCTAATGTTGCACCTTCAATGATATCTTTTTGATCTGCTAAAGAAACTACAACACCTAAATAAGGAGTAGAAGAGTTTGACATAATCTTTGTTTTTAAAGCATATTCTTCAAATTCATCTTTTAAGAAGTCATCTGCTTGAGTATTGTCAGCACCATATTCTTTTAGTATCATACATGCTTCAAATGTACGCATACCCGCTGTTTTAGCTCTAAAGAAATTAGTATCTAAGTAAATACCAGCAAGCATAAATGTTGCATAAGCAGAAGGTAATTCCATCTTTGGATTAACACTAGCAAATCGAATTAATTCGGATACTAATTCACTAGCTGATGATGCTGATGGCTCAATATATGTAAATATTGGTGATTCAATAAATTCTTCTGCGCGGCGGTGGTGATCCACAACCGCAACTTTAGTAGCTTCTTCTAATAATTTTGGACATAGAGTCATTGATGGTCTATGAACATCAGTAACAATTACTAACGTATTTGATTTAAGTTTATCCATAACATCATGTGGTGATATCATAATTCGGTTAATATCATCACGCGAGAATAAAGTTGTAATAGCATTCTTAGTTTTTGATTCTACGGATTTAGTATCAAATACAACTGACGCTGGTTTATTTAAGTTATCACAAATTGCTTTTAAACCTAAGCTACTTCCCATGGAGTCTAAGTCACTTTCCTTATGACCCATGATAATAACATTAGATGCAGCTTTAATTAAGCCCACTAATGAGTCAGCCATAACACGAGCTTTGACTTTATTATGTCTTTCTTGAGCTTCAGATTTTCCACCAAAGAAAGCTAATTCTTCACCATATTTAGAAACAACAACTTGGTCTCCACCACGAGACATAGCAATATCAATTGCGGATACTGCCATTTCGTTAATTTTCACAACATCAAAATATCCATGAGCAAAACCCATTGATAAAGTTAATGGTGTTTCTTCTTTAGCATTTAATTCACGCACTTTATCTAAAACAGAGAATTGATCGACATCACGAACAATTTCAAAATCTTTATAAGCCATAAACGCCATATAAGCATCAGTACGATATTTTCTTAATAAGATATTATGTTTTGCCGCAAAATCATTAATGGCTTTACGAACATTAGCAACTTGATCAGAGTTTTCATCAATATTGATAGAAACATCAGAATAATTATCAAGCATGATAATACCAATAACTGGTGCTTGTTCTTGAGAATATGTATAGAAAGATTCAGCAGCGGTAATATCTTTAAAAATAAATAATCCCGCATCGTGAAGATTTTTTACTTCATAGAAACGGCCATTTATTTCTATTTTTACTGTCGCTTCATCATTTTTATTATCTTTTAAAGATTTTAAAGCAGGCTGCCAATCATAAATATTATTGTCCATAATATTAATTTGACGCTCAGAGAATAATTCATTTGTCCAAATGATTGTGTCTGCTTCATCAATGACCAGCAAACCAATCATACCAAAATTATATGCTTCTTGAACATCAGATCCTATAATACTCGCAGCTTTCAAATCTGTAGAATATCTTCTTCTTGTGACAATAAAGAAAACCACTAAAAATGTAATTGCATTTACTAGAATAATCACAAGTAAAGCAATACACATAATAGTTATCGTAATATAATTTTGTAATTGCCAAATATTATATTTCCAAAGTGCAAAAAACGCCACTACTAGGAGTAGTTGTATAAGTAAAGATACAAGGCATCTAAACTTTAAGGATTTAATTGTTTTTAACATATAACCACCTCAATATCATTTATTATACAATAAATAAATGATAAATTGTTAGATAAGTTTTTAAAGCATAAGAAAAACTTCCATATTTACTACATGGATAAGCAATATAAAATATAAAAACATTTGAAAAAAACGGACAAAACCAGTCCGTTTTTACTTTTTTTATAATTATCATAAAATAAATTATTTCTAAATTTTATTTTAATAAACGATACCTATAATTAAATATAGAATCTAAAAATCCAAGTATTATTAAAGCAATTGGAAAAACAAACATACCAATAAGAGGTAAAATCAATAAATATCTTTTATTAATTTTAGAAAAATAAAGACTACAAAGCACTAATGCTTCAATTAGATACGCTAGCACTAAAATAACAAATATATTTAGTCCAATTGTAACTATAACTTGTACAAAGCCAAAAGTTTCATATTCCACAATTGAATTGATAAAAAATAGACTAATAAGTGATATAGGAAAAACAATATACGTTACTAATTTAGGAACAGCAATATTTAAAGATAATACAAATGCACCTAATTGAATTTTTAATAATTTTTCTGAAACTAAAGAAATAACAAAATATGTTAAGATTGCTTCAATTATACTTGTTACTACGATAGTTGCGGGTATAACACTCACTAATAACATTGTTAAGGCTTTAGACATCCAATCGCTAATTGCTATAATTTTTGATAACATTGCAACCATTTCATTAGCTAAAGCTGTTGTATCTTCAATGATGGTATAGCCAAATAACGCTTTAGAAAAAATAACAGTTGTCAAAACATTTACTAGCAATGATCCTAAAAACATAACTCCCATTTTTAAACTAAATTTAGGCGTCTTCCATTTTAAAACAAAGGAATAAATTATTGCAACAAGCACAGATGGCAACACATATAATAAACCCACAAGCATATTAATTAATATTCCTATTAAAATAGTAGCTACTGCGGGAATTATTGCTTTTTTCCAATCGTATTTAAGTCCATAAATAGTAATTGGCACTGGCAAAATAAAAGTTAATCCACTAACAATAGCTCCACCAGTTAGATTACTAATTAATAATAATACACCCATAATTGCGGTAACCATTGCCGCATCAGTAATATATCGAACTTTTTTCATAGCATTTTCCTTTCTAAAATCTTTACAAAAACATAATCATATATATTGGAAATGTTATTAAATTATCCTTTTCTACTATTATATTTTCATTTCCAAATATTAATCCTTTTTTTAGATTATAGGGCTCTTTAACTAACTTTGGAATAGCTTTAAAATTATATTGATCATCACCAGATTTAATTTCGATTGGAAGAATAGTCAAATTATCATAATCATTAATTAAAAAGTCAACTTCTCCAACTTTTTTACTATCAAAATAATATAATTCGTGTCCATGCGCTGATAATTCCATAGCGCATGCTGTTTCATAAACACTTCCAAGATTTACATTGACATCGTTTTTTAAAATCGCATTAATATTATTTTTATATAACAATTTTGATAAAATACCAACATCATTATAGTAAAGTTTTATTAAATTCTTACTTATTGATTCTGTTAATGGGTAAATAGGATTTGATATAGCTTTTACACCAAGAGAAATACCAGAACTTATTAAGTAATCAAATTCATCTTCATATCTTTTTAAATTTGCATTTTTGATATCTTCAATATTTTTAAATATAATTCTTTTAACTTTGTTTTCCATATACGATGGTAAGTAATCATATATAGTTTTTATTTTAAGTTTGTGTTCTTCATCATATTTAGATGCATCATCTTTATAATAACCATATATATCATTTTGCACATTTCTCATCTTTGCAACATTTTGATTAATGACAAACTCTTTTACCGCATCTGGTAATCCGCCACAAATTAGATATTCTTTAAATCTATTTAACATAAGACTATGAATAGACTCTTTAACTTGTTTTTTATTTTTATAGCAATTCCTTAAATATTCTATTACTTCATCACTTGTCCCATTAGCTAAAAGAAATTCTTCAAAATCCATAGGATACATTTTAACTTCTTCTATGCTTCCCATAGGGATAAATTCATGTTTTAAAGTTATTTCTAATAAAGACCCACTAGCAATATATCTAAATTTATTATCTTTTTTTAGTGGCTTTAATAAAGTTAATAAGTGAGGATAAACCTGTATTTCATCAATAAAAACAATAGTGTCTTTAATATCATTAAGTTTTTCGCCATAAAGAGCACTTAATTGTAAATAAAAATCTTTTGTAGTTTTAACATCTTTAAAATATTCATCGCCATCTCTATCTTCTTGCATATTTATTTCAATATAGTTTTTAAAATATGCTTGAGCCGTTTCTCTAATGATAAAGCTTTTACCGATTTGTCTTGCACCTGTAATGATAAGAACTCTATCATCGTTATTTTTATAATACTCATTAAGCTTTGTCTCTATTTTTCTAAAAAACATAATTTTCATCACCTTTCTATTGCTTTTCTAATATAATTATACATATATTTTAGTGCTTTTCCAAAATTCACAAACATTTATTAACAAAAAAAGAGGTGGCGTTTTTTTGCTACCTCTAATGTTCTTTATCCAATCAAATAACGACAACTACTAAATGTAAATTGATAATAATTGCCTGAATCAAAATAGAACATACAAGTCTTAACCATTCTATTTTTTGTTGCTGTTGTATCTAAATAAATGGTTAATGTATTGTCTCCTCTTACTAAGTCATACTCTCCTAATACAACTTGATTTCCGCTTTGTAACAATACCTCAAATTTAAATTTAGCTGCACCATCTTTAGAATTTATCTTTAATTCTATTGCATAGTATTTTGTCAAATCATATTTTGTATTCGCTTCATATGTCTTTGATTGTAACTTTTTATATGTTCCTTGTGATCCTCCTGTATTCTTAAATGTAAATGCTCCTGTTGTTTCATCTACTTTAGTGATTAATGTTTGGTTTACTGAATACAAACTTTGCACTTCACTAACTGTTTTATTTTCAAATGAAATACATGGTATAATTCCTTCTTCATAATTTGCATTATATTCATTTAAGAATTCAACATTATCTATCGTTAATTGTCCTTTATATTGCATAAAGATTAATATTCCTGTAATTGTTGTTTTATCTAATGTATCTGTTCCTATTAGTCTATTGAATGGTACAACTATCTTTTCAATATTCTCATAGGCATTATACTTTTCTGAGAATGATTTGGTGTAATTATATTTATTTCCACCTGACATAACTTGTACTATTATTGCTCCTGCGCTTGTTGGATTTGTTACTTTTGCATCAAACACCATATAATTTACTTCACTAAAATCATATCCATTTAAATTATTTATTGCTATTTGTCCATCTATTCCTGATGTACATTCTAACATCGCTGCATGATTTCCATTTTCTTCTACTATTTTGAATTCATGTGCTCCACTTGCTTTTCCAGCAAATATACCTAATCCATTCTCAAAATTTTCAAAGCAATCTAAGTAATGAGCTACTAATGTCATATCTCCTGTTACTGGTTTAGTGAAATCATATTTTTCTTCTCCTAAATACCATCCTTCTAATCCACATAATCCTTTATGTGCCTTTTCTGAAGCTATTACTTCTCCATATTTCCCTACAACAACTTTGTTTTCTTTTCCTTCGATATTATAGTCAAATGTTACTTTTACTTCTGTTTTCTTTGGTATACTTATTTCTTTTTCTTGTTTCGTAAACATCTCTTTATTGAACTCTGCCGTATATATTCCTTTTCCTTCTTCTATATACGTTGGTTCTTTTACTTCTTGATATGTTACTGTTCCTTCTTCTATTTCTATATGACTTTCATCTCTACTACATATAGTTTTTGCTACACATCTATATCCTGTACCTTCTTTTATCCATTCATAAGTTGGGGTTTCATAATTATGTCCTATTGGATCCACATCAATACTTACTTCTCCATATATTGATGTATATTTCAATGTGGATGTTTCTTCACATAATTCTTTTCCACTTACTAATGTCCATACTTGATTATCGTTTAATGCTGGTACTATTACTTCTTTCTCATGCCCGCATTTCTCACATTCTTGTGTAGCTTTTCCAGTATCTAGTTTTGTTGGATCTTTTGTTAACAAATAATCGCCATATGCATGGGATTTTTTAATAATTTTATTTCCATTTTCATCTTTATAAGTACATTGTTCAACGCTACTAGATGATTCATATGAACTAGTCACACTAGTAGAATTTATTTTGTTATTTATAGTTAAATAGCAAGTAATGTCTGAAGATAAATACGACTCGTTATTAATTTGAATTGTATAACATGCAAAGTAAAAATCATTATCAACTTTATCAGTAACTAATTTTTCACCATCGTAATAATAATCCACTCCGTTTGCGGTAACTGTTTTATACACAACAGAAACTTCTTTATTAGGATCAGTATGACCTTCTAATAATCGATGATAATTTAAACTAGTAATACCATCAGTTAATTTAACTGCAGTAACAAATCTTAAATAATAAGTGTCGTTAATTTCTGCTGATTGAACATAAGTTTCAGAAATAGTTAATTCATTCGAATTAGTTCTCTTAATGTTTCTTAATAAAATACCACTTTCGTGAAATTTACTTGTTGAAAACTCAGAAATTGAATTAGCCACTAATACCGGGACTGCAACTAAAGTTCCTAAAACAGAAACAGTTAAAAGTAATTTTTTATAATTAGAGAACTTCATCTACATTTCCTCCTAACTCATCTTTTGCTTCAATTTCAATATTAGAAACAAGGATAATATCTTCACATTTTATAGTCATTATCGTAACATTTGGCTCAACATATAATTTTTTCATACATTATTACATTACAAATTTCTATTAATTTGTTCCTTTCTTTTGTTTTTTTTTACAATAGATATATAATTAAAATAATTAATCCAGTTTGTTTTTACCAATTTTATAAATTGTGTCCATAATTTTAGTGATTCCAAGAATATCTTCTGGTTTAATATCCAGTTGTTTATGGCTTAAAATTGCTTCATAAAAATCATTAATTTGAACAATGTGGGTGCTCCCCCAATATGGTTCAAAGCGCGGATCAATTACCGTTTTAGAATCAACTTTTTCAACGCGCCCATCATTATAGTAAATTACTGCGTCTGTATATGACATGATGATTCTAGCTTTTTCACAAGCCAATCTAATTTCAATTGGCTCAGAAATTGCATAATCATTTGAAGCATAAAATAAATAATTTACTCCTGATTCATATTTAATTAAGCCTTCCGCCGTATCTTCTACTTCAATTGGGAAATCTTTTCTTTTATGAAGAGAACATTGAATACTTTGCACAGGCGAATCAACAAACCAATTGACTAAATCTAAAGAATGAATAGACTGGTTAATTAATACTCCGCCACCTTCTTTATCCCATGTTCCTTTCCAGTTGGATGATAAATAATAGTCTTTATCTTTTTCCCAAGTCAAAACTGAACGAGCAGATTTGATTTTTCCAACTTCTCCACTTGTAATTTTGTTCTTAACAAATATAGAAGATGCATTATATCGGCATTGAAATATAATAGAATAAAGTTTATTAGTTTTTTTTGACACTTCTAATGCACGAACCGCATCATCATAAGTAATAGCCATTGGCTTTTCACATAAAACATTTACCCCATGTTCCATTGCGTAAATACTGACTGGCACATGTAAATAATGAGGTAAACAAAGATGAACAGCATCTAGATTTTCTTTTTCAAACATTTCTTTGTAATCAAGATAGCCTTTAATTTTATACTCATCCATTGTTTTCTTTAAAGTTTCTACATTATTATCACAACAACACACAAGCTCAGCATTCTTTAATTTCAAAATAGAATTAAAATGTATTCCTGATACTCTACCGCAACCAATAACTGCCACACGAACCTTACCACTCATATAATTATTCCTCTGAAATAGCATTCTCTGTTTCACTATCAAATAGATGAATGGCTTTTTCAATAAATTTAAATTTAATTGTTCCGTATGATTCTATTTTTTGCTTTTGATCATCATTTAGTCCAGCAATTGCTGCCTTAATAATAATTTTGTTATCCTTATTATTTAAATGTAAATAGTATTCACTACCCATCATTTCAGAAAAATAAATATCTCCAGAGAAGCCATCTTCTTTTTCAGTTAAGATAATATGTTCTGGTCTAACACCGATTTTTATAGGTTTGTTTTTGTAATTTCTCTTTTTTAACAATTTGATATATTTTTCATTTAATGATAATTTTCCATCTAACAAAGAAATTGAGTAGTCATCATTTACCATTCCATCAAATATGTTCATTTGTGGAGTTCCAATAAAGCACGCTACAAATAGATTAGTAGGATGATTAAACACTTCTAAAGGTGTCCCAACTTGCTGAATAATTCCGTCTTTCATAATTACAATGCGATCACCTAAAGTCATAGCCTCGATTTGATCGTGAGTAACATAAACGAAAGTTGTTTGAATTTTTTTTCTTAATTGAATGATTTCTGATCTCATCTGATTTCTTAATTTAGCATCTAGATTTGATAATGGTTCATCCATTAAAAATACTTTTGGACTTCTAACAATTGATCTGCCAATAGCTACTCTTTGGCGTTGGCCACCAGATAAAGCCTTTGGCTTTCTTTGTAAATATTCATCAAGTTCCAAAATTCTTGATGCTTCTTTTACCTTTTCATCAATTTCTTTTTTAGAATAATGTCTTTTAACATATATTATTTCTCCATTAGCATCTTTAACTTGATTCCCATTTTTATCTATTTTAGGCAGTAATAACTTTCTTTGCTTTAATCCAAATGCCATGTTGTTATAAACAGTCATATGCGGATATAAAGCATAGTTTTGGAAAACCATTGCAATATCTCTATTCATTGGCTCAACTGTATTTACAACTTTACCATCAATAGAAATTGTACCTTCTGAAATATCTTCTAATCCTGCAATCATACGAAGAGTTGTTGATTTGCCACAACCCGATGGTCCAACAAAGACAACAAACTCGCGATCTTTAATTTCAAGATTGAAGTCTGTAACAGCAGGTTTCTCGCTGTTTTCATAATACTTATAAACATTTTTTAAACTTACATTAGCCATTTGTTTTCCTCCCAGTTATTTAACTTTATTTCCATTAACAAATACATCACTAATATTGATATCTTCATCAAAGACAACTACATCAGCGTCAAACCCTTCTGATAATGTACCCTTTGTATTTAAATTCAGAATTTTAGCTGGTACTTGCGTAATCATTTTAACTGCATTAACGATATCCACACCGACATCTTTATAAATAACTCTTACAAGTCTATTAGCGGTAGCGATTGATCCTGCAAAAGCTGAGCGATCCGCTAATTTGCAAACGCCATCTTCAACAATGAATTTTGTTCCACTCATTTCACCACTACTAATATTTGTTCCAGCAATAGATAACGAATCAGTGACTAAAGCAACTTTGTCATATCCCTTACATTTCAATATTAATTTGATTAAATTTGGTGGGAGATGTCTTCCATCTGCGATTATTTCAACACATAAATCATCGTATAAATAAGCACATTCAATAATTCCTAAATGGCGGAATCCATGATCTCTTGTAATTGTTGATGTACATGAATATAAATGTGTAATTATATTAGCGTGATGATTCATTGCACATATAACATCTTCTTCTTTAGCATTCGAATGACCTATTGAAGGAATAATATTATTATCAAATAAAGATTGAGCAAATTCGCCATCTTTATCATTTTCAGGAGCGTATGTCCAACGAGAAATATACTTGCTCATTTTTGAAACAAACGGCGCATAATCATCTTTTATAGGTGGTGTTATAAATGTCGGACATTGCGCGCCACATTGTTCTTTAGAAAGATATGGACCTTCTAAATGTGCGCCGATTATGTTTGCTTTTGTTAAATTATTGTCTTTAGCATATGCGATTTTTTCTACTGCATCTTTCATAACATCGAATGGTCCAGCAGTAACAGTTGGAAGAATTGATGTCGTTCCATTTTGTAAATGAAAATCACAAGCTAAAGCAACATCTTCACTTGTACAATTAATGAACGGGTGATTGTTCCCTCCGTGTGTATGCATATCTATAAATCCCGGAGAAACATATAGTCCTGTTCGGTCTATAACATCAATGCCATCTATTACCTTTGTTCTTAACTCTACAATCTTATTATCAAAATAGATATAGCCATTAAAAAGTCCTTTGTCTGTGATTATTTTATCACTTTTAATGCCAATCATTAAAGTAACCTCGAACTCAAATTATCTAAGTATAACTTAGCATTGTCTTGTGTTCTTAAAATAGTTGCTGGACATTTTTCACTTATTTCACCATTTATTGTATTATAAACAGCATTAGCCTTAGTAGCAGCAGGGACTATGCAAAACATATAGTCTGCTTTACATAATGTTGGAACTGTTAATGTCATCGCATGTGTTGGAACATCACTTAATTGTTTGAAACAACCATCATTAACTTGTTGTTGACGGCAAATATTGTCTAAAGCAACAGGTTTTACTACTTTTGGATCATTAAAATCAGCAACATCTGGATCATTAAATGCAATATGACCATTTTCACCAATTCCCATCACAACAATATCAGTTGGATATTCTAATAATAATTTACCATATCTTTCTGCTTCTTTTTCTGGATCAGTTGCTGTGATATCAATATAATTAATCGACTTAAATGGTACCAACCCAAAAATGTGTTCTTTTAAGAAATTACCAAATCCTTGTGGTGCATTTTTATCAAGCCCAATATATTCATCCATATGAAATGCATTGATGCGATTCCACTCAATAGATTTGTCATTAACTAATGATGCCAACACATCATTTTGAGATGGAGCAGCAGCAAAAATCATATTAATTGTCTCTTTGTGTTTTAATAAATTTTTAATGCATTCTGCAATATCTTTAGCAGCTGCTTGTCCCATTAAATCTCTATTTTCATAAATTTCTACGACTAATTTGTCTTTTTTAAATGTTTCCATTTTTATTCTCCTTGTTTTCTAAAATTACATTTATTTTATTTAAAGCATCTATAAATGCTTCTTGTTGCGAATTATATTTATATGGATTATCGAATTTTTTACCTACCAAAGCATTTAACCCAGAAAATGTTTGCAAATGTGGCTCTAAAGTTATAAATACATTCTTATTACTATGCCTTATAAAGTCACTTAATATTTCATTTATGTTTGCTTCACCTTTTCCCGGTGGAACAATTGCTCCAACTTTTAAAGCATCCTTGATATGAAAATATTCAATATAAGGAAGGAGCAAATTATATGCATATGGATATGCTTCATAACCATCTAATGTGAAATTACCCATATCAAATACTGCTTTCAATTTGCCTTTAAAATGTTCTAATAATTCAAGACAACTTTCTGGTGATTCACCATAAATTTTTGCCTCGTTTTCATGGCACAATGTAACATTATACTTATCCGCAATTGCGATGAGTTTTTCCATTGCATTAAAAACTTCTACTTTATAATTTACACTTTTTTCTCCTTTAGGAGGATAGAATGAAAACACCCTAACATTTTGACAGTTTAACATTTTAGCAATGTAACAAATTCTTTCTGCTAAAGCAAAATGTTCACTTAAATTAGATGATATTTCCACTTTTCCTATTGGAGATCCAATTGATGATAGTTTAATATCAGCTTTGTTTAACTTTTCTTTTAATTGTAATAAGAATTCATCATCAAATTCCGAAACATTCTTACCATTTGCGTGACGAAGTTCAAGATAATGAATATTGTGTTCCTTCATAAAACGAATTTGAACATCAATATCATCATCATATTCATCCATAAATGCCGATAATAATAATTTACTGCTCATAATAATTTCCTCATTTTTAAAACTTATGAACTAACTCTTCTTTTCCACTTTTTAAAGATCTATCAATAGCGTTCATGACAAACACTGGTGCAATAAAGTCTTCATATGATTTTACTTGCTTTTCACCATTTAATAAATCAACGAATTCTTGGAATTCTCTTTTAAAACATGGATTTGAACCATCTAATTTAAAATTCGAAGATTGAATGTTTTTATCAGTCATTCGTAAAGCGTAATATACTTCAAAAGATTCATCCACAAATACTCCAGTTATAGTAAAATCTAAAAAATTAAATAAAACTGTAACTGTTTTTTCTTTTTGTTTTGCAAATACTGAAGTTGGATATCTTGAAAAAATTTCACAGACAATTTCAGTTAAATGTTGGGCGTAGAAATAAAAACCGCCATATGGGGAATTCATTACAATTGGACAACGTACATACCCACTAAGTGTTTTGCCAAATTCGTTTTCTTGATGTGCTTTTTTTAAAGATAAAACAAAATCATCAAATCTTCCCGATGAGCCACCTGTTAATTGAACTCCATATTGTTTAGCTAGTTTAATTAATTCTAAAGCATCTTCTTCACTTACTGTAATTGGCTTATCAATAAACATTGGTATTCCACTTTCTAAATATGGTTTTGCATATTTTAAGTGATTAGCGCCATCTCTTGCAGTGACTACAATACCATCAACTTGTCCAACTAAATCATCATAATTATTCATAATTGGACAACCATATTTTTTGTTATAGTTAATTGGTTGTTCTTTTTCGTTACTATACACTCCTAACACTTCAATATCTGAATATTGCGGATCGTTCTTAATAAAATTTAAGAAAGTGTTAACATGACCATTTTCACAACCTAGAAAAGCTATTTTTTTCATTTTTGTTCCTCCTCGCTTTTTCTATAAACTCCTTTATCATATATTTTTGGAAAATACTTTTTGTTTTTAACTTTATCGAACACACTGCAACAATAAAGAAATAAACAAAATAAAGAAATTGGTAAATAAATTAAGAAATATAATGAATATGTAATATACTTACCAATTACTGTTATTGGCGCTCCAATAATAGTTAATAGTAAAGTAATCAAAATAGGTGCCACTGCTATTAATGAGGCAAGTAACGTTTTAAATAAAGATTTTATATAAAAAATAAAAGAATTTCTAATAAGAGCCATAAGACTATCTTTATAAATAATTGATTGATAAACTGTTAATATTGTTATTGGTAAAAGAATGAGTAGCGCTACCGCAAATAACAAATAAACAATAGATGAATTTATGTAGGTATCTATATAAGTAGTAAATATAAGAATAATAGATGCAATAACTGAAATCATTACGCATTCTTTAGCATTTTCTTTAATTCCTACCATAAAATCTGTTTTTATAAAAACAGGTTCTTGCCAAGAAAGCAATTTAATTATTTTTAAAAATCCCGCCAAACCTATTGAAAAAATCAATAAGCAAAGAGAATGTATTAAAGAAAATAACATTTTTGTGCTCTTAATTGCTTCGGCTGCTTCATTATTACTAACCATCGAAAGTAATATTGTATCTTTCAATAGCAAACTGATTAATAATGGCAATGAAAATAAGAATAATAAACAACAACAATTAATTATTTTTCTCCACTCGTTTTTTATACAATCAAAAAACACTTCAATGCGATTGTGTGGCATATCATTAATAGTAAAATCCGTTGTTTTTGCTTTCTGTTTTTTCATTGCTCTAATAAATCCTTTATTAATTTAATTGCGTATTGATCTGTGTTCTCGCTTATATGTATTGATGACTTATTAAAGAACACATAATAATTTTCTTCGATTTTAGTTGAATCAAAATATTCTGCTAAAGGTCCAGAATTATTCTTATAATCAAACAATTCAACGCCATAGTTTTTCTCTTCAAATGTTAAGCATTGATAACTTGATAAAGTTCTATCAATTGAGTTAATTTCGATAAAACGTGATATAATCGATGAGTTTACTTCTTTTTCACCAAGAATAAATAAATCTGTATTTTCCATATAAACGGACATATAAGCATTAAAATAATCTTCTTGAGGTGAAAAATAATCGACTGTAACTCTTTTTATATGTTCATCTTTTAAATCATTGAATTTCTTTGTTAAATTTGAATTATTTTCATTAAATGCCCCCATGAAAATTTTGATTTCCTCTTCTGGTTTAGGCTGATTAGCTCTTGATAATGTAAATGTACAAATTGAATAGCTAGCCATTAACCAAATTAAGAACAAATACCATTTTTTGAGAACAAGATTTAAAATACTATTTTTCATAGTTCAAAACCTCATATCCACATAAATAATTTTGTCTGCAATATGCAACAATATTATCACCAATAGATAATTTGTAATCATTTAAACTAGCATCAACTTTTATAATGAATTCAGCAGCATTGTCTCCATTAATATAAATTTCATTACATATAATTCCATCGCTTGATGTAATATTATATTCAATGTTTTTTATTTCACCTTTAACTATTTCTTCTGTTGAGTTAATAATTTTATTTAAGAATCGAAGATATATACGTTTTTTTGAAATCACATTGAAATAAATCATTAAAGATATCCAGCCCGCTAATGTCATTAATACTGTGCTAATAATCATTAAAAGTATTACGTTTTTATCATTGACGCAGAAAATTGTTATTCCAAGAACTAAGAATGAAGTAAATAACAACAAGATAATAAGAACTATAGATTTTTTTAAATCAATTGAAACTTTGTCATATAGTTTATTATTATAAAACATCATCTATTGTTCTCCTATCTATAAGAGCCTTAATATCGTTATTGCTACAATTTAGTAACTCTTTTTTATTTCCATCAAATACTTTCTTTCCGCGTATCAACACTATTTCGTGATCCGCATAACGAATCATCTCATTTACTTCATGTGTGGATAGGATTACAGTAATTCTATTCTTTTGGGTAAACTCTTTCACATTTTTACTAATTTCAATTCTTTGATCTAAGGCTAAATTGCTAAACGGTTCATCTAGAATCAATAATGATGGTTTTTTTATCAAAGCTTTTGCTATCGCAACGCGTTGTTGCTGACCACCAGATAAGTGTCTTGGCTTTCTAGAAAGACAAATTTCTAAATCAAGCATTTTAGCTAATTCATTTACTCTTTCGACAATTTCTATTTTTGGCACATTCATTATTCTTAATGGGAATGCAATGTTTTCAAAAATTGTCATTGTAGGAAATAAAACGTAATTTTGAGTCACAAAAGAAACGTCTCTATCTTTAGGTTTGACTTTATACATATCTTTAGAGTCAAATAATACATCACCATCATAATCTATTAATCCTGCTAAAACTCTTAATAGCGTTGTTTTTCCACAACCCGACTCACCTAAAACTAAATTAAATGAGTTGTTTTCAAACTGGCAAGATAAATCATCAATACCCTTAACTTCTTCACTGCCATTTAAATATGTTACGGTTAAATTTTTAATTGTTATCTTTGGCATAACTTACAAAAATAATTCCAAGTCTTCTGCTTGATTAATTGTGGTCACTATAATATGTGAGTCTTCGCCATATTTAGTGTCTAAATTATATTTATGTGCTATATTCATTCTTCTTAACGCCTCTTCAGGTCTAGTAAAACGAATTTTTAATATAGCAGGGTATTTTAACGATATCGGTTTTATGAATATATCACATGCTTTTTGTGCTTCTGAATATAATTGTTTTAATACTATATCTTCAGGAAAGAACTCTGCTTCATTTCTTCCTTTTCCTATTTTAGTAATTACAAAAGGCAAATTAGGTATTGTTTCATGTACTTGATTAACACAAACATCATCTGATGAAATCATCATTGGTCGCATATGTTTTTCAGAAGCAATAAAAGAATCTATCTCACATTCACCATATTGCTTACCATTAATCTCATAGTATTGGATTGCTTGCGAACTATATGTATGCGCTAAAACGCCATTTATTGTTCCTTCACGTGCGTGATATCCAATATAGAAAATTCCATCATATTCTTTATCTTTAGCAAAAGCAAAACGATGATATCTTCCATTATTAACATTTTCCACTTTAACCGCTCTAGGATCAACTTTAGAAAAATCAATATTTTTTCCCTGCCAATGGTTATCCCAAACCGATACTTGATCAGCTTCTTTATCAAATAATGCTTTTACCAAAACATTAATTTCTTTAGTTGCGTTTTCAATTGATAAATTATAATCAGGTTCTTCAGTTTTTAAAGATTCATTAGGAACTCCTTTTATACCATGTATTCCTTCCAAATCAACCGCTATTAAATACTTTTTCATAATAATTAATCTCCTATAAATTGCATATTATAAATAACAAATTCGCCACTAGTTTCTGTTTCGAATGTTAAAACCAAATTCTTAACCAACCTATTTTTACTTTGCCCAGAAAAATCAAGTGGTAGTTCAAAATCATTTTTGCCAACTTTTAATTCACAAACTGGGAATGTAAGCAAGGCACCACTATTATTTAAAATCGTTATGTTTAACTTGCCAGATATTGTTTTTGCTTCTACACTAAATCTTAACATATAGCAAGTAGCAATATTCAATTGCGCATCGCCGTTATAAGTCTTTGATTGGAATTTTGTGGTTGTATTGCCATCTTTTGTAAAGTAAGTAATACTTTTATTCACTTTTGAATAATCTTTTATACGATCTCCACCAACCGAGTACAATTGTTGCATCTCTCCTAAAGAATTAGCTAAATCGGTATTTACACAATCTGGAATTAAATTTTTGCTTTCGTTTGTGTATGTCTTTGTAAATGTAATATCATCCAATATGATATTGCCAGTATATTTAGGCATAAATACAAGGGTGGTAATTTTAGATAAATCCAATTGGATTCCTTCTTTATTAATTAACTTTGTAAGGTCAACTGTTAGTCTATCTATTCCTTCACCAGTAGAGAAACCTTTTGTATAACTAAATGCTGTTCCATTGCTATATCTAAAACTAAATTTAATTTCACCAAATGATGTTGTACTTAATTTTGTTTTCATGGTTAAGTATTTAGCATCAGCAAAGTTATAATATCCTAAGTTAATGCTCAAATTTTGATTTGAATCTGGCATTATCATTTTTAAGGATTTCTTACCACTTAGAACTTCATTGCCTTCAATAATTTCTAAAGACGCATTCTTTGATTTGACCCATGTTGATATTGTACCATCTTCAAAATCATCAATCGGTCGAGAATTAATAGAAAGCTTTTCTGACAATAAATATCTCGTATCAGTTGTGTAATCATCTGTTGATCCAATTGAGATATTATCAATAACAAATGACGTATCAGTTGCGGATTTAACATAAAACCATAGTCTTACAATGCCTGTTAAATCCCATAATCCATCTCCGCCACCACTATCTTCAAAACTAGAAAAAGGGATTGAAATGTATTGACCTTGACTATTATTACAAACAACATTTGCTGACCAAACTTGATAACCTCTTTTGCCAATTCTTAATGTTAAAGAAGAGCCATTACCTGCGCCTTTAACAAACAGTCTAATTCCTTTAGCTCCTGTCCATACTTTTTTCTCTGGAGCATTTGTTGACATTAACGCAGACCATCCTGCCGTACCTTTTTTGTAATTTATTTGCATGGCTTTTGAAGTCACGCCTTCTATTTCATAATTAATTAGTTCTGGTGATACATCATCTCCTCCTGTATGAGGTGTAAACCATTCTTTTAATTCGTTAGTATTATCAAAATTTTCAAAATCATGAATCATCCTAGATTGATTAAAATCAGGATTATCTAGATTATGCTTATCACTAGTAACAAATGAAATAGTATCTATTTGTGATAATTCAATACTTCCCTTAGTAGTTTTTTTCACTGCTCCTACTCTAACATAATATTGACTTGCATATTCTAAAGGAGTAGCAACTCCATAAAAGTATGTATTTGAATAATTCTCTTCAATAACATTTTCAAATGTTTGATCTTTTGAAATTGAAACATAATAGTTTTTAACACCTTTTACTTCTGTCCATGTTATACGCGGAGTAATTGTTAATCCCGTCTCATTATTCTGAGGAGATGTTATTTTTAATTTGTTATCATTGGAACAGCTTGATAATAATCCAAATGACAAAGTAACAATCATTAACTTAATAATGTAATTAATTCTTTTCATAAGAACCTCCATTATTTTTTTCGATTAAGTATGCAATATCTTTAGATAAGTTATTAATACTTAATGATAGTTGTCCATTCATAGATTTAGCGTCAATTGTTGTTGATACAACACCTAATTGAGTATCAAAGATTCTAATACTATAGTCGCCATCAGTTAACCCTTTGACTTTAATTTCAATATTAGCAATAGGAGTAGGTTCAGGATTAGAAAAATTATATTTAGTATTTGTAACATATAAATAGCATGCTTCTTTTGAAATGAATCCATATCCTTTAACTGATATATTATCTATTTCTAAGTCTTCTTCCACTACTGTATCCATCGAATTATAATCATTTGGTAATAACTTATAATAATTTATTGCTGGTGTTACATGACTATAGTAATCATATTTGTCAATTTGTTGCCACCAAAATGGAATAGATGCAGATGCTCCGCCGCCCATTGGAGCGGTCCATGCTAGTTGTCTAAGCATCAAATTTTGCGGGTCTTTAGCGTAATTATATGCTTCAGATACTCCTGATGCTCCCATTTCGCCCACTAATACTGGTTTATTAAAATATTTCCATAATTCATAGCTTTGTTGTGCAGCATTTACTGCATAATTTGATCCCAAAACATAGCAATGGAATGAGACAAAATCTACTGCATCAGCGCTATAAACTTTATCATATGGGTTATTTCCAGAACTAATAGACACTAAGTGATTATAAGGATCTGCTGTATGCATATATGATCCAATTTCTTCAGCCCATTCTTTAGCAGCATCTTCGTTATACCATGTAGAATCCATTCCTATTTCATTCATTAATTCCCAGTTGAGAATGTATCTAGAATAAGAATATCTAGCAATGTAATAACGGTAAGTTTTTTTAACATCTTCTCTTGCTCTTGAATCTGTTATGAATTCTTGTGGTTCCGTTAAATATCCACCATTTATCACGTTATATTCATTTGAATCCCAACAATATGAATCTTCTGGCTTCTTATCAAGTCTAAATGGAGATATTACCATCATTGGAACTTCTAAATATAAATTATATTGTGCAGCATATTCTAGTACTCGATCAAAGATATAAGATCTATCTTGTCTTAAATCGAAGTTTAGTATTCCTCCAGATGTTCCTGTGGCACCATAACCACTTTTTGTTAACCAACATCGAGCAAAATTCATTCCTGCTTTATGCATTTTTGGAAAGAACACCTCATAATCATATGATCCTCTTTTTGGGTCTACACTATATGGAACATTTATACCAATTGGCATATAAGGAGTGCCATCTTCAAATTTAAAATTTCTTTTTTGCGTTTCTTCAACTCGAATAAGTCCTCTATTTTCTTCTTCGTTTTCATTTTCAATAGCTGTTACTTTTGAAGTATAAGTGAACTTAGTTTTATAGTTCTTTTTACCAACAATTCTATATGTCCATTCACCTGGTTCAGTTAATCTAAATCTTATTTTAAATGTGGAATAATCTGCTTTTGTCAAAACTTCACTTCCCATCAAATCACCATCACGATATTTTTTTAAATCATTAGCTATAAAACTAGATAATGTAACACATCTACTTGGAAAAGATTCTTGAAAATATGTCATATTAGATATATAAATATCACCTAATGCTGTTGAACCATCATAAGTAGATATTCCAGCACTGTACATTTGTTTAATTAATAATGGTGTAGATGAACTATGCTCTAATTCAGAATATTTGAATGTATATCTCTTCCAATCAGTAGATAAATCAGTAATTGGAATAGTTATTGAATCAGAATTGCCATTAACAGTTCCAAATAATTTGAAGCAAATGCCATTTGATGAAAAATTTTCATTTTTTCTTAAATAAAACGATAATGTATCATGCTTATCTGTAATTTCATTTTTGTTAATAACTGCTCCGGCAAAACCGCTTGCGGAACTTTCTCCTAACCCAAATGTAATTTTTGCAACTGGTTTCTTGCTTCCTTCAAAATTATCAAGCACACCACATATTGACGAAGATCCTTGTGCAAAATAAGAACTTGCATCTAATATAAATTCTTGAGTTTCATCAAGTGGAGTAAAAGATCTATTATAATCCGTATACCAAAATCCTGGCATTTCGTAGACTTTTTTGGATGGAGAAATAAATTGAGCACTAATATCAACTTCGCTAGGATCATATTTATTACCTTCTAAAATAGTAGTGTCTAGATTTAACTCATATTTAATGTTAGCAATATGAGACGAAGAAGAATCTTCTGTAACACCATTTAATTTGAAAGTATCATCTAAATCACCTATGACATTGATTTTGTTTTGTTCTTCACTCATTATCTCTTTAATCAACTTCTCGTCTTGTGTTTGTTCAATAGGGATAGTTATACCATTATTAGAACAACCAATAGTCAAAAACAATAATCCAATAATTACAAATTTGTGCGCTTTTTTCATATTATTCTCCTTTATTTAAGTGTTCCTACAGATACACCTTTATCAAACCATTTTTGTCCATACATAAATAAAATTGTTGTAGGAACAATAGATATAACTACACCAGCCATTAAATATAAATACGATGATGGAGATGGTGATTGGAAATATAGTAATGCAATAGGTACTGTATACAATCTTTCATCTCTTAAATAGATCATTGGACCCATTGACGATTTCCAAGATCCAATAAAACCATTTAATGCAACAACACATAATACTGGTATTGTTTGTGGAAGAATAACTTTCCACCAAATTTTAAATCTATTACAACCATCAATCATAGCAGCCTCATCCATCTCCTTAGGTACACCTTTCATAAATGATGAAATAAGTAAAATAGATGATGATGCTCCGAATAAAGACGGTAACACTAATGGTACAAATGTATTTAACATCTTTACTTTGTACCAAATAATAAACTTAGGAATTGACGTAACTTGAGCAGGAAGGAAAATTGTTACTAAAATTAATGTGAATAATAATCCTCTACCTTTAAATTTAAAACGTGAAATACCATAAGATACTAATGAACTAGCAACAAGATTAGCACACACAGAAATTGTGGCCAAAACAATAGAATTTATAATGTAACGATAAAATTTAAAATCTACAAATAATTCTTTGTATCTGCCCCATTGTGGATCATGTGGAAAAAGAATAAATTTTGTTGCATAATATTCATCAACTGTTTTTAATGAAGATAGAATTAAATATATAAATGGAAAGAGAATTGCAACTGCAAGTGTGCAAGCAAAAATACGTAAAACGATTTCAAACCACGAAAGTTTGTTTTTTATACCTTTTTGATGTTTGACCTTTTTTTTCATATTTTTTGCTCCTAATCATCCAAACTATAAAATCCAGTTTTCTTAACAAAAGCTAATAATCCTACACTAAAGACAGATGTAATTAAGAATACTAACCACCCAATTGCACTAGCTAATCCCATTTCAAAATCTTTAAATCCTTTGTTATAAAGATAATAAACAAATGTCGCTAATGAATAATCTCCCCCCATTGTTAATGTGGAATTTGATCCTCCAATTGATGCAAGACCAACTGCTAAATCAAATACTTGTAAACCATTAACAATTGTCATCGTTAACTGATAAACGATAACTGGTGCAATCATAGGAATTGCTATTTTTAATAATGTTTTAAAGTTGGATGTTCCATCAATTTGCGCTGCTTCATATACAGAAGTATCAACACTTTTAAAACCCGATAAGTATACAAGCATCGGACCACCAATACCCCAAAAGCCCATCAATATCATTACTACTACTGCTGGACCTCTTGTCATCAACCAACGTGCTTGTGGAAGTCCCACCAAAGCACGAATTCTATTAACAATAGAAAAATCAGTATTTCCTAAAATAGGGGACATCATTATTGCAAACGCTACTGAAATAACTGTCGTAGGCATATAAATAATGATCCTAAGCACAGAGTTTAACTTACTTTTTTTACTAATTGCCCAAGCAATAGATATTCCAACTACGAAATTTAGTGCCAAAACACCTAATGTATATAAAGTTGTATTTGAGAACGCTGCACTAAATGCTTGGCCTTGTGGTGTGGAAAAATCAAGTAATTTCCTATAATTTTCTAATCCTACCCATGTAGGAGCATTAAACATATCCCACTCTGTAAACGAAAGATATAAAGATGCTCCTAAAGGTATAACCAAATAAAACACAAATCCAATTATCCAAGGAAGACAGAACACCCATCCAAGCGCATTAGATCTTGCTGTTTTCTTTCTTTTTTTTGTGATAACCATATACTATAAGTACTTTCCGCCATTAGTGGCTATAGCTTTACAAAAATCTTCACCTGAATATGTTGGGCTATTACATAATGATTTTAAACAAGAATCGTAATATGTTTGGAATTCCGCTGTTGTTGATCGTCTGACATATATGTTATCAACACCAATCTTATAAGAATTTACAATTTCTGGGTTCCAATTTTTTGTATCTGTCATAACTTCGTCATAAGCAGACTGAACTACAGGTAAATCACTAAATGAAGCATATTTTAATTGTTGTTCTTTGCTCATCATCCATTTAATTAAAGCAAATGCACCTTTTTTATTCTTTGAGAATGTAGGTACAACAAGAGCGTTAAAATCACCAACAGCAACATCGTGTCCATCTGTGGCTTTCATAGGTGCAATTGTTGCTACTTCTAATCCATTACTTGTATAGTTTGACATATGTCCAATATTAGCCCAACCAGCAATTGTATTTCCATAAAATAATGTGTCAGAAACTGTACCATATGTTCCGCCATTGGCTTGTGAATAAGGTACTACAACACCAGATTGAACAAATTCTTTGAATTCTTGAGCTGCCTTATAACCAGCTTCATTATTTAATCCAAATGAACCATCTTCATTAAACGTAGGAGCATCTACAGAACATAAGAAATAGTCAAGAGCATCATTTAATGTCACATTGATGCCCATTTCTTTATTAGTAAGTGTACATACATCATCCAATAAATCCACTAACTCTTTTCCAGTAAATGCATGTTCTCTATTATAAGGAATACCACCTTCAACATTTTTCCAATCTGCCTTATTAACAACCGGTACTCTAGTAACTAATCCAATAGGCATACTAATAATCTTTCCCTTTTGAACATAAGCGTTATCTTTTGCAGAAGGAAGCAATGTATCATATACATCTTTTAATTCTTCGGCATCACCTAAATTTTCAAAACGATTAATGTTTTGGTAAGGTCCCCAACCCCAGTTATTTACAAAAATGACATCAGAAGCTAGTTCACCTAATAAGTCTGTTCTCAATTTATCAAAATGTGAACTATAACTTGAGAATTCCCATTTTACTTTATATTGTGGGTTTTCTTTTACAAATTCATCAGTCCAACTTGTTAAAATTTTCTTTTCCCATTCAGATGCCCATCTAGAAATAGTAATTGTATTATCATTACGATTACCACCGCAAGATGCTAGCGCACTAGATATGCCAAAAAGAGATAAAATAGTAAATAAAGTCGATGTTAATTTTCTTTTCATTTTCATTGTTATTTCTCCTTGCTATTATAAGCAATTAATTCATTAAAGAAGTATGCCGAATCTTTGAGAATTCGAGTTTGTGATTCAAAATCCACATAAACAATTCCAAATCTAGCAGTATATCCTTTATTCCATTCAAAATTATCTAATAACGACCAAGCAAAATATCCTCTGATATCAACACCTTCATCAATAGCTCTTCGAACATTTTTAAGATATTTTTCAAAAAAATCAACTCGATAAGAATCATGAACATGTCCATCTTCACATATCCAGTCATTACAACAAATACCATTTTCTGTTATGTAAATAGGGAGCTTATATCTCGCATATAATATTTTTGTAACAAACCAAATAGCTCTTGGAGTAACACTCCAACCAAGTGAATTCTTCATTGCGCCCAATTTTCTTTTTTGTACAACGAATCCTCCCTGCCCATCAGATTTTATTCCTGATGCTGAATAGCAATTTTGTGAAATGAAATCTAGTTTTTGAGATATGAGTTTTCTATCTTCATCACTCATTTTTGGAGCGTTATCACCAAATCTTTCATATAGTTCTTTAGGATAATTCCCTAGAAAAATCGGATCATACCAGAATCGAAGTGACATTTGCCAAAATTCTTTTTCTTTAAAAGATAATATTGATTTTGTTGCCGCTTCTATATCTTCTTTTGAATCAGTAACAGGATAATCAGCGTCAGTAGACATTGTAATGCCTAACTTTAAATCATTTCTTTCTTCACGCATTGCCTTAATAGCTTCACCATGTGCCTTTAAGTAATTGTGAACACAAATGAAATATTCTTTATCGCCTAATCTTAATCCTGGCGCGTGTGTACCAGTTCTATGTCCAGCAGGCAAGAATGATTGTGGCTCATTAAATGTTGTAATAAACTTCACACGATCTCCAAATGTTTTTGCCACAAATCTTGCATATTCACCAAATAGTTTAGGTGTCTCATCATTGAGCCATCCGCCTTTTCGATATACCCAAGTTGGCATATCCCAATGAAATAGTGTTATAAATAATGTAATGCCATTTTTTATGCATTCATCAATTAAATTGTTATAGAATTTAACTCCTTCTACTGAAGGAATCATATCCTCATTAGGAAATAGACGTGGCCAAGAAATTGAAAATCTATAAGCCTTAAAACCAATTTTTTTAATAATTTCTACATCCTCTTTATAACGATGAACATGATCACAAGCAATATTGCCATTTGATCCATCTAAAATTCTGCCATCAGCTGTGCAAAATGTATCCCAGATGCATTCTCCTCTTCCCTTGCAATCACCCTCAATTTGATAAGATGATGTTGCCACTCCAAACAAGAAGTCTTTAGGAAATTTCAATTGCTTATCCATATTTTTAGAACTTTCTATCAATTGGATTCATCTTGTGAATCTTTTCAATTAATCCTATTGTCTTCATTGCTTTAATTGCATCCGCGTACATTGGTCTATCTTCTGTCAAATAATAATAAAGTTCTTCATAATATCTGCTAGTTCCAACATCAAATGCTGTACCATTATATTTTCCCTCTTCTTCATGGGTGATTAATTTTTCACTGCAATAGCAAGGATTTCCTTCAGCATTTGCTAAGAACGTTTCAATTGGTTCACGTTTTGGGTTTTCTCCATCAACAATGTATTTCAAATTCCATGTTACTGTATTTGTTTTATATGTTCCTCTTGTTCCTTGAATTTTAACAGTATATCCAGAATATGCGTCTGTATTATTAATCTCAATATCCACAACCGGTTTATTAGGCGCAGTAATGATAGCTTTAACGTAATCATCATAATCGCCTGCAGACATAAGTGTATGATTCATTCTTCCAAAGGCTAAGTATGCTTTATCATCAAAGCCTAAAATGCCTAGAGCACAACCAAAAGGATGTGGGCCTGTATTATAAGCATTACCGCCAACACGTTTTTGAAGTGTTTGCCAGTCCCAACGTCTAGATAATGAATTATATCTAATTGAAACTTCTAAAACACGTCCAATTACATCCTTATTTACTATTCTTAGAATATCATCATAATATGGGGCATAAAATGTTTGTTGAAATACGCAAACCTTAACATTGTTCTTTTTAGCTATATCCATTAATTCTTGACATTGCTTTTCTGTTTTAGAAAAAGGTTTCTCAACAACAACATTGAAGCCGTGCATTAATAAATCTTTGGTAATATCATAATGCATATTAGAGTATGAAGCGTTAATTACTACATCAACATCTTTTTTATCAAATAATTCTCGATAATCCGATAAAGTAACACAACCTGGATATCTTTGCTTTGATACTTCTCTTCTATATTCATCTTGATCAATAACATAAGTAACATTATAGTAAATGTTTGCTGAACTTATGTAATACTTACCATGAATATCCTTTCCGCTTCTGCCTTGTCCAATAATTGCTAGATTTAATTTCTTCATTTTTAATTTACTCCTCTGTATACATTTATAAAAATAAGTTTATCCAATCAAATAACGACAACTACTAAATGTAAATTGATAATAATTGCCTGAATCAAAATAGAACATACAAGTCTTAACCATTCTATTTTTTGTTGCTGTTGTATCTAAATAAATGGTTAATGTATTGTCTCCTCTTACTAAGTCATACTCTCCTAATACAACTTGATTTCCGCTTTGTAACAATACCTCAAATTTAAATTTAGCTGCACCATCTTTAGAATTTATCTTTAATTCTATTGCATAGTATTTTGTCAAATCATATTTTGTATTCGCTTCATATGTCTTTGATTGTAACTTTTTATATGTTCCTTGTGATCCTCCTGTATTCTTAAATGTAAATGCTCCTGTTGTTTCATCTACTTTAGTGATTAATGTTTGGTTTACTGAATACAAACTTTGCACTTCACTAACTGTTTTATTTTCAAATGAAATACATGGTATAATTCCTTCTTCATAATTTGCATTATATTCATTTAAGAATTCAACATTATCTATCGTTAATTGTCCTTTATATTGCATAAAGATTAATATTCCTGTAATTGTTGTTTTATCTAATGTATCTGTTCCTATTAGTCTATTGAATGGTACAACTATCTTTTCAATATTCTCATAGGCATTATACTTTTCTGAGAATGATTTGGTGTAATTATATTTATTTCCACCTGACATAACTTGTACTATTATTGCTCCTGCGCTTGTTGGATTTGTTACTTTTGCATCAAACACCATATAATTTACTTCACTAAAATCATATCCATTTAAATTATTTATTGCTATTTGTCCATCTATTCCTGATGTACATTCTAACATCGCTGCATGATTTCCATTTTCTTCTACTATTTTGAATTCATGTGCTCCACTTGCTTTTCCAGCAAATATACCTAATCCATTCTCAAAATTTTCAAAGCAATCTAAGTAATGAGCTACTAATGTCATATCTCCTGTTACTGGTTTAGTGAAATCATATTTTTCTTCTCCTAAATACCATCCTTCTAATCCACATAATCCTTTATGTGCCTTTTCTGAAGCTATTACTTCTCCATATTTCCCTACAACAACTTTGTTTTCTTTTCCTTCGATATTATAGTCAAATGTTACTTTTACTTCTGTTTTCTTTGGTATACTTATTTCTTTTTCTTGTTTCGTAAACATCTCTTTATTGAACTCTGCCGTATATATTCCTTTTCCTTCTTCTATATACGTTGGTTCTTTTACTTCTTGATATGTTACTGTTCCTTCTTCTATTTCTATATGACTTTCATCTCTACTACATATAGTTTTTGCTACACATCTATATCCTGTACCTTCTTTTATCCATTCATAAGTTGGGGTTTCATAATTATGTCCTATTGGATCCACATCAATACTTACTTCTCCATATATTGATGTATATTTCAATGTGGATGTTTCTTCACATAATTCTTTTCCACTTACTAATGTCCATACTTGATTATCGTTTAATGCTGGTACTATTACTTCTTTCTCATGCCCGCATTTCTCACATTCTTGTGTAGCTTTTCCAGTACTAAATAATGTTGGCATTTCATCTAACTTATAATTTCCAAATACACAATCTTCTTTTTCTACATGAGAATTATCATTTTTACATACTCGCTTATGTTGTTTTAATGTTTCATCATAATTCCAATTTCCAAAATCATGGCCTTTGTGCTCGATAACAGGTATTTGAAAAATTTCATTTTCTCCTAATCCATCTGAAAACATCTTGTTACAAGTAGAACATTTATAATATTCATTAAAGCCATCTTCTGTGCATGTTGCATCAATCTTTTCAAAATGTATCAATGAATGAACATGGACTAATGAAGAAGAAATACTATTAGAATTACTTTCTGAAGACTCTTTACCACAGCCCACCATAACGCTAGTTAGCATTACCATCAAAACAAGAAATAGTGTTTTTTTCATAATTTTCTTTTAATAAATATATTATTTATTTTTCCCTTTCTTAATAGTTGTTATTCTAGTGCCACATATTTTTATATAAAATTTGTATTAATAATGGCACCGCTTACATTCTTGAAAACAATAAAAATTTTTTTTAATTAAAATGCAAAATAAACTATTGTTTTATAATCTTTTTGTATAATTTTATTTATACTACTATTATAGTATCATATGGTTAAAAATTAATAAATAAATAAAAGTTTCCTAAAACATTAATATTTGCACACTAAAATTTAATGCCTTTGTTTTTTTATATTAATATTGTATTTTATTAATTGTTAATGTTATATTGTGTTGAGGATAGTTTTATTAGATTTTTAAATTTATCACTTATCTCCTATTATCCTTATATATAAATATATTTTTCTTAATTTTTAACTATTTAAATTTTTTGAAGGGGCAATAAATTAAAATGAAAATACTAGACAAAGATAAAATGGGCATATTATATTTTGATTTTTCTAAAAGAGATAACTATCAAAATACATTTGTAATGCATTGCCACAATGCATATGAGTTAATTTATTTTGTAAGTGGTAATGCAATTTTTAATATAGAAGGTAACAAACATATTTTGACACCTAATGACTTGCTGATAACTAAGCCAAAGCAATATCATAGCATTGATATATTTTCGGATTTTCCATATATTCGTTTTGATATTTTAATTGATGAATCTTCTTTATTTGGAAAATTTCTAGATGAATTAAACATCAAAGATAATGTTATAAATTGTGCAAACAGTAAAATTATTCAACAAAACTTTAATAATATTGCAAACTATATTCAGCAAGGAAATCACTCTGAAGATTTTTATGATTTATTTATATCAAACTTAATTGAAATATTAATTAACTTAAAATACATAAACAAAAAGCAAAAAAGTAATTTAAATCAAAATGTTTCATCATTAACAAAAGCTGCAATTGATTATATAAATAACAATTTGTATAAAATTAAAAATGTGGATGAAATTGCTAACGAGCTCCACATTTCTAGAAACTACCTTTTTAGATTATTCAGTTCTGATTTAAACTTATCTCCACAAAAATACATAAGAACGAAAAGACTACTTTGTGCTCAGTCTTTAATAAAATCAGGTAAAAATCCATCTGAAATTTATGAAGCAGTTGGATTTAACAACTATGTTAGTTTTTATAAAATGTACGTATCATTTTTTGGCTATTCGCCAAAAGAAGAGAAGGCAAATAGGAACAAATAAACCATTTATTATTCTAATTAAAAAGCACAAAAAAAGAGGTAGTGTTTTTTACTACCTCTAATTTTGATTTGCTTAGTTTAATAATTAAATTATTCAACTGTATATGGTAATAATGCCATATAACGAGCATTTTTGATTGCAACGGCTAATTCTCTTTGGTGTTTTGCACATGTACCAGTTGTACGACGTGGTGAAATTTTACCATTGAGTGAAATATAATGTTTTAACATTTCTACATCTTTAAAATCGATGAATTTGCCTTTGTTTTTGCAAAAATTACAGACCTTCTTACGTGGTCTCATTTTCTTATAACCCATAAAATATCCAACCTTTCTTTAAAATTAGAATGGTAAGTCATCATCAGCGATGTCTACCGTATTAAGATTTTTGTTTTCTGTTGGCACTTCTACTGTATCTTCTGGGAATACTGGATCAATTGGAGCATTTTGAACTGGTGTTGCTGACTTTGGTTCTAAAAATTGAACTGAATCACATACAACTTCAAATACTGAAACATTCTTTCCTTCCTTAGATACATAAGTGCGTTGTGTTAAACGTCCTTCAACGCCAACTAGTGAACCTTTATGAGTGAATTTAGAAACAGAGTCTGCAACATCTCTCCATGCAATACATGGAATAAAACTTGTTGATTTTTCGCCGTTTGCGTTTTTAAAACGATCATCAACGGCAACAGTGAAGGAAACAACAGAAGTATTGTTTTGAGCAGTCTTTCTTAATTCTGGGTCACGAGTCAAACGTCCAATTAAAACTACACGATTAATCATTTCGATTTTCTCCTTTATAATTTTATTAGTCTCTATCAACTACAATAATGTGACGAATAACATTAGCATCGATCTTAACTAAACGATCGAATTCTTTTGTTGCAGCTGGTTCAGCTGAAACTTTTTCAACAACGTAATAACCTTTCATTTGGTCTTTAATTTCATATGCTAAATCACGGAGACCCCATTCTTTAACATCAGTAATTGAAGCACCATTAGAAGTTAAAATGTTATTTAATTTTTCGATTTCGTTTTTACGTTCTTCTTCGCTTAATTGTGGCATAAGAATATACATAATTTCGTACTTACGCATGAGTACACCTCCCTATGGTCAATCTGGCTATTTTCTAAAAATAGCAGAGAGCATTTTTGATAGCCTTCACACTATCGATAAGATTATATCTTATCACCATTTAAAAGTAAAGAAATTTTAACTACGGATAATGCAAAAAATCATTTCGCTCACATAAATAATATAGTGAAACAAAATGATTTTTCCGTTTAAATTTTTAAATTAATTTTTATTAGGGGTGCTAAGTGCCTCGAGCATATTGTCTAAAGCTAGTTTTTTTATATATCTAGCCCCATATTTCTTTAATTTCTTTAAATCAACATCCAACTTGTTTTTAATATCTAAAGTTGTATCATATCTAAAACTGGCTTTTTCTATATATTTATTATATATTTGTAAAGCTACATCTTCGTCTAGATAATCAAAGTTAACAATAAGATTTATACGATTTAATAGTTCAGATCTGAAGATATTTTCTAATGCATTTCCGTTATCAAAATTATTTTTTTGTTTTGCATCATTACTATCTAAGCGGAATTTATTTGTACTAATTGGATTAATTGGCGCAGCATTACAAGTCATGATAAATATAACGTTTTTGCAGTCAATTATATTGTTTTTCGCATCAATAAAATATCCTTCATCAAATATATTTAAGAAAAAGTCTTGCACGTCTATACATGCTTTATCAATTTCGTCTAATAACACCAACGAATTAGGATGCATCTTAATTTTCTTAATAAAAGCCGGCATTTCATCATGATTAGAATATCCAGGTGCTGATCCAATTAATTTATTTAATGATGTCACATCTTTATATGTGGCCACATCAAGTTTAATAAAACAATCTTTTACTTTGTAGTATTCTTTAGCAATAATTCTTGCACTTTGTGTTTTTCCTACTCCGCTAGGACCTACAAATAGCATAGTTGTTAATGGCTTATCTTCTTCTACTAAGCCAAACTCAATTTTAAGCATTTCTTTATAAATTTTTTCAATTGCGCTATTTTGTCCTAGAATTTCTTCTTCTAATTTTTCTTTTATTAATAATGCTTTTTTATCTTTAGAAATAGAAACATTATAAGTCTTTTCTACCATTTTATTGATATTTTCTTTGGTTAATTCGTTTTTAGCAAGGACACAACTATTATCTAATATATCAATCGCTTTATCTGGAAAAGACATATTTGGAATAAATTCTTCCGCTACTTCTACGATGTAATTTGTAAGATTATCCGCTATCTTCAATTTATAATAATCTTCATAAATTGGTTTTAAAGTATTTAATATATTTAATGTTTCATCTTTATTAGATGGATCTACATAAATAATTTGAAATCTTCTATTTAGAGCCTTATCTTTTTCAAAGATTGTATGATATTCATCTACTGTGGTTGCGCCAATGATTTGGATATCTCCCCTAGATAAATATGGTTTTAATATATTACTTGCGTCAATTGCACCTTCTGCTCCACCTGCTTTAATAATATTATGAATTTCATCAATAAATATAATTGCATTACCATCATCAGATACATTTTTAATTATTTTCTTTAATTTTTCTTCAAATTCCCCACGGTATTTTGTTCCGCCGACGACAGAAGAAATATCTAATTCATATATTCTTTTTCCTTCTAGTCCTGGGATTTTATTTTTCGAAAGTAGTTGCGCTAATTCTTCCACAATTGCGGTTTTTCCTACACCAGGATTACCTACTAAAATAGCATTAGGCTTATTTCTTCTTTTTAAAGCCATAACAAGCTGTTGTAATTCATTACTTCTTCCAATAAGAGGATCTTTTTTTATATTTGATAAATCATGCAAATCAATAATTCTATCTAACTCACTATGTCTTCTTTGATTTTTAATAACCAGCGCTAACAACATATTAATATCAACTTTGTTATTAACAAATATTTCACGGCAAATACCATTTAAATTCTTTAAAAACACTATTTCCATGACATTAACGCTTACTTTATCTTCTTTAAATTCTCGACTTTCTTTTTGTGATTCATCAATTAACTTTTTAAAGTTATCATCATACTCCATAAAGAAAATATCGTTCTTTTTTATTGAATCAAAAGCCTTAATGTCACTAATAACACTTTTAAAAGTTATGCGATATTTTTTTAAAGCAATTGTTAAAATATTATCTGGTATTTTTAATATAGCAAGCAAAAAATGCTCGCATCCTATCGATGTGTGTGATAAATCAAAAGATAACGATTCCGCTGAAGAAATAATTCTTTGTGCTTCTAGACTAAATTTTTCAAGCATATTTTCTCTCCTAACATAATTTTATGTTAATACTCTATAATTTTTGCCTAGATATTTGTTTTTATACTTTTATTAATCTATTTAACTTTCTTTACCGGTCTTATATATTTCCAAAAACGTTTTGTATCATGGTAGAAATAGAAAACACGCCCTTGTGTTAGATCTAGTTCATAGCCACTACTCTTATAATCAAAATCTTTCATAGCTTTTTCAATTTTTGCTTCTACCAATGCATTTTCTTTTTCAAAATCAAATGGTCCATGTTCAAAAACTATATATTCACCTTCTGGAACAACCATCATTTGCATTTGAGATGGTATGTCACCATCATAATTTAAAGGTAATCTTAACCCATAAGCTTCCGCTAGAGGAATACCCCAACTACAAATTCTTCCATTTGGTTCGTTAATAAACCCATTATTTGTCCGCTGCTAGCATCAATCTCATTACCACCAATATCATCTAATTTACCTTTGATACTATCAAGAAGACCGCATATTGTAGCGCAGTCTTGTCCTTTAATTTTACTTTGCTTATTCCAAAAATCACAATAACCGATACTTTCATAATTTCTGATATGTAAAAATTTATGTGCTGGAATTGTCACAAAATACACTTTAATATCATTTGCTTCTCTAACCATACTTTTCTCCTTAGTTTCTAATAAATAGCAATCAAAAGGCCTAATTATTGTGCGCAAAACAACACAAGTAGGGTTATTACGATATTCACTTGGTGTTTTATCGTACGCATTTTTAAAAGCCCGGGTAAAAGCTTCATGAGATGAAAAGCCATATTTAACAGCAATACTTAATAAACTCTGATTAGTATCTCTAACATCTTTTAAAGCAAAAGCTAGCTTACGATATCTTAAATAGTCTCTTAAAAACATACCCGATATTTTTTTAAATTTTCTTGAAACGTAAAATTCTGAATAACCCAAATATTTGGATAAATCTTTTAATGTTAAAGAGGCGTCATTTTGTTTATTAATGTTTTCATCAATTCTTAAAATAATGTCCTGAATACTTTTGTCCCATTCTTTCATGATTTTCTCCTTTGATTGACACATCTTAATTATAGATAGTTATTAATTATTTACTTGATTTGGATTGCAAAGTTTTATCTATTTGGCGTTTTTATATGATATTAATATATGGCAAGGTGCAAATATCAAAGAAAATATAATTAATAGGATTGATCTTATCATCACTCCACTATAAAGGAATAGAATTGACGGTATTATTGATAGTGATAATGCGCGGAAAACGCTTGGCTTTTTAAAACAAATTATCCATATTAAGCAATATAAAGCAACTAAAATAGAATCCACGATAAGATATAATATCAATCCATTATTAAAATAAAAGCCAAAATAAGTTTTAGGAATATTAAAAATCATAAATATAAAAGAGCCAAATCTTCCGATTTGTTCAAAAAGTTCAACAAATTTATTATTGTATTTATTCACAAAGCCATCTTTGCACTTTAAGGCAAAAATAATGTTTGGAATCATAATGATTACGATAAATATTAATCCATAAATATTAAACCAATTCATAAGTTGTCCCCAATAATTTAAATTTTAAATCCACCATTCCGGTGTTAAATCGCCTAATGTTACTATTTTACATTTTTCATAATCTAACATGATTTCAATCTTTTTATAATCACTCGGCATTAATTGGCTCATAAGTTCTCGACATGCTCCACAAGGAGGAATTACTTTACCTTCAGAGTTTATTGCTATAATTTTTTTAATCTTATACTCGCCATTAGTGATCATATTAAATATTGCATTACGTTCAGCACAAATTCCTAAACTGCATGCACTATCAACACAGACACCAACATATATCTTTCCTGATTCAGTTTCAATTGCGGCACTTACTCCACCTGCTTCAATAATACTAGAGACTTTGCGTGGATTAAGCACATTTTTTGCTGCATTATATAACTTATTCCATATTTTTTCCATATACATTCACCTATTTTTTAAAGAAATGGAAATCACAACAATCTCCACCATATCCTAAAGTCTTTGTTCTTGAAAATCCCATTTTATTTAGTCCGCCATAAGTAACATCATCAACATCACAAAATAAGCGACATAAATGAGCACAACCGTTTTCTACACACGCTGTATGCCAAAGACATTTAGTAATGGTTACATCAAAATAATCTTTGCCACGTTTTTGTTTATTATCTTGCAAATCAGTTTTACGCATTATTTTAAGAAAAATTTTGCTATACAAGGAATAAAATCCTGGCACTTTCTCCATCTTTTTCATTTGTGCGTGTTTTGGTGCCGCTATTTTATCTAACATATATTTGCGTATATATTCGTATGATGTTTCTTCTGATAACTCTTCTTTTAAAAACACTTTATATAAAGCAATACGTGGCAATATTGTTTGAGTTAATGTTTTCATTTGATTTTTAGATTTATCTTTAGTATTTTGTATTATTTCATTAAGTAATTTAGCTTGCTTTTCAAATAACTCATTTCCTTTTTCATTACCAAATTCTTCTATTAGAAATGTTTTAATTTGTTTTTGTTGCTTTATTTTCATGTTGAGCTCCTCCATAAATATGTATAATTGTTTTCATCAAATAATTTCAATACTTATAAAAGTATAATTTTATTTAAACAATCTTTTTTGTAAATATTCTACTCCTTCTTCAATTCTTTCGTCGTTAGCATTTTTAAAAGACAAAATAACGGAAATATCATCAGCGCTATTATCATTAGAGAATTGCTTTGGATTATATGCCCATATTTCAAGTTTAACTTGCTTATTAGGATCTATCAATTCATCATTTAAATCTTTTTTATTATAATTCTTTTCGCTTATCGCATAAGTAATAAGTTTGCTTGCGTTTAACATCGTTTTTTTAGACAAAGCAGTTTCCCCGGCAAAAACCATATTTTTATCAACCTGTGTTTTATCTATATAACCAGTTGATATAATAGGTGTAGTTAAATACGATTTGGCTTTTTCAAACAATTCTAATCTAGCATATTTTGATTCTATAAACTTATTTACCCCTGTCTTACCAGTAACAAATAGGCCGCTATCTTCTAATTGTCTTACAGCTCTAGTAAGTGTCATTGCGGAAAACGGAAATGCTTTGCTTGCCTCAGAAATATATAGTCTTTTTTCATTATTATATAAGTAATATATAAATAATTGCTGGGTTGAATAAAAAAACTTTTCAATTGATTTACTTGCTTTACTTTCTTCCATAAGTATTGTTCCTATAAATGGTAAAAAAGCCTGCTTTTCAGTAATAAAAGGTATATTGTTTTCGATAAATGCTTTCCTACGATATTCAGATATATTTTTGAGCATAAACACAACAGGTATATCTTCAATTTTTCTAATTTTTTCTATTTGTTTTTGTAGTGTTGGAATACTATGAAGCTCATATAGTGGTTGTAGCATTATGAAACGCACTGTTTTTAAGTTTGCTACATAAAAATCATAACTATTTAAAATATAAATAGGTAAGGATTTCTTCTTATTCCATGACTCATATTTTATTTGTATTCCAAATATATTCGTTAGCATATTTGTTCTCCTTTTAACTTAATTTTTTTCATTTTAACTTAAGTTAAGTTAAAAGTCAAATTTTTAAGTTAAAAGCACGTATAATAGTCTAGTATTAATATAAGTTTAATAAAAAAACGCATAATTTATCAAAATTAATTGAGACTGTTTATGCGTTTTATTAATTTATATTTTATTTATCTAATGGTTTCATTGTTGGGAAAAGAATTACTTCTCTAATAGATGTTTGTTCGGTTAAGAACATTACTAATCTATCAATACCAATACCAACACCGCCACAAGGTGGCATACCATATTCAAGAGATTCAAGGAAATCAACATCCATTTGGCTTGCTTCATCATTTCCATTTTCTCTTTCTTTCATTTGTTCAACGAATCTATTTCTTTGATCGATTGGATCATTTAATTCTGTATATGCATTAGCGAATTCATGTCCACCAATATAAAGTTCAAATCTTTGAACAAAACGTGGGTCAGTTGTATCAATCTTTGTTAAAGGAGAAATTTCAACTGGATGTCCGCATAAGAATGTAGGTTGAATTAATTTTTCTTCGCAGAATTTTTCAAAGAAAGCATTAATAATATGTCCTACAGTAAAGTGTTTTTCAACTTCTACGCCTTTTTCTTTAGCTAAAACAATTGCTTCTTCTAAAGAGTAATTATTATTTTTAAAATCAATGCCAGTTTCTTCTTTAATCATTTCACACATTGTAACAACTCTAAATGGCTTAGAAATATCAATTAATTCACCTTCTGGATTAAAGATATTCATAAATTCAGATTTATTAGCAACTTTTTGTGCAGCATGTCTAATTAATCCTTCGGTAATACGCATCATTGAAGATAAATCGCCATATGCTTCATATAATTCAATGGTCGTAAATTCTGGGTTATGAGTTAAATCCATACCTTCATTTCTAAATAATCTACCAATTTCATATACTTTTTCAAGACCACCAACGATTAATCTCTTTAATGGCAATTCTGTAGCAATTCTTAAATAAAAATCTCTATTTAAAGCATTATGATGAGTAACGAATGGACGAGCAGTTGCGCCGCCTTGAATTGGTTGAAGTACTGGAGTTTCAACTTCAATAAATCCTAAAGAATCACAATATTCTTGTACTGCTCTAATAATTTTTGGACGAGCAATAGCAATTCTTTTAGCGTCTTCATTCATAATTAAATCAACATATCTTCTTCTATAGCGTTCTTCTTTATCAGTTAAGCCATGGAATTTTTCCGGTAATGGTCTTAAGGCTTTAGTCAAGTGAGTATATTCTAAACATTTAACTGTTGGTTCGCCTGTTCTTGTTAACATCACAATACCTTTAACACCAACGATATCTCCAACGTCCGCCATCTTGAATAAATCATATGTTTGTTCACCAACGTCATTAATACTAATATAAATTTGTTGTTTTCCTTTTACATCTTGAATAGAAAAGAAACTTGCCTTTCCCATCTTACGGATAAACATAATACGACCAGCGATTGAAACATGTAAACCTAACGCTTCAACTTCCTCATGTGTTAAGCCTTCCACTTTAGCGCGAATATCGCTAGAATAACATGTTCTTTCATAAGCTTGTCCAAATGGGTCGATATTTAATTCTTTTAATTTTTCTACTTTTTGTCTTCTAATTAACTCTTGGTCTGTTAATTCTCTTTCTTCCATAATTCCACCTCAAATCTTTCATATTTTAACAAATTTTAACTTGTTTTAAAAGTTATTTACCTTAATATCATCAATCATATTTAATAAATCATTTAATGATGTCATTTCCGTAGTTAGCTTAACACGATATTTTTTTAAATTAGGATATCCTTTTAAGAAATGTGGCGCAATACCTCTTAGTTCTCGAATTGCTACATCTTCACCTTTTAAATCTATTAATTTGTTAGCATATTCTTTTAAATATTCTAATTGTTGATTCAAACTAATACGTGGTAATACTTCACCTGTTTTAAAATAGCGGTCAATTTGTGTAATTAAATAAGGATTACCAATCGCACCTCTTGCGACCATTATTCCATCAGCATTAGTTAACTTTTGCGCCTCAATAGCGGATTCTAAAGTAAATATATCACCGCTTATAACTAACGGGATATGTAATAGTTTTTTAATGTCTTTAATACGTTCATAATTAGCAACACCGCTATAAAGTTGATTTCTTGTACGTGGATGAATAGCAATTAAAGAAACACCGGCATCTTGTAATATTGTTACAATACGTTCAACATTAATTGATTGTTCATCCCAGCCAATTCTAATTTTTGCTGTAACTGGCTTTTTAGAAGTTTTTACTAAACTTGACATCATATCAAATAATTCATCTTCTCTTTTAAGCCACGCTGAACCAGCCCCAGTTTTAGTAACTTTAGGAACGGGACACCCTAAATTAACATCAATAAAATCATAGTCATCTTTTTGGCTTTCAATAATTTCTAATGCTTTTAAAAGCGTTTCTTTTGTTCCACCAAAAATTTGTAAAGCTACTGGTCTTTCATACGCACTTGTATCAAGATATTTATATGTTTCTTTATTTCCATAAATAAGTCCACAATCGCTAATCATCTCGCTATAAGTCAAAGCCACACCAAATGGTTTCATAAATTCACGATACGCTAAATTCGTTACACCGGCCATCGGAGCAAGGAAAACAACACCAGATAATTCAATATTTCCTACCTTCATACTTTAAAAAAGGAAAGGACTAATCCTTTCCTTCTCCTTTATCACTTGGTTCATCAGTTTTAACTTCAGTAGTTGTTTCTTCTGATTTTAAATGACGATGTTCCATTAAATATTGGATTTCTTCTGCAGTAATTGTTTCTTGTTTTAACAATGTTTCTGCAATTAATTTAACATCTTCAATATGTTCTTCAAGAATTTGTCTTGCTTGTTCATGAGCATCTTCAATAATCTTACGAACTTGAGTATCAATTTCATAAGCTATTTGAGTTGAGAAATTCTTTTGAGTAGAGTTGTAATCTCTTCCTAAGAATACTGAACCAGTATCATTTTCATATTGAATAGGTCCTAATGGTGACATACCAAATTCAGTTACCATACGGCGAGCAATTCTTGTTGCCATTTCAATATCGTTAGATGCCCCAGTAGAAACATCTTTAAAGAAGATTTCTTCAGATGTTCTTCCACCTAAATATCCAATAATACGGGCAATTAATTGGCTCTTAGTTAAATTGTAGTGATCTGTTTCTGGAGCAAGACGAACATGTCCACCTGTTCTTCCACGAGGAATAATTGTAATCTTTTGAACTTTATCAGAAGCTTCAAGATTTAAGCCAATAACAGCGTGACCAGCTTCATGGAATGCAACAGTACGTTTTTCTAATGGATCCATTTCTCGAGATCCTTTAGCAGGTCCAACATAGCGGCGGTCAATTGCTTCATCAATTTCAGCTAGTCCAATAATAGATTTGTGTCCACGAACAGCTAAAATAGCAGCTTCATTTAATACGTTTTCTAAGTCAGCACCAGAGAAGCCAACAGTTCTTTTTGCTAAATCTTCAAAGTTAACAGATGGATCAATCTTTTTATTACGAGCGTGTACTTTTAAGATTGCTTCACGGCCTTTACGGTCTGGTAAATCAACAGTAATTTGTCTATCAAAACGACCAGCACGTAATAAAGCAGGGTCAAGAACATCATCACGGTTAGTGGCCGCAATAACGATAATGCCTGAGTTATCATCAAAGCCATCCATTTCTACTAATAATTGGTTAAGAGTTTGTTCACGTTCATCGTTTCCGCCACCCATACCAGCACCTCTTTGACGACCGACAGCATCGATTTCATCAATAAAGACTAGACATGGTGCATTCTTTTTAGCGGTTTTGAACATATCACGAACACGTCCAGCACCAACACCAACGAACATTTCTACGAAATCCGAACCAGAAATAGAATAGAATGGAACTCCTGCTTCACCTGCAACTGCTTTGGCAAGTAAAGTTTTACCAGTTCCTGGTGGGCCTACTAATAAGACACCTTTTGGTAACTTAGCACCAAATTCCGAATATTTCTTTGGATTTTTTAAATAATCAACAAGTTCTACTAATTCGGCTTTTTCTTCATCGGCACCAGCAACATCATCAAATTTAACTTTTGATGTATCAACTCTACGAGCGCGGGATTTATTAAATTCCATTGCCTTATTGTTAGAGCCATTAACAGAATTAGCCATTCCTCTAAACATTAAGAAACATACTACGCCAGTTCCTAATAGTAACAAGATAGTTGGGCCCCAACTTTCAAGCCAGTTAGTTTGATAAGCATCTACAATTTCAAAGTTTGTTTTTGGATCAAAGTATGAAACTTGTATTTGATTTCCTTCTGAGTCAACAACAGGATTACCATTCTTATCAGTTAAGCCTTTTGTTCTTGTATAAATGACTTTTTCAACATCGCCTAAAGCTTCTGAGTTGTCAGTGTCATTAGAAATAGTACAAGTAAATGCATACATTTTTCCATCAGCATCTTTATAAGTTCCTTCAAATGTTGTAAGTCTTGTTTTACTTGTTTGCTTTAAACTAGTTACTTCTTGGTTTTGTAATACGCTAACCAATTCAGCTGCACTAAGTTTTTCAGCACCGCTTCCTCTAAAAAGGAATATGCCGGAAATCATTAAAATTACAAGGCCAACAAACAAATAAGGGAATATAAAGCTAAGAATATTCTTTTTGTTTTGTTTCATTAATCATAACCTCCTCTTATTTATACGCCTAATATTTATAATATTAGTTTATGCTAATATTCGCGTTATAAAAGTATTATATATAAACAATTAAGATTTTACAATAAAATCTTTATGTGAGTTTAGACTATTTATATCATAGTATCTAATCACATAAACTAGTTCGCCTTTATAATTAAAAATTAAAGGCCAAATTTTTCTTAAATGCATTGGCATTTTCCAGTCTATATAAAGTCTTTTTACTTTCTTTGTTATGCCATTGATATAACTAACATCTCCTGATAAAGCTGGACGTATAGTTATTGGAAAATCATCTAAACTTAGACGGAATTGTGCATAATCATTTTTAAGATCTAGCCAAAAATATTCTGTGTTTAATTGACCAGGTTTATCCATAACATAAGAATATTGCTTACTTAATAAATTACTGGCAATTCTTAATTTATTATATTCACGAGTTAAATATTTATTAGCATTTAATTTAATAGAAATATTAGGTTGTTTCGTATTAAGCGCTCTAACAATTTCTTCTACAAATCGAGAAGAAATATGTTTATTAATTTTATTGTTTTTAAGTAATAAATCTAGAGCAATAATTTGAGATTTCTTGTCTAAGCCTTTTAGTTCATTAATATCTAAAGAGTTATCTTCAATTTTAGATCTTAGATTTTCTTTTATTTTCTCATTTTCTTTATTTTCTTCATCAATGTGTTTTTTAATTAAGAGTTTCTCAGTTTTTGTTAAATTATTAATATAATTAAGTCTAATTTTATTTCTTGCATAAACCGGACTTAAGTTTGATACATCAATAGAAAATGGGACATTATTATAAACACAATAATCATTCAATTCTTTTTTTGTATATTCTAATAATGGACGAATAATAGGGACATCATTAATAATTGTATTTTCTTTTAATCCTAAATAATCCACAACTAAATTACGACTTTTTTGCATTTCGTATGTTTCAATTAAATCATCTAAATGATGAGCTACTAAAACTGCATCAAGATTTTCTTTTTTTAAAACTTCAGCAAAAAACTTATAACGGACTACACGTGCCCAGTTTTGGAAATTACCTTTATGACTTGGAAGTTTACTAGTATCAAGCACAAAACATTTTATATTGTTATCTAAACAAATCTTTCGCATTGACTCTTCTTCAAAATTTGAAATATCTCTTTTATGATAATTTACATGTGCAACAGAAAAATAATAACCTTCTTTTAAAAGCATATCAAATAAAGCCATTGAATCAGGGCCAAAAGAACACGCAAGTAAATATTTTTTTGTTTTGTCTAAATCAAGCATAACATCACCACGTCTATAATATCACAATATTTTTATTGTGATAATAGTGGAATCATCTGTCATTGGTTTATTTTTAAAGAGTACATCAAAGATGTTACGCGCGAGTTGGCTCATTGAAACATTAGGAGTAATAGTTAATACCTTAACATCTTCTTCAATTCTTTCGCCTATTCCATCACTAACAATAACAAGAATATCATCTTTTTCAAGTTCGGTTGCGCTTATATCATAAGTAACATCGTTAACTATTCCTAAAGGCAAGTTATGTTTATTTATTTTTGTGATTTCATGATTACGCACTAAATATGTCGTAAATGCACCAGATTTTAATAAAGTCGTTCTTAAAGAAATTAAATTTATTTTTATAAAATCCATTGTGGAATAAAATTCTTTATCATTATGAAATAACATTAAATTATTTAAGTCACCGACCATATCAATTAGGTTTGTTTCTAGTTCTAAATGATTTTTTATCGCTTTAAGCAAAAATTTCGAACATTCTTCTGCTTTGACTCCGTGTCCCATTCCATCACATAAAATAATAATCAATTCATTATTCTTAGTAGTAATTAAATAGTTATCACCATTAGAAGAATCGTTTAAACCTTTGGAAACAATACCATAATCATAGTTATGAACACTATTTAGAATATAACTTACTTGAATAGTGGAAGATAAAACATTTTGTTTATGTACATGTTTTTGATATGAATTTGCTAGATATTTATTTACAAATTCTTCAAATCGTTCATCATCTTCCTTGAAATCTTTAACATTAAAAATTACTTCAATATTTCCATTATTCATCCAACACTTATAATAATGTAATCCTGATTCTAATATTTTTTGTTTAATATTATCATTATTCTTTTTTAGTTTAAGGGAGCAATTATTTAGCGGCTTTTCTAAGCATTTAATTAAGTGCTTATATCTTTTATTAGCGTCAACATAGCAACTATAATAATATTGTTCTTTTTGATAAACTTTAAAATTATTAGCTAAAGCCATTGTTAACTTATAAGGAGTAATGCATTTTTCAGAAATTAGCGCGCGATCTTTTGATGTTAATTTACTTTTAAACAATAACCGCAAATCATTTTTTAAAGAACAATATTGATAATGATCACATTTTTTACATACATTTTCTAAAACATCATTAATTATTTGATTAAAGGGATCCGTTAATTCTTTTACATTCGTATCATCCACTAAAGCGACATAATTATTTATTGCTTCAATTTTGTTCATAGCATATGCATATTTATTTTCTTTAGCTTTATAAGATTGGGGCATATTATTGATAAGTTCAAAAACATCATCGATTTTTGTACTTCTAATGCTTTCATAAATAATAATTGAAGTCATTATCCCATAAAAACTCACATTCATATAAAAAGGGATTGGAGATATAAATAATAGAGCAAACGATAAAACTCCATAAGTTACAATTCTTGCTTTTTTAATAAAACAAAGCAAAATAAGTGGAAAATACATTGAAATTGTTGTAATTATACTAAATTTAGTAAACACACTTGTATAAATCATAATAAATAACAAAGTAAGAATTGTTATTTCACGTTTAGCTTTCATTACAATAAATAATAATAAAATACGACATAAAACTACCGCAACGGAATCATTAAAAGTTGTTAAAGATAAAACAAAAAACAAAACTCCTGCTACTTCAATTATATTAACCTGATGAGTATCATCTTCTAGCCCCAACATAAATGATTCAAAAGATTTAATTATAAAAAACTGAAACAAAACGCTTATTAAAGCATTACAAATATTATCTATTGAAAAAGAAAAAATCATTGTTACGATAATTAATAATACATTTATAGTAATAAGCGAATAATATTTAACACTCGGCTTTTTAAATAATAAAGAAAATAAGCAAGTAGAAAACAAATAAGTAATGATAATAACTGCAATTTCAAGCGCATAGTTTCTTGACATAATAAACGCTACCACAACCATCGCTAGTGAATTAACTAAATAATTACTTAAGCCATAATAAAATGAAAAATATAAGACAATTAAAACAAAAGGATTTAATAAAAACGCTTTATCAAATAAAACAGCAATAATCGATACTAAGAAAAGAATAGCACCAATATATTTTTGACTTTTCATAAGTACCACCTCTACATTATTTTAAATGGTAATACCTATATTATTTGTCGAAAAAAAGTAATGGCGGACCATTACTTTGAATACTCTATAATAACTTTTTCGTCATAGACGGTATAATTATCAACAATGTAAATATCATACACATCATCGTCTGAATTGCCTAAATCTTTTTCAATTCGTTCTTTCTCTTGTGTTAGTTCTTGATTATATCTAATATTTTTAGCTACAATCACCACATTAACAACAACTGCACATATAGCAATAAAGAAGATTGATAAAGATAAAATATTACGTACTTTTTTTGATTTCATTCTTTTTCTTCCTCCTTACTTTTGGCTTATGTTTATTATAAAACAAAATTACTTTATTGCCCATAGTTTTTAACTTTTTTTCTAATTTTTGTATTTTTGTATTTATATATCCATTTATATAAGGAGAATAAAATTTTTGGTAGATTAAAGCACCTAAAAATAAAGCCAAAGGATAAAAGATATTAAGAACTCCACTAGTAATAATTACTAAAAAGCGATAATAAATAAAAGCTAATCCACAAAATAAAAGTGTTTCTAAAGGTAATCTTAATAAATTTCTTTTTAAGCGATAAAAGCAAGCGTTAAATAAAGACCATATACATAAAAAAAGCATTCCTAAAACTATTGATCCTAGGAATACTTGAAATTGTTGTTTTAAACTCATTATTTAAATAATTTGCTTAAAAAACTTTCTTTTATTACATTTGCTTTATTTTTGCTTGTAAATTTCACGCTATCGATAGTGCCTTTGATAGAAAGCATTCCTTTGTCTAGATTCATGTGGCCTAGTGCTAAATCTGTACCAGTTACACATAAATAGCCCATATTGGTATCCATCATAAATTCTTTTGAATCAAAGCTATCTAATTTTGTTACACCTTCAATATCTAATGTTTGACGATTTCTTAATGTAATTAAATTGTTTGCTTGTGGATTTTCCATTAATAAATTCACCTCTATAAAGGTTATGCTTTATTAACTTAAAGTATTACTACATCATTAATTACTTCATACATATCTTGAGAATCGTTTTTTCTACTTACTTCTTTAATAGACAATATTTTAATAGTTAATTTATGTGTTCCTAATTTTAAAGTTAAAATATCATCTACTTTAATTTCGCTTGATGGTTTAGCAATTCTGCCATTAATCTCTATTACTCCATCACTAGCAATTTCTTTAGCAATTGTACGTCTTTTTATTAATCTTGAAACTTTTAAAAATTTATCTAATCGCAATTTTCATCACCATTAGTATTTTAACATATTTTACATATTACTAAGTAGTATATTTCGAAATAGTAACATTATTCGATTTTGCAAGTCATCAACATTATTTATTCCTATCATAATTAATCCACCTATTAATTCAGAATTTTTTGCTAATGGATAAATCATACAGTTTAATGGCTCATTAATATTACTTAAATTATGATTAACTAATCCCACATTTTTTCTTTCATTTAATAAACCAAGTAATTTGCTGCTAATCGGCTTTTCAATATAATATTCATATTTTAAAGAAGAAGAGGCTAAAAATATTTCGTTATTGCATAGTAAAACAGGAATATTTAATTCTTTTTCTAAAGCAATTAACATGTTTTTTACATTATCTTTTATTTCATGCATTGGTGAATATTTTCTTAATAATAACTCAGTATCATTTTCTAAAATCAATTCGACACGATTGCCTTCATTAATTTTTAATCTACTTCTTATACCTTTAGGAATAACTATCCTACCAAGTTCATCGATGCGTCTTAAAACACCCATTGGTTCCATAATTTCACCTCAATAGTATTATTATCAAAATCCAATAGTTTTATTAATTAGTTTAAATAATCTAATGATTTTATAGCATAAATGATATCTTTTAATTTATTAATCCAATTAGTCATTTTAAATACTTTGATTTTAATTTGTTTATTACTGTAAGTAACTTTTATGTATTTTAAATAATTAGTTAGTGCTTTAAAAAGAACTACACCAACCCCATCTTTGCTTGAAAATTCTATTGATAATAATAAATCCACTGAATCTTTATTATCAATAATTTTATCAAAACTTTTATCGCTATCTATAAGATAAGTTATCTCTCTTTTTGTAAATAATAATTCAACTTCATTAGGCATTTGTCCATAAATGTCAATTATTTTCTTTTTTAAAGCATCTAATTCTTCTAATGATTTTATATTATCGATTTCTTGATATAAGTCTATTTTATCAATTTTTTCAATATAATCACTCGGCAAATAAGCATCTAATAATAAGTTGCCTTTTATTTGTTCTTTATTCGAATTAGATTTTATACCTGTTTGTCTTTCTTCAATTGTCTCTTTTAAAAGTTGCAAATACATATCCATACCAACAGTATCAATAAATCCTGCTTGTTCTGCACCTAAAATATCTCCCGCACCGCGAATCATTAAATCACGTTGCGCAATTTTATAGCCACTTCCGAGTTCGGTAAAATCAGATATCGCTTTTAATCTTTTTCTTGCATTATCATTTAATACTTTATCTGGTTTATAAAGCAAATAAGCATAAGCAATACGATTGCCTCGACCTACACGTCCTTTAATTTGATAAAGTTGAGAAAGTCCAAATTTATCAGCATTTTCAATAATAATCATATTAACATTAGGAATATCAATACCTGTTTCAATTATTGAAGTACAAACAAGAACATCAATATCACCATTATAAAATCTAATCATAACATCTTCGATAGAATCTTTATCCATTTGGCCATGCGCTACACCAACACGCGAGCCTTTAACTTTTTTCTCTAGTTTTGTCGCTACTGAATAAATATCAGAGACTTGGTTATGAAGATAAAATACTTGGCCTTTTCTAGCTAATTCTTTAGAAATTAATTCAATAATTGTATCTTCTTTTTGTGGCATAACATATGTTTGAATCGGCATTCGATTAGAAGGCGGAGTATTAATTTGTGATAATCCTCTTATACCTAAAAGTGACATTTGTAATGTTCGAGGTATTGGTGTAGCTGTTAAAGTTAAAACATCAACGTTTTTCTTTAATTCTTTAATTAATTCTTTTTGTTCAACACCAAATCTTTGTTCTTCATCAATAATAAGAAGTCCTACATTATTAAATTTTATTTCTTTAGATAATAAACGATGTGTACCAATAACTAAATGAGCAGTGCCATCTTCAACACTTTTCATATATTGTTTTTGCTTTGAATCATCAATAAGTCGAGAAAACACAGCAATTTTCACATCAAATGGTCCAAATCGATCTAACGCTCTCTCATAATGTTGACGGCAAAGTAAAGTAGTAGGACAAAGTATTGCCACTTGTTTGCCACTTAATATTGCTTTAAATGCAGCACGGAAAGCTATTTCTGTTTTGCCAAAGCCAACATCACCACATAGCAAACGATCCATCGGCTCACTTTTTTCCATATCTTCTTTAATTTCTTTAAGACATTGCTCTTGATCTTTAGTTAAAGCATGTGGAAATTGTTGTTCAAATTGATATTGAAATTCATCATCTTTCTTAAAAGCAAATCCTTTAACTTGTTCTCTTTCTGAATATAATTTAAATAAACGATCCGCCATTTCATTAATACGTTCTTTAATTTTCTGTTTGGTTTTATCCCATTCTCCTGAACCCAGTTTATTAAGCTTAGGAGCCGCTCCTTCTTTACCAACAAATTTACGTATTAATCTAAATTGTTCTAATGGAACATATAAAACATCTGTGCCAGCATATTGAATATGGATAAAATCGCGATGCACACCATCAAATTCCATAGTAACAATGTCAATAAAGCGTCCAACACCATGTTGTTCATGAACAACATAATCGCCCGGCTCTAAATCTTGCTCAGAATTAATAGCAACAGCCTCTTTATAGCGATTAGTAAACTTAGAACTTTTAGTTTTAAATGAGAATAGTTCTTTAGAAGTTAATACCACTAAACTATCATCAATAAACTCAAAACCTTCATCTAAAGATTCTAACATTAAGCCAATTGAAGTACGTGGTATAGCAAAATATCTTAATTCTTCAAAAGCTATATCATTTGCTTCTAAAGATGTTTTAATAATTTCATATTGTTGTTTATTATCTAAAGCAATAATTATTTTTACTCTTTGTTCCAAGTAATTATTAATTAAGTTAATAGCTTGATTAAGAGTTGTAGCCACTCCAGCAATACTTGAAATATTAAAAGAAGCATAATCTTTTTTGCCAACAAACTCATGGATTTTAATTTGCTCTTTCGTTTTTGAAAGAATAGATTTTAGATTTTGATAATAACTTAAATCCTTAAGAGTTAACCCTTTTTTATATTCTTGAATAATAAAGGTATCAGCATCTCCATTTAATAAATCAAACGAATTATTTATTTGTTCTTCATTAGCTAAAATAATCGTCGCATCTTTAGCGTAATCACTTAATGTGAAGTGTTCATTTTGAAGAAATCCGTAATATTTTTGCAAGACACTAATTGAATGACTATTTTTTATATTGTCGATAGCGGTATTAACATTTTGTAAGAAGCAATCCTTGCTTTCATTTTCAAGTTGTTTCTCTTCGATTTCGGCTTGATGTCTAATTTTATTTTCGATATTGTCAGTTTCTTCTTCGTTTAATAATAATTCTGATGCTGGTAATATATTTATGCTATTTATACTTTGAATTGATGTTTGTGTATCTAAAGAAAACAAACGAATTGATTCAACATAATCATCAAATAGTTCAATTCTTAATGGAGAATCCATATTAACAGAGAAAACATCAAGAATATCACCACGATTAGCAAATTGCATACTATGATCGATTTTATGCACATTCGCGTAACCTAATTTTGTTAATTTTTCCTTTACTTGAGTAAGGTTAATTGTATCTCCAACTTTAATGGAAATAGTATTATCTTTAAATAATTCTGGACTAGGTAAGAATTTACTAAATCCACTTACATGAGTGATAACAATATAATGATCTTTTGTTAACATTTCATTAAGAACAAAAAGACGTTGCGAAATCATTTCTTTAGACTCCGCAATTAGGTCAGTTCTTAATAATTCATCAACAGGGAAAAATAAACATTCATCTTCTGATACAAGAGTAGTTAACAATTCATAAACTCGTTGTGAATTATATAAGTTTGATGTAACAATTATCATTTTACTTTTCTTTTCTAAATACTTTGCAGCAACTAAAAAAGCTGTACCAATAACGTCATCAGTTACATATTCTATTTTTTCTCCGTTAATAAATTTTTTAACAGTTTCATTTCTTTTAATAAAATCAATAATACCATTAGCCATAATTAATTAAATTTGGACATTGCATGTTGAAAATCGTTTCTAATTATTTCTTTAAGTGCTTCAACAGCTTTATCTTGTGCTTGATCAATAAGGATTTTATCATCTTCATTAGGCTTACCTAGTACATAATCAACACAAGCAAATGTCGGTTCTCCTATCCCTATTCTAATTCTTTTTATTTTATCAGTATGTAATAAATCAATAATGTTTTGCATGCCTTTTTGTCCACCACTCGATCCGCTAGAACGTAATCTTATTTTCCCTGGATTTAAAGCAAGATCATCATATATTACAATAATGTCATCATTATCAATTTTATAATATTTAGCAAATTGCGACACACATTCACCAGATAAATTCATATATGTTTCTGGTTTTAAAAGGAAAAGTTCTTCATCAAGAAATCTCGTTTTACAATATACACCTTTAAAATTTTCTTTATCAAAAGAAACTCCTAAAGAATCCGCAAATTTATCTATAACATCATATCCCATATTATGTCTAGTATGAGCATATTCTCTTCCTGGATTTCCAAGTCCCACTATTAGCTTCATGATTCATCACCTATTTCCGTAATGATTATATCATTTTAGGTCTTGTTTTGCACTGAAAAAGAGTGGATTTTTCATATTGATATCCACTCTTTTCATAATTATTCTTTAGGCATATAGGTTGTACATTTAGCGCAGCAATCTTTTTTATCAACTTTAATTGATTTTGAACTGCATTCGCCAAAATTCCAATAGTTGCAACTATCTTCATTACATAAGATGTGATGCATATCGTTTTTCGTGCCTAATCCAATATCACAAGCAAATTCAAATTCTCTCCTTGCTAAATTTTCTGTAGCAGGTGTTTTACAATCAAAAGATTTACAACACGCTTCATCAGAAATTTGAATTACATCCTTTACACAATGTCGGCAATAGTTGCTTTTACACTTTTCTTCTTCACATTTTAATCTTTGCATAATTTCTCTCCTTTGAATTTATTTTGGCTAAACTTATGCAAATATATACAAAAAATAGGAGGGCAAATATTAATTATTGGTAATTAATAATCTCCTTTCTTAAATTATTTAACGCTCTAGATTTAATTTCTACAATTGTAGAAATTGATGTTCTTCTTTCTCTTGCAATTTGCCTTAGTGATTTCTCATTATAAAAATGTTCTATAATCACTTGTTGTTGAAGTTTAGTCAATTTATTTAATGCTAATTGAATCGCGTTTTTCAATTCTTTTGTGTTGTAATAATCAGTTAATTCACTTTCTATATCTGTTATAGTTTCTTCAATATTTTCCATTGCAACACAATTTTTATAAATTGTATAATTTCTTTTTCTTTCTTTGTCTGTTTCATTATTTCCAAAACGAACAATTAACAAGTCTTCGTTGCTATTAACAGCAATGTTAATATATTTTTTCGAATCCAAGTAATACTTTTTAAATTCCATGTTTTCTATTTTTTGCCCTCCCACTATTAATGGGAAACTATCGTCAAAAATGATCGGGTATAAAATAAAAATTTAGTATATTTATTCTCCGAATTTATTGCCTTAGCCCACAATAGTAAACTTATTGTAAAATAGTATTTTAAAACAAGTAACTTTTTTCAACAAAATTTGTTTATAATATAGTTATAATTTACAATATGTTAAATTTTGGACCATTTCATCTATGTTTTTCATATTCAGTTAATACATATTTCAAGATAATTATTTCCGTTTAAGTCTTATAAAAAAAGGCAAGTCCACTTTATTTTAGTAAACTCACCTAGTTTTGATTATAAATGTTTGCTATTTAAATATTTTCTTTATTTCTTCTTTTGTAATCATTAAATTATTTTTATTAATAAAGATTGTAGTCATATTTTCAAAATAATCAATAGCAACAAACAATTTTCTATTCTTAAGAATATCAATTTCTTTATCAATTAAACAAGATTCAACGCTACCATCAAACATTATAAAAGAAGTATTAATATTGGAAATATAGTCAAGAAACTCATCGATTAAAATTGTTTTATCGAAAGCATATTTATTATATAAATCATATAATATTGAAATATTATCAATCTTTATATAATCTAATAATCGCTTTATTTTTATAAAATCAATTTTATAATATGTAATAGTTATATAATCATTATTACTGTGTATTCGTATTATCATAATTAAGTGTTCTCCTCTAAAATAATTCTTTGAGACCATTAATTAACGGAATTAATGGTATATGGATTGCCCAATTGAAAATATGTGCATGAATTCCATATTTTCCTAAGTCCAAAGCTAATCTTATGCCTTTTCTTGCCCCCAACCTAAGTAGTGTCATTCCAGGCTTATCGTAATACAATTTATCAGGAGACATAAATCCAAAATACTTAGAATCGAGTCCTTTAAATCCTATTTTTGTTTTCAAAAATCTGAAACCACCACTTAGAATTTGAGACCCTCCAGATAAAATACCGCAAAACATATAAGATGATGCAATTGTATCACCAATATTATCAAAAAAATCATTACCTTGAATTATATTTGATATACCATTTGCTAAAATGCCAGTTCCAATGCCAGCCCCAACTTGTACTGCAGAACTAAGTAATGCTGAGCCAAAAGCAGCCCAAGCTGTTGTTCCAGTTCCACATGTTAAAGCAGTTATCACAGCTCCTCCAATAATAAATGCAGTCCCAATAGCTAATTCAATCCAATGAGTTTTGAACCAGTCTCCAACATCATTCCAAAACGATTTCCAAGAATGTCCTGTTGAATCAAACCGATTTATAGGATTATTTCCACAATACATATAAAGATTTAATCCATTGATTTCTCCCATTGTATCATCAAGAATACTGAAGGTATCTGGTGATATAAATCTTCTTAGTTTAGGATCATAATATCTGGCATTTAGGTAATATAAACCTGTCTCTTTATCATAATAATATCCTCGATATCTTATTGGGTTTATATCTCCGATATTATTTTCATTTTTATTTTTTACATTTTGATTCCCCCACGCATCATAACTGTACTCCGCAACTACTTCATTACTTTCTCCATCATATATTCTTATGACGTCTCCTTGAATGTTTCGTTGATATATGTATCTATGTTCATTATAAGTAAATCCTATTACTTTTTCCATAGCATATTGATATATTATTTCATTATTACCGTTTTTTTCTCTTAAAAGCCTATTACCATCATAAAAATATGTTGTGTTATTTTTAGTTAATCGCTTACCTGTTATATCATATGCAAAAGTATTGTCACCACATTCAGCTAATTGATTTAGTTCATTCCAGTTTAGTATGGTATTTCCTAATTTGGTAATATTTCCTCTATTATCATAAGTTATGCCTTTATCATTAAATTTAATTAATTGATCTTTCCAACCATTTTTTTCATATTCAAATGTTGTTACATTACTAACATTAGCATTACCATCTAATGTATAAGAACATTCCTTAACGAATAATAAATTACCACCATCATCATAATTATATAATTTAGTTAGTTTGATTTTTTGATTATCTTCTCTTATTAATCGATTACATTTATCATATTGATATCTAATTTGGTAATTTATTCCTTTTTCTAAAATAATATTTCCGTTTACATCATAATCATAATCAATGATTTCATTTACTCCACAAATAATTTGATTATGAGTTTTTACCAAATCAATTGAGTTATCATCATATTGCAAATACTCATATTCGTTAGCAAGAACTAATCCACAATCTTCATATTCAATTCTTTCTTTTTGTGTTCTTCCCAACGAATCGTAAGAAAATGTAATATTAGTTTTAGTAATAGGAAGTTCTATTTTATTTAGGCGATTATTATATGATGAATCATAAGAAAATTTTTCATGCATAAATACTTTATCTTCAGTTGAGTAAACATTTTCCTTGAGCAATTCATTTTCATAATAGCTCATTATTTTAGAGACAACCATATCATCATATTTATGTTCAATTTTAGTCAATAAATTATCGCTATACGTATTAGTGATTTTTTCATTAACACTACAGTTTGTATTTTCTGTTGTTATTAGTCGTTTGTCATCATCATAAGTGTATTTAATTGTTCGTGATAATGGCATTTTTATTAAAAGTAAATCGTCATAACAATCATAAATTTCTTTTATCTCATTATCTTCCGCATCAGTAATAGTTACTAATTTGTTATTCTCTTTATTGTTATAGGTATAAAAATCATTATAAGAAGCCTCTAGTTTTGTACAGCCACCAATAGCCACTTTTGTTTTTCTTCCTGCTCCATCTAAATCATAATTAAACTTTACTCCATGATGAGTTAATTCGGTGACATAACCGTGAGTGCATTTAAATGTTGTGGCGTTTTTCTTACCTAAAGCATCTGAAGAAATACTTAACACATCATCAGTATTGAAATCATAGCCATAAGAGATTACTTGATTATTAACTTTTTTCACAAGTTTTAGATTATTACTGCCATTTTCATATGTATATGTTTCTTGAGGATATTCACCCAATTCATTACGCATTACACCATCTAGTTTTGATATATTGCCTTTATCATCATATTTATACTTGGTAGTTTTTAATAATGCAGTATCAATTCTATTATAGGATTTTTCTTCAATCAACTGACCTTTATCATCATAAATGTTCTCTTTGATGTTTCCTAAATTATCTTCAACATATACTAGATGATTATCTTCATCATATTGTTGCCAAATTGTTTTTTCAGCACCATACTTATCAATAGTACTTATTTTAGTTGGTTTATCATCTACAAAATCTTCGTAAAATGTTTCACCATCCTCACTGATAGAGTAAATCAAATTATTATCTTCATCATATTTATTAATAGCACCTTCTGATCTATATACATTTATTTTAGAATACAAATAATCATAATTTAATTCTTTTTGCGAATGAATTACTACTTTTATAGACTTATTAGTTTTCATTAAAACAAATGGTGCGGCAATTATCCCAGTAATAACTTGACTAAATGTATGTTTGAATGTTCTAATCTTATCGTTTTTATCAGTAACATCTATCGTTATTACAATTTCATTATTTTTTAACATTTCTTCATCAAATGACTCAGCATCAGTATCAAAAACTATTTCAAGACTTGCTAATTCATATTTTCGAACAATTTCATTAAAATCACTTGAATTAATCAAAAAAGAATTATTATCAATAATGTTTTTACTTACCGACACTAATGTTTTTGATGTGTTCATGGTAATATCAAACATTTTATTTTTGCCATTATAATTAATTAAGCGTCTCATTAATTTATTGCTTCTTGTCCTCCAATAGCAATTTATTAATCTTCCAAAAGTATCAAAGAAATAACTATTAGATTCTTTTGTAATATTATTTATACATCTAGATCCAATCGATGATTTATTTATTGTGTCACTTGCAATAACACTCTCTGCTCCATTGTTTGTAACCATATTATTTTCTATTACTGTTAATGTTTTTAACAAAACATCAATATACCTTTTTGTTCTATCTAATTTAAACTGTTTCACCCCATCAGAAATAGTATGTAAATATCCATCATTATAAGTAAATGAAATGTTTAATTTATCGTTGTTTTCAACCAAATAACAAATAGAAGTAAGCATTTTATCAGTATAGTTGAACCATTTTTTTCTACCTTTATTATCAGTAAGATACTCTAATAAATTATCATCGTTATAATGAAAAATCATTTTTTGGTCTTTAGAATATATACTTGTTAATTTTCCTTTATCATAAGCAATAAATATTTCGTTTTCATATTTGTCGCTTATGTAGATTAATTTCCCATAATAATCAAATCCTAAAACATTACCTAATGTATCAACAATATAATCTTGTACGCTTTCTTTTTGCTCTTTTACTAATGCACTTTTTTGTTCTTTTAAACACATTAATTGTGTCTCGTATTTTATTAAAATATCCATTGCTTTTTTCAAAGACATTTTGCTCTTTAAAAATTGGCGATTAGCAGTATCAATATTATAATCCTCATTAGTAATGCTTTTTGGCATATCGTAATATTTTATTAACACTGAATAATTATAATTATAATGTGCATCTATTACCATTTCTGATGATGACAAAATGTTTTCCTTGAGTTGTTTTATTTGTTCTTCATATTGCATAATACGATTATTTAAATCGCTAATATCCTCATTCTCATAATAATCAGTTCCAACGTAGTTTTTATCTAAATAATATTCATTTTCAATTTCTACTTTTAATTTTTCTTTGCTATCATAGTTTATTTTTTCTATTTTGTTTGAAACTTTATGTGATGCATCTGGTGTAATGAATAATGTAGGAATAACATAATATTCACTTCCATTAAATAATAACTCTTTACTAAGATATTCAGCTCGTAAATAGTTTCCTTTTTCATCTAAAAATTTTCTACCAACATATTTAATTTTATTAGGTGACAAATAAGATTTCACATCATCAATCATATATATTGTATTAGTTAGCGTTAATAATCCTCTATATTCAGCATCTTTAACATCAACAGAATTACTAGGAAAATGTGGTATTTTTAATAATCCTTCATCATCCATAAACACTTCAAATTTTTGATTACCTAATAATCTAATATAATAATGTTTTTTTACTTTTAAATCAGATTGACGAATATAATTCAATTTGCTATTAGTAGTTATAAGAGTTAAGCCATCATCACTAGATGCTTCGTATTCCACATCATAATATACTTGATTGAATTTATCAAAGTATTTTAACTTTTTGTCACTGCCTATTATAACTAAAGTTTTATCTATATAATGTCTAACATTATCTAATGTGTAATACCATTTTTCTTCTAGCAAATGCGCATTATTTTCTCCATCGATATAAGTAATAGACTTACTTCCAAATAACTTACGATAATTTTTATCTTTTATTAGCCTTTGCGATATATTTAAAAGCCAGCCATCAGAAAAATTGTTTTTTAATATTTTTTGACTATTTTCATCCTTCAAAAATCTTGTATCATACATTAAGTCAACACTAACATCTAGCGAATTAGAAGAAATAGTTCCTAATGGCAAAATGTGCTTGTGTTCCTTATTACATAAATTAATTTTTGAAACACCGGCCTTACCAACATCATATTCTTTAAAAGGTGTACTTGGATCAACATAGCAATTAGATATCTTTAAAATATTTACAGTAGGCAAAACTTGTTTTCCTTCGTTATTCTCATTATAAATAGTAATAAAATCATCATCTAAAGTTATAGGAGTTATTTTCCCTAATGAAAAATTACTTTGAGATAATATTTTGTTTTTAGGCATTAAAGTAATAACAAGGTTCCCTAAAGTTAATCCTTTTTCATATTTGTTAAATTCATCTTGAACCAAGTTTGTTATATCGACTATAAAACGATTCGTGCCATCTCTAAATAAATTTAAACTATTAGCCCCATTATAAGCTAAAATTGATTCCAACTTACTATCATCAGTTCCAAAATCAAATGTAAATGCTAAAAGGACTTGATAATTTTTGAATTTTTCTTTTACTAAATAACTAATAATTTGTTCACTGTTAATAATAGCATTAACAGAATATGATTCATTATCTTTAATTCCTAATATAGATTTATTCTTCAAAGAATAAATTCTTGCAGAATCTTTAAATAAATGTAATTTTAAAATAGATTTTTCAACATTAGATAGTCTGCTTGTTATTCTTAATGGGAAAGTGCGTTCATTATTTTCTGCCCAGTCTTTTTGAAAGATTACATTTAAAGAATGTACATTTGAACTCACATCTATCCATTCCATAGTAGGATTTATTAAATAATTATCATTTGCATCAAATGCCATAATGTTATCAAATTCAAAAATCTTATTATTTGTGTCTTTATCAACAAACACCACTTTTTTAATGTCGTTGCAAAATATAGTCTTAATATTTGATGATGTTACAATATTGTAACAGCAACTAAAATTATTTATATTGGCAATGGAGTCAATTATTAGATCTATGTTTAATCCATTTTCTAACTTTGTAATTTCAACAGCATCTTCAGTAGATGTCTGCTTAAATGTGATTTTTGATTTGTTCACTGTATCTAGAGAACCTATTGTACCAACAAATTTATCAAAAGATATACTAACAAAATGTTCTCCATCACTAATTTTGTATCCATCTAACGACTCAGTTGTTTGGTTAACACTAAGATTTAAGCCACCAACATTTGCAAGGAAATGATTATCAGATAAAACATAATCATTTTCTGTGTTTCTTTTAACTGTAATAGAAGCTCCTTCACTTGTTTTCGTTAAAAAATCTTTTGATGTGTCTTTTAAATCATTTAAATCATCTAATTTTGGAAAATCATCAACACTTACTTTATTTTTTATTTTTCTTATTTCTTTTTTTATATTCATTTTTATATTTACTCCTTTAAAATATTCTTTTCAAATTCTTCTTTATTTCTTCTTGTAAATCTTCTTTTTCTTCTCTAAAATCCATAATTATTCCATCTATTTCAATACCAATTTGTTTTTCTAAATAATCAAAAATTTTAAAACGAGTTTGATAATCATATTCTGTTTCAAAATATACTTTTACCAATAAATCCAAATCACTATATTCGTTATATGTCTTTTTAGAGTATGAGCCATAAATATAGAGTTCTTGCACTTTAAATTTATCCTTTAAATAAATGCGTTCTTTATTTAATTTAGCAATAATTTCTTCTAAAAAAATCAAATGATGAAATGTGTTAAAATGTTTTGTTCTTATATAGCATTTTTTCACTTCTAAAACAGCACCCTCAATTTCTTTTTTTTGAATTAGTTGAATTACTTTATCAGCCTGAAAATAGTAAATTATCGCTGGTACATATCCTCTTTTTAATTGAATAAAGTTATGAATGATTTTTGCCATTTCGACATTATACTGATCAAACACATTGTTTTCCAAAACATATATAAATACTGTCGCCGCTAAATCGGCAGAATAATTATTTTTGAACATTTCAATAATATTTTTTGTTTTTTCTATTATTTTTTGATTTACTTTGTAACGATCGTCAATAATACTTTTATAACAATGTAATATGCTAACTAAATTAAAATTTGTGTTTTCATTTTTTATATATGCTTGTACTTTTTTTGCTTTTAACATAAAACATTGTTCTTCGTTTTTAGTATAATTGTCATAGAAATAAATATCTTTCCATAATTGTTCATCCTGAATTTCTATTCTTTTATTTAATAAGTATTTACAAATTAAATAATCTACTTTCGGATTATAGTTAATCATTTATTTTGTTCTCCTTTAAAAAATATTTGTTTAATTATTTGATTAGTTCCTGTTGCGCTAGCTCCGCTAATAACACCAACAATAAAAGCAAGCCAAACATTTGAAACATTAATTATTTCAGGATTAAGGAAAAACATAGCAACTCCTAAAATTCCACCAATAAATGAAATAAAAATAGGTATAAACCTAAATAAATATTCCTTATTTTTGAATAAAATCTTATACATTTCAGCTATCAAATAACAAATTATAACTATAATAGGCATACTAGTTAGTTCCATAATTATCCTCCTTTTACTATAATCATTTCGTCAATCAGCTTTTGTGCATGTGATAATGTTGATTCAACTTTTGTCAATCTTTCGATAATATTCCGATATCTTTCATCAACTACATTAAGATTCTTTTCCATACGATCAACACATGCTTTGATATATCCAATATCTGTTAAAATAACACCTTCGTTTTTGCCTTCTTTTTTAAAATCCTGTTTTTCACTTCTTTTAAATGCGAGCGCAGCAAAAGCAACACTAATAGTTGATATTAGTAAGCCAATTAACGATACTAATAATTCCATTGCCATGATTTCACCTCCTATTCTTGAAAACAATTTTGCGTTTTCACTAATTAATAGGAAGTTATCGAAGGGGTTGATCGTCTTTTTGTTTAATTATTGTAAAAATCTTGTAAAAGCATCTCAGTTTAAAACTCATGCTATTTTAATTTATTGAATTATATACAAAGATTTGTATATAATGTAGCAAGAGGAAATAATTATGAGAGAAATTAAAAGTATTAAAGATTTTTTCGAAATTGCATTAAAAAGTATCGCTATTGGTATTGCCATGTTTATTCCAGGAGTAAGCGGTGGCACATTAGCATTAATGATGGGAATGTATGATGATTTAATTGAAAGCGTTGCTGGTATTACCAAACACTTTAAGTTATCTATTTTATATTTAATTCCTTTGCTTCTTGGTGGAGCAGTTGGTTACGCTATTGCGTTATTAGTACTAGGTTTAGGATTAAAATACATACCAATTCCAACTATTTCTTTATTTGCGGGTTTAATCATCGGTGGTATTCCTTCTATATTTAAAAATATTAAAGGTGAAAAGCCTAAAGTTTCTCATATTCTTAGTTTTGCTATTGCCGCCATATTTGTAGTGGCTTTAGGCATTGCATCAATTAAATTTGGCTTTAGTTTTACTACAAGTGATATTAAAGCATATCATTATATTTTCATTTTTGTCGGTGGTTTTTTAGCGGCGATGGCTTTAATCGTACCAGGAGTATCAGGATCAGCAGTTTTACTTACTCTAGGATTGTTTCAACTTATAACGATGGAATCTATACCTTACATTTTTAAATTTAATGAAATGTTTGGAACATATTTCTTAATTGACTTAGCATTTGGTGTTGGCGCTATATTAGGATTGCTTACAATTTCTAAATTAATGAAATATTTACTAAAAAATAAAAGAACTGGAACATTCTATGCTATTTTAGGATTTGTAGTTGGTTCAATATTTGCTATTTATTATAATGATTCAGTCTTAGGTGCAGGATATTATGAGATATTAAAAAATAATCCTTACCAATATGCATTGATTGTTATATTCTTAATCGGTGGCATTTTTGGATCATATTATTTTGAAAAATTAACTAACAAAAAGAAAAACAACGAAGAAGCAAAAGAGATTAGTAATGAGACTAGATAGATATTTAGCCAATGCAGGAATTGGCACAAGAAAAGAAGTAAAAAAATTAATCAAAGAAAAACATGTGAAAATTGATAACAATTTCGTTACCGATTCTAGTTTTAGTGTGGATTTTAACACTCAAGTTTATCTAGATGGAAAACTTGTTGATTATAAAGAATTTTATTATGTATTGCTTAATAAACCTAAAGGATATATATCAGCAACATACGATGACTATCATCAAGTTGTTCTAGATTTGTTACCAGAATACAAAAAATTCAATGTTGCTCCTGTTGGAAGATTAGATATAGATACCACTGGTGTTATGTTATTAACTAATAATGGCTCTTTAGCACACTTACTATTATCACCTAAAAGGCACGTTGATAAAACCTATTTAGCGGAAGTTAACCACAAACTTGATTCTTCTTTAATTGAAAAATTTAAAAATGGAATAACCCTTGATGATGGTTATAATTGTCTTCCCGCTAAATTAGAAATTGTTGATGATTTCCGTGCTTTATTAACAATTCATGAAGGAAAATTCCATCAAGTAAAAAGAATGTTTCAAGTATTTGGTTATGAAGTTATTTCTTTAGATAGAATCTCTTTTGCAAACTTAACTTATGTAAATTTAAAGCAAGGAGAATATCGAGAATTAACTGAAGAAGAAATAAAATATTTATTAGATTTAGCAAATTTATAATCATTTTTGCACTAAAAAAGTGAACTATTTAAGCACAAGGCATATTAGTTCACTTTTATTTTTAATCACTATATTTTTTAGAGAATTTTTTTAAATCAACATACATATCTGATAATCTACCAAACATTTTAAGGTAGACTTTTTTAAATAGGTAATCATATTTTTCATGATTTTCCATATTTGGATAGAAAGTCTTTGATCTTCGGACCATATTTTTAACAGCATCTTCATAAGAATTATAAACACCTAAATATTTATATCCGACAATTGCACATCCTAATGATGCTGTTTCATATGTTTGAACTCTAAATACTGGCACACCAAATATATCGGCGGTAATTTGACATATTGCATCACTTTGTGATCCTCCACCAGATACTGCAATTTCTTTGACTTTAGCGTGTTGTCTTCTTTCAATTCCTTCTAAGCCATCTCTTAAGGCATAAGCAATACCTTCGATAATTGCACGATATAAATGATATAAAGTATGACAATCACTAAAACCAATAATTGCACCTCTTGCATTTGGCTTCTTTAATCCTGGCCCCCAATATGGTTGAAGAACTAATCCATCACAACCCGGATTAACTTCTAATAGTTTTTTATTCAAGTATTCTTCTACCGCTAATTTCTCAATAGTGGCTTCGGCACTTTCTTGCTTAGCAAATTCTTTAGTAAACCATGTAATCATCCAATAGCCACGATATACTTGCACTTCCATATTATATAAATTAGGAATTGCTGCTGGATAAGCAGGTAAGAACTGCTCTGGTTCAATATATTTTTTATTGCTTACTTCTATGGAAGAAGCAGTTCCATAAGAAATACTTGCCATATCTTTAGTTAAACAACCTGTTCCGATTGTTTCGCATGCTTTATCAGCGCCAGTTGCTATTAAAACCAATCCTTCTTTTAAGCCAGTTTCTTCGCTGCATTTCTTTGTTATTCTGCCTAATACATCCCCAGCTTCTACAATACGACAACACTTTTCTTTGTCTACTCCAAATATTGGTTGTTTAAGAGCGTGCTTTCCATACCATTTTTTGTGTTTGAAATCGATTGGGTAATGTCCTGTTTGATTACCAATAGAATCTATTAAATCGCCCACTAAGCGATAAACAAAATAGGTAGAAATATTCACATAATGTTTTGTTTTTGCCCAATTTTCTGGTTCGTTTTCTTGAATCCAGTTTGCAGCAGTACGCTTCATATTCATTTCCACAGTATCGGTCATACCGACAACTTTAAACAAGAATCTATTTAATAAAGGCAATTTACGTTTCCCTTCCGCTAAACGTTGATCAAGCCATAATATTGATGGTCTAATAACTTCATTATTTTCATCGAGTAAAACTGATGTATCTCTAAAACAAGTCATAGAAATGCATTTTACTCTATCCATTAATTCTTTTTGTTCTTTTGTTAACTTCTTACAAACTTTACAAAGTTTTTCCCAATAATAAGATGGATATTGTTCACAATATCCGGTTTTAATTGAAAAATAAGCTTGTTCATATGGTTCTTTAACACAAGCTAAAGTGTTGCCTAATTTATCAATAATTAATGCTCTAACACTTTGTGTTCCAAAGTCTAAAGTTAATACTAATGGTTCTGATTCCATAATCTCACCTACCAATTTACATTTTATTACATTTTACTAGTCATTAAAATAAATTTTTTATTACTACTTTACGGCTCACTTTGTATACTACTTTTATTGAAGATATCACAATATTGCAATTTGCCTAAAAAAATTAAGAAAAAACTCATATTTTTTTATATTTTTAAATGAAATTTAATATTATTTATGTTAATATATTTCCGTAGCATTTATTGCGCTAATTTTTTAATTAGCAAATTTTATTAGGAGGAAAAAAAATGCAAGAAAAAAAGTATGTTTATCACTTTAAAGAAGCTCATGGCTTAGGTAAAGAACTTCTTGGTGGTAAGGGTGCCGGCTTAGCAGAAATGACCTACATTGGAGTCCCAATTCCACAAGGATTCACAATTACAACTGAAGCTTGCACACTTTATTATGAAAGCGGAAAAAAACTTCCAGATTTCTTAGTTAAACAAATCTACGAAGCAATTAAAACCGTTGAAAAAGAAACAGGAAAATCATTTGGTGGAGACAAGAACCCTTTATTAGTTAGTGTTCGTTCTGGTGCACGTGTTAGTATGCCAGGTATGATGGATACTATCTTAAACTTAGGTTTAAACGATAAAACTGTTGAAGTTTTAGCAAAAGAAACAAATAACGAAAGATTTGCTTACGATAGCTATCGTCGTTTCATCTTAATGTTTACAAACATTGCAAAAGGACATCCTAGAACTGCAATGGATAAAATGCTTGAAGATTTAAAAGAATCTAAAGGCTATAAACTCGATACAGAAGTTACCGCTGATGAATTAAAAGAATTAGTAAAGAAATTTAAAGAATACTATAAATCAGTATTTGGTGAAGAATTCCCAGCTGATCCAAAAGTTCAATTAATCGAAGCTGTTACTGCTGTATTCCGTTCATGGGATAACCCACGTGCTAACGTTTACCGTATGATGAACTCAATTCCTTATTCTTGGGGAACTGCTGTTAACGTCCAATCAATGGCATTCGGTAACAAAGGTGAAACATCTGGTACAGGTGTTGCATTCTCACGTGACCCAGCTACTGGTGAAAACAAAGTATCTGCAGAATATTTACCAAACGCTCAAGGTGAAGATGTTGTTGCTGGTATTCGTACACCATTACACATTGAAGAATTAAATAAACGTATGCCTGAAGTCTATAAAGAATTCATGGAAACAATTAAGAAAATGGAACACCATTACCGCGATATGCAAGATATGGAATTTACTGTTGAAGATGGTAAATTATACTTCTTACAAACTCGTAATGGTAAGAGAACTCCTGCTGCAGCTTTAAAGATTGCTTGTGATTTAGTTGATGAAGGCTTAATCACTGAAGAAGAAGCTGTATTAAGAATCGATCCAGTTTCATTCGATAAATTATTATTACCTGCATTCGATAAGGATGACTTAAAGAAAGCAACTGTTATCGCTGAAGGTTTAGCTGCTGGTCCAGGTGCTGGTACTGGTAAAATTGCTTTCACTGCTGAAGAAGCTGAAAGAAGACACAACGATGGTGAAAAAGTTATCTTAGCTCGTGCTGAAACTTCACCAGAAGATATCGTTGGTATGGTTGCCGCTGAAGGTATTTTAACAATGCGTGGCGGTATGACATCTCACGCTGCAGTAGTTGCTCGTGGTATGGGTAAATGCTGTGTATGTGGATGTAAAGAAGCTTTAATCGACGAAGAAAAGAGAACTATTACTATCAATGGTAAAGTTTATACAGATCAAGATGTAATTTCTCTTGATGGTTCAACAGGTAAAGTATACCTTGGAGACATTAAGAAAGTTATGCCAGACTTATCAGCTGGTTACTTCGGACGTTTAATGAAATGGGTTGATGAAAACCGTACATTAAAAGTTCGTACAAATGCTGATACTCCACGTGATGCAAAACAAGCAAAAGCATTCGGTGCTGAAGGTATTGGTCTATGCCGTACAGAACATATGTTCTTCGACAAAGATAGAATCTTCTCTATGAGAAAAATGATTTTAGCAGATACAGTTGAAGAAAGAAAAGCTGCTTTAGCAGAACTTGAACCAATGCAACAATCTGACTTCGAATCATTATATGAAACAATGGGTGAAATGAATGTTAACGTTCGTTTATTAGATCCACCTCTACACGAATTCTTACCAACAGAAGAAGATAAGATTGAAGAATTAGCAAAAGCAACTAATAGAACAGTTGAACAAGTTAAGGCTCGTATCGAATACTTACACGAATTCAACCCTATGATGGGTCACCGTGGTTGCCGTTTAGCAGTTTCTTATCCAGAAATTTGCGAAATGCAAACAAGTGCAATCATCAAAGCTGCTATAGCTGTTCATAAGAGAACAGGTTTAGATATTAAGCCAGAAATCATGGTACCACTCGTCCTTGAAGTTAAAGAATTAAAATTCGTTAAGAATATTATCACAACTACAGCTGATAAATTAATCGCTGAAGCTGGTGTAAATATGCACTACCACGTTGGTACAATGATTGAAATTCCTCGTGCTGCTTTATTAGCTGACGAAATTGCTAAAGAAGCTGAATTCTTCTCATTTGGTACAAACGACTTAACACAAATGACATTCGGATTCTCTCGTGATGATGCTGCTAAATTCTTACCAGATTATTACGAACACAAGATTTTCGAAGAAGATCCATTCAAGACACTTGATCAACACGGTGTTGGTAAATTAGTTGATATGGCTGTTAAACTTGGCCGTTCAACAAGACCTGAATTACACATCGGTGTTTGTGGTGAAACAGGTGGCGAACCTAACTCAATCGAATTCTACCATAAGGCTGGATTAGATTATGTTTCATGTTCACCATTCCGTGTACCAGTTGCACGTTTAGCTGCTGCTCAAGCTGCTATTAAAAATAGAAAATAATCTATTAACTAACTTAAAATAAAAATTGTGGATGTTTACATATGTGACATCCACTTTTTTGTTGATTGTTTTTTAGTATTTATCTCAAAAAAAATTAGCAATTACTTGCTAACTTTCTTTTTAGTTTCTTTTTTTTCTACTTTTTTAGTTGTGGTAGGTTTTGCCTCTTCTTTTTTTGGAGCTGGAGCAACTTTTTTTGCTGCTTTTTTTGTTTCAACCTTTTCTTCTTTTACTTCTTCATCTTCAGGTTGTTCTTCTTTAGCAGGCTTTTTTTGTTGATAATTTTGTTTTCTAATTTTACCATCCTTTTTATGAATAGTAATAGAACCATCTTGGTTTTCCGCTAACGCTTCAGCGTAATCAATTGCTTCTTTTTGAGTGTTAAACAATTTAATAACTTTTGCTCCTTTGGCTAATTTCACTTGCCAAACGCCATCATCTTTACGATGAGTAATAACATATCTTTTTGCCATTAGTGTATCCTCCTACTTGTATTATATAAAATTTTTTAACAATATTTAAACATTTTTATTTTATATTTTCAAAAGGACCGACAATTTCCGCATCTTTTATTTCTTTATTTTCGATAAAAGAAGATTTAATAATGCATTTATTACCTATTTTAGCATTTTTTATAACACTATTAGGACCAATAATTGCACTATGTCCAATAACTGTATTGCCATAGATATGCGTATTAGGATAAATAATAGTATCTTGTCCTACTTTAACATCTTGACCAATATATGTAGTATTTGGATCAATAATAGTTACGCCACTTAGCATTAATTCTTTATTAATTCTCGCTTGAATTGCTGCACTTGCTTCAGATAATTGGACACGATTATTAACTCCCATCATTTCATTTGGATTTGATAAGATAGAAGCACCGACTTTTAATCCTTCTTTTCTAAACATATATAATAAATCAGTTAAATAAAATTCACCTTGTTTATTATTTGTTTTTAAATTATGAAGGTGCTTAAATAATTCCACATTATCAAACACATACATTCCGGCATTAACTTCTTTAACTTTATCCATTATTTCATCACAATCTGCTTGTTCAACAATTGCTTCAACTTGACTTCCGTCTTCATTGCGTTTGATACGTCCATAACCTTTTGGATTTTCGACAATTGCTGTTAATAATGTTAATGAATTTTTATCATTAATGTGTTTATTTAATAATGCTTCAAAAGTTTCTTTAGTAACTACTGGTGTATCTCCACAACAAACAACAGTATATCCTTCTTTACCTTCTAAAATAGGAGCGGCTTGCATAACGGCATGTCCTGTTCCTTTTTGCTCGTGTTGCCATACAATTTCTGAACTATCTTCCACTAAAGATTTAGTTACTTCTCCACCAAAACCAACAACAGTAATAATTTTTTCAAAATTTAATGGTTTTAATGCATCAAGTACATATCTAACTAGTGGTTTTTCTAAAATTTCATAACTAACTTTAGATTTTGATTCATCTAAAGAACGCATTCTTGTTCCTTTTCCCGCTGCTAAAATAACTGCATAATTTTTCATTTTTCTATACCTCTTATTTTAATATTTTAGTTATAAATACATTATAACCTTTTTTCTCTAAATTTTTAGCCTCTTTTTCAATCATATGTTTGTTTTCTGATAGAGCAAATACTGATGAACCTGATCCAGACATTAAAACTATTTCAAATCCGTGTGTTTTTAGTTCGTCTTTAACATTTTGAATTTCCGGAAGAAGTGTAATTGATGCCTTTTCTAAATCATTTCCAAAGCAATTTGATATTTCTTCTGTTTTACCTTCTTTTAGCACTTTAATTAATTCATCAACATCAGGATTAGCAGAAGATCCAACTTCATCATACTTCACATAAACTTCTTTTGTTGAAAGTCCTCTTTTTGGTTTAATTAGAAGAACATAATATTCTTTACTTACCACAATTGGTGTAAGTTTTTCACCAATTCCTTCTGATCTACTTGGTGTGTTAAATAAACAAAAAGGAACATCTGCTCCAATAGATTTAGCAACTTCTAATTCGTCTTGAACACTTATTTTTAATTTTAATAAATCTTTAATTGCACGAATTACCGCTGCGGCATTCGCGGATCCACCGCCTAAGCCTGCACCAATAGGAATATTTTTATGAATATGTATTCTAAATGATTTGTTAATATTAAATTGTTCTTTCATTTTACGGACAGCAATACTACATAAATTGTATTCTCCTGTTTCCAAAGAAAAATCATCACATGTTACATATGTTTCATATATATCAGGTAATAAAGAAATATCTATTGAGTCATGTAATTCGAGAGGTAACATTACCATATCCAATTCATGATAACCATCTTTTGTTTTGCCTTTAACTTTTAAGGCTAAGTTTATTTTTGCATAAGCTTTTACAATCATACTAATTTCCTCGATTATATTTTAGTTAGCGATAAAATTGTAACATATTTATAAATATATATAAATGTGTTTTAACACATTTTTTATCAAAAGCAGCAAAAAAGCTCACGTTTTGTGAGCTTAGTTACTATTCGTTTGTATTACCATTGTTAAAAGTGAAATCCATTATTGGTTCTGGGTCTTTTAAACATAAGACAACAATTGAAAACGCCAATGGAACCGCTGCTATTAATCCAAGGATAATGTTAGAAAATAACAATACTAAGAATGCAATTGAATTTAAAACTATCATTGTAATAAATAAACCTTTTGCTTTTTGATTTTTTACAGTTTTTACTTCAGCAAAAATTGAAATTATTAATAATGCTAAATTAAATAACATATAAATCGCTATAACTGCTGTTGCAGTACTTTTGTATAAGGCAATTTCTTCACTAGAAAGTGTTAAGCCTTGTTCTTGCACTAAGATATCAACAACTTGATTGATAGCAAATAAAGCAACAAAGAATAAAAATGTAGCAATACCTGATAAAACAATGTTAATTATTGCGGCGGCATGTTGGAAATTTTTCTTTTTGTTCATTTTATTTTCCTCCGTTCTTAAACAAATTGTAACATATATTCTATTAAATTAATATAATTTTCTTGCAACTCCTCGAGTATCAATTCCTGTCATTCCTGCAGTTTTTCCACTTGTTTGGTTTACCGCACCTAAAACATCCACTAATTCATTAACCGAAGTAGTGGCAATCATAATAGCAATAATTGCTGGATCAAGTGCCGCTATATTGATACTAGCGGGTGAAGAAGCAAAATTTGCATATTCAATCAATGATTTAAAATTAGATTGACATCCACCAACAACAATAGGCATTGAATCTTTATTTTGTTGAAAAACTCGAGCATTTTTAATTGTCTCTAAAAAGAATTTAGAATTCATATATTCATTAGCAAAAGGACTTTTTGATAAAGCATCATGACCAGTTATAACTAAAACATCTGGTTTATGTTTTAATAATAAATCATTTATTGAAAAAGCCATATTATTTTCAGAAATGTAATATCCAATAGCAGGTACTTTATATTGAGCGTATAAATCCATACATTTCTTTAAAAAATTTGAATCACCATCTAAATGCAATACTTTTCCAAAAAGTGTATTATTACTAAAATTAGGTAATTTTAAACTTAAATTGCTATTTATATTATTACGTTTTTCACTTATTTTTAAGTCCGTTAAGGGTGCATCTGCATTTAATCTTGTACATTTTCCCTTCAAAAAAGCTATATTATCTTTAATTTTATAAATTACAAACTCACAATCACTATTATGAGATAATCTAGTTACTACATCTCCAACTTTAAAATTCATTATTTTGTTCCTCTTACTATATAAATTATTCAAAAAGTATCAAAATAATGAAAAAGAATGCTATTTATTTAGCATCCTTAGCAATTTCATTAGTTAAATTAATATAAAATTTTAAATCCAATTGTTCTGGTCTTTTAGTTTCTAAACAATTTAAGTTGTTTAATATTTCTAATGCTTTGTTTTTATCATTTAAATACGCAGTTAAGTTATTTAATATTGTTTTTCTACGCATTTTAAACATTGCTTTAGTAACTTGGAAAAATAATTTTTCATTTTCATAAATTCGATCATTAGTTACATTAATTTGAAAAACTAATGAGTCAACATGTGGTTCAGGAATATAAGAATGTCTTGATACTTTTTGTATTAAATTACTACCACCCAAATATTCAATAAAAATAGAAATAGGTGAATACTCTTTAGTATTAATCGGAGAAACTAATCGGAAATAAGCTTCTTTTTGTACCATAAGTGTCATTTGTTTAACATTTTTGCATTTAATTAATTTTTCGACAATTTCTGTTGTGACATAATACGGTAAATTTCCTAACACAATTATATCTTTTTCATATTTATTTAAATTAATATTTAAAAAATCCTTATTAATTATTTCAATGCTTTCATCATTAATTTGATGTGTTAAGTGGTCAACCATAACTGGATCAATTTCCACTAAAATTTTGTGACCTTTTTTGTTTAATAAATGATATGTTAAGGCACCTAATCCGGGACCAATTTCTAATAATATTTTATCTTCTCCATCATTAATTTTATCAACGATACTATTAGCTAATTCATCATCAATCAAAAAATTTTGTCCATATTTTTTTAATGCTTTTACATCATAAATATCTAAATGTTTACACACATATTCTTTATTTGCTACTGGTCCATTCATAAATTCACCTTCTTTATCACTTCATCAACTTTATCTTTACTAATATTTAAACTATTTAATCTTTTTAATAAAGTTTTTGCATTTCCGTATCCTAAATGTAATTCTTGCATAACTTTTATTCTTAATTTATTCGCATTCGCGTTGCCACATAAATTACGAACGTATAAATCTTCCATAACCCAATTACCTTGTTCGTTTTTAGTGTTTTCAATAACATTATCTAAGACATTTAAGATATGTTCTTTGTTAGATTCTGCTACACCGACTTTATGTTTTTTTATACATTCTTTTTTATCAACATAAGCATGTAATAAGTTAGGTATTTCATTATTTAAAATATCTCGAATTCTTTTTCCTGGAGAATCTGGATCTGTTAAGACTAGAATCTTCTTATTTAAAGAAGAATTCTTTAAATAATCTATTGTTTCACGTGGAACATCACTTCCATTTGTAATTACAAATTCCGCATCAATAAAAGATTCTAAAAATTGTACATCACTTTTTCCTTCCACCACAATAATTGCATTAATTATTTTCTTCATATTTTACCTTAAAAACTTTCATCGCATTTTTCGTTGTGATTTTTTCTATTACGCTAATATCTTCATTTCTAATATTTGCTATTTCTTGAGCAACAAGAGTCACATATTTAGGAGCATTTTCTGTTCCGCGATATGGATGCGGTGTTAAATAAGGAGAATCAGTTTCAATCAATAAATAATTTAAATCTATATTAGCCGCAACATCTTTAGGAGTTCTAGCGTTTTTAAAAGTAACTGGCCCACCTAAAGATATATACATTCCTAAATTAATAAAATCATTCATCATTTCTTTTGGTCCGCTATAACAATGCATTATGCCTCCATATAATGGCTTATGTTTTCTTAAAATCATTAATGTATCATTTATTGCATCGCGTGAGTGCACTATAATTGGTAACTTATATTTATTAGCAACTTCAATTTGTTTAATAAACACTTGTTTTTGAATTTCTTGCTTTGCTTTATCTTTTTCCCAGTAATAATCTAAACCAATCTCTCCAATAGCGACAATTTTAGGATTATCTGGTATTAAAGAGAATAAATTAAAAACACCATCAATATTATCTTTAGTTATTTCTTCCGGTTGTAAACCAATTGCGCCAAAGATATTGTTTTCTTTTATTAATTCAAATACTTTTTTTGATGAATCATAATCATATCCTGGCACAACAATCATTTTTACATTGTTTTCATTAGCTTCTTTAATTAATTGATCTTTTTTTATAAATAATTCATCACTATTTAAGTGGCAATGCGTATCAAAAAACATAATTATTTCCCCACACAAAATCTTGCAAATATTTCTTTAGATATATCAACATTTGTTTCATTTCCTAAAATTGCTTGAATAGAGTTATAAGCATTAGTTAATGAAACTGAAATCAAATCAACCGGTAAACCATTTTTAGCATCTTCAATGGCTTTTAATATCTCAATATCAGCTTTTTTAAGTAAACCAATTTGTCTAGAATTATTTAAAGAAGGTCTTAAGAAACTTTCATTACTTACTCCAACTCTATTTAACATTTCATCAATTAAAGAATCAACATCACCGTTTTTAGCGGAAATACTAATTCCATCTACATTAGAACTTATATCTGATTTATTATGAACGATAATTACATTTTTATCTTTAGTTTGGTCAATAAGTTCTTGATCATCTTTATCTAACCTTTTACTTGCATCGAGTAAAAGAAGAACTAAATCCGCTTGATCAATAGTTTTCTTAGCTTTATTAATACCAATCGATTCTACAACATCAAAAGATTCATGAATTCCCGCTGTATCAAACATATGGAATGTAATATCTTTAAGAGTTACATCACCTTCCACAATATCTCGTGTTGTACCAGCAATATCAGTAACAATCGCCTTATCTTCTTTTAATAAAGCATTTAATAGTGATGATTTTCCAACATTAGGTTTACCCACAATAGCGACATTAATACCTTCTTTGATTTTTTCTCCTTCTTGACCTTCTTTAATAAGTTTAAGAATATATTGATGCATTTTATTTCCTTCACTAATAATTTTATCTATAGTAACTACTTCAATATCTTCATATTCTGGATAATCAATATTTACTTCAATATTAGCAAGAAGGGCAGCTAAAGAATCATTTAAAGGTGTAAGTAACTTAGTTGTTTTTCCTTCAAGAGAAAGAAGTGATAACTTTTTAGCTTCTTTAGAAGTAGCGTTAATAACATCATTAATAGCTTCTGCTTGGATTAAATCAATTCTACCATTCATATACGCACGGGAAGAAAACTCACCACGAGTGGCTAATCTTGCTCCATTTTTAATTAATAATTCAATTATTTCATTAGCAATTAATAAAGAGCCATGACACATAATTTCCACACTATTTTCTCCTGTAAAACTATGCGGTTTAATATAATTTAATAAGATAACTTCATCAATTATTTCTTCATTATCTTTAATAAAACCATAATTTATTTGTCGTTTGTTTAAATCCTTAATATCTTTAGAAAAAACTTTAGAAACTATATCATAACAATCCTCTCCACTTACACGAATTACCGCAATTGCGGATTTCATAGGAGCAGTAGCTAAAGCAACAATGGTATCTAACATAAGCTCACCTCTTATAATAATTATTTTAGCAAAAAAAGAAGAACCATTATAGGTTCTCTTTAATTAATCAACATATTTAATTGTAATTTGACGTTTATGACCTTCGCCAACGCTTTCAGTTTTTATGTTTTTAAACTTAGCTAATGCATTATGAATAACTCTTCTTTCATCAGCAGGCATTGGATCTAATGTAGCTGTTGCTTTTGTCTTTTGAACATCATGAGCAACTCTTTTAGCCATACGAACTAATTTTTGATATTTGTCGTTTTTATATTCGCCAACATCTAATAAAATTCTAAATCTTCTTTTGAATTTTGAAGATACCGCTAAACGGGCTAATTCATTAATGGCTTGTAATGTTTTGCCATTTTTTCCAATTAAGATTGAGTTATTTTCACTTAATAAAGAAACACGAATTACATCATCAGAGATAGTAGATTTTGTTGTTACTTCAATACCTAATTCTCCAATTGCAGTTTTTAAATAATTTTCAACAAACTCAATAACATCCGATAAATCATAAGCAAGAATTACTGCCTTTTTGGAAAATAATCCTTTCTTTTCTTCTAAAACTTCATACATTAATGATTCTGGTTCCATCATTAATTCAGCACAAGCAAGCATTTTTGCTGCTTCAACTGTTTTTGCTTCATACTTTTTCATACTAATTTTTCTTCCTCTTAATAATTTTTTGTGTGATTAATGTTTGGATAATAGAAATAAGCGCACTTACTAACCAATAAACACCCATTGCGGATGGTAAACTAATACCCATAACAATAATCATAATTAACATTACGTTATTCATCATCTTCATTTGAGATTGATTCTTATCAACAGCATTATTCTTACCCATTTTAGCAACATTCTTATCAGCTTTCTTTTGCAACCATTGTGGTAATTTCATAGAAATTAATTGAGTAACAGACATTAAGATAAATAACACCATTGCTGTAATATAAGTACCCGGATTTGGACTTGAGAAATTAATCATCTCTTTACCTAAAGAAGCACTTAATTCCAAACCAAATATATCACCAGTTGATAATATAGCAGCACCTTGTAAAGCACCCCATACACAAATAAAGATTGGGAATTGAACAATCATTACGATTAGTTGTGTTAATGGATTTACTTTATTTTTCTTATACAAGTCCATTTGAGCTTGTGCTAAACGTTGCTTTTCATATTGATTTGTATCAGCATTAGGATATTTTTCTTGAATCTTTCTTAATTCTGGTTGTAATGCAGTCATTTTGGTTTGAGCCATTGTTGATTTAAATGTAAACAACATCATTAATCCACGAACAATGAAAGTAATCAAAACAATTGCTAATAATTGTCCCCAACCATTTGAGCCAAATGCAACGGACATTTTATGAACTCCCCAAGAAATTGGGTAAACAAATAGTCCCTCAAATAATCCACCATATTTCCAAGCATAGCCCCAAGATTTACCTTCAACATCATACATTCCTGTTTTTCCACCAAATTTTCCATCTTCTGGTGTAATACATGTACGATACGAAGCTGATAATGTTTGAAGTTGATTTTTGTAATATCTAATAAAATCAGTAGTAGGTCCTTTTTTTGCATTATCTAAACTTACATTATTGTATTCATCAACAATCTTATCAAAGTTTTTCCATAATTCTCTTTCATTAGAACTTGCCTCAGCATAATTGTCATCAAGATACAAAGCATAACCAAATTTAGCTAAAATTTGTGCATCTAGTGGTTGATCATCTAACTCACCATCATGTTCAAGTGTCTCTTTTACCTTGTTATTTGTTCTAGCATTTGCTTCTGATGTAGCAATTTCTAATGTTTTAGCATCAAATTCAACCCAGAATTCATCAGATGGGATATCATTTGTCTCTTTAGCAGTTTCAATTAATTTATTTCTACCTTCAACTGTGCCATATTCGGTGTACCACATAGCGGCTTTATCTCTATTTGAACAAAAATTCGCAGTACAACTCGACATAGCAAATCCAACAAATGCTAAAGCAATGAATGCCTTAAACCATTTTTTAAATTTGTTCATTTATTTTCCTCCTAATCTTTTCTAAAGAACGTGATAATAACTTTTCGTTTTCTAGAAATGAATTATTTTTATAATTTTGTCTTACGATAATAATCACATCAATGTTATTTAAATTTTCTTTTAAATCATGAAACATATGACGAACTTGGCGTTTAATATTGTTTCTAATGACAGCATTTCCTAATTTTTTTGATACAGATATTCCAACTCTAACTATTTTGTCTTTATTGTTATCATAATAAACAACAAAAGATGGATTTTTTTCAACTTTATTTGAACGGATGATTTTTTGAAAATCTTCGTGTTTTTTTACACGATGTTTTTTATCGATCATAGTCATCCTCCTTTAATAATCTTAAAAAGCCACTAGGAATAATCACTAGTGGCTAAGAAAAAACTAAGCAGATAGGACTTTTCTTCCTTTGGCACGACGTCTTGCTAAGACATTTCTACCATTTGGAGTGGCCATTCTAGCTCTGAATCCATGTACAGATTGTTTTTTTCTTTTACTTGGTTGATACGTTCTTTTCATAAATCACACCTCCGATTCGAAACAGATATACGCGTAAATAATTCTAAAGATTTATTTTATATAAGTCAATACTTATATAGAAATTTTGCTTTTTTCATGATATTTGATTATGGCAAGTTTTAAAATAAAAAAGTTTTACACAAATCCACATTTTTCCACAGTTGAAAATTTAGTCAACAAGTTTTCCACATTAAAAAGTTGTGGATTATGTGGAAAACGCGATAAATAGGTGTTTATTTTTACGTTTTCCTGTGGAAAAATAAATATTGTCTATTTTTTATTAATTTTTATCAACATTTGTGATACAATTTCACATAGTATTGGAGGACTTATTATGCCTACTGCCGCAGTTACAATATCCACATTAAAAGAATTATGGGATAGAACATTACAAAAAGTCAAAATTAAATTAAACGATGAAAATATTTATAGCACATTTTTTGCCGACACATATATTCATAAATATGAAGGCAACAAAGTTACAGTTGCTGTTTCTTCCGCTTTTGCTAAAGCGTTAATTGAAAAATCTTATATGTCACTTCTAATGGATACTTTATCAGAAGTATCTGAAACAAATTTATTAATCGAATTAGTTTTAGTTGATGATATCAAGAAAGACAATCCTCCAATTGTTACAGAAACAAAAAAAGCAAGTTTCTTTAAGAACTCTGTTCTTAAGCCAAATTATACATTCGAAACATTTGTTGTCGGTCCTTCTAACCGTGAAGCCCAACAAGCAGCATTAATGATTGCCTCTAATCCAGGAAAATTTTATAATCCTTTGTTTATTTATTCAAGTTCTGGATTAGGTAAAACTCACTTATTACACGCAATTGGAAATTATATAAAAGAAAGACATCCAAATTTAAACATTTTATATATTTCTAGTGATGATTTTATCGATGAATATATCCGTTATGTTCGTGGCGACAAAGATAGTGATAATCTAAAAGATTATTTCAAGTCAATCGATGTCTTATTAGTTGATGATATTCAATTTTTAGCAGGTAGAGATAAAACTCAAGAGATGTTCTTCTTTATTTTCAATGCCTTAGTTAATGCCAACAAGCAAATTGTATTAACTTCTGATCGTCAACCAACTGAATTAAAAGGACTTGAAGAACGTCTTGTTACTAGATTCTCTTCTGGCTTAAATATCAGTATTGCTCAGCCTGATTTAGAAACAAGCATTGCTATTTTAAAAAGAAAAGTTGTTGGTAATGGCTTAGATACTAGTAAATTTGATGATGATGTATTTGAATTTATTGCTAAAAACTTTGGAAATAGCGTTCGTGACCTTGAAGGTGGATTAAATCGTCTTATTTTCTACGCTATTAACATGAAACAATCAAGTCATATTGACCTAAATATGGCTTTAGAGTCTTTTTCAAACATTATCAACACTAAAGAAGCAAAAAAGAAGTTAGATGAAAATAAAATAATTCGTATTGTTGCTGATTATTATAATTTAACCCCATCACAATTAACTGGAAAAATTAGAACTAGTGAAATTTCATTAGCTCGACATATTGCTATCTACTTATGTCGTGATGTATTAGATATGCCATTTACAAAAATCGGTCAATGCTTTGGCGGTAAAGATCATTCCACTATTATGTCTGCGGTAAAAAAAGTGGAAAAAGAGTTGAAAACTAACGAACAAATGAAAACCGTTATAAAAGACCTTAAGAATCAGCTTAAATAAAGATTTTTTCATTAAAATTGAAAAAAGCATTTAAACTGACTATTTATTATGATATAATAAATAAAGTTAATGGGTGTTGAGTTTTCCACATTATTCACAACCGTTATTATTATTAATTATTTTTAAAAACAAAAAGGAGAATTATTATGAAGTTTACGATAAATCGTGATCAATTTTTAAAAGGATTAACCATTGCAGCTAAAGCAATCGGTTCTAAATCACCAATCCCCGTTATGTCTAATGTAAAAATAGATATGACAAGTAACGGATTAGAGTTAACAGGTAGCAATACTGAATTAACAATAAAAACAACTATACCATTCCAAATAGGTGAACAAGAGATAATTCGAGATTACCAAGAAGGATCAACATTAGTGGCTAACAAATTCATTACTGAAATTGTTCGTCGTTTAGAAGGAAAAGAAGTTTCATTTGAAGTTATTGATGATACTATCGTAAAAATCAGTGATGGGAAATCTGATTTTAAATTAAATTCTATTAAAGCTGAAGAATATCCAGATGTTGACTTAGATATGCAAGGCACACATATTTCAATGACTTACGCTAACTTTAAAGATTTAGTTGACCAAACAGCCTTTGCAGCATCTACTCGTGATCAAAGACCAATCTTAACTGCTTTAAATTTAGATTGCGTTGATGGTGAATTAACCGCTACCGCAACAGATAGTGCACGTCTAGCTAAAAAATCATTAAGTTTAAGCGAAAAAGTCAATTTTAGCGCTAATGTACCAGCTAGTATTATGTCAGAAGTTGCGCACTTATTAGATGATATTGAAAATATTGATATGTTTATTTCAGATAAGAAAGTTGTATTCCAACTTGGACAAACAATTGTTGTGACACGTTTAATCAATGGTGAATATCCAAATACTAGACATATTATTCCACATGGCTGCTCTTATTTCTTAGAAGCTAATTCACAAGAATTAATCGCTGCTATGGAACGTGTATCTTTATTATCTGTGGATAGAGAAAATGTTGTTAAACTTGTAATGACAGAAGATTCTGTTGAAGTATCTACTAAATCTTCACAAGTTGGATCAGCAACAGAAAAGATTTCTACTTTCCAATATACTGGTGATCGTTTAGAAGTTTCTTTCAATTCTTTATATGTTATGCAAGCAATAAAAGCTGCTAAATGTGAAGATGTTACCATTGCTTTCTTAGGCGAAATGAAACCATTCATTATTAAAAATGTCAAAGATGAATCTCATGTTCAACTTGTAACACCAGTAAGAACATACTAATAAAATTTAACTAAGATTAAATAATTTTTAAAGGAATATATTATATATTCCTTTTTTTTGTGTTTTATGTTATACTTAACTTGCATAATTTTGAAAGGATGAATGTTGATGGAAGAAATCTTTATTTACACAGATTTTGTGACACTAGGACAATTTCTAAAACTAGCCAATTTAATACAAACTGGTGGAGAAGCAAAAGAGTTCTTAAGTAATCATGAGATTTTAGTTGATGGCGAATCAGATAATCGTCGTGGAAGAAAGTTGTATGATGGTATGGTTATATCTTTGCTTAACAAAAAGTTTGTAATTAAGAAAAAATGATTATAAAAAGGCTAAAACTAAAAGATTTCCGAAATTATGAAAATTTAGATATTGAATTTGAAAAAGGCTTAAATGTCATTGTAGGTTCTAATGGAGTAGGAAAGACTAATGTTGTTGAAGCAATATATTATTTGTCCTTTGCTCGATCGTTTAGGACTTTAGACCATTATGATTTAATAAAAAGTGACAAAGAGTTTGCTATAATCGATGCTTTGATAGAAGAAGACTCTAAAACTAAGCAAGTACATATGGTCATTAACAAAGATGGTCAAAAGATAATTTGTAACAAAAAAGAGATTTCTAAATTATCAGAAATGGCTTCAATAACTAATGTTATCGTTTTTGAACCAAGAGATGTATTAATCTTTCAAAATTCGCCCAAAGTACGTAGAAGTTATTTGAACATTCAATTAAGTAAGATGTCGTCGACGTATTTAAATGCTTGCTCGAATTGTGCAAAATTAACTAAAGAAAGAAATGCTATTTTAAAAATGTCTCAACCTAATATGATGCATTTAGAAATAGTAACCAATCAGTTAATTGATCAAAGTTATGTTGTTTCGCAAAAAAGAAAAGAATATTTAAAACTTTTAGAACCATTAGTGAATAAAACTCTAAAAGCAATTAGTTTTACGGAACGTCAAGTTAGTTTTCACTATGAGCCATTTGTTAAATTTGAAAGCAAAGAAGAATTTCTAACTAATGCTCAAAATGCGTTTAAAGAAGCACTAGAAAACGATTTAAAGAAAAAGACTACAACTATAGGCGTGCACCATGAAGATTTCTCTACGAGCCTAAATGAGGTCAATATTGCAACATTTGGTTCTCAAGGAGAAAAACGTATGGCGGCGATTGCTTTAAAAATTGCTCCTTACTTCTTAATTGAGGAAAGAGAAAAAAGACCAATCGTTGTATTAGATGATGTTATGTCTGAGTTAGATGAAAAACATTGTGATAAACTTCTAAAATTCTTAGAAAAGTTTAATCAAGTGTTTATTACCACTACTGAAATAGATTCCAAGTATGAAGCAACTATGTATGATGTTGCAAATAAAAATATAGCAAGGAGGTATACTCATGGAAGATGAAGACAAGAAAATTGAAGAATTAGAAAGAGCCCCAGAAGAGTACACGGAAAAAAACATTCAAGTATTAGAAGGACTTGAAGCTGTACGTAAAAGACCAGGTATGTACATTGGTACTACAGCTGAAGCTGGATTACACCACTTAGTTTGGGAAATTGTTGATAATGCAATCGATGAAGCTTTAGCAGGCTATTGTACAGTTGTTACTGTAACAATTAATCCAGGTGATACGATTACTGTTTCCGATAATGGTCGTGGTATCCCAGTTGGTATTGTTGCTAAAACTGGTAAATCTGCTGTTGAGACAGTTTATACGGTTTTACATGCTGGTGGTAAATTTGGTGAAGGTGGCGGATATAAAGTATCTGGTGGTCTTCATGGTGTTGGTGCCTCTGTTGTTAATGCTTTATCTTCTTGGTTAGAAGTTGTTGTTCATAAAGAAGGCGGAATATTTAAAATCCGTTTTGAAAATGGTGGACACGTTGCTAAACCATTAGAAAGAATTGGTGACGCTACTGATACTGGTACAATTGTAACTTTTAAACCAGATGCCTCTATTTTCCAAGAAACCACAATTTATAACTACGAAACAATTAGAGATCGTTTACGTCAAATGGCTTTCTTAAATAAAGGTGTAAAAATTATTGTTCGTGATGAAAGAACTTCGGATGTACGCGAAGATGTCTTCCATTATGAAGGTGGCGTTAAAGAATATGTTAAGTATTTAAACGCTAATAAAACTCCTTTATTTGAAGATGTGATTTATTGTGAAGGTATTGATTCTGGTATTGTTGTTGAAGTGGCAATGCAATATAACGACAGTTATAGCGCTAACGTATATTCATTCTGTAATAACATTAATACTCATGAAGGTGGAACTCACGAAGAAGGTTTCCGTATGGCATTAACTCGTATAATTAATGCTTATGCTCGTCAAAATAAATTCTTAAAAGATAATGATGATAATCTTACTAATGATGACGTTAGAGAAGGCTTAACTGCCATTATTTCTGTTAAACACCCTAATCCACAATATGAAGGACAAACCAAAACAAAATTAGGTAACTCGGAAGTACGTAAGATTGTTTCTAATATTGTTGGTACACAATTAGAAAGATATTTGTTAGAAAATCCAAAAACCGCAAAAATAATTATTGATAAAGTTGTTCTTGCTTCTAATGCACGTATTGCAGCAAGAAACGCTCGTGAAAATACAAGAAGAAAATCCGCTCTTGACGTTGCTTCTCTTCCAGGTAAGTTAGCGGACTGTTCAAGTAAAGAAGCTGAAAAATGTGAATTATTTATCGTTGAGGGTAATTCTGCTGGTGGTTCTGCTAAAAATGGTAGAGACCGTGAAACTCAAGCTATATTACCTTTACGTGGTAAAATCTTAAATGTTGAAAAAGCACAACAAAAGAGAATATTTAATAACGCTGAAATCGGCAATATGATTATTGCTATTGGTGGCGGATTTGGTCCAGAATTTGATGTATCTAAAATTAGATATCATAAAATTGTAATCATGACCGATGCCGATGTTGATGGTTCGCACATTAGAATCTTACTATTAACATTCTTCTATCGTTATATGAGACCTCTTATTGAAAATGGATATGTTTATATTGCTCAACCACCATTGTACCGCGCAACGTATCGTCAAAAACATTACTACTGTTATAATGATGAACAATTAGAAGTATTAAAATCAAAATTACCAAGCAATGCAAAACTTGATATTCAACGTTATAAAGGTCTTGGTGAAATGGATGATACTCAACTTTGGGAAACAACAATGGATCCAGAAGCTCGTAAGATGATGCGTGTTGCACTAGATGACGCTATTGAAGCAGATTTAGTGTTTGATATGTTAATGGGCGAAAAAGTTGAACCAAGAAAAGAATTTATTAACAAATACGCAAAATTTGTTAAGAACTTAGATATTTAGAAAGGAGTGAACAGTATATGGTAGAAAAAGAATTTGAAAATGATGAAGAATTAGATGAATTAGATGAAAATGAAGAAGTAGAAGAAAATGAAGAAGAAACTGAAGATGATTCTGAATTCACTGAAGAAGACGAAAAAGCTCTTGCGGATATTGAAGAAGGAATCGTTCCAGAAATGCGTGATGTTAAAATCACTGAAACTGTAAAAAGTTCATTCCTTGAATATGCAATGTCTGTTATTGTATCACGTGCAATTCCAGATGTTAGAGATGGTTTAAAACCAGTTCACCGCCGTATCATTTATGGTATGAATGAATTAGGTATTGGACCAACAAAACCATTTAAAAAGTCCGCTCGTATTGTTGGTGACGTTATGGGTAAATATCACCCTCATGGTGACTCAGCAATTTATGGATCTTTAGTTCGTTTAGCTCAACCATTCAATACACGTTATGTTTTAGTTGATGGTCATGGTAACTTTGGTTCTATCGATGGTGATGAACCTGCTGCTATGCGTTATACTGAAGCAAGAATGTCTAAAATAGCGGTTGAAATGGTTCGCGATATTGATCAAGATACTGTTGATTTTATGGATAACTATGATGGACAAGAACAAGAACCAACTGTTCTTCCTTCTCGTTTCCCTAACTTAATTGTTAATGGATCTAATGGTATTGCTGTTGGTATGGCCACTAATATGGCACCACATAATTTAAAAGAAGCTATTAATGCAATTCACGCTGTCGCAGAAAATCCTGACATTTCCGCAGAGGATTTAATGAATAATTATATTTATGGTCCGGATTTCCCAACTGGAGGAATAATTTTAGGAAAAAGTGGCATTAGAAAAGCTTATGAGACTGGTCAAGGATCAGTTGTTGTTCGCTCTCGTGCTGAAATTATTGAACAAGAAAATGGAAAGAAACGTATTGTAATTACAGAAATTCCATATCAAGTAAATAAAGCTTTAATGATTGAAAATATCGCGCACTTAGTTCGTGATAAAATTGTTGAAGGAATTACGGATATTCGTGATGAATCTAATAAAGAAGGTATTAGAATTGTCATTGAATTAAGAAGAGATGCTATTGCAGAAGTTGTCTTAAATAAACTTTACAAATTAACACAATTACAATGTTCATTTGGTGTAATTAACTTATGTCTTGTTAATGGGGAGCCTCGAATTCTTCCAATGCCAGACTTAATTAAATATTATCTTGATTTCCAAGTTGAAGTAATTGGCCGTCGTACAAGAACATTATTAAGAAAAGCTGAAGCAAGAGATCACATCTTAAATGGCTTAATTATTGCGATTGATAATATTGATGATGTTGTTGATATTATTAAGAGTGCTAAATCTACTGATGACGCTAAAGCAAAATTAATTGAAGCTTATAACATTTCTGAAATTCAAGCTAAAGAAATTCTTGATATGCGTTTATCTAAATTAACAGGCTTAGAAAAAGCCAAAATTGAAGATGAAATTGCTCGCTTAAATGCTCAAATTGCTGAATATAAAGAAATCTTATCTGATCGTAAAAATGAATTAAAAGTTGTCTTAGATGAATTAGAAGAAATCAAAAATAAATTTGGTGATGAAAGAAGAACACATATTTCTAATGAGATCTCAAATATTGATGATGAAGATTTAATTCCAGAAGAAGAAATAATCATTACATTAACTAAAAATGGTTATATTAAGAGATTATCAACCGATACATTTAGAACTCAAAATCGTGGTGGACGTGGTGTTAAAGGTATGCAAACACATGAAGATGATGTTGTAGATATCTTAGTACATGCTAAAACTCACACTGATTTAATGTTCTTTACAAGTTATGGTAAAGTATATAGAATGCGAGGATATCAAGTTCCTGAATTCTCTAGATCCGCAAAAGGATTACCAGTAGTTAACTTATTAAGCTTAGAAAAAGATGAGATTGTTAAATCAATTATTACTGTTGATGAATATCGTGAATCTGATTACTTGTTCTTTGCAACTGAACAAGGTGTTGTAAAACGTACACCAGTTAAAGAATTTGAATTAATTAGACAAAATGGTAAGATTGCAATTTCACTTCGCGAAGGAGATCACTTACTAGATGTTAAATTAACTAACGGCACTGCTATTATTGGTATTGCATCAAGTTTAGGTAAAATGGTTAACTTTAATGAAAATGATGTTCGTCCAATGGGAAGAACTGCTTCTGGTGTCCGTGGTATGAATATCGATGGTGGAACTGCGGTAGGAATGGTAACAAGCTTAGAAGGAGAATATATCTTAGCTATTACTGATCGTGGATATGGCAAGATGACACATTATACTGATTATCGTATGACTTCACGTGGAACTAAAGGTGTTATTACAATTCACGCAACTGAAAAAGTTGGTAATTTAGTAACAATTCGCGCTGTAAATGGTAATGAAGATTTAATGGTTATTACTAAAGCAGGTATTATTATTAGAATTCCACTTGAACAAGTTAAGATTGCGGGACGTAATACTCAAGGCGTTAAAATCATTCGTTTAGATGATGATCAACGTGTATCTTCTGTTGCGGTTGTTGAACACCAAGAACAAGAAGAAATTGTTGAAGAAGAAAATAACAAATAAAACATAAACAAATTAAATTAGACCACAAAACAAAAATAATTGGATTTTGCGGTCTTTTTTTATTGCAAAAAAGTGCTAAATATTATTGCACTTGTTTTAAATTGAAAAAATGATATTATATATTTACAAATATATCCATATGAAAGAAGGAAATATATGAAGACGAAATTTAAGTTTGCTATTTTATGCTCTGCTATAATAGGAATGTTGGCTGCTTGTGAAAAAGATAATATCACAGTTATTTTACCATCTGCTAGTCAAAGTAATTCGATATCGTTAATTAGTGGAAGTTCTAATAGTAATTTCAGTAGTAGCTCTAATTCTAATAGCAATAAACCATCTACTTCAACAAGCATTAGCGTAAAACCTAGTACATCTAATAGTTCAACTGCTTCTAGTGGAAATATTGAAGGAAAATGGCAATATTTTTTACAAGAAGATAGTTCAGCAAGTAAAGAATTTATGAGGACTCCATATATTGAAGGCATAACACCATCTGTAGGTGATGATTATTATCAAAGCGCTTTTGGAAAAACAGGAGATAGTTTAAAAAATGCTCTTTCAGCAATAACTAATACAAGTGGTGTAAAGCAAAATTATGATTGGTCGAGATTTGAAAAAGTTGATGAAGACCCTAATAATTCAAATAATGTTTTCTGCGTATATAGTAGAAGTTCCTATCCAAAAAGTGCTCATGTTAGCGGTAATGCTGCAGATAAGTGGAATAGAGAACACACTTATCCACAATCCAAGATATCTGGTAATGCAAAAAGTGATTCAATACATATATTTGCTGATGATTGGAAGACAAATGGTGCAAGAGGAAATTATCAATTTTCCGAAGTAGCGCACAATTCTTCTACTGCGGTCAAAGATTCAGGAAATAGAATTACTGCTAATTATAAATCAGGATCTTATTTTGAGCCATGTGATGCCGCAAAAGGAGAAGTTGCTCGAGCAACTCTCTATGTTTATGTAATGTATGGTCATAGTGTAACTGGAAACTTCTCATCATTAGATTTATGCTTGAAGTGGAATAGAGAATTTCCAGTGACAACTTGGGAAATATTGAGAAACAATAGAAATTATTCAGAGCAACATAATCGTAATCCGTTTATTGATCATCCTGAGTTTGCGGATTTAATGTTTAATAAGTAAAATATGATAAGGATTTTATTAAGCAACACACAATACAATATAAAAAGGTGAATATATGAAGCATAAAGTAAAACTAGGAATATTATTAGCTACTGCCGCAGCAGTGTTAGTTGGTTGCAAAGATGATATATCTGTAATTTTACCATCAATAAGTACAAACAAAGATTCAACATCTGTTGATGTTAAACCTATTGGCAATTGGACTTATAATAATAGCGATAACTATTACAATTATGATGACTTAAATCGTTCAGAAGGCAAAGAATTAAAGACAAAACTATATAAAGTTATTGGCGAGCCAAAAACAGTTGATTATGGCAGCTTAAAAGAAGTATATAGAGATAGCGATGTAAGAAGTGATGGAACTGTTTGGGATATATATGGTGATTTTAGTTATTCATTTAGTGATGTGGGCAATTACAAAAATGAAGGAGATACTTGGAATAAGGAACACTCTATGCCAAAAAGTTGGTTTAATGATGCTTCACCAATGTATAGTGATGCATTTCATATTTATCCATCCGATGGAAAAATAAACGGACGAAGAAGTAATTATCCATATGGAGAAGTAGGGACAGCTACATATACCTATGTGACTAAAAATCAAGCAAAAACAGGAATTACACTTACCAATAAACTAGGCAGTAGTTCAATATCTGGATATTCTGGAACAGTGTTTGAACCAGATGATATATATAAAGGCGATTTTGCAAGAAGTTATTTCTATATGGTTACAGCTTATGAAGGTAGGGTGGCGTCTTGGAAATCAGAAGGAACTAATTTAGGCGGAACTTCTTATCCGGGATTAAATGTCTGGAGTTTAGAAATGATGCTTCGTTGGTCATTAGAAGATCCAGTCAGCCAAAAAGAGATAGATAGAAATAATGCAATATATGGACACCAACATAATCGTAATCCATATATTGATAATGATTCGTTAGCGTGTAGTGTGTTTGGAAACTATAATAGTAATACCAAACAATTGTGCTCTTCAAAATCAAAATAAAATCAACAAAATATAATAATTTTGTCGTTTATTTAATTACAAAAATACAATATAATCAAAACGTTCATTCTAAATTATTAAAAAAGCATAAAAACATTTGTAGAATGGACGTTTTTAATGCTAATATGGTTGTGTATTAGTATTAAAAATTCGTTTAGAATGAATAATAATTAATAGTTTGAAAGTAGCGTGAATATAGATGAAGAAAAAGAATAAGAACAAGAAAACTAGATCATGGCCACAAGTGATTTTTTATACGATACTTAGACCATTTGTATGGCTATATGTTGTTCTTTTCCAACATGTAAGATTTAAAAAGAACAAGAAGAAAATTCCTAAAAGACCAGTTCTATTTATTTCTAATCATTTAAGCAATTGGGACGGCATTTACGCTAATTTGATGTTCCCTACACATATTATTCATTTTATAGTTCATGATGAAATGTTTAAAAATAAATTCTTAACATTTTTCAGTGGAACTTTATTAGGGGAAATAAAAAGAGGAATGTCAGACAGTGATATATCCGATGTTTTAATGACTAAAAAGTTAGTAAGAGAAGGAAAAAGTATTGGTGTTTATCCAGAAGGAGATATCGATATGTTTTGCCGAACTTTACCAGTAGATGTTAGCATCGCTAAATACGCTAAAATGATGAAAGTACCAGTTGTAATTTTAAAAATTAATGGAGCGGGTGCTAGAGCATCTCGTTGGAGCAAATATGCTCACCATACAAAAATAATTTATTCAGTACAAGAAGTTTTATCTAAAGAACAAGTTCAAGAAATGGATGTAAATGAATTACATAAGGTAATAGTGGATGGCATTACAGTAGATGATCTTAAACATCATCAAGAATCAAATCACAAACAACGTATTGGCTTTGCTCGCGCAGAATGGTTAGAATTAGGCTTATATATGTGTCCAAAATGTCATCGTTTAGAAGTATTGTCTTCAAAAGGAAATAAAGTATTTTGTACAAAATGTGATTTTGAAGCCAAATATCATCGCGATTGTAAACTTGAAAGTAAAGATTTTACTTCCACTTTAGCGGAACTTGATGATAAACAATATGAAGAACTAAAAAAGATAATTGATTCCGCGAAGGATGAAGATGTTATTTTAGAAGCACGAGATTTAGATTTACAATATGCTAAAGAAACAGAATTCTTTAAAAAACCAATTGGAAAAACATATTTAAAAGTTTATAAAACACATATTGAATTTGAATACAATAAAGAAATAGTAAAAGTTGATATAAAAGATATAAAACGATTAATGCTTCAATATAAAGATGTTTTAGAAGTTAGATTCTTAAAAGAAAAAATTCGTTTTTCAACAAAGAAAAGAAAATGGTCGGCTTATTTATATTGGAAAGCATTACAATATATTTCTAAAATCAATTTGCAATAAATTAGTTGATATTTAATTAAAAGCATAATACAATAAGTGTGCTCAAAGATTGAGAAAAATATTATTAAGCATTTTTTAGAGAATCGCTATATGGTGGAAAGCGTAAATGCAAAATAATTAGTCCGTCTCATAGAGTGAACTTAATCGTTCCGTAAACTTGCGTTAAAAGTATTCAAGATATATTTACTATGTAGATATAAATTGGGTGGCACCACGGTTATTTACGTCCCATTATGGGACGTTTTTATTTTTTTAGGAGGAAAAAACATGCTAGATTTAAATTTAATCAAAACAAAGCCAGAATACGTTTCTGCAGCTTTAAAGAAAAAAGGATGGGATGTTGATTTTACAAGCACTATCGAAAAAATGGATAAAAGACTTGAGCTTATTCAAAAAGTAGAAGTTGTAAAAGCAGAAATCAATAAACTATCTGCATCAGTACCAGTCGTTAAGAAAAATGGCGGAGATGTTCAAGAAATATTTGCTAAAGTTAAAGATTTAAAAGCACAAAACGCTAAAAATGAAGAAGACTTAGCAAACTTAGAAAAAGAAATTAAAGAATTTGTTGAAACATTACCAAATTTACCAGATGATGATTTATTACCTGGTGGAAAAGAAAATAATAAACCAATCTATACTTTTGGTAAGAAACCAGAATTTGACTTCAAACCAAAAGATCACGTTGAATTAGCAGAATCTTTAGGGTTAATCGATTATGAAAGAGCTGCGAAAATATCTGGACGTGGAACTTGGATTTATACTGGATTAGGTGCTCAATTAGAATGGGCTTTAATTAATTACTTCATTACTACACACTTAAAAGATGGCTATACAATGATTTTACCACCACATTTATTAAATGAAGAAAGTGGTTATACAGCTGGTCAATTCCCAAAATTTAAAGAAGATGTTTTCTGGCTTGAAGGACAAGATAAATTTATGCTTCCAACTGCGGAAACTGCTTTAGTAAATTTGCATCGTAAAGAAATTTTATCTGAGGAAGAATTACCAAAGAAATATTTTGCTTATACTCCTTGCTATCGTTGTGAAGCTGGTAGTTATCGTACTGAAGAAAGAGGTATGATTCGTGGTTATCAATTTGACAAAGTAGAAATGGTTCAATATACAACAGAAGAAGGATCAGATAAAGCTTTTGAAGAATTAGTTAATAAAGCCGCTAAATTAGTAGAAGGATTAGGATTACATTTCCAAATTTCTAAATTAGCCGCTGCCGATTGCTCTCACTCAATGGCTAGAACATATGATGTTGAGATTTGGATTCCATCTATGGGTATTTATAAAGAAGTATCTTCAGCATCAAATGCTAGAGATTATCAAGCTCGTAGAGGTATGATTAGATACCGTGATAAAGAAACAGGAAAAACAAAGTTTTGCCATACTTTAAATGCTTCTGGATTAGCAACATCTCGTTTATTCCCAGCATTACTTGAACAAAATCAACAAAAAGATGGATCAGTTATTATTCCTGATGCCTTAGTTCCTTTCATGGGCGGAATTAAAGTTTTATATCCAAAGAAGAAATAATTTTATGAATAATAGATAGAATGATTTTTGGTCATTCTATCTTTTTTTTGCCAAAAATAAAAAAATATTGCATTTATGCGATAAAACTATGCTATAATAATAGTGCCATTGCGATGAGCAAAGTGTGAACCTGGTCAGGACGGGAACGTAGCAGCCATAAGCGTCTTTCTCATGTGCAATGGTTTTTTGGTGGTGAAATATATGGAAAAAGACGAAAAATTTATGAAAGTTGCATTAAAAGAAGCATATAAATCTTTTGCACTTGACGAAGTTCCAGTTGGGGTTGTAATTGTTAAAGATGATAAAATTATTGCACGTGGACATAATTTGCGCGAAACTAAACAAGATCCTACTGGACACGCTGAAATCATTGCCATCAAAAAAGCTAGTAAGAAATTAAAATCTTGGAGACTAATAGATTGTACATTATATGTGACACTAGAGCCTTGTTCAATGTGTGCAGGTGCTATAATGTGGTCAAGAATAAAAAGAGTGGTATATGGCGCTAAAGATATTAAAGGTGGCGCGATAGGATCGTCTTTTAATTTATTTGAACAAAAAGGAATAAACCACAAACCAGAAGTCACTAGCGGTGTATTAGAAAATGAAGCAAGCACACTTTTAAAAGATTTCTTCAAATTAAAAAGACAAAAAGAATAAATTAACTATTTTTATAACAAAATAAAAATGGTGAACTTAATGAAAAAAGCGACAAAAATTATTAACATAACAGCATTGACGATATCAATCTTAAGTATACTGGGCATTATATTATTTCTAACTATATTTTCATCTACTCCTAAAGTAAAAGTTAAGGTAGATACAGTAACTATTGATGGTGTTTCTTTAAAGAAAAGAATTGCGAACAACATAACAACCTATTATGGAGAAAATATTAATGGAACAATAAAATATTTTATTGTTTTAGCTTTTGATGTTTTTGATTTAGAGCAAGAACCTATTCATTTGACAATAAAAAACACTGACAAATCTTATCTAATTGTTATAAACAGTAATGAACAAGCAACTATAACTTATTGAGTTAACTAGTAAGAAAACAAAAAAATAAGTTATGTAACTGGCAAAAATGGTTTGACATTAGGCCGAAATAATAGTATTATTTCATATACAATATTTGTTTTTCAAATATGTGATTTAGAAGGAGGAATTATTATGAAAAAAAGAGCAATTATTTTACCTTTTGCTTTAATTGCTGCTATGATTGTTGGTTGTGACAATGGATCATCAAACAATAATGATAACAATAAAGGCACTTTAAAAGAAAAAGAAGAAGTAAAAGGATTAAAATTGTTATCTATAGAGGAAGATATTTCAGCGCAATACGATTGGGAAGAATATGCTAAAAGAAGTCAAGTAAGTCGTTATAGTTATTACAATCGTGGAAATTCTGGAGATAATAATATTCAATTATTGAATCCGGATGATTATGCTGAACTACAAGGTTCATCAACACAATCACAAGTATCTAGCAAGAAACAATTAAAAAAGAAAGATGTGTCAAAACAAGTATATACACCAAAAAAAGGCGATTCTTCTTCTAGTGGAGAAAAGCCACAATTTGAAGGTGTATTAAACGAAGAACAATTCTTTGCTTTATCTTCTACTTTGGGTAGTGCTGTTAAAGATAATACATCTATGACAATCCATGCTGATGAGGATTATGAGTATGTTTATTTTGAAATAGATGCAGGATATAAGTCATCAACAATTGATATGACTTATAACATTTATGATAATGATGTAGTTACACAAAATAGTAGTACAACTTCATTAGTTGCCACGGATGAAACATATGAAAATCACGAAGAGCAAACCACAAAGAACAAAGGATTTATTAATAATCGTGATATTGATGGTGTAAATTACTTTGTTCAAATAGTCCATGAGTTACCAAAAGATGGGGAAAGTGAACCAGAACTTAACGATGGAGAAAAATATTCTGTACCTAACAATTACCGTATTTTAGATAAAAACGTAGATAAAACACCAGTAAAAGATTATTTTAATTTTCAAATGAGATCTAACTTCACTAAAATTCTTTCAAAAAGTAATTATGAAGCTGTTGATTCTGATGGAAATCTAGTGTTTGATAAAAATAGTGAATGGTATAGTTCTTCAAAAGATGAAGCTGGAAATATTACTCTTCAATATAATCAAAATCTTTACTATGAAGAAGGAACTCAATATGCTGGACAAGGTGTTGTTCAAACAATATATGCTCAACTAGATTCTAGTAATCGCTTATTAAAATACGGCTATAGTTTTGAATTTACATATTATGGAGATTTAATACAATCATATGCAATGGTATTTAGTTATGGTTATGATAGCATTGGCGAATATCAAGAGACAGATAATGATAAAGTAATATTCGATTACAATAAATACTATGATAATGGTACTTTAGTTCCTAATGTTGAAAATGGAAATAAACACGATGAAGCAGAATCTTTGCTTGAACAAGTTAATGATACAATTATTGCTGCGGAATTTAATGAGCCTACAGGTGTGGTAAGAGAATATAATTATAGTCAAAAACTTTCTTCTAAAACATATGAAGAAGAATCTTTATCAGATACAACTTTATATAACGATAATGTTTCTATTACTTACTTAAGCCAAACTGGTACAGATGATAGCAACAATATTTATGCTGAGAGTGCTGTTATACAACAATTTAATAAAGATGGTAATAATTATCAAATTCAACAATTCTATGGAACTAGTAGATATTCTAATGGAAAAGTAACAACTCCATATAGTGAAGGAAACGAACCTGAAATTTCTTTATTAGATACAAGCGTTATTAGAAATATTAGAAAAATATATAAAAATTCTAAGAGACCTAATTCAGCAGTTACAACAAAACTAACAGCAAGTTTAATTCCTGAAGGCATTGATGAAGAAACAAATGTAACAGTAGCTGAACATTATGTAATTACATTACAAGCATGTATCCAACAAAGTGTTTCAGATGGCAAAGCAAGCTTAGGATATGTCTATACATATAAAATTTCTTTCCGCTTAATAACTAAATAGTTAAAAAAGATGAAAAATCACTTAAAAGAGTCTATATTAGACTCTTTTTTAGTTGATTAATTATATTTTGTTTTTATATAATAAATATATGAGGATAGCAGAAATGAAAAAACAATCTAATGCTGAAGAGAACATAGAAAGATTTAACGCTGCACTAGACACAGGGTTAACTAGTGAGCAAGTAGAAAATAGAAAAAAACAAAAACTATATAACAAAACAACCAAACAAACAACTAAAACTTATTTTGAAATAATAAAAAGTAATGTTTTAACATTCTTTAATATACTTTTAACAATAATTGCAATAGCAGAAATATTAGTAGGTAATGCAGAAGGTATTGTCGCTTTTATGACTGTTATGATATTAAATATGATTATTGGTTTAGTTCAAGATATTCGTGCGAAAAGACTAGTGGAAAAACTTAAACTATCAGTAGAACCAACTGTTAAAGTTATAAGAGACGGAGAAATAAAAGATATTCCAACTGGAGAATTAGTTTTAGATGATATATTCTTTTTAGAAACTGGTAAGCAAATAAGCGTTGACGCTATTGTGGTTGATGGTGAATTAGAAGTTGATGAATCTATTATTACAGGTGAATCGTTAACTATTAAAAAGTGTGTCGGCGATTTAGCTTATTCTGGATCTTTTGTTGTTAGCGGTAAAGCAACACTAAGAGCGGAAAAAGTTGGTAAAAGTTCTTTTGTTGAAGAAATACAATCAAAAGCAAAACAATTTAAAAGACCAAAATCCGAATTATTAAAATCATTAAATAAAATATTTCATATTATTAGTTTGGTTATTATTCCTTTAGGAATTATGCTTTTCTTTAAAGACTATTTTAATTCTGATGCAATTAGTACAGTTGATAAAATTAAAGAAGCAGTTAAATCAACCTCCGCATCAATGATTGGAATGATTCCAGCAGGAATGTTCTTATTTACTTCAATGACCTTAGCGGTAGGTGTTTTACGCTTAGGAAAAAAGAAAACTATGGTGCAAGAATTATATTCAATTGAAATGCTAGCGCGTTCTAATGTCTTGTGCTTTGATAAAACAGGGACATTAACAGATGGAACAATGTCAATTAATGAAATAGAGGTAGAAGGAAGACAGAATCTAGAGGATATTAAAGTAATCTTAGGATCTATGCTTAATGCTACTAAAGATAACAATCAAACCGCTAAAGCAATTATGAAAATGTGTCCGCTAAATGATAAATATATGGCCACTAATACGTTGCCATTTTCTAGTGCTAGAAAATATTCGATGGTAACACTTAAAGGTAAAGGTACATATACATTAGGAGCGGCAGAATTTATTATTAAAAAACTTCCTAGTAAAGCAAAAGAAAAAATTGAAGAATTATCTAAACGTGGTTTAAGAGTGATGGTGTTAACTCATTCGATAATGCCAAGTCGTAAAGAACAACCACCATTAGGTTCTAAAATTATAGCTTATATTTCTATTAAAGATAATATTCGTGAAAATGCTGAATCGACAATTGCATGGTTTAAACAAAATAATGTTGATATAAAAATTATATCGGGAGATAATCCTATCACTGTTGGTGAGATAGCTCGTCAGTGCGGCGTTGAAGATTATGAATCAATCATTAATTTGGAAGGTATGGAACTTGATGAAGTAAAGAAAATTGCTAATAAGTATACAATATTTGGCCGAGTTTCTCCAGAACAAAAAGCTGCTTTAGTGGAAGCTTTAAAAGAGCAAGGGAAAACTGTTGCTATGACTGGTGATGGAGTTAATGATATTATTGCTTTAAAGAAAGCAGATTGCTCAATTGCTATGGCAAGTGGCGCGGATGCAACAAAATATTCCTCTCACTTAGTTTTAATGGATTCAGATTTTTCTCATATGCCAGAAGTTGTTCAAGAAGGTCGAAGAGTTGTTAATAATTTGCAACAAACCTGTTCTTTATTTTTAAATAAAACTATTTTTGCTTTCTTGCTTTCCGTCATATTGCTTATTGTAGCAGTTATAGGAATGATATTTAAATCAGCAGCGACATTCCAATATCCTTTTGAAACGCAACATTTATATATTTGGGAGTTCTGTGGAATAGGCATCGCTTCATTCTTCCTGTCTTTACAACCTAATGATAAAGTTATTGAAGGTGGATTTGTTAACAATGTTGTATGTAACGCAATTCCAGGTGGTGTAACTATCACTTTAGCGGTATTAACATTATTACTTTTAAATTTAAATGGTGCGATTGGAAATAGTCAAATAATTCAAACTATGGGTATGTTTATTATTTCGTTTATGTGCTTAGTTGTTTTATTTAGATGCTGTTGGCCATTTAATAAATATCGTACAGTGTTATTTTCTTGCTTAACATTATTAACAGTAACATTATTTGTTACATTATCAATTGTTTCCGAGAAAAAACTAATTGTTATTGGTGGAGAACCGCTAAACATCTTCAAGATTTATCCATCAATGTTAAGTACACAAAATATACTAATAACAATAGGTATAATTATAGTATTCACAATTTTATATTTTGTAATATACTATTTGTTTGATAAATTCATTCGTAAAAAAGATAGAGGTGTTTTTAATGATTAGAATTAGCGAGGAAGTAAAGAAAGCATTAGAAGACGGGAAAGCAGTTGTGGCATTAGAGTCGACTATTATTTCTCATGGTATGCCATATCCAAAAAATGTTGAAACAGCTTTGATGGTTGAAGAAGAAGTTAGAAAGCATGGTGCAATTCCAGCAACAATTGGAATTATTGATGGTGTTGGTGTTATTGGAATGAGCAAAGATGAAATTGAAGAATTTGGCAAAAGAAAAGGTATTATAAAAGTCTCACGTAGAGATTTACCAGTTGTCTATGCTCGCAAATTATGGGGCGCTACAACAGTTGCTACAACGATGATTCTTGCGCATGAAGCAGGTATTGAAGTATTTGTTACTGGCGGAATTGGTGGCGTACATCGTGGAGCACAAGAGACATTTGATATTTCCGCAGATTTACAAGAATTAGCTAATACTGATGTTACTGTTGTATGTGCTGGTGCTAAGGCTATTCTTGATTTGAAATTAACATTAGAGTATTTAGAAACTTTTGGTGTAACAGTTTTAGGATATAAAACTATTGAATTAGCGGATTTCTATACCGCACATAGTGGCTTAAATTGCGATTATGCAATTAGTTCACCACTAGATGGCGCTAATATAATTAAGGCAAAAAGAGATAATCACTTAAAAGGTGGTATTCTTATTTCTAATCCAATCCCAGAAGAATATGCAATGGATAAAGAAAGAATTGATAAGTGTATAAATGACGCTATTGAAGAAATGAAACAACTTGGAGTTCATGGTAAAGAAACCACACCATTCTTACTTAGCAAAATTTGTGAATTAAGCGGTGGAGATTCATTAGAATCAAATATTAAATTAGTACTTAATAATGCTAAAGTAGGTTCTATGATTGCAGTAGAATACGCTAAAATAAGAAACAAATGAAAACAGAACAATTAATTGCGGATACATTAAAAAAATTAATGTCTAATGAATCGTTTGATCGTATTACAGTGCAAGAATTATCTTCTGCTTGTAATATAAAAAGACAAACTTTCTATTATCATTTCCGAGATATATATGATCTTTTAACTTGGATTTTTCTAAATGAAAATACTTTAATTAATAAAGAAGTTAAAGATTGGAAAGAAATGGTTAAACAAATTATTAAGTACGTTAATAAAAATAAAAATTTTGTGAAACATATTTTAGAAAGTTCAGCACGGGATTTATTTGAACAATTTGTATATAGTTATTTTTATTCTCAAATACTAAGACAATTTGTTACTTTGGATAAAGAAAATAAATTTGCAAGTGAAGAAAGAAAATTTTACGTTACGTATTATACTTCCGCAATGACGAGTTGTATTATTCTTTGGATTGATCAAGGAATGAAAGAAAAAGTTGAAGATTTATTAAATAAGCTAGAAATGTTAAATAATCAATTTATTCCAGGGTTAATAAAATAATTGTTATCTAGTGTTTTAATAAATGTAAAGTGCTATAATATTAAATAAATTTTAAGGAGGGACTATTATGGAAAAAAATGAGTTAGGAACAATAATAGTTTACTTAATTATGTTTGCGTTAATCTACTTAGTAGGACAAACAGTAATTGTAGTAGCAATAAGTGCACTAGAATTATCTTCTGCGCAAGCTTGGCCATATGTTTTGATTTGTATGGCAATATCTGTGGTTGTGTTTGCTCTTATTTATGAAATAGGCCATATTATTGGAGCTAAGATTGGCGGATACAAATTAACTTATTTCAATATGTTTGGATTATGTTGGTATAAAAAAGAAAATAAATGGGCGTTTAAATTTGAAGGATTCGAAGGACTTTTTAGTGAAACTAGATTTACACCAATTACTAAAGATAAAAAATCTAATCCTGCTTCTTTTTTAAGAGGAGGAATTTTATCTTTCTTGGTTTCTGTAATTATTTGTTTAATTCTTTATATGATTAAAGCAATTCCAGCCCAAATTAAATACGGATTTCTTATCTACTTTGGCGTTGGTTTAGTTTTCGTGCTTTATAATATTATTCCAATGAGAACAGATATTTTAAATGATGGTTATCGTTTAAAATTATTAGGTAAAAAAGAAAACGCGGATGCTTATAATGAATTTATGCGTATTGAAGAAGATATAAGAGTAGGAAAAACTCCAGAGAATATTCCTGTTTATAAAGAAATTACTCCTATGACAGTCTTAATTAACCGATATGCATATTATGAATGTTTAAATAAAAAAGATTATAAAAAAGCTGAAGAAGTTGTTGATACTGTTTTAGCGGACACTAATGCTTTAGAAACAATTACCGGATATCGTTATCGTTTTCAAAAATTGTATTTTATAATCTTAAATAGTTCCATTGAAGAAGCTTCAAAATATTATTGGGATGTTTTAGAATCTGATGATCGTAAAATGTTAGCAAAAGACAAAGATATAGCTACAAAACGTGTATATCTTCTTGTTAGTGGACTAATAAATGAAAGCTTATCAGAAAGTGAAATTGCTATCGAAGGAATGAAAAAACGTATTAATCATATGAGCGATGCAATTGAAAAAAAAGTCGAACTTGAACTATATGAGGAAGCTATTAAAATGGTTTCAGAAAAATTAGGTTCAGAAGATTTATATAATGTGTTCTAGTAAATAATAAAAAACATATATTTTAATGTAATGCCTTTAGTAGTTTAAAATGCTAAAGGCTTTTTATTAAAATTATGGAAAGAAACATTGAACAACAACTTAAAACAAATTTAAAAACAGGATTATCAGAAAGCGAAGCTAGGATTAGATTAGCTAATAATGGATTAAATGAATTGAAAGAAGCTAAAAAAGCTTCTCCTATTTTGCGTTTTTTAAATGAATTTAATGACGTTTTGATTTATATATTATTGTTATCGGGTATTATATCGATATTGTTAAAAGAATATGCCGATGCGGCGATAATATTATTTGTCGTTTTTATGAATGGAACAGTTGGTTTTATTCAAGAAGAAAAAGCAAATAAAGCAATTGATGCATTGAAAAAAATCACTCATCAACAAATCGCAGTTAAAAGGGATGGCAAAGTATTTAAAATAGATACTACGAATTTAGTAGTGGGAGATATTGTTTTATTAGAAGAAGGAAATATAGTTCCTGCGGATGGAAAAATATTTAATACATATAATTTGTTGTGTGATGAGTCAGCATTAACCGGAGAATCGACTCCAGTAAATAAAAACGAAGCATTTTCTAGTTCTAATGTAACACCTATTGCTGAACGACTTGATGAAGTGTTCATGTCTACACTTGTTTTGCAAGGTCATAGCGAAATGGTTATTACTAAAGTTGGAATGAATACTGAAGTGGGATTAATTGCTAAAATGTTAGATAAACATAAAGTACCGCAAACACCTTTACAAAAGAAATTAGAAGATTTAGGGAAATTATTAGGATTTATTACCATTGTAATATGTGTATTATTATTTTTAATTGCCTTAATTCAAAAACGTGATGTAATTGAAATGTTTATTACTTCCATCTCTTTAGCGGTCGCTGCAGTACCAGAAGGATTACCCGCAGTGGTAACAATTGTTTTAGCAATGGGTGTACAACGCTTGGTTAAAACAAATATGATTATTAGAAAACTTCATGCCGTTGAAACATTAGGAGCTGTTAATGTTATTTTAACGGATAAAACAGGCACATTGACAGAAAATCAAATGACTGTGGTTAGTTTGGCTTATGATAATAGTAAATATGATCTTAAAAACATTAAACAAAGTAAAACATTAGATTATTTATATCAAGATATGCTTTCTTGCCATAGTTTAAAAAGTGATAATAATTATATTGGAGATCCTTTAGAAGTAGCAATAGTGTCTTTTGCTAGTGCTACTAATAAAGATTTTAAATATAAAAAAATAGAAGAAAATTCGTTTTCTAGTGAAAAAAAGATGATGAGTGTAATAATAGAAAACAATAACAAAAAAATTCAATTTTCTAAAGGTGCTAGTGAAGAAATACTAGGCAAATGCAAATATATTTTAATAAATGGAAAAGAATTAGAATTAGATGAAATTATACTATTAAAACAAAAAGAACTTTTAAATAAATTGACGAGTAATGCCTTAAGAGTTATTGCCTTTGCTTATAAAAATTGTGATAAAATACTTGAAGAAAGTATGACTTTTTTAGGATTTGTTGGAATGATTGATCCTCCTAAAAAAGGAACCAAAGAAGCCGTAGAACAATTAAAAAATGCCGGTATTAAAACAATTATGGTAACAGGAGATAGTCTTGATACTGCTTTTGCTATTGGCAAAAGACTTGGTATAGCAAGTAACAAAGAAGATTGTATTGAAGGAAAAGAATTTGAACAATTAAAAGATTATCAAAAAAAAGAAATAATTCAAAAAAAGACTGTTTTTGCGCGTGTTTCTCCTAAAAACAAGATTGATATTGTTACCTCTTTTCAAAAAGAAGATAATCTTGTGGCAATGACGGGAGATGGTGTTAATGATGCACCTTCTTTAAGAAAAGCAGATGTTGGAATTGCTATGGGAAGGAAAGGAACCGATGTAGCCAAAAGTGCTTCGGATATGATTTTGCTAGATGATAATTATTCTTCAATTGCTACATCAGTTAAAGAAGGTCGAGGAATATATGAAAATATAAAGAAAACCACATTGTTCTTATTATCTAGTAATTTGGCTGAAGTGTTATCCATGCTTTTAGGCATATTATTAAATTTGCCTATGCCGCTTGTCCCAGTTCATATATTATGGGTTAATTTAATTACTGATTCTTTACCTGCAATTGCTTTGGGCGTCGATAAAAGTAGTGATGAGATAATGAATGAATTACCACGAAAAAAGAATGAATCGTTATTTGCTAAAGGTGGATATAAAATTTTATTTGGATATGGATTTTTAATCACGCTACTAACATTAATTAGTTTTCTTATTAATCCAATTACTAATGCTATATCAAATTATGGATGGAATAATTTAGGTGAAAATGTTTATTCGCTATTAACAAGCAATAAAGAAATATTATTAAAATCTAGATCATTTGCTTTTGTAACATTAGCAATGTCACAACTATTCCATATGATTGGAATGTCTGATTCTAATAGAGGCTTTATAAGAATACTAAAAAAGAAAAATTATGTTCTTTTTGTAGCATTTTCATTAGGTGTAATATTACAGTTTTTAGTAATAAATATTCCATTCTTAAATAATACGTTTCATACAACAAAGCTAGGTATTTGGGAATGGATATTCTTAATTACCATTAGTTCGATTCCTTTAGTAATGCACGAATTATTAATTAAAAAACATTAATTTTCTTTTCTAGGATAACAATTATTGATGATTTTTGAGGTATCGGGATTAGATTTTAAACTATTTATATATTGACCTTGCGCACCCATAGCAAGCATTATTTGTCCCACTAACTCAAGCAAATTACCAAATACATTTTGTTGAGCAGGAGTAAGAGGCTGTGATAACAATATTGCAATTGCAGACCCCAAAAGAGCCATTTCATTAGGAGTAAGGTTTAATAAATATTCGACAAATTTTTGGAGTTGCTCTATTTGTTCTTCATTCATAATATTACCTAATTAAATTTTATGAAGAAGAGCAACAAAAAAGCACTTACGAATAAGTGCTTAATTTAAAGATTATTTAGAACTTGCGTTTTCTTTTAATAAATCGCGAATTTCTTTTAATAATTCAACGTTTTCATCCACGACAGGTGCTGGAGCAGGAGCGGGTTCTTCAACTACTACAGGTTCTTCTTTCACTTCTTTAGTGGCATCCTCTTCTTTTTTATGTTTATCTTTAAGTTTTTGTTTAGCTTCATTAGTTTGTTCTTGTACTTTATTGATTGCTTTTACAATGCAGAATAAGACAAATGCGATAATAATGAAGTTGATAATGGCATTAATGAATGATCCCCAGTCAATATAAATAGATTGAGTAAGATCGATTTCAGTAGTTGCATGACCAAGAGCATCTTTTATATACACTTTCTTTAAGTAAGTGTAGATGTTACTTAATGAGTCTTGACCGAATATCAATGCTAGAACCCAGTTAATGATTGGCTTTAAGATGTTATTACTTAATGCATTTACAATTGCGGTAAAAGCGCCACCAACGATAACACCAACAGCCATATCTAAGACGTTGCCACGAGTTATAAAAGTTTTAAATTCTTTGAAAAATTTCTTCATAAATTTTCCTCCATTCTCGTTATTAATTTTACTATTTAAACAAGGTATTGTCTAGAAACAATATGTAAATTAGTGAATAAAATAAGGGTTTTAATTAAGTTTGTTTGATATTATGAAAGTGATAAATGAGTCACTTTTTAACTAAAAAAATTTTATTATTAACATAATCTATTTATTTTGCTACAATTAACTCAGTTGAGGAAATATAAATGACCATTGCAGAGCAATTAAAAAAGAAACGAAAAGAATTAGGATTATCACAAGAATATGTTGCAGACAAGGTGGGCCTATCTAGAAGAGCGTTAGCTTATTATGAGGCTGGAGAAAGGATACCTAATGCTGAAGTATTATTTTTGTTATGTGATTTTTATGCTATAGATATTAAAAATCTTGTTTTTCAAAACATTGATATAGGAAATACGGAAAGTGTTGTTGATTCAAAAGAAATAATAACCAAAATTGATGAATACTTGAGAGTGGAAAAAGCAAAAAAAGAGTCCTTTAAAAAAGGAGTTTTTAATGTTGCATTAATATTGAGCATAATCATCACTATTTTTAGTTTAGTTTTAGTTACATTAAAGTTTGTTTTAATGTCAAGATATGGATTTTCGTTTTCGGACGCTACCGCTGAAATGTGGACAGCGTTATTTGAGGCGTTAATAAAATTTGTTAATGATCCTGCAGTTAAATTTTTACCAATACTTTCAATTGTGATTGTCTCACTTATCATAATAGGTTGGGCAATTTACTTTTTGATTAAACTAATTAATAAACATAATAATAAATGAACAAAAATGCATAATTTGGAACGAATATACACATAAAATTAGCAATAAATTTGTTATATTGTTAACGGGAGATGAGACTTACCATGTATATTATTTATGTAATGCAAGTTATAGCTAGGTGTCTATCCAATTTTATATTTGATATTATTTTGGTCTTAGGTATTGCCTGGCTTGTTTTTGCGATTATTCATAGCAAAAAACTACAAAAAGAAAATGATTTAGATAAAATAAAAAATTTTAAGTTAGTTAGACTTATAGTAAGAATTGTTTTTTGGGTGGCAGTAATAGCTTTAGGTGTAATTATTAACGTAATAGCGGGACCTATTCATTTTATGTAGGAGGTTTAAGTGTGGATAAAAAATTTATAAAACTACTAGGACTAATAACTACATTAGGCGTATTATCAATAATCGTATTGACAATTATAACAATTTGCTTCTTTAATCATATTTCAATTATAGAAATTATTTCGAGGTTAGGATAATGGAAAAGAAAATAAAAACTATTTTACTTTTTGCATTAATTGGATCTTTTGTTGTAATAGATTTAACTATTTTTGGTTTGTTTACTAGTTTGGTTTTACCTAGCGGGAGTCCTACAATGCAAGCTAAATCTATCGAATTAGGCGATTATTTACCTTTTGAAGAAAATTCAAAAATAATAAAGAAAAAAGACAATTTAACTTTAACAGGAGAAAAACCAATTATTGACTCAGCGGCGGCACTTTATCCAATTAGTTCGTCGTTTGTTAATGCTATATATGATAAAAAAGATATTGAGTATGTTAATGGTAATTATACACCTTTGTCTAAATTACAAATGAATAATACTAGAAATTGTTATAAAGGCATTGTTGATGGAAAAATTGATATTGGTCTACTTGCTAAACCATCTGCTCAACAAAAAGAATATGCATCTACAAACAATGTTGAGTTGGTGCTAGAACCAATTGGATATGAATCATTTGTGTTTTTAGTAAATAAAAACAACCCTATTGATTCTTTAACTATTGAACAAGTAAAAGGCATTTATACTGGCAAATATACTAATTGGTCAGAATTAGGAGGATATAATAAACAAATTATTCCTTTACAAAGGAATGAAAGTAGCGGAAGTCAAACAGCGTTTTTATCTTTTATGAATGGTGAAAAAACTATATCTAAATCGTTAAATAGATTTGGTAGCGCGATTGGTTTTTCTTTTAGATATTATGTTGAAGATGTTGTGAAAAATGGTGATGTGAAAATGATTAGCTTAAATGATATTTATCCAAACAAAGAAAACATTCAAAACAAATCATATCCAATTGTATCTAATTTTTATGCTGTTTATAGTTCTAATAATACTAATCCAAATGTAAAAAAGGTTGTTGATTGGATGAAACAAGATGTTGCACAACAAATTGTTAATGAAGTAGGATATGTAGGACTTTAATATAAAGTCGATTAAATGCATTTTTCATAAAATAAGTGCAATTTTGCCGTATTTGTTTATATTATATAAAAAAGTCGCTAATTAAAGCAGGCTACACAGGAATGATTTTATAAATCTGGCCTGTTGCCTTTTCTATTGAATAAAACGCTCTATCGATGGTAATTGTGATAAAAAAGTGTTATAATAATAACATATTAGTCGTTGGAGGATTTTTTATGACATATGCTGAGGCTATTAAAAAATTGCGTAGTAAAATGATTCTCACACAAATTGAGTTTGCCACACTATTAAATGTTTCATTTGGAACTGTTAATAGATGGGAAAGCGGAAAATATAAGCCTACAACAAGGATTAAAAGAAAACTTGTCCCTTACTTTGAAAAATATGGCATAGATGTGGAGGAGTAATTATGAAATCTAAAGAAGCAAAAGCGCGAATAAAAATAAATAAATTATTAGAAGAGTCAGGTTGGAGATTCTTTGATTCTGCTGAAGGACCTGCAAATATTTGCCTTGAACCAAATGTAAAAATCACTCAAAAAGATATTGATTCATTTGGCGAAAATTTTGAAAAGACTAAAAACGGATTTGTTGATTATCTTTTGCTTGATGATAAAAGTAATCCTCTTATAGTCTTAGAAGCAAAAAAAGAAGACATAAATCCACTTATTGCTAAAGAGCAGGCAAGAAAGTATGCAAATTCTTTAAGAGCAAAATATGTTATTTTATCAAATGGTGACATTCATTATTTTTGGAATTTGTCAAAAGGAAACCCTGAAATTATTACTGCGTTTCCAACATTCGAGTCACTAATTGAAAGTAAAGCGTTAAATTCAAATACAAATGTTCTTGTAAATATGAATATTGATAAATATTTCATTGCATTATCACAAGATCCTTCCTTAGAAAATAATATTGTATGGAAACTTCATAATGAAATCCAAATAGATAAATATTGTAAGGAAAAAGAAATAAGAATTTTAAGATATTACCAAATAAATGCAATTAAAAGCATTCAAGAAGCTATTGCAAACAAAAAGAACAGATTTTTATTTGAAATGGCCACAGGAACTGGTAAAACACTAACAGCGGCTGGTGTAATCAAACTTTTTATAAGAAGCGAAGTTGCTAATAGAGTACTATTTTTAGTTGATAGATTAGAATTAGAAAATCAAGCAAAAAAAGATTTGACTAAGTACCTATCAAAAGACGGCATAAAAGTTGCTGTATATAAAGAAAATAAGGATGATTGGATTAAAGCAGATGTTGTTATTAGTACGATTCAATCTTTTTCTATTGATAACAAATATAGGAAATTATTTAAACCATCAGATTTTGATTTGGTAATTTCTGATGAAGCACATAGAGTTCTTGGAGCATCAAATAGAGCTATTTTTGAGTATTTTATTGGCTATAAGCTTGGACTAACAGCTACACCTAAGAATTATCTTAAGGGAGTAGATTTTGATGATGATGACCCAAGAGAAATTGAAAAAAGATTATTAATGGATACATATCATATATTTGGTTGTGATAGTGGGACACCTACTTTTTCATATACACTTAATGATGGTGTTAAAGATGGAATATTAGTTAACCCTATAGTAATTGATGCTAGAAGCGAAATAACTACAAAATTATTGTCAGATAATGGCCTTACTATTTCTTCCGATGACGAAAACTTTGAAATGACTTTTAAATCCGATAAAGGTGAAACAAGAAAAGTGTTTACATCTAAAGATTTTGAAAAAGAATTTTTTAGCGAATCAACAAATGAATTGTTTTGCTCTACATTTTTGAAAAATGCTGAAAGAGACCCAATAACTAATGAAATTGGTAAAACCATTTTCTTTTGCGTGAGTATTGAACACGCATGCAAAATTACACAAATATTAAATGTGTTTGCAGATAAAATGTTTCCAGACAAATATAATTCTGATTTTGCTATTCAAATAACATCTAATATACCTGATTCGCAACAAATGACAATAAATTTTGCAAACAATAATTTAAATGGTCATACTAATTTTATGGAAGATTACGATTCTTCTAAATCAAGAGTTGCGGTTACTGTTGGAATGATGACAACTGGCTATGACTGTAGAGATTTATTGAATGTGTGTTTTTGCAGACCGATTTTTTCTCCTTCGGATTTTATACAAATGAAGGGCCGAGGGACTCGTATTTTTGATTTTAAATATGGGGAGATTAAAGTATCAAAAAAACATTTTAAATTATTTGATTTCTTTGGAGTTTGTGAATACTTTGAAAAAGAGTTCAATTATGATGAAAAAATTAAGCTTGTTACAAGGCATGGCTCTAGAAACGGAGTTGGTGGTGGCGTTAAGCCTGAAATTGAAAAAGTAATTAATTTATCTCAAGACACAATTCAAACAATTACCGAAGAAACTATTGGACCTTCCGGAATGAAAATTGATAGAAAATTCTATAGTTCCTTCTCAGAAAAAGTTAATGTTGACCCTAATATTCAAGTTTATATTAGAAATCAAGACGAGGATGGCTTAATGGATTATCTTCAACGAGAGATATTTAATAAACCTATTGAATTCTTTACTCTTGAGAAAATAGAAAGAGCACTTGGCTTAAAACGACATCTAACAATTCGTGAAGTTGCTCATAATATTATCACAGGCCATAATGAATATAAAACTAAGGAAGAAATATTAAACGATGAATTTGACAATTTCATATTAATTAATAAAGATGATGTAGAATTATACCCCGAATCTATTCCCTCATTAAAAGAAATATTTGTTGCTTATTTAGTAGATGCAGAAATTAGAGAGGCTATTAAGCATAAACAATATAATATTTTAATTAATTCTCAATTGAGAGAATCAGTTAGACAAATTAGAAATGAAAAAATCAAAAATATGCCTGTTTTAGATTACATTCCTTATTATGTAACTACAAATGCTATTAATTGTGAAAGATTTTACGCTTAAGGAGAAATACAATGTTAGACCAAAATACGAAAAGAATTATTGACAATGCACGTGACATATTAGTTGGGAAATTACCTGCCCCTAATACTCAAGTGGAACAAATAACACTAGCAATGCTTTATAAATTTATGGATGATATAGATCAAGAAGCAATTGAAATGGGTGGTGAACCTTCTTATTTTTCAAAAGAATTTACTAAATATTCGTGGCGAGAGATAATGAAAAAATCTGTCAGTGCTCAAAATAGGATGAATCTATATGTTGAAGCATTAGAACAGTTTTATATTCATCCAAATTTACCAAAAACCTTTAAGCAGATATTTAAAAATGCAACAGTTCCATATAGAGACCCTGAGGTTCTTTCTTTATTTCTAAAAGAAATAGATGGATTAAACTATGGAGATAGTGAGGTTTTAGGTGATGCATATGAATATTTATTAAGAATACTAGGTTCACAGGGTGAATTAGGCCAATTTAGGACGCCAAGACATATAATTGATTTTATGGTTGAAGTTGTTAAACCTACAAAAGAAAGCAAAATTCTTGACCCTGCTTGTGGTACAGCTGGATTTTTAATTTCGGCATATAAATACATTGTGAATTCTAAAGAAAATAAGGATTTGAATTACGATGAAAAGAAAAAAATATTAAGCAATATTTGCGGATATGATATTGAGCCCTCAATGGTTCGTATTGCTGAAATGAATATGTATCTACACGGTTGTACTGAGCCAGATATAAATGAATATGATACATTAACATTTGATGAAAAATGGAATGACAAATATGATGTTATTCTCGCCAACCCTCCTTTCTTTACTCCAAAAGGTGGTATTACACCTCATAATAAATTTTCTATTTCTTCTAAAAAAGCTGAGGTTTTATTTTCAGAATATATAATGGAGCATTTAACAAAGGATGGTAAAGGTGCATTTATTGTTCCAGAAGGAATTATTGCAAACAATCAAAGTGCATATATTGAACTTAGAAAATTAATGATAAAAACAGGTTTATATGCTGTTGTTGGATTACATCCATATGTTTTTAAACCTTATTCCGGAGTTAGCACATTAATTCTTTTCTTTGACAAAAAGTATAGAGATAGAGGCTCAATTTATCTAAAAATGGTTGAAAATGATGGCTATGAAAAAGGAGAAGGAAGACTTCCTATTGATGAAAATGATTTACCAACTGTAAAAAAAGAGATAGATCTGTTTAAAAAATATTTAAGTGGAGAAATTTCTCTAAATAATTTCCAAGAAAAATGTAGTGGAAAAATAATAGGATATGATGAGTATCACGAAGAATATGATTTTCATCCTTATTCATACTATAAATCAGATGATGAACCTCACAAAAGAATAGGCGATATTTTTTATGTTCAAAAAGGAACGGTGCAAAGCAGTAAACGTGAAGAAGGTGAGTACACTTTTATTACAGCATCTGATACTTGGCTTACACATTCTGAATACACTCATGATTGCGAAGCATTGATTTTTGTTTTTGGGGCAGGTGGTTCTTTAGGAAAGGTGCATTATACTAAAGATAGAAAATTCGTCGCATCTGATTTATGCTTCATATTAACGCCTAAAAATCCATTAGATACAAATTTGAAATATTACTATGCTTACTTCAATTCTAGACGTAAAGAAATAGTACAGCGATTGGCAAGAGGAACAAATAAAAAAGCAATTAATGATACAAGATTTCAAGATTATATTGTTGCATTTCCAAAAAAAGATGAACAAGACCGAGTTGGTTTAATCGTAGATAATATTTTTAGCAACGTTGAAACATACAAAGCGAAAATTGATGATGAGTATGCAAAGTTGGATAATTTGGTATAATTATAAAAAACGAATAAACTCGATGTGCAAGGTTTAAGCTGGATATTCGAAAAATGGAGCTTGAATATTAAAACAGGCTCCTTTTATTTTGCCTATAAAAAGAAAAAACCACCTAGAAATTACTCTAGATAGTCTTCTTTAAAAATAATTCTTACGAAGTGTGCACATTCGCTAGCGGTTTTTTATCATTCATCGACTTCAATTTCTTTTATGTTAAATTCATTTCCTCTAAGTAAATAAGTATGTTCTGAACCACAATGTGGACAAATCTTACCATATTGGATAGTAGGATAAGTTCTTTGACAATCTTCACAATAAGTTATGGCATCGATTGTTTCAATTTTAAGCTCACAATTTTTAAGCAACTCATGTTTTGTAATAGCCCATTTCCAGCAATCAATTAAATACTTAGGAATTACAGTGGATACTTCACCAATTTCAAGTGTAACAGAATGAACATGATTAACTTTGTTTTCTATGGCTACCTTTTTAACGTCGTCGATAACATAGAAGACAACACCTAATTCATGCATTATTTATTTGCTTCTTTCTTAGCGGCTTTTTTAGCTTGTTTTTGCGCTTTTTTGTAGTCTTTGTGCTTTTTGATTGCAACTTTATCTTCTGGAGTTTTCTTAGCGAAGACAATCTTCATTGCGCGTTTCATAGCATAAGGTAAGATGTATTTAAATTTGTCTTCAGCCTTAACCATTTTTGAACATTCTGGGTGATCTCTTACTAGATGAATTGCATCAAATTCACATTTTGTAGTACAAATACCGCAACCGATACATCTGTTAGGGTCGACAATAGAAGCACCACAACCTAAACATCTAGAAGTTTCAATCTTAACTTGATCTTCTGATAATGTTAAGTGAGCATCTTTAAATGAATGTTTATAATCAACTTTATCATTCATTCCAGCTTCTTGTCTTTGCGCTTTATCATAGCCTTGATCGATGTCTAAGTTTTCTTTATCTAATTCGATAAAGTCTCTTCTATTACGACCAATTGTCATATGAGCACCGAATTTAGTTACTTTTACATATCTATGTAATGATTCAGCAGCACATTTACCTTGTTCGATAGCGTCAATAACAAATGTTGGACCAGTTAAGACATCACCGCCAACGAAGATGTCAGGATCTGTTGTTTGATATGTTAATTTATCAGCGATAATACGTGGACTATTAGGAACAAATTCTACTTTAGTTCCTTTTAATAAGTCACCCCAAATTGTTTTTTGACCAATAGCGAAGACAATGTTTTTAACTTCAATTTCCATTGTTTCATTTTCATCATAGGTAGGAGCAAACTTACCTTCAGCGTTTTTAACGCTTACGCATTTCTTGAATATAATTGATTTAATAGTTCCATCAGCGTTCTTAACAATCTTTTTAGGTCCCCAAGAATTTAATATTGAAATATCTTCCTCTAATGTTTCAGAAATTTCTTCTTTAGATGCAGTCATTTCGTCTCTTTTTTCTAAGCAAACCATGCTGACATTTGATGAACCAAATCTTTTAGCGGTTCTCGCACAGTCAACAGCAACGTTACCGCCACCGACGACAACAGTAGGACCATTTAATTTTCTATCTTGATTTTCAGTAGCGTTATGTAAGAAATCAACAGCAATTTCAACGCCTTTAGCATCTTCACCAGGAATACCTGGCAATTTTCCGCCTTGGCAACCAATTGCAATATAGAAAGCATCAAATCCTTGTTTTTTGAGTTCTTCAATAGTAACATCTTTACCGACTTCAACGCCACACTTAATTTCAACGCCTAAATCTTTTAATATTTCAATTTCAGCATCAATTACGTCTTTTTCAAGTTTGTATGAAGGAATACCATAAGTCATCATACCACCTGGACGTTTTGATTTTTCAAACACAGTTGGTAAATAACCAATTGTAGCAAGATAATAAGCACAAGCTAATCCAGCAGGACCAGCACCGATAATAGCAATCTTTTCATCCCAATGTGTTCTTGGATGTTCATTAGCAGGAGAAGAAGCAATTACAACAGGTGGAACATATCTTGTTTCTGCTTTTAAATCTAATTCCGCTAAGAACTTTTTAACAGCATCAATAGCAACTGGTTTATCAATAGTACCACGTGTACAAGCATCTTCACATCTATGATTACATACACGACCACAAATAGCTGGGAATGGATTATCTTTCTTAATTAAAGCAAGAGCTTCTTGATATCTTCCTTGAGCAGCCATTTTTAAGTAACCTTGAACAGCAACGTGAGCTGGGCAGTTTACTTTACAAGGTGCAGTACCTGTGTCGTAACAATTCTTTCTATCGTTATCACGATAATCTTCATCATATTGTTCAGGACCCCATTTAACTCTATCTGGTAAAGGTTTCTTTGGATAGTTAATAGGACCATTTTTTGTACAAATCTTTTGACCTAATTTAACAGCACCAGCTGGACAATATTCAACACACTTACCACAAGCAACACAGTTTTTTGGATCAACTTTTGCAGTGTAAGCAGATCTAGATAAGTTTGGTGTATTAAATAATAAAGATGTCCTTAATGCGTTACAAATCTTTACGTTACAGTTACAAATACCGAAGATTTTGTTATCACCATCGATATTAGTAATTTGGTGAACAAAACCATTTTCTTCCGCTCTTTTTAAAATAGCGATAGCTTCATCAACAGTAATATCATGTCCTTTTCCAGTTTCGCGGCAATAATCAGCAAAGTCACCAACACCAATACACCATGCGCCAGGTTCATCAGCGCAACCCTCTTCTAATACACCTCTAGACACACGGCAAGAGCAAGGACCAACACCAATGTGGCCTTCATATTTTTTTAACCAATAAGATAATTTTTCAATATCCATAGCTTTGTTTTCCATAGATATAGCTTTTTCTACTGGAATAACGTGCATACCAACACCAGATCCTCCTGGTGGAACCATTTGGGTAATACCATCTAGTGGAATGTAAGTCATTCTTTCAAAGAATGAAGCAAGAGCAGGGTGATCCTTAACTCTTTGATCATTCATGTTAAATAATTCTGCACTACCTGGAACAAATAGTGGAAGAATATATCTTCTTTCTGATTGAGGAGCGGTTCTTCCGTTATGATCATAATGATAACCATAATCGTATTCTAATAAACCGATAAAACTCATTTCATCTAATAATTTTTGGAAGCTTTCTTTATCTTCATCTTTTACATTGTTTAATTTGACTAATTCGGCAAAAGTATATGGATGTCTTAAATCCATTTTTAAGGCAACATCCGCCATTTCATCAGTAACGATTTCAGCAAGTCCCCAATATTCTGGGTCTTCAACTTTTACCCCTTTTAATTTGTGAGCAAAAACATCAGTGATTTTTTTGCCTAAAGCAATAATCTTTTTGCTTGGCTCTTTATCTGTCATGTGAGGTGGAATGACAGCTTTACTCATTTCTGGCATAATAATTCTCCTTATAATACTTAATTGCAATATGCATACATTTAATTTTATTAAATAATTAAGCATTTGTAAATAATAAATCATAAGCGAATATCGAGAAAAATAGCGATTAGAAGGAAGTTTTATAAAAATTGGTGTTTTTTTACCGAATTTGTTTTATTATATACACGTAGAGGTGAGAATATGGCAAATTATAAAGTCATTGAAATAAAGCAAAGTGTATTTAGTTCAAATGAAAAAGAAGCAAATAATTTAAGAAAAGAGCTTAAAGAGAAGGGAACATTTTTATTAAACTTAATGTCTTCTCCAGGATCAGGAAAAACAACAACTTTAACAGTAGTTATTAATGCCTTAAAAGACAAACTTAATATTGCGGTTATGGAAGCTGATATTGATGGTGAATGTGACGCTAATACGATTGAGAAAAAATGTGGCGTTGAAGTAGTTCAACTTCATACTGGCGGTATGTGTCACTTAGATGCAGATATGACTAGACAAGGTTTAAGTAGTTTAGAAGGTAAAAACATTGACTTAGCAATATTAGAAAATGTTGGAAATCTTGTTTGTCCAGCTGAGTTTGATACAGGATCAAGTAAGAATGCAATGATACTTAGTGTACCAGAAGGTGATGACAAACCTTTAAAGTATCCATTAATGTTTACTATTAGCGATTTAGTAATCATTAATAAGATTGATACATTAAGTGTATTCGATTTTGATATTGAAAAAGCAAAAGAAAGAATTCTAAAACTAAATAAAAACGCCACGATCATTCCAATTTCTGCAAAGACAGGAGAAGGAATTGATAAAGTAGCGGAATGGTTACTTAATCAAGTAAATAGTTGGAAAAAGTAAATAATGGAGGCCATTGATAAAAAAATTATTGATGGTCTTTTATTGTACTTGAAAGACAACTACGAATGTTGATTGTTTTGCTATTTTTTTATGAGATTTATTTAAATGACAGTTTTTATTCGAAATATAATATTAGACAAATTGTGTATATTGTTCTTTAACAAAGAATAATTATTGCGACGATCAATTATATTCTTTAAAATGTAAATAGTATTTAAAGCAATGTGTTATCCTTGCTTTTAGATAATACTTTACAAGCGAGGTACAAAATGAATGTTCTTTTAGCGGCTTTATCATTTAGAAATGGAAATTTAATTTATAATAAAAACCAAATTGTATCAACAATAAAAAAATATAATAATAAAGTTGACTTAATATTATTTGGAGAATCGTTTCTTCAAGGATTTGACGCTTTAACATGGAATTTTGAAATAGATAAAAATATAGCTCTTTCTAAAGATAGCAAACTAATTAAGGAAATAAAGAAATTATGTAAAAAATTTAATGTTTCAGTTTCTTTTGGCTATTTTGAATTATTTGATTCAAAAATTTTTAGTAGCCAAATTGTTATTAACAAACAAGGAAAAATTATTTTTAATTATCGTAGAGTTTCTAGTGGTTGGAGAATTAAAGAAACTGATGATCATTATCAAGAAGGAACTTCCTTTTCTACATTTGAATTAGATAATAAAACATTTACAGTAGGTTTGTGTGGAGATCTTTGGAATGAAGATAATGTTAATATCGTTTCAAATTTATCATCTGATTATCTTTTATGGCCTGTTTATACTGATTTTAATTATGATAAATGGAATAATGTTGAAAAAAACGAATATGCAAAGCAGGCTAAAAAATTTAACAAATTAACTTTATATGTTAATTCTTATTGTTTAGATGGCGATGATGAAATTGCTAAAGGCGGTGCAGCTATTTTTGAAGATGGAAAGATTATAAATGAAATTCCTTCTGGCAAAGAAAATGTAATTATTGTTAAAATTTAATACTGAAAATCTTAGTTTTGATGATTTAATAAGCAAATTAAATAGCGATTGTTTGTTAATTAGAATGAAAAAAACGTATAAAAAAAGAAGCAAGTCTTTATTTTATGAGATTTGCTTCTTTTAAAAAATGATTTAATAATTAATTACCAGATACAGCAATAGATTTAATCATGATTGATGGTACTGAATTACCACTTGATAATAATTCAGCGTTATTAGCAACCATAGTTACATCTTGGAATACTTTTACTAAATTACCTGCAACAGTAATTAAATTTACTGGTTCAGCAAGTTTTCCATCTCTAATCATAAATCCAGTTGCTTGTAATGAGAAGTTACCAGATTGAGAATTTAATCCAGCGTGTAAGCCAGTAATAGAATCAATGTAAATACCATCACCGCATTTAGCAATTAATTCTTCTTCACTAACTTTACCAGGTTTTAAATAAACACTACTTAAACCAGTCTTAATTGGTGATTTAGAAGAACCACGATATCCATTCGCGGTTGTTTTCACACCATCTTTTAAAGATGTTTCAATGTTATATAAATAAGTCATTAATACACCATTTTTAAAGATGTCTTTGTTATAAGTTGCAACACCTTCATCATCAAAACTCTTGAAGAATATTGTTTTTTCTAAAGGTTTTTCAGTAATTGTAACTTTTTTAGAAAGAACTTGAGTTCCTAATTTACCTTCAAATAAAGAAGAGTGTTTTTGAACTTCTTCAGCAATTGTTGATTCAAGTAACGCTGACATTAAAGAAGAAACAACTTTTGGTGCGAAAATTGCACGATATTTTTTAGAATCACAAGGTTTTCCACCTAATTGTTTGATAGTGTTATCTTTTACGTCTTTAACAAAGTCATCAACTTTAAATTTAGAAAAATCATTATCAAAGAAAGTTTTATAACCAGTTTTGGTATCTTCTCCATCTTTAGCAACAGCTTCAGCGTAGATTACATACATATTACTTTTTTCAGATAATTTTAATCCATAAGAATTAGCAATGATAGTTTCATTTCTTGATTCTTCATAACCAACACCACCGATTTCACTAATACGATTATCACTTTCTTTTAATTTCTTTTCAATTTCATAAAGTGTATTTAATTTTGTAGATACAGGAATATTATCTAATTCTTTGTTATAGCAATTAAATTTCTTGTATTTATCTGATCCTTTGAATATTTCAACTTTGTTATCATTAGTAATATTTTTAGCATTTTCTACAATGTTTTTAATAATGAATTCAGGAGTAGTCTTATCGATCTTTTCTGAATAAGCATATCCCATTTTTCCATTAAATATTCCACGTGCGCCTAATGAGATAGAATCACTTAAAGAATAACTATCAATTTCGCTATGGAATAAAGAAAAACCTAAAGAATAATTTTTAACAATATAAAGTTCTAAAGATTCAATGCCAGCATCTTTTGCTAGTTCAAAATATTTCTTTAAATTCATTTTAAAGCACCTCCACGACCACCAACGGTGATTTCTGATACTCTGATTGTTGGTTGACCAACATCAACAGGACAACTACCTGAAGCTGCGCCACACATACCTTGAGCACGTTTGACGTCACTACCAACCATATCAATTTTCATTAAAATATCGGCACCATTTCCAATTAAAGTAGCGCCTTTAACCATTTCGGCAACTTTACCATCACGAATCATATAGGCTTCATCAACAGCAAAGTTAAAGTCACCAGTAGTAGGATTAACTGATCCTCCACCTAATGATTTAGCGTATAATCCTAATTTGACAGATTTAATCATTTCATCAACGCTAGATTTACCTGCAGCAATGTAAGTATTAGACATTCTTGATGTTGGTTCAAAAGCATAGCTTTGACGACGAGAAGCACCATTACCTTTCATACCCATACGACGACCATTGAAATCATCAATTAAGTAGTTTGTTAAAATACCATCTTTAATTAAAACAGTACGATGTGTTTTATTACCTTCATCATCAATATTATTGGAACCCCAGCCATTAGGAATAGTACCATCATCAATAGCAGTAACAACTTTAGATGCAATTTGTTGACCTAATTTATTTGAGAAAATTGATAAATTTTTAGAAACCGAAGAAGCTTCAAGAGCGTGTCCACAAGCTTCATGGAAAATAACTCCTCCGAATCCGTTACCAATAACAACAGGCATTTTTCCTGATGGACATTCTTTAGCATCAAGTTTCTTAATAGCGATTTCACAAACTTCTTTAGCTAATTCTATTGGATTAATGTCTTCTTCAAAGAATTCAAATCCTTTAGACGCGCCAGGACCAACACCGCTATTTTCAATACAGTCTTTGTTAGCGGCTAAAGCAGTGATGTACATTCTTCCTCTTTCACGTACATCATGGAAAATTTTACCATCAGAATTAAAAATAGTTACATCTTGGTTGTTATCTGAAAAACTAACAACACGACGAACGATTTGTTCTCCATAATCTTTCATAGAGTCACTAATTTTAGTAATGAAAGCAATTTTGTCCTCTTTACTCATTAAATGTAAAGGTTTTTTGGTTTTATGAATGCTGTTAACACGTTGCTTTTTTAATTCGGTTACAGTTTTAATTCTTTCACCATTAAATGCGCCAGCAAGAGTAGTGGCTAAATTCATTAAACCTTTTTTTGATAAATCATTTGTGTATCCATATACACTTCTTAAATCTTTTAATAGACGTATACCCGCTCCATAGATAATTCCTGATGAAATAGATTCAATTTTATCATTATCAATGGAAAGGCCAGTGTTAGATTTTTCTTCAACGAAAATCTCAGCAAAATCTGCACCAGTTGCTAAACCAGCATTTAAAACGTCTAATGCAATAGTTTTAGATATCATAAATATCCCCTCCAATGCGTGTATTATATCACATTTAATGTAATTTAATGCGGAATTTGATAAAAAAAGCCGATATTAATTAAAAAAATGTTAAATAAAATTAACTCAAATAAACAACATTGTTCAATCATCAAACAACTTTTATATATTGTAAGCGGTTACACAATGCTGGTATTTTCATTGCGTTAGGAGGAGTATTTTTATGAAAAATAAACTAGTCGCATTTTTGTTTTTAATGAGTTTGCCAATATTATTGATGACAAGTACTAAAGAAGTAAAAGCAGAGGAATCAACTTTAAATAACTATATTTATGAAGAAGATTTCGAATCTCTTAATGTAGGAGATAATGGAGATGCAGTTTACAATAGTAAGAAGTTATTTTGGTTTGAAAGCGGAGTAACGCCTAGCATTATTGAGTCAAATGGAAGTAAGGCATTAGAGTACAAAGTAAATAACAATAATGAATACACAGCATTTGGCGGTATTGGAACAGGAGCAATAGACAACTTAGCAAAATTGGCTTCTGGTGAAAAATATGTATTTAGTGTTGATTTGAATATGCAAGGTACAACAGCTAGTTCGGAACTATTTATTGAATATCAAGTTAATTCGTGGACAGGTATAAAAGTTTCTAATAGTGGCGTATCCATTTTAAATGCCCAAACGACATTTAATGCTAAATATGAAAACGGGAAATTATCTTTTACATTTATAGGTGGAAAACTTGGAAGCAACAATGGCTGGATAAAAATAACCGCTCATAATTATACTAGTGAATCATCAGTTGTTTTTGATAATTTTTCAATTGAAAAAGAAACACTTGATGTTTTTGACTATGATATGAACTTTGAAAACTTAGCTATTGGTACAAGCGCTCCGGCCAATAACTTATCTAATATTCCAAATATATATAATGGAACAAATGAATTATCAATTGCTATTAATGGCGATGAATCAAATCATTATATAGAAGTTAGTAAGAATGGAACGGGTTCAGATGTTTGGGATAAGTTCTATATCAATGGATTAAACAAATTGGTTAGTGATACAAATTATCGTATTACTATGGATATATTAGAAACTAATTGTACAGAATTTTATATTTGCTATAACGAAGGTGGCCAGCCATGTGTTACATATAACCCAAGCGGATATGTTGGTAAAGACACTAATGAATTTATTTTAGGTGGATCATTTGATGGCAAACATTTAACATTTGATTTTAAACCAAGCACAAGTAAAGATGCTAATTGGTGGCAACAAGTTGCAATTATTATTAAGCATAGTAGTGATATGATTCTTAAAATGGATAATATCAAGGTATTTAAACTTGACAACTTAACAAATGCATTTACTTTAGACACTAGCAAAGTAAAACTCGAATATGGACTAAATGAAGAGTTTAATTTAACCAACTTGGAAGGTACATTAGTAAGAACAAATGGAAACGCTCGTAAAGTAACACAAAACGAAATGATATTAGATACATCTTTAGTAAATGTAACAGCAAAAGGAGCATATCAAGTTGAAGCAAAAGTAGTGGATGAATTTGGTGTTGTATTTACACAAAGTTTTGAAATATTAGTAAAAGATTATGCAGAAGAGTTTATTAATGAATGGAAACAACTAAGACAAGAAGGCGGCGAGAATGGCATATGCTCTGCATTAGTTAAAGGTAGCGAGGCAAGAACCAAATTAGATGGGTTACTTGTAAAATATGAAAATTTATCAGAAACTAATAAAACAATCGTTGATTCCACGATTGACTCAGGAGATGCAACAATACTTGATACAATGAATTATCTTAAATCTTTAATAGCTTTAGAAGAAAATAAAACTTCAAATAATGCGGATAATGGAAGTATTTTATTGATAAGCACATTAAACAGTGAAAATTACTTCATTGTTATTATTGGTGCGTTAATGCTAGTTACTTGCTTAGGATATTTTGTTTTAAAAACCAAAAAAGCAAAATGATGAATAAAAAATGATAAAGCGAAGCTTATTAAGAGCTTCGTTTTTATTACACATCATGTTAGCAACAAGAGTTTATGATTTAGCAACTTTTGGTTGTACTCAAACAACAAAAATATATGTATGAAACATTTTTATAAGTTATAATTAAATTAATATGATAGGGCACTATAAGTATAAAAATTATTAGAAAGGAAAAATAATAATTACTATCATGAAAAGATTAATAATTGATACCGATATTGGTGAAGATATTGATGATATATGGGCTATATCTTTAATATTGTCCACCAATATGTTTCAAATTGATATGATTTCTATATCTCAAGGCGATGTGGAGTACAAAACAAAATTAATTGCTAAAATTCTTTTCGAATTAAATATTGATAATATTGCTATTTGTAAGGGTGTTTCTACCAATTTGGATAATGCTATTCACCCACAAAAAGAATGGATAAAAGATTTTGATCTTCATAAATTTAGCGGAAAAATTTATTCAAACTATGAAGAAGGATATCGCCAAGTATTAAATGCTAATCCTAATGATGAATTTGTTGTTGTGGCATTATCTCCATTTACCTCGTTATCTAGAATAACAACGTTATTAAAAAGTAAAAAAGTAAGTATAGTTGCAATGGCTGGTTCTATTTATGATGGATATTTTGATAAAAATTCTCCGGACCCAGAATGCAATATTGTTAGTGACATTGAGGCAAGTAGGGAAATAATGTCCAGCGGATTAAATATTTTATTATTGCCATTAGATGTTTGTAATAATATTGTTTTGAACGGTGAAAACTATGAATTAATTAAACATAGTCACAACCCTTTTGCTCGTATTGTTATGGAAAATTATCATATTTGGCAAAAAGATTATATAGGAGAGGCAAGAAAGTTTGATATTAATAAATCAACATCAATCCTTTATGATTTTGCACCAATTTGGTATTTGATTTTCCCACAAAACTTTGATGTTATTGATGTTCCTTTAACAATTACTAATAATGGTTTAACTGTTATTGGTGGCGTAGATAAAGTACAAGTTGCTTTAAAATTGCACAAATTAGAAATGATGAAAAGATTCTCAAGTGAATCGTTATGCACTAAGCATGAACGAAATTATGATTTAAAAATAATGGGCATTGAAGGTAAATACAAATTAATTTACACACAACGTCGAAATAGTATGTTCATATCCGTTTATGAAACGGGATGGGAAAATAAAAAATGTGGAAGTTCTTATGGCCCAAGCCGAAGGGAATATTACATTATGCATTTAGTTACTAAAGGCAAAGGAAAGTTTGTGGTTGGAGATAAAACATACAACGTTTCAAAAGGTGATTGCTTTTTACTTCCTCCTAATATCATGACTTATTATGAAGCAGATAAAATAGATCCATTCTCTTATTATTGGGTCGGATTTGGAGGCATGGAAACTACGGAATTAATGAAAAAAGTAGGTTTTCTTACTAATGATAATTATGTTGTTAGACCTGCTGGCTATGAGGCAATATTACAAAGGCTAAAAGATATGACAAATCTTCAAACAAAAGAAGGATCAGCGGAATATGTATTAATCGGTGAATTATATTTGATTCTAGCGGAAATGATGATTGAAAGAACAACAACAGAAGTATCTAATCGCGAATATATAGACAAGTCATTGCAATATATGAATTTGAATTATCAAAAAGGAATTTCTATTAATGATGTTGCTGATTATATAGGCATAGAAAGGACTTATTTCTTCCGATTGTTTAAAAAACAAATGGGAATGTCACCACAAGATTATCTTATTAATTTGAAAATGGAAAAAACGAAAGTTTTATTAAAGGATAGTAAAAAATCCATCAAAGAAATAGCGTATTCTGTAGGCTATACTAACTATGTTTCATTTGTAAAAATATTTAAGGAAAAAACAGGCGTTTCACCGAGTGAATTCAGATGTTTAAATAGGTAGTAATGCAACAAAAGTGATATAGCAGACAACATATTATTATGTAAGCGATTACATGACTTTGCTAAAATTTTAGTTATAGAAAGAGGTATATTTTATGATAAAAATTTGTTTCGTTGGTGCAGGAAGCACAATATTTGCTAAGAATGTGTTAGGAGATTGTATCCTAACTCCAGAATTAGGAGAATTTGAAATCTCTTTATATGATATTGATAAAGAAAGATTAGAAGATTCGCGTTTAATGTTAGTAAATATAAATAAAAAATATAAAGGAAAGGCAACAATTAAAGCCACATTGAATAGAAGAAAAGCACTTAAAGATGCTAATTTCGTTGTTAACGCTATTCAAGTTGGTGGATATGAACCATGTACAGTGACTGATTTTGAAGTTCCTAAAAAATATAAATTACGTCAAACTATTGCTGATACATTAGGTATAGGCGGAATATTTAGAGCATTAAGAACAATACCAGTATTAGAAGATATTTGTAAAGATATGAAAGATGTTTGTCCAAAAGCATTATTAATTAACTACGCTAATCCAATGGCGATGCTTACAGGATATCTACAAAGATATTTATGGCCTAATACAGTTGGACTTTGTCATTCTGTGCAATGTTGCGTAAAAGGATTATTTGAGTCATTAAAAATGAATGATTTAATTGACCATTGTAAATGGGAAATCGCGGGCATCAATCACCAAGCTTGGTTACTAAAAATAACAGATATGAATGATAATGATTTATATCCAGAAATCAAAAAGAGAAGTTTATCGGGCGATTACTATGAAACAATGAAATGGGATTTAGTTCGCCATGATATGATGCATAGATTTGGCTATTATATTACAGAAAGTAGCGAACATACATCAGAATATACTCCATGGTATATTAAAGATCGCTATCCAGAATTAATTGACAAATATTTAATACCATTAGATGAATATCCAAGACGTTGTGTAAAGCAAATTGCGGAATGGAAAGAAATGCGTGAAAAATTAGTATCTCATAATATTGAACATGTTAAGAGTCGTGAATTTGCCGCTGGTATTATTAACGCTGTAGTAAATGATGTTCCATATAAAATGCATGGAAATGTTTTAAATAAAGGACTAATTACTAATTTACCAAATGATGCTTGTGTTGAAGTGGCGTGCTTAGTAGACCGAGAAGGAATTCATCCTACATATGTAGGTGATTTACCAGAGCAATGTGCTGCAATTAATAGAACAAATATTAATGTTCAAAATATGACTATTTTAGCGGCACATGAACGTAAAAAAGAATTAGTGTATATGGCGGCTTATTTGGATCCACATACAAGTAGTGAATTATCAATGGATGATATTAAATCATTATGTGATGATTTGTTTGAAGCACATAAAGATTGGTTGCCGGAATACAAATAGGAGGAGAAATAATGAATAAAAAATTATTAACATTAGGAGTAGTCGCGTTAGCGACCGCAGGCCTAGTTGCTTGTGATAGTGATCGAAACACTAATGGAAGAGAAAAAGTTTTAACTTATTTAGTATCAAGTGAATCAACAGCGTATACAAACATATTAAATCAACTCTTAAAAGAATTTAATGCATCAATCAAAGAAGAAGGATATCGCATTGAAACAGAAACTCCAGGGGGAGATTATTATGGCTCTTTAGGTACAAAATTTACTGGAAGTTCTGTCCCAGACATTATGATGATGGAAATTGGTTATTTTAATGCATATGCTCGTTTTTTAGAACCATTAGATACTTACATCGAAAAATCATCAGTATTAAGTAAAAGTGATTTATGGGATATTAATGATGCTTATACTTATCAAGGCACCACAAGAGCGCTTATTAAAGACTTTTCACCAGACTTTATGCTTATTTATAACAAAACAATGTTAGATTCTTATAATGCGTCACATCCGGATAAACAATTTATCATTTCAGAAACGAATCCAATGACCTGGAGTGAATTTTATGAGATGACATCCACTATTCAAAAAGAACAAAATGTTACTTATGGAACTTCACTAGGATTTGAACCAGTTAAGCATCTTCATGAATTAGTGCAAATGACAGGTGCAACGATGTATACAAATAATAATACGGAATTAAATGTTAACAATGAACATTTAAGAGAAGCATTTTCATTTTATTGCGCCTTGCAAAAAGATAATGCAACGGAGTTTTCATATTTTAGCAAAAACCAAAACAATGGAAAAGCACCAGCAAGTTATACATCTGGATCAAATACAAGTGAACAAGAATTATTTAAACAAGGCAGAACCTTCTCCATTTTTAATGGATTATATTCTTTTGCAGCTTATGATTTCTATAATTTGAATTTTGAAGTTGGTATTGCACCTTCTCCAGTTGAGAAAAAAGGCGATAAAGCTTATTCTACAACGTCTGCAATGGTATCTCATGCAATAGCTAAATCATCAAAACATAAAGATATAGCTTGGAGATGGCTAGAATTTTATCAAACGGAAGGGTTAAAAAGACTTGCTAAAATTGCTTTTAATATTCCAGGAAATAAAACTATTGCTTCAAGTGATGCATTCTTAAAAAACGATAATGAAAAAGTATCAAAAATGACACAATATTTCTATAACTATGTTGCTTCTGGAGCTGTACATGCAACGGTTTATAACCCAAATATTAGTTTCCAAAGAATTCAAACATGTTTTTCAACTCATTTTGCTAAATATTACGATGGCCAATTAGACTTTAACTCAACATTAAATGAGATTAATAAATCAATCAAAGCATCAATTTAAGGTGGGATAGTATATGGAAATGACTAAACACACCAAACCATATATTCATAAAAGACAAAAAAGAGAAACAGCTCAATTTTATCTTTATATTTTGCCATGGATTGTTGGCTTTTCTTTATTTACGGTAATACCAATGATTTCATCTTTGGTATATAGTTTCCAAAAAGTTTCAATTTTAGACTTAAATGGAACAGGAACATTTATTGGCTTTCAAAACTATATAAATATTTTTAAAGATGATTTATTTTTATCTTCAATTGGTAATACCTTCCTTTATGCTTTTGTAAAGACTTTTGTTTCTTTGTTTTTAGCATTACTATTTGCTTTGCTTTTAAATAAAAAATTTAGAGGTAACAAGTTAGTAAGAATACTAGTGTATTTACCAGCAATTATTCCTTCTGTGGCATCAATTATGGTTTGGTCGCAATTATTTAGTAAAGATTTTTCGCTTTTGAATTATTTCTTGTCTTTCTTTGGGATATCTCCAATTGATTGGACCAGTTATTCTAATTCAATGGGATCAGTTTTGCTTATGGGAATATGGACAAGTATAGGCCCTAATATGCTTATATGTTTAGCCGCTCTTCAAGGAGTACCAGAAGAAGTTATAGAAGCTTCCAAATTAGATGGTGCAAATGCAGTAGAAAGATTATTTTCTGTAACTATACCAACGATATCTCCAACATTATTTTTTATATCGATAACAGGTATAATCGGGGGATTGCAAGCTTATGCTGAAATGCAGCTTTTGTTTGGAAATGGTACAGATAAAACTTTGACTATGGCATGGAACGTTGTATTAAATGCTTTCTCGTTAGATGGCTCAAAAACAATGGGTTATGCTTGTGCTCAAGCGTGGGTGTTGTTTGTAATTATTATTATATTTACAGCAATCTACTTTAAAGTAAGCAACAAATTAGTATTCTATGGTAATGGCGGTGATAAATAATGACACATTTAACAAGAAAACAAAAACGAATAATGGGCAGCACTTTAAGAACAATATTTGGTATTATCTTAGGACTTGTTCTTGCGATGCCGTTTATTTGGATGATTATATGTTCGTTTCAAAAAACAGCAAGTGACATTTATGCTTATCCACCAAAATTACCCAATTTCTTAAATTTTAACAATTTTGCATTTTATCTAACACAAACAAATTTCTTAAAGCAATTAGGAAATACATTGCTTTTAGTGTTTAGTAACATGATTATTGGTATTACAGCTTCCACTTTGGTAGCTTATGGATTTGCAAGATTTAAAGCAAAAGGGAAAAAAGTGGCTTTTACATTGCTATTATCAACGATGATGTTACCTTGGGTCGTAACAATGGTTCCAGCATATATGATATTTGCTAAATTAGGAATGGTGGGAAGTTTTTGGCCATTAATATTACCATCAATTGGTGGAAGTGCTTATAATATTTTCTTACTTCAACAATTCTTTATGGGAATTCCTAAAGAATTGGATGAAGCTGCTAAAATTGATGGATGCAATTCATTTCAAATTTTAGTTCATATTTTATTACCAAATTGCGCTCCAATTCTAGCTACAATGGCTATTTTCTCATTTATTGGAACCTGGTCAGATTATGTTGCACCAAGTATTTATATTTTAGATCCTGATCATTATACATTAGCATTAGGATTACAGTTTTTAAAGACATCAAACTACATTGCTCCACCTTGGCATCAATTATTGGCAGGATGCGTAATATATGCTTTACCAATGGTTATTGTGTATATTTGTTGTCAAAAAGCATTCGTTCGTGGAGCGGTTGGTAGTGCAATTAAATAAAAAGGAGAGACATATGAAAAAAACATTGTTGCTTTGTTTAAGTCTATCTTTTACTTTATTGACCATTAGTGGCGATAAAATATTAAAAGCAGAAAACGATGAATTAATAATTTATCAAACAAATTTTGAAGACTTTACAGTTGATAAAAATAATACTGTAGATTCACAAACTGGTTTCATATGGGCAAATAACTGGGAACATACAATAACAGAAAAGCACAACGATTCAAATATGCTAAAATGCCCACTTATTGATAACAATGGTTATTCGGTAGTTGGAGGATTTGGTATAGCTAACAATATGAATTTAAGCCTATGTAATGAAGGTGAAACGTATCGCACCACGACATACTTAGAAATGCAAAACATTGAGAAAATGTATGTGGAATTTGTTGGTGGAGATGAAAAATGGGGATCGGCGATTGTTTATCCTAATGGCAATATAGAATGTAATCCAGGCGGAGATAACATATCTAATGTTTCTTATTCTAATAACATATTAACATTTAATTTTACTATGGCTTATAATACCATAGAAAATTGTAATGGCTATATTAAATTTACGGCATATAATACCAAAAATGGTGTAGTTTATTTTGATGATGTGAAAATTAGTTATGAAGAATGCTCTTATAACAATACTTTTGAAAATCAACAGTTGGGCCAATTTAACTCAACATTAGCTACGTATTTAGGCAATATTTATACCGATTCTTCAAAAACAGAAATAATTCAAGAAAACGGTAACAAGAGTTTAAATGTTTCTTATAACGCTAAATCTGATCAAGGAGTAACGGCGGCGTATTTAAATAATTTAGGTTTTTTAAATCGTAACAGAGAATATGAACTATCAATGGATATTAAGTTGACAAATGTTACTAAATTGTATGTTTATTATGGTGGAACTTGGGTTAGTCCAGTTAATTATGTAACGATTGATTTAAGTAGCAATCATATTAATGTAACAGGTGATCTTATTAGTGGAGCCACTTTAGTAAACAATAAATTAACAATGAAATTTGTCGTGAGCAAGACAATTAATGACTATAAACAGTTCCAATTAATGACGGAATCAAAAGATAATGGAAATGTATTAATAAATATTGATAATATCGTGTTTAAACAAACTCCAATTATAAGTAAATTAACTATTAATACCACATTAGCAAAAACTAAGTTTAATTATGGCGAAGCATATACAAAAGATGGCTTAATTGTAATTGCAACGTATACCAACAATAATACGCGTGTCCTAAATGAAAACGAATATGAAGTAATGGGATTTAATAGTGCAGTTACAGGAAAGCAATTATTAACTATTATGGCAAATGGTGTTAAAGAAACTTATGAAATTTTAATTGTTAGAGAGGCAATAAGCATTACATTAGATACATCAAAAGTAAAAACAAAATATGCTTATGGCGAAGCTTTAGATTTAACAAATTTAATTGTAACTGCAAAATATATGGATGGAGATAGTAATGTGTTAACACGAGACATTATTAATGGTGGATATTCCATTGATATAGGCGGATTCGATTCTTATCGAAGTGGCGAATATGTTATCAAAATCATATGCGAAAACGTAAGTGCATCATTTAAAGTTGAGGTACTTGCTAAAACATCAACAATATTTGATGGAATTAATTACGAAGAAATGTAGGTGAGAATTATGAAAAAAATTAGCAAAGTTATTACTTGTTTAACAATGATGATTCCTTTTGTTTCTAGTTGTTCTTCAAATTCAAAGCCTAATAATATAGATGATAATAGTAAAGAAACTAAAGGATATGTTACTACTTACCCTACATCTGTTAGTGGTGCATTACATAATAGAGGCATGGGTTGGATTACATTAGAAGAGCAAACAGAATTAGGAAAGTTGGATTTAGGAAAAAATGGTGATTTGCCTGAAGTAGATAATGTAGGTATTCAAACTTCTTGGGCTCTTATTGAAAAAACAGAAAATGTATTTGATTGGAGTTTAATAGATAAAACTATTGAATATTGGACCGAAAAAGGAAAAAGAATTAACTTACGTATATGTACAGATTCTTTGTCTTTGCCAGAAGTATTCTTTGGCGCTCCGCGATGGTTAAACGAATCACCTTATAATGTTAGCTATCAAGAATACTCTTATTCTGGAAGCGTAATGGCTCGTGTTAATGATATAACTGATCCTACTTATAAACAGTATTTTGAACGTTTTATGGCAAAACTTGCAGAAAGATATGCTAGCAATACATATATTGATACGATTGATATTAGAGGATATGGTATGTTTGGAGAATGGCATAGTGGACATACTTTTAAAAACATGGAAGAAAGAATGTTTACTTTAGCTTATATTGTTGATGAATACGCTAAATATTTTGCTATGGAAGGCAAGACATTATTCTTATCCAATTCATGGGATTATCAAGGAACAAATGATGATGGTAGTAGTGCTGCCACAAACGGGATATGTGCATATGAAGATTATTTAGCCTGGTCAGCTATTGATCACGCTATGAAGGTTGAATATGTTGGCTACCGAAGAGATGGAATGGCGGGCAATGGTGTTACTAAATACTCAACGGATGAAAAAGCATTATCTGATTTAATTAGAAGTGGGAAAAAAGTATCAAATTGTGGCGAATTTTTTGCGGGATTTGATGCTTTCTCAAAAAAAATATATGGTATGGATCCTATTGAAGCAGTTGATGAAATGATGTTTAAATCACGCGCTAATTACTCGACTGTTATGGGATGGATAAATACAGAAGTTGCTAATATTGTTGAAAAAGGATATGCCGAACTATTTAATAGAGGCAATGAAAAAATGGGTTATCGCTTGAAAGTTGATATGGCAAAATATCCACAAGATATTAAACAGGGAAATAAAGCATATGTGTTAACCAAAATTTCTAATTCAGGTGTTGGAAGATTTACATTACCAAATCATAATTTAAGATTATATTTAATTGATAGTAATGGTGCAATAAAACAAGCTGTTGATAATAAAAATTATGATTTAAGAATTTTGCTTAATGGCGAAACTATGAATGTATATACTTCATTTAATGTTGATAAAAATTTAAGTGATGGAGAATACACCTTAGCGGTTTCTATTGTTGATGAAACTGGTGCACCAGCTATTCGTTTAGCACAAGTTGGTAATTATAAACAAAAAATGTATCCTCTTGGAAAAATGAATGTTGGTAATTATAAACAAATAGATAAATTTTATGAAGAAGTTAATGGTGAAGATTTAAAAAACACTCGTTTAAAAGCATCTAGTAATTATGAAGTAACATTTGAATACATTCCATCTTTAAAATTATCTGAACATAAGATGGGTGATGAAGATGGATTTATTGTTGTGACAAAAGATAACAAAAAAGAAGAAAATGTTGTTAGTAATTTCCAAGATGTTAGTGAAGAAAAAGCTATCAAAACTGTTAGCGTTATAACAGGAAATAAAGGCCCATATTCTTTAGATATTTATGGAAAAGGCATATACGCAAATAAAATAAAAACAGGTAAGGTTATTATTGAAAATAAAACAGGATATGTGCAATCTTTTGATAAAAATTACAATTTACTTTCATCAAAAAACGCTTGGTATTCTGATAATGAAAATGCTATAAATAACGATACAAATATATTAGGAAGTAAAGGATCAATCGAAGTTTTAGGTGAAGTTCCGCACCAAGAAAACGATGGATTGTTCTCTGATCCAAGTTTGTTAAAAATAAAAAACAATACGTCCTACACGATATCCTTTTCCACTAAAGGAGCAACCATTGCAGGCAATGCAAGTTATTATTATTTACATTTAATGAATAATGGCACATCTATTCAAACAATTGGTGAATGGTATGATCGTCCGGATGAGCCTAATTCGATTAAATCATTTACATTTATTACTCCTAAGGATGGAAAATTATCTTTAGCATTTGGTGTTAAAAATATAGGTAGTTACTTAATTGATAATATAAATATTGTTGAAAATCCTAAAGGCTTAATAGTTACTGGTGATGATGTTAAAAATATAAATAATGTAAGACCTTTTGATAGCAACAAAGGTTTAGATTATGTAGAAGGATTCGAAGGTATGGTTCTCAATGATTCAACATTTACTTATGGCTTTAACCGTTGGGGACATTTAACAAATGATAAGACAGAAGTTATTTCTGGAAAGTATTCAATGTCTTCTCGATTAGATGAAGAAACATATCGTTATTTTAATGACAATTGGTTTGAATTTATGTATTCCAATTCTAAATACATAAAATTAGAAGCAAATACATCATATCGTGTAGAGTTTTCTTATAAATTAATGGAAAAAATCAAACAAAACACCAATCCTTTACTAGATGGATATGCCTATATTTTAGCAAGAAGCCAATCAAATTTAGATAAGGATACAGCGGTAGGTCGATTTGCTGATAATGTGGAACTAAATAAAACTAAAAAAATGATTTATGATTTTACGACTGGCGCTGCAAATGATTACTATATTGTCATTGGATTATATGGTAAAGGTGTATTAATTGTTGATGATATAAAAATTTCTAAGAAATAGAGGTATACAAAATGAACAAAAAATTATTGCTTGTAAGTTCTTTGCTTGTTTTAGGTAGTGTTATATTTACTAATAATAAAGTTAATATTAAAGCTCAAGAGAAAGAAACCACATTGAAAGAAGAAAAAGTTTATCAAGAAAATTTTGAAGATTATAATTTATCCACAACAGGAGAACAAATTTTTAATGCAAAACAATTTATGTGGTTTGAAAGCTCCCATGTGGATAGCAAAGTAGTCGATTATAAAGATAGTAAAGCTTTGGAATATATGATTATTGGCAGTGATACCGCTAAGTATAGTAAACTAGGCGGCTTAGGAACATCAGCTGCAAATAACTTAGAAAAGTTAATAGATGGAGAAACATATACTCTTTCAATGGACATAACTATTGAAACCTCTGCAAGTAATGCCACATTATTTATTGAATACCAAACTTTTACTTGGACAGGTGTAAAAATTGTTAATGGCACTAATATGGAAGTATTAAGCACTAGTAATACTAGTAATGCAAGTTATGTAAATGGCCATTTAACTTTCTCTTTTGTGGCTGGAAAAATCAATGGACAAAATTCATATGTAACAATGACTGGTAAAGATTTTGAGGTTACAGACAAAGTTTATGTTGATAATATTTCTATTTCAAAGCCCGTATTAGCTTATGACTATGACATGGATTTTGAAAGTCTTGATATTGGAACTAGTGCGCCAATGAATAATTTATCTAATATTGCTAACGTATATAATGCAAGTTTGGATTCTTTAACTATAAATGGTGATGAAAGTAATCATTACTTGGAAGCATCAAAAATAGGAACAGGCACGGATGCTTGGGAAAAGTTTTATTTTAATGGATTAACTAAATTAGTAAGTGGAAATAGATATCGCTTAAGTTTAGATGTTTTAGAAGCAAAATGTAAAGAATTTTATATATGCTATAACGAAAGTGGACAACCTTGTGTAACATATAATCAAAGCGAATATGTTAGCAAAGATAATAGTGAATATATCATCGGTGGATCATTTGATGGAACTCACTTAACATTTGATTTTATTCCTAACGTTAGTAAAGATGCTAATTGGTGGCAACAAGTAGCAGTTGTTATTAAACATAGTGAAGATATGATAATTAAGTTTGATAATGTTAACTTATATAACTTAGATAAAGTTGGTAAAGAACTTGTCATCAATACAGATAACTTTAAAACTAATTATTATGTTGGCGAAGAATTGAATCTTGATGGCTTGAAAGTTCAATTAAAAAGACAAAATGAATCTTTAAGAAATTTAACTAATGAAGAGTATTTTATTGATAGTTCTAATTTTAATAAAAATAGAGCGGGAGATTATACCTTAACTATATTAGTTGTTGATGAATATGGTAATGATATTTCAAAAGATATAATTGTTCATGTTAAAGATGATAATGTAGTAAGTTGCAAAATATCTAAAATGCCTACAAAATTAAATTATTTAGTAGGCGAATCATTAAATTTAGCAGGACTAGAAATTTTAGAAACCCATGATAGTGGAAAAACTATTGTTGTTACTTCTTTAGATAATGTGACTATAAATAAGTTTGACAACACTAAAATTGGCAAACAAGTAGTGGACATAACTTATTTAAATCAGTTTGATTTGCAATTTGAAGTTACTATTTATCCATCAGTAATTGAAAGCTTTAAGAATATTCAAACACAAGCAAGATTAAACTTTGATTATACAATTATAAAAAACGATGATACTAACGAAGTTCGTTATTCGGATTTTAAAAATGTAAGTATTGATGCCTTCTATAGTTTTGATACTTCAACATTTATTGATGTAAAAGAAATAGGTGTCTTAGTAATGACTTCGAATTTTGAATTCCAAGAAACTAAGGAACTACCACAAAATGCACGCAAAATTATAAATACAAATGCTACTCGTGACTTTACATATAAAATAGATAATATTAATGACTATAAACAAACATATTATATTGGAGCATATGTACAAACAAAAGATGGCGTTTATCATTTTGCAAAAAATATTTCTTATAGTGTAGCAACAATGTTAGAAGTATATAAACAAGATGTTGAAGCAAGTTATTATAATATTGTAAGTAGTTTTTATAATTCATTAGGAGGAAAATAACTGTGAAAAAGGTATTATTATTTTTGCTAGGTGTTTTATCTTTGGTTGGATTAGTATCATGTAGTAGTAATTCAACTTCTAACTCAACTAGTACAGTAAAAGAAACAACTGCTGAAGCTTCAATAGAACTTCCATACATTCCAAGATAGAGGTACTAAGCATGTTTTCAAATAATAAACACAAGGCAATAACATTTAGCTTTGATGATGGAGTTACTCAAGATCGGCGCCTTGTAAAGTTATTAGATAAATATAACTTAAAATGCACATTTAATTTAAACTCGTTAAGCTTAGGAAAAGAAGGAGATGTTAAATGGCAAAAATGGACGGCACTACATAATAAAGTTGAAATTGAAGAAGTAAAAACATTATATGCTAATCACGAAGTTGCAGTTCATACTTCCCACCATCCAGACTTAACTAAATTAAGCAAAGAAAAAATTATTAAAGAAGTAGAAGATGATCGCAAATTTTTAGAGAATCTAGTCGGATATAAAGTCATTGGTATGGCATATCCATTTGGTACTGTAAATGATTTAGTTGTTAATACTATAAAAGAAAATACACCTATTTTATATTCAAGAAACATTTTAGCGACATATAATTTTGATTTACAAAATAACTTACTAGATTTCAGACCAACTGTCCATTGTTTAGACTTCGATCATTTGTTTAATTTAGCAGATGAATTTTTAAATTATGATGGTAATGAAGACAAAATATTTTATATTTGGGGGCATGCCTATGAATTTGATTTTGAAGACACATGGGATAAATTTGAAGCATTTTTGAAACTAATTAGTAATAAGGAAGATATCTTTTATGGAACGAATAAAGAGGTACTTTTAAATGGAAAAGATTTGGATTGATACAGATTTAGGCGCCGATTGTGATGATGCTGGTGCACTTGCTATTGCCAACGTTTTACATAACTTAGGAAAATGTAAAATATTAGGAATGACGCATACTACAACCGCTAAATACGCGGGAGCTGGAATAGAAGTTATTAATAATTATTATAAAAACACATTTGAAATTGGCGTGAATAAAAGAAATTTGCATTATTTTGATGATAAGAAGTATGATGCATTTTTAAGCCAAATGGCAAAAAAATTTGCTTTATCTCCTAAACAAAAAGAAGAATATGAAGAGGCGTTGGTTTTATTAAGAAAATCATTAGTAAAAGAAACAAATATTACGCTAATTTGCATAGGCCAACTTAATAATTTAGCAGCTTTGATAAATTCAAAACCAGATGATATTTCTCCACTTACTGGATTAGAATTAATGCAAAAGTCTTTAAAAAAAATTGTTGTTATGGGCGGATATTTTGATAGCAATATTTCATTAGCGGACTTATCTGCAGAATATAATATTGTTTCAGATATAGATGCAAGTAAAAAGATTTGTCTTATAAAAAATATTCCTGTTTATTTTTGTGATTTTAAATTAGGAAGCAATGTGTTTACTGGCGGAAATATAGTAGAAGATTATGAATTAAATCCAGTAGCGTTTGCTTATAAAAAATATGCAAATGGTAATAGGCCATCATGGGATTTGCTAACTGTATATTATGCTATTTATGGAGATAATGAAGTTCTTAATAAATCTAAGGCGGGATTTGTTGAAATTACTGATGATGGAAAGACATTATTTCATGAAGATAAATTAGGAAATTGTTATATAATTAAATCAATTGTTAGTGAAAAAATATTAGAAAATACGCTAAATAAATTATTGGAAGTAAAGGAGTGATATTATGGGAAAAGTATCATTAAGACATGTCTATAAAATATTTGAATCAGAAAATAAAGGTAAGAAAAGATACGTTGAAGCAGTAAAGGATTTTTCAATGGAAATTGAAGATAATGAGTTTATTGTCTTTGTTGGACCATCAGGATGTGGAAAGTCCACAACGCTTCGTATGATTGCGGGATTAGAAGATATCTCAAAAGGTGAAATTTATATTGATGATTTACTCATTAATGAATTAGAGCCAAAAGATCGTAACATTGCCATGGTTTTCCAAAACTATGCTTTATATCCACACATGACCGCGTATAAAAACATTGCTTTCAGTTTAAGATTAAGAAAAATCCCAGTAGCTAAATTAGATGATTCTGGGAAAGAAATCTTAGCAATTGATCACAAGAAAATAAAAGCATTAAAAAGAGAAATTGCTCGGTTAGAGAAAACTATGAAGCGTGTTAATACTGAAGATAAGTCTTTAGTTGAGCATGAGTTAGATAGTTATAAAAAGAAACTTGATTATTTCATGACTACTCCTGTGCCTGTTTATGAATATAAACATATGTCCAAAGAAGAAATTGATAGAAGAGTGCGTTATGCCGCAAAAATTTTGGATATTGAATCATTATTAGATCGCAAACCACGGGAAATGTCAGGTGGTCAACGTCAAAGAATTGCTTTAGGTAGAGCCATAGTAAGAAATCCGAAAGTGTTTTTACTTGATGAGCCTTTAAGTAACTTAGATGCTAAACTTCGTGCTCAAATGCGCGCGGAAATAACTAGTCTTCATAATAGGTTAAAAACGACATTTATTTATGTTACACATGATCAAATAGAAGCTATGACTATGGGAACAAGGATTGTTGTTATGAAAGATGGTATTATTCAACAAATTGATACTCCAAATAATTTATTTAATCACCCTAAAAATGTTTTCGTTGCAGGATTTATTGGCACACCACAAATGAACTTCTTTAAAGGAGACTTTTGTTATAAAAATAAACAAAATCAAATCATTTTAGAAAATGGTGCAACTCTTAAATATTCCACAAAAGATATGATTGACATTAAAAAAGAATATTTAGATGGCAAAAAACACAAAATTATTCTTGGTGTAAGGGGCGAGGATATTTTTCCTAATGAAGAAGGTTTTATTGTTAAAACAGGTATTAAAGAGAATTTAGGAAATCAAACACACGTTTATTTTAATTTAGGTAATGAAGAATTTAATACTAATAGACAATTTATTATGGTTTTATCTTCTAAAAACGAACATGAAATTGGAAAAGAATTCAAAATAAGCTTTGATTCAATGCATATTCATTTGTTCGATGCTGATACAGAAGAATCATTAGAAGACTATAATAAAAATATTTGATTGTTTCTTGATGAATTATAGAAAAATAGTGAAAACTTAAAAAAATATTAAAAATGTTTTATTGTCGAAATAAAGTCCCAATGATATCACAAAAACGCTGATAATCATTGAGACTTATTTTTTGTTTCTAAAGATAGAAGGAGTCATACCACGGCTTCTTTTATAAGCTTTCATAAAAACATGTGCATCGTCATACCCAACCAAAGATGCAATTTTGTTTATTGGCAGATTACTATCTAGTAATAGTGAATCAGCATGGTTTAATCGTGCATCCTCAATATATTTTTTGGGAGATGTATTTAGATATTTTTTAAATAAAAATGATAAATATTTACTAGTATAGCCGAATTGGCACGCTACTTCATCTACTGAATTTATAAGATGGGAACATACGTTAATATATTCGACAATTTCTTTAAGTTTAAACGGAAAATCATTGCTTTTGGTTAGTATTTTTCCAAGTTCTTGTCTTGATATTTCAGCACAAATTAAACTTAAAAAATAATCTTCTGTCACACTATTTCGATTTTCTTGTAATTCTTGTAAATACAAGCTAATAAGAAGCACGAGATTTTTATAATTAGATACCTTAGTATGTGTGGGAATTATTATTCTATTTTTCATAAAATCTTTATCGTTATTAAGTTTATTTATTAATTCACTTTTGGTGATTTTTATAGGATTATTTGCGCTTGTAAAGTGAATCCAATAAAAAGATGATTTTTCTTTTTTGTATCCTTCTTGTGGTAAATAAGGAAGATTGAAAAGCATTTCTTGCTGTTCAACACAGGAACAGACATTATCTTGTTTTATATAGATTTTTCCTTCAATTACTAGATAAATAATATAATCTTTCATTATCCTTGGTTTCTCAATAAAATCATTTAAAAGTTTCTTTCCACCATATACGGCGTGGAAAGGAATGGTCATATCAAATAAGTAGTAATGAGGTTCTTCGCTTTTGATCATGGCTTATATAAATAATTACCTTTCAACACCAATTATATTCTTAATAAAAATCAAAGTCAAATAAACCAGTTGGCAAAATTTGGTTAAAAATATCAGTGTATAATTTATTCCTAATTAATGAATTAATTAATATTTTTGCTTATTTTTAGTCGAATAAAAACATAAAATTTGCAATAATATTAAAAGTTAGCACAAAACAAGTAAAGGGCTTACATTTTGACACCTAATATGCCTTTTTCAAACTTTTATGGCAATTATATAACTAGTATAATTATAGTATGAAAAAATTATTTAAAAAATTAGCTAGCGGCATTTGCTTAATGCTTTCCTTAGTGCCCAATTTAAATGTAACTAAAAATAATGGAAAAGATGTTTATATGAAAAAAAGTACGGAGGAAAATGAGATTGTGTTTATTAACGATGTGGCAAATCCAAATGATGTATCTTTAGTTAATCAAGGCGAATTTTATGAAGGAAAAATTCTCAACAAAAATTACATCATGTCTTATTCGCTTGATAGACTTTTAGTTAATTTTTATTTAAACTCTGGTATTGACACAGGCTTTAAAGAATATGGCGGATGGGCGGCAAAAGGAGTTGGCGAGGGAGATGCTGAAATTACTCTTTTAGGTGCATATTCCTATCTATATGCTGAGGAGCATGATGAGGCAGTACTTGGTAAAATTAATGAATTTGTTGATATGATTGATGAATGTCAAGAAGCTTATGCCAAGATGGATCCAGCAAATGCGGGCTATGTGAGTGCTTTTAGTGTGTCTGAGTTGGACTCAATTGAAAAAACAGGATCAGCTTTTTGGCCAATCTTTTACACATTTGCCAAAAATTTAGAAGGCTATTACGATGCTTACAAATTTGCAAATAGTCAAAAAGCATATAAAATTTGGTACAATCTTGGAAAATATTTAGCGACAAGAGTATCAAAATATGATGAAGAAACAAACAAAAGAGTTTTAAAATTTGAATATGGTGACATCGCTATTTGCTTCTTTCAATTATATTTAGAAACAAAGGAACAAGTATTTTTAGATGCGGCTTTTAAGTTTGTGGATAAAGATGTGTTTAATAAGATGTACGCTAACGAAGATCCGTTTTCTTATGTTCATTGTAATAGATCTATTCCGGTAGTGCGAAGCGCCTTATTTGCATATCTTGCAACAAAAGATGAAAAATATTTACAAATCGGAATCAATGGATTTGAGTTAATGACAAAAGAAAGAACATATGCAAATGGAAATAACTCAGAACTTGAAGAATTACATCCGACTCGTCAAGTGGAAACAGTGGGATTCCAAAATGCTGAAACGTGTTGTGCTTATAACTACATGAAATGTTGTGATTTGCTATATCGCATTACAAATAATAAATATTATATGGACTATTATGAAAATCTATTATATAACCAAATTTTAGCTTCTATTGATTGGGATAGTGGTATGAAAACTTATTATATTTCCATGGATTATGGATATTATAAAGTATATCATGATGCTGAAAATTCTTTTTGGTGCTGTACTGCAACAGGTTGGGAAAACTTTGCTAAATTCAATCAAAATATTTATTATCATAATAATAATTCTCTTATTGTTAATTTGTTTATTAATTCACAAATTAATGATACTGTTACTGGACTTGGATTAAAGCAAAAACATAATTTTCCAAGTGAAAATGTTGTATCTTTTGAAGTTACAAAAGAAGCTACAACGAATTTGAAAATTCGATATCCGGCATGGGTGTCTGGACAAGCAACTATGTCATATAATGGTAAATTAATTGACTTGAATATTTCTAATGATGGATATATTAATATTAATCGTACTTTTAAAGTAGGAGATATTATCAAAATCAAATTCCCTATGTCATTTAGATTATCTCATTTAGAAAGTGATACTGAACCACATAGTGACGCTATTATGTATGGACCAATTATGATGAGTGGCATTATTGAAAGCATTGGGGAGATTTCACCAATCTTAACAAACTCAAATATTGGTCAATCAAAAGATAATAAAATAAAAAATGAATTATTTTATTCCGGTGATTCTATATTCGATAACGTAAAAAAAGTTGATGATTTAACATACTTGTTAAAAGCAGATAATCAAGAAGTGCTAATAAGTGCATTTTATAAATGCTATAAAGTAAAATACATTGTTTATTGGAATATTTTTAAAACAGAAAGCAAAGAATATTATGATTATTTATATGAATGTTCTTATAAAAAAAGTAATGAAATAGACTTTATTAATGTCGGTAATTATTTCAGTGAGACAGCTCATAATTTCTTCCATAATAATAAGAGTTGGACAGGTAATTGCTTCACTAAATGTAATCGCGGTATGGTTGTCGATGGATATATTGGTTATACAATTGCGGTAGAAAAAGGAGTAAAAAACGAATTGGTTATTACTCATTTTGGCACAGACAACAACTATTCCTATGATATTTATATTAATGACAATAAGGAATTCTCTGTTTCTGTCGAATATAAGGGAAGAGAATTTTATAACAAGTATTTTGATATACCAGAAAAATATTCTGATAATAGTGACAAAATTACTGTTAAGATTTTATGTACAAAAGGAACACTGACTACGGGTATTTATGAAATGCGTACATTAAGAGAAGAACTTCCTTTACAAAATGACACACATATTGATTTAAATGCTGGAGAAAGTATTAATATTGATTTCAAAAATTTCTTATATGACCGCTTATCTTTTGATGGTACAGGCAATATTCGTATTAAAAATCAAGATGGTACAATTCTTTATGAAGGGGCATCAAAAGGAACAATAAAAGAATATATGCAACTTGGTGTTGTTACTATTGAAGCATTAAGTGATGTAAGTGTAAGACTACAAGCTTATGGCGATAAGGTTGTTTATATCGATGATATTAAGTATAAACTTGCTAATAATGACTTATATTATCCAACACAATTTGCTATAGTTCATTTGGAAAATTCAGGCACTTTACGTCTTAGAGTTGACTGGTCTACTACAACACTAACAAGAGGAAATCAAACTGGAAAAGTAAAAATATATAATACTAATTTGGATGTGAATTATAATATATCTTATAACTCATTAAATGATGGATTAGTTTTATATTACGATTTTGAAAATATTGAAAATAATATTGTTAAAGATAAGTCAAATAATGGCAATGATGGAACGATTATAGGCGAATACAATTCTTGCCAAGGTAAATTTGGAAATGGCGTGAATTTAAACGGCACATCATATGTGTCGTTTGGGAAAGTAAAGGGTATTAGCAATGAAATAACATTATCAATAGATGTAAAATATAATGATACCACAAATGGATTGTTTGAAAGATTGTTTGATTTGGGTAATGATTATAATAATTATTTAACTATGACAACAAGTGGTTATGCTTGCGGTAAGCAAGATGGTATATCTTATAGTGTAAATCAACAAATATATTCTTTAAAGCCAAATACATGGTATAACGTTACATTAACTATCAAAGATAATTTGGCGATAAGTTATGTTAATGGCGTAGAAGTTTCACGAAGCGAACAATTTGTTTATGATTTAAGCAATGTTGAATCATACTTATTAAATTATATCGGAAAGAGCCATGTTGAGTATACTCCAAATTTAAATGGTGTAATTGATGAAATTCGTATTTATAATTACGCATTAAGTAAAGATCAAGTTATTGGATTGTTTAATGTCAAAAATGTTAATGAAAACAAGTTTGCTTCTGCAGATATTATGTATGAAATAATTGAAGAAAAAGATATTGATATTACAATCATGCCAGAAGCAAAAGATAATGATGATAACATAAATTTTGATGATCCAAGCATTATTACACCAACTCCTAATAAGCAAAAAACAAATTATGTACCAATTGTTGTGGCCTCTATAGCAACTGTAACGCTTTTATCCATTTTAGGAATTTATATTGGAAAAAGGAGGAAAGTAAAATGTTAAGAAAAGTTTTACTGACAACTATTTGTGCGTTAATGGAACCATTGTTGATAAGCAATTATAATACTCCTAAAAATCGGTTAAATAGCGATAATGCTACACCTATTTATAGTGAAGATTTCAGCAGTTATGATGGAAAAACCGCGGTTGATTCATTTGCTTGGAACAATTTAGGAATGATTTGTGATGCATCAACAAAAAGTATTATTGATAGTGGAGAAAATATTGATGGTTATTCTATAAAAGTAGGTGGACAAAATTTTTGCTATTCTAATAACTTACTAGCGTTCAAAGACGGGACAATTCAACTAAAATCAAATGGCTCAAATAGATATACGACAACATTTGATATCAAAGTTAGCAATGCATCCAAGGTGGGTTTTTCTTATTTGGTTCCTCAAACAGATAATTATATTGGTGGATTAGGATTTGTTCCTAATAAAACAAGTGAAATCGAGGGTACGCATAGTTTTGAAACAATCACAAAAGTTGATGATTATTACCATGTTTCATTTGATATTGATTACGATGGAACTACAGGTGTTTGGGCATATTTCTATGCTGTATTTGATGGGGCTGGATATGTTGTGATTGATAATATAAATGTATCTATATCCACCAATAAAATAAAAGAACCAGATCAAGAAAAAGATTTTAGCGGCTATAAATACAATCAAACATTCCAAAGCTATGATGGCGTTAAGAATATTAGTGAATATTTATGGTATGACTTATGTTGGGCTAGTGATGCCACAATAGCAGCGGTAATTGATACTAAAAATGATGATGATGCAATTACTAATAAATCTTTGAAAGTTGGCCAATTGCAAAAAGGAATTTATCATGCAAACCAAATTTTGTGCTCTGGTAGTGGTAAAAATCCTTTTGATACTAATAAAGGCACTTATACTATTGAATTCGATATCAAATTATTTGGTGTTAATCAATTTACCTATCAATTAAAAGAAAATAATACAGATGCAATAATTACTAGTATTTCTTTTAAACCTAGCGATTTAGTTAATGTATCATGTACATCGCCGTTTTATTCTGTCACTGAAGAAAATGGCGTTATCCATGTTGAAGTCGATGCTATTACTGAGACTTCTACCAACTGGTCTGATTTTATCTTAGATTTAGAAAATAATGGATACATGGTTATTGATAATATTGCTATAAAGAAGTCAGAACACGATTATAAAGCTGATCGCCTTATATATAAAGATGATTTTGAAAACTATAATAACGAAGATAATATTTCTGAATATTTATGGAGAAGTACTCATTTATATAGCGATTCATCATATTTGTCTGTCAAAGATTGTTTTGATGGAAAAGCATTAGTCAGTGAAACTAATTCGGGTACTTATGGCGCCTCAACATATGTTGGTCTTCAAGGAACAGGCGGAATGGGAAGTACGGTTTTAGCTGCTGATACTAATTATGAAATAACATTTGATATTAATTTGAAAAACGTGACTTCGTTTGGCTATTATGGAAAATATGTAGATCCACGAAAAGGCGATTTAGATTTGATTAATTTTATTTATAATCCAAAAAAGCAAACATATCAATCAACAGGATTATGTAATGTCAAATTTACCGAAATGTATAATCGCGTGATTTTACAGTTTAAATCACCTGCTAATACAAACTATTTTGGATATTTTGTTTATACATGTGATAATAATGCAGTTGTAATACTAGATAATTACCAATTAAAAGTTATTAAAAATTATTCTATTCCAATGTATAAAACTGGATTTGAAGATTGTAACTTAGGAGAATTTACGCCATTTACAAATTATTATAAAAAAGAAGAAATATTAGGCAAAGTAACCACTGATAACAATTTAGTTATTAATGGATCATTCAGTGCAATTTGTGGATTTGATGCTACAAATGCTAAAAATGATAGTGAAAAATGGAATGGCTTAATATCAAGAAAAAGTAATTTTGATAAAAACAATACATATTCAATTCAATTTAGATTTAATGTTGTTTCTGAACCAGAATATTATTTCTATTTAGAAGTTGGTGGAATTGATGGTTTGTACTTAAGATTTAACAAAACAAAAATTGTAGATAGTAGTAGCGGAGTAGTTGGTAGTATTATCAAAGAGGATACTTGCTATGTTTTACAAGCATCTTTCAACATAACGCAAGATTTAGAAGGCCTTCTAATCGGAAGCTATGGGGGAGGATTCATTGTAATTGATGACTTTTCTTTATTACAAGGAGAAAAATTTGATACATTACCCGCAATAGAAAAGAAACAAATAACTGGTGAAAAATATATTTCTGAAGATTTTGAAAGCAATACTAGCGGAGAATATTTTGATTATTATAATTTTGTTAGTGTGGCTGATGCTTTTGGTGCTAAAAATTGTTATAACGATGATGCCATAAATGGATATAGTAGTGCAAATATATATTCCGGATGTCGTTGGGGAGCACAAATTAAGAGCGTGCCTGGATTGCTAAATGAAAGCACAATTTACACTTTGTGTTTTAGGTATAAACCACTTGATAAAATTGATGGAAATATTAGTGTTATTATTAGTGGCCAAACAGAAAAATATTTAGCTTTAACTTTAGATGGAAGAGTAAGTGCATTTACAAAAGATGGTACAAATTTCTATGATGGTATTGATTTAGCAGATGTTAAAAATAAAAACGGATATTATGAAGCTTATATTACATTTGAAACTCCAATGGGAAATCCCCAAATAATAATTGGAACATATGGAGCGTGTAGCATAGCAATCGATGATATTTGCTTGTATTATGGTGCATTTGCGCAATTTGATACAGAAAATGTAGGTGTTGTTAAAACGGCAGATAAAAGCAAACTAAGCGATATCATAAATAGAAGCAGTATAGAAGATAGTAGTAAATACACAAATGAATCTATTAAGAACTTAGAAAAAGCACTTTCTGAAGGAAAAATCATTAATGAAAATTTAAAAGCTAGTGAAAAGGAAATTAATGAAGCAATAGAAAAAATAAAAGAAGCGTACAATGCACTAGTAAGAAAAGATGTTCTTCAATTCCAAGAAGCTATTGCATTAATCGATAAATGCAATTCTAAAGAGGAAATGTACAAAGCAATTAATAACGCTATCGATTGTTTTAATTCTGTTGAAGACAAAGAAATGGTAACAAAAGAGCATGAAATATTGCTTCAGAAAATCAATGAATACAACAACTACGTTGATAGAGCAAATTCTAATTTGTTTAGTTTAACTTCTGCTTCTCATTTAGCAGCGGCAATAAGCCTAAGCACAATGATTTCTTTGTTGTTTGTATTTATTACGAGGAGGATTTCATTATGAAAAATAAAACTATATTTTTGTTAATTCTTCCTATGCTATTTGGTTGTAACAATAAGATAGATAATTTTGACGTATTGAATCAAAAATTAAACAATCACTATGTAAAATTAACATTAGAAGTAAAGACTATTTATGAAGATGAAGCACTTTATGGAAATTATTTTGTTACGTATGCAAATAATTCTTATAATGTAACTTATCGCTATGAGAAATTAAATCAAATAAGTTTAACTGAACCAAATGAGCAAAGAAAATCAATAATTAAAGGAGAATACACTTATAATAATGAGATTATTGATGGAAATGAGGCAAATTTGCCATTTGAAGTTATAAGCTTATATACTTTAAAGTTTGACAAAAGTAACTTTACAAACGTTTCTTTTGATGATGTTTTTGTGGCCAATGTCAAACTAAATAAATTGTTTTCTATAGATAATGAATCATTATCTACCATCAACGTTTATTATGACGCTGATAATATCAATAGAGTAATTCTTACTACTAGTTCTATGATAATGAATTATTCTATGACTTATTGAAAAAAAACTTGAAATGGAGGAAATGATTATGAAAAGAAAATTTAAGTTTTTGGCATTAAGTAGTTTGTTTATTTTGTCTAGTTTAGGCGTTACTATGTTATCCAATCATTCTATAGCTAAAATTGCAAGCGCTGAAGAAAGTACATTGTTTTCTAAAAAAACACTATATTCTAATAATTGGGATAATATTACTGCAAACGACGCTAGTGAGTTATGGGCGGTTGATCGTACATTTGCTTGTGAAGTATCAACGGCTTCTGTTAAAACTGTAACGCATAATACTAAGAAAGGATTAGAAGTCACATTACAAGGGAATCAACAATATCACACTTTAGGTAATTTATTAGGAGATGGGGGATTATCAAAATGTGTGGTTGGCGAAAAATATACTTTTCAATTGTATATTGATGCCTCGTTAGCGGATGGCGCAGATTTAGCTATTCAATTACAATTTGATAATTGGACTGGCGTTGCAATTAATAATGGGGTTGTTCGAATATTTAATGGAGCAACAGTAACTAGAGCAAGCTATGAAAATAACATTTTGAGTTTCGATTTTATTGCTACAAGCGATGCAAGTAAAGCTTATGCTAAAATAACAACAGGAAATGCTCAAGAAGGTAATACAGTATTTATGGATGATTTCTTAATATATCAAGATATCAAACCTGCTAATTACGTTGTATTTGCTAATGATTTTGATAATTTAGAAGTTGGTGCAACATCTGTACCAAATATCTTACCTTCCAATAGTAGTTTAAATGTTGCTCAAACTGATAATGGTAATAAATATGTTAGATTCCAAGGTGATGTAACAACAGATTTATATCGTACTTTCTATTTATATCAACTTAATGAAACAAATCCTAATACCATTCAAAGTGATAATAGATATCGTTTGAGTTTTGATGTCATTGGTGATGGATGGGATGAATTTTCAATTAATTTAGATGAATCACATTTTGCAGCAGGATTTAACAAAGAGACATTAACATCTATTAGTGATTTTACAAATGTGCATAAAGCATCGATGATTAATAGACATGTAACTTTAGAATATACACCATCAACTTCATATAACGCAAATTACTATATGAATTTATATTTTGTTATCAAAGGCTATGAAAATTCTCAATTAGATTTCGGAATTGATAATATTCAAATTGAAAAGACAACTATTATTCCAGATACAAATGTATTTGCTAATAATTTTGATAATTTAGAAGCTGGTGCAACATCTGTACCAAATATCTTACCTTCTAATAGTAGTTTAAATGTTGCGCAGACTGATAATGGTAATAAATATGTTAGATTCCAAGGTGATATAACAACAGATTTATATCGTAATTTCTATTTATATCAACTAAATGACACAAATCCTAATACCATTCAAAGTGATAATAGATATCGTTTGAGTTTTGATGTCATTGGTGATGGATGGAATGAATTTTCAATTAATTTAGATGAATCACATTTTGCAGCAGGATTTAACAAAGAGACATTAACATCTATTAGTGATTTTACAAATGTGCATAAAGCATCGATGATTAATAGACATGTAACTTTAGAATATACACCATCAACTTCATATAACCCAAATTACTATATGAATTTATACTTTGTTATTAAAGGCTATGAAAATTCTCAATTGGATTTCGGAATTGATAATATTCAAATTGATTTAGTTGGATCTATGCCTGTTTTTGATGCTGTGGATACTATTAAAGTAGAAACGGATGGGGATATTACTTCATTATTAAACGCTACATTAACATATCCTAATGGTGATGTACGCGAAGTAACAGAAAAAGAAATGAGATATGATTTATCATCAATTGATTTGACAACTGCTGGTGATCATTATTTATATACTTACATTGTAGATGAAATGGGTTATAGATATGAAGATGCGGTGCGTGTGCATGTGCATGGTTGGAAAGAAAAGACAGTAATCACGGCACCAACTTATTTTGAAAGCGGAACAAGCATCTTTGAATGTTCTTGTGGTGACACAAAAACTATGGAAGTTCCACCTCTTGTCGGCAACGTTGTCGAATTTGTTAATGAATGGCATTCATTAAGAGTAAATGGTAGCATTTGTGAAATGTTAGAACCGGAAAATGTGGATAAATTAAATAAAATGATTGCGAAATATGAATCATATAGTGATGATGAAAGAGCGGCAATTGCATCTGCTACCGATATTGAAGGAGTAACTATTGGTGAAACAATAGAATATTTAAAAACTTTATTAAATCATAAAGAAACCGAAAAGAGTGATAGTCGTTCTGTGATTATAACAGCAATAGATAATAACCAAACAAATGTAATAGTGTTATTTGCTATTCTAGGATTTATTCCTATTGCTTATTACGTTATTGCTCTTAAAAAGAGAAAAACAAATTAAATCAATTATATAATTTAATAAATTTTTCAAAACAAGAATCGAGGTGTCAATTGTGAAAAAAATTTTGTATATGTTGCCATTAGTGTTGAGTTTAGTTCTTTGCGGATGTAATAGAGAAAACACAAGTAAGACAGAGCCAACAGAAATTGAAAAAATATATCAAATGTATGTTGCTAATAGTGATTCTCCACTAACATATGAGGAATGGCTTGCTTCTATTAAAGGCGATAAAGGCGATAAAGGCGATAAAGGTGACAAAGGTGATTCAGTAGATATTACAGTTAGTGATGATGGATATTTAGTAATTAATGGTATAAAAACAAATTATAAAATTTATGAAGAAAACGAATATGAAACCCCAGCTTTTTCATTAAAATCTTGGAATGGCGATTATGTTGGTGCTTATTCGGATAATAATAACAATCCATTTGGTTACTATAACAATCGTTTAACTATGAATATTCAAACACAAAATCATTGGGCTAAATGGATGAACAAATTTGCTAATATAGAATATATAAATAGCAATAATCAACCAATTGAAGATTTTACTAATAAAGGTTTTTCTTTGGAGGCTGATGTTGAATTTAAATATGGATCAACACAACATACAAGAGCAGGAATTATGCTTAAGACTTCTGATTTAGATTATATTCTTTTCCATGTTCAAGCTAATTCTTTTAATATCTATCACACGGATAACTTAGATAGAACTGAATGGGCTCCTGTAGGAAACTTTGATAATTTAACTGAAGAAGAAAAAAATAGCAAAATAGAAGTTGCACCGCAACACCTAAAAGTTAATGTATTATCAAATGGCTTAATTGAATATTTTGCTAATGGTAAGAAAATATATGAACATGATGCAGGAACATTTAAAGGTGGCAAAATAGGTTTTTTCTCCTATGCTAATTTGTATTCATCGTTTTCAAATATTAAATTAGAGTTAGGTGATCATCCAACAACTATTTATAGTGGAAGTAATGGCAATGTTAATAATTCATTTATAATGAATGATAATTTGCCAAATGTTACTAATAAAAAAGCCAAAGTTATTTTAGTCGCGGGTCAATCTAATGCAAGCGGAACGACACATATGGAATATTTAAAAGAAAAAACAACTGAGCAGAAGTATAATGAATATTTAAATGGGTATTCTAATGTAAAAACAAATTATTTTACGGAAAATGGTGGGAATCAATCGCAAGGATTTGTTGATACTAAACTTGGACAAGGATTTTCTACTACATGCTTTGGCCCAGAGATTGGCATGGCAGAGACATTTTCTTCCATCTCAGATGAATACTTTATCGTAAAGTATGCATGGGGCGGAACAAGTCTTGACGCAGATTGGTATGTAAAAGAAGATGGTAGGAAATCTGACGTATACAATGCTTATGTTAAATTTGTTAAAGAATCAGTCGATTATTTAGAAAAGAAAGGCTATGATGTTGAACTAAATTACATGTGTTGGATGCAAGGAGAAGCAGATGCAACGAAAATTAGATCAGCAAGATATTATGATAATCTTAAACGATTTGTAGGAGCATTACGTCAAGAATTGAATTCTAATTTTTACTTTATTGACGCTGGTGTTTCTAATAGTCCGGCATGGCCTGAACCAGAGGCATTGAATAATGCCAAAATTAAATTCAGTAATGATTCTGATCACAATATCTATTTTAGCACTATTGATAATGGTTTAGAGTGGTCAAAAGAACCTGAGGACAATCCAGATATTGCTCACTTTGATTCGTTATCAGAAATTAAACTTGGTAAATTGTTTGCTGAAGAAATTTTAAAATTAGAAACTAAATAAAAATTAATTTTATTATAAAATTATGAATACAAAGAGACTGTGAAGTAATTAAATTTTAAAAGATACTTCACAGTCTTTTGTATAAATTTAAATGTTTTCGTTAAATCAAAATCATATGTTTATAAATTTTTATGAGATTAATTAAAATTAAAAGTGTTTATAAAAATATTAAAAGTGTATATAATATCTTTAATCTCATAGAGATTAACATTAAGGAGCTAACAAAATATGAAGTTATGGGAAAGAATTAAACCTAAATTTGCCTTTTTAAAAAACAAGCAAAGTGTGTTTTATTATTTCTTATTTCTTTTTGGTTTGGCTTTTATTATGGCTATAGCTGTATTATTAATTGAAAGTTTTACAATTCCATTAGGCGGAGACTATGTGCAACAACAAATACCTTTTTACACTAATGGATATGATGATTGGTGGCATTTCTTAAAAACAGGTGAATTTCCTTTATGGGATTCAAATACTGTATTAGGCGTTAATAATATTGGCGCTAATAGTTTCTATTATTTCTTAAATCCATTCTTTTTACCAATATTACTTTGCCCAAGATCTTTAATACCACAAGGATTAGCATTCTTAATGTTAATCAAAATGGCTTTAGCGGGTATTACTTTTAGATTATATTTAAAAAATTTAGGCGTTGAAGAAAAGACTGCTCGATTATTCTCTATCGCTTATGCTTTTTGTGGCTGGAACTTATACTATATGTGGTTTAATCATTTTATGGAAGTTGTAGTAATGTTTCCATTAGTATTATTAGGAATAGATAAGGTGTTAAAAGAACGTAAACCATTTACTTTAATGATTTCACTATTTGTACTTGGTTTAGCTAATTATTTTTTCCTTGTTGTAGCATGCTTTGCAGGCGTAATGTACGCTGGATTTAGATTTTTCCAAACAATTAAAACAAGAAATGTTAAAGAAAATTTTGCTTCGATTGGCTTAGGCGTATTTGCTTTTGCTACCGGATTAATGATGTGTGCGTTTGTATTACTACCTTGTTTAAATGCTGTTACAGAAGCTGGAAGAGTAGAAAGCGCAACTTATTTAGAATCATTAAAGACAGCGTTTAGCGAAAAAAACATAGAAGCGGCATGGAAATTATTATTTGATTTTAATTCTACTAAGAAAAGGTATTATCCATTAGTAACTTATTTCTTCCCTGTTATGAGTGATTTCCATTGTGTTTTATATCGTAATACTGGATATGATAATACTTTATCAAGTTTATTTATTTATACACCATTAACTATTATGGTTGTGCCAGCACTTATTAATAGTATAAGGAAAAAGAAAGTATCACATATTTTTGCCGCAGGTATGTTTACATTAATGTTATTTACTCCATTTGCTTATGAATTATTTCATGGCTTTACAGTTGATTATGGTAGATGGCAGTTATTTGTAGTAATTGCTTTAATTGCTTATGTTGCTATAAGTTATAAAGATTTAAAAACGTATCCGAAATGGTATTTTGATATATCTGTGTTAGTAATTTTATTCTGTATGGCATTTACAGTAGCGACAGCGGCAAAAAATCAATATGATGTATATGATGTGAAAGAAACATTTGCTATTGTTATATATCAATTTATTTATGTTATTGTTGCTTACTTCATTATTCGCTTCTATTATCAAAAACCTAAATTTGAAAAGATATTGCCAATCATGCTTTGTATTGAAGTTATTGTTGTAGGTAATATGACACTATTTGGACAAAAAACCACCTATAATTCTTTAGCGGGAGGACCTAGCAACTTTAAAGATGAAGTTAAGGTTGTAAGTAATATCAATAAATCCGACCAAGACTACTTTAGAATATTTAATACTACTGCAAATGATTCTACAAATAACTTAGGAATGCGTGAAGGATATAATGGGGTAGGTGGCTTCCACTCATTATACAATACTAATATTAAAGATTTCCTTAACTGGACAAGAATGCTTTATTGGCGTGATACTTGGACAATGGGAGCGCATGAAAAGAAAGTTAATCTTGATCAATTCTTAAGTGTTAAATATTACATTCTTAAGAATTCGGATTATAACACTAACATCGATAGTGAAGAAATTGTGAATGATATTAATATGTATAATGTTCCTTTTGGATATAAATATCGAGAAGACTTATCATCTAGCACTCATAGTGTATTTGAAAATGAAAACTATATTCAATTAGGATATGCTTTTGATAATATTATTCCCGTTAATAAAGATTCAGTTGAGAATTATATGTATTTAGAAAATAATTATTGGCCTGTGTATAGTGCAGAACATACGCGCAATAATGGAGCGGCTTTATATAGTTCAGCAGCGGTTAAAGACTTTATGCAAGGAATTAGAAATGAAGAAGCTTTATTATCTGGGGCAATTTTATATGATGTTGATGAAAGTGGATTCTTTGAAGAAAATAGTTACACAGAAGAAACATTAAATTCCTTAAAACAATTCCCAATTAATAATTATTCTACTAATGCGGGTGAGTTATTCGCTGGTTCTGATTTAAATGTAAGGAGATATAATTGCCCAAATGGCGTTGGAAATAATGCTAAAGAATTATTAGATACAAGTAACGGAACTTTATTAGCAGCAAATAATTCAACTCCATATAAATACAACCAAGATAAATATATTATTACATTAAAAAATGGCAGTAACTTCTGTAGCGCCACTAATTCACGTGGTGGCAGTTGCTACATTGGATTAAAAATGCAACTTAATCGTTACGCTTATGTTCATTTGTATGATGAAGATGATAACTTAATTACATTTGATTATCATCAATATATTGGACAAGACTATAAAAATTTAAGAGGATTTTATTCTTCTAGACCAGTTAAAACAATTGTGGTTAAACCAATGATTGATGAAGATGATAAAACAGCTATGAATGGCTTTGCGGTTTATCAAGAATATTATGATACTTTCATGAATTCAATTAATAAAATTAAACAAAACCCACTTGAAAATGTAAAAGTTACTACTAATACTGCTAGATTTACCACTAATTACACAAGTAGTAAGATAGTTGTTACCACTATTCCTTATGATGCTGGTTGGAGTTTAAAAGTAACAGATGTTAATGGAAATTCAAAACAAAAAGATTTATTTAAAGCCCAAGGCGGATTTATGGCTTTTGTTGCAGATTCAGGTGAACAATCTTATTACTTAAGTTACTTTACACCAAAATTAAAACAAGGATTATTAATATCATTAAGTGGATTTGCTTTATTAGGAATAAGTATTGGTGTTAATTATTGGATTGAACGTAGAAGAAAAGCTTCTACAAAAGAAAAAGATGAGAAAGCTAATTAATTTCTTTCTCATCAATAAATAACTTAATACTATTTTTAATTGGTTTATTAGAAACAATAGAAACGCTCGAATTATTTAAGACAAAATTTTTGTAATGATTAGGGCGTTTTTTTAATGCATCTTTATTTAACCCCGTTCCCTCTAATTTACTTAATGCTTCAATAGTTGTCCACTTATTAGCTAAATATTCGCTTTTTGCGCTAGATTTTATATATTCTTGATATTCTAAATCATTTAAAATTGTATTGATGTGTTTAAAATCAGTAAAACGATTAATTGATTCAATATCAATAGCTATATCTTGCGAAGCACATATTACAAAACCAAATAAATTACGAGTATGCGCTAAAGAAATGTATATGTTAGGAATATGAGGTTTATCAAATTCGTCAAAATATAATTCTTTTAAAGATGAATTAAATAATTTTTCAAGTTTTGAGTTTAAATAATAATAGTTACTTATGCTTATATTAAAATCTAAATCACTATATTTTTTAGAGTGATTTATTATATTTATTGGTAAATGAATATCATGTTTTATGTAATCGTTATGATATAAAAATATATAAATATTGTCCATGATTTTTCTCCTAGATAAATAATATCATAAAGATTTATATATTTAAACAACCGATATTTGTTGTACAATTTATCCGTTTCAAGTATTATTAAATTTGTAAAGGAGAATTATAAAGATGAATGCTTATCATGTTGTAAATAATTATCCCTTACGCACGTAAAAAGTAACTAAAATTTGTATGAATATAACTATAAACGATTGATATTTAAATTATTTAAAACTAGTGAGATTAAAGAAATAATTATTAGAAGTGGGGCGAACTTATGGAATTAAATGAAAAATTAAATGCTTTTCTTAAGGATAAAAATTCTCATGCTTTTCTAGTTAAAGGAGCTTGGGGCGTAGGAAAAACTTTTGCGGTTGATTTGTTTTTAAAAGAAGTTAGTGAGTATAAAGTTATAAAATTATCTTTATTTGGTATTTCAAGTGTAAATGATTTAAATGCACTAGCTTTAAAATCTGAAAGTTTAAAAAATAGATTTGTATCTTGGTTAAAAAACATAGGACAAGATGTTAACGTTGGAGTTGGTTCAGTGTCAATTGGGATACCTTTGATTGGAATGGTATCAGCATTATTAAATGAAAAACATGATGATAACAAAAAATACTTATTCGTTTTAGATGATATAGAAAGAAAGGATAATGAATTGACTATAGAACAAGTTTTTGGATTTGTTGACTCGTTACCACATTTATGTACTAAAGTAATATTGATAACTAATACTGAAAAGTTGAGTGATTTAGAGGAATTCAAAGGATTTAAAGAAAAAGTAATTCAAAATGAATATGATTTTAAAACACCAACAAATGAAGCGATTACATCAATCATAGGAAAAGAGTATGCCAATCATTTTGTAAACAATAAACTCCCAATAAATAATTTAAGAACATTAATAAAAATTAAATACATTTTGTCTTTTTTTGAATCAAAAGTTGATTCTAACTTAATTGATTGTATTTATTATTGTTGTTTAAATATTTACGAAAATAGATTAAATAAAGCTGAACTAACAGAAAATTATAAAAAATATGAATTAGACTTTCTTTCTATATTATCTCATTTTCAAAGCAAGAAAAATGAACAAGAGGATATAGAAAAGAAAGTCAAAGAATATGTTGAAAGTATTCATAATGATTATGATTTTGTTTATGAAAATATTAAATTATTAAATTTACTAAACGAAATCAAAGAAAATGATTTAAAATCTTTTATTACAAATGTCTATAAAATGATTTATGATGAAAAATATAATGATTTAGTTAATTTACAAATTCCGAAACGAAACATCCCTCTAAAAAAATATAATGAATATGGAAATAATGTCTTTTATTCTATAAAACCAAATTCTGAGTATTTGCAAATTATGAAAAAATTTTATGACTATTTTAAATCAGAAGAATATGATTTACTGGATTTATTTAAAAAATTTTATTTTTCTGTTATTAATTGCAAAGATATTGTCTCAAACAATTCTAAAGGCAAAATATTAGAATCTAAAATAATTAAAGAATGCCCAACTTATATCGCTAAATATATTTACAATAATTCAACTTTTGAAAATGATGACATAAATTCTCCGTTGTTTGGTGGGCAGATACCTGAGTGGATTTTAAATATTGAAAAAAATATTATAAAGGAGTACTCTTGTATCTTTAATAAAAATTACTTAAAAAATTCAAAAAATAATAAAATTGATTGGTTAGAGATAAATCAAAAAATGCATTTATTAGAGAAAATTTTTTACGAAGGAAAAGTGCTTGCCGCATCTTTATTTAAAACTGATGATATTATGGTAAATGCTGTAAAACATATGATTAGAAAAATAATAAATAAAACATTAAATGAAAAAGAATGGGATTATTGTCATTCGCTAGTAAGATGGATATCTGAAAATAGAGGAAAATTTAAATTGGACAATTCAATTAAATTGATTAAAGAAAAAATGTCAGTTAATAATTTATCTGGACATAGGTTGTCATTGCTTGTTAGTCAATATGCATTGGACAATTAAGTTACATTAGGAATATTAAGTTTATTACTTTACTTTGACCAAAATTAGGACTATCAAAAGAAGATTGCATCCTTAAAAAGTCAATAAAGTAACAATATCTATTAAACTCGAAATGATTCTACTAGAATTTATTCGAGTAAATTTCTCTACATAAAAAGCAGAGTGCAAAAATCACTCTGCTTTAAATATAACTAAGCTATGTAATATAAACCTTTAACTAATTCTAACGAGGTAGTAGATGAGGAAGAAGTAGATAATGTTCCATAATTACTACCATAGCTAAGTACACAGTATGATAGATTCGACATTGTTATTTTCATGCTAGCAACAATATTACTAGATGAATCAACAACATTTAAATAATAGCCAACTGATAATCTTCCAATGCTAGGAGTTGATACTTTGGCATTAGCTGATGCAGTTGGCTTTTGTGCTATATCAGAAGTACCATAACCAATAGATGTTGAATTACTTGTAGAAGGAGAATTGTTAGTGGAGTTATTAGAAACACTTGGTTTAGCAATACTTCCGTTACTGCCATCAATAGAACAACTAGCAAGAAAAAATAAAGATAAAATTAAAATTAAATTCTTTTTTTTCATAATAATCACCTTCTATTTAAGATAATTATTAAATGTTTTATATATTTACTTTTATTGGGAAAAAATAAAAAATATGTTAAACTTAATTGAAAGTGGTGATTAGATGAAAGGACTCATAATTGTAGGAGATTTATTTGAAGACGTGGAATTTATTGCTCCGTTAGATGTTTGGAAAAGAAATAAGGATGAAGTTGTGGTGGCAAGTATGATGAAAAGAAAAACAGTAATTTCTAAGTTAGGAATAGAAATGACTGTGGATGCCGTTATTGAAGAAGTTAATTTGGATGACTTTGATTTTTTATTTATTCCTGGTGGACCAGGTGCATTTAAAATTTTAAATACTTTACCAAAAGTTGATGAAATAATTAAGCATTTTGCAGATAATCATAAACTAGTAACTGCCATATGTGCAGCGCCAATGCTAATAGGAAGGTTAGGTTATTTAAAAGACAAAAATTATACTGTGCATCCAGGATTTGAAGATCAAATTATTGGTGGCACATATTTAAGAGAATTAGGTGTAGTAAAAGATCATAATTTTATCACTGGAAAATCTATGTATTACGCTCTTGAACTTGCTTTAGAAGTTGTAAGATTCTTCTATGGAGATAAGCATACAAAAGTTTTGCTTGATTCTTTACAAGGAGAAATGAAATAAAAAAAGCGAAAAGCTATGGTTTTGGCCATAGCTTTTCTAGTTAAGAAAGGCATATAAAGATGGGATTATCTTTTATCCCACCAATTATAATCATAATCTTTTTTCCACTCTTCCCAAGATTCATCATCGTGGTGTCCGTGCTCGTTATTACGATGTTCATATTCTTTAGAATAATCAATATAGTATTCTGAATCTTTTGCGTGGTAATATACATTAGCAATTATACGATTGACATTATTTAAATAAATTTCTTCGAACAATGTATAATATTCAGTAATAATTTTATTATACCAATCAACTAATTCATTTATTTTGTTGATATAGAAATTTTTGTCTTTTGGTTTGTTATGCTTATCATCCCATTCAAACCAATCATCACTTTCTTTATTAAAATGTTTACTTTTAGATTTAAAATGTTCGTAATGATCATATTCATTATGTTTAAATTCCCAATCATAATCATAATCATAATCAAAATCTTTATCAAAAGGACGATCAGGTGCATCATAGTTATAATGGTAATCGTCATATTTATTTTTAAAGTCATTCGTGTCATCAATATTGCTTAAAAAATCACGCCATTTTTCAATGAATGATTTTGAATCTGGCTTTTGACTGTAAGTTATTTGATCACTATAATCATAATCATATTCTTGTTGTAACTTAGCAAGAGAATCATCAACTTCTATTTGAATATCGCTTAAACAATAATCTAATTCTTCTAATCCGTTTTCATAACATGCATATGCTCTTTTTGATTCTCTTTTAAATTGTTTTTTAGCTTTATCACTTTTTAAAGCTTCATTAATCATTTCAAGTTTAGCAATAGAATTATCTAAATCTTCATCAGTTGCATTTTCAAATTCTTTTATCCAATCATCAATAGAGTCAAGATAATAAGGAAATTTAAACTCATAATTGTCTTTATAATTAAATATTTCCGCTAATTGGGAGATTTGATTGATTTTTTCGTAGCGTTCTTCATTAATGCTATTAGAGTTATCAGAAGCTTTATCTTCAATTTCTACACTTGCATAAATATAATTTGCTTTGCAGTATTTTTTAATACTATCATATAACTTATTAGCAACATTTTTGCTATAGTCAATAGTGGAACTATCAACTGTTATAGTAATGATATTTGTTTTTGATTCGCGTTCAATAAACCCTGTGTTACTAGCGGCATCAATAATATTAGCACATAAATCTAATCCGTTAGTTTCATTAGTGGAATCTAAACCATGAGCAATAATTTTAGCATCATCGTTTTTGGCGATAAAGTAATTAACAGCATATTTTTCACTCATAGAATAAGCAAAAGATGGCTTTTCTGTAGAAGTATTATTAGCTTGTAAAGTTAAATTTATATAAGAATTAAGAGTGTCAGTTTTAATATTAAGTGTAACGGCAAGAGTAATTATTAAAGCGGTAGCAAGTCCTGCTGAACAACAAGATACAAATTTTAAAGATTTCCACCAAGGTGCTTTCTTTGGTGTTTCAAAAGTAGAAGGATCAATATTAAGTTTATTTAAAACATTATCAAATACATTAGCGTACATTAGTGTACTTTCTTCTTGTAACGCTTTTTCAATTTTTCTTTTGTTCATGAACCTTCACCTCGCTTTTCTTAATAGCTTCTTTTAGTTTCTTAATGGCGTTATTATATTTCCATGTGACAGTACCTATAGGTAAATTAAGCATTTCTGCGATTTCACGATGCTTATATTCGCCTACAGCAAAGAGCATTACGACTTTAAAATCTTCTTCAGAAAGTATTTCGCTTGCTAGTTCGATGGTAGATGTATCTAATGATTCATCATAAGTGTAACCACCAGCATGTTCAAGGTAAGCATTATCATCAGATAAGGTTTCACGTTTTGCCTTCTTTAACTCATAAAGAGCAAGATTTTTAGCAATTGTTAAAATCCAGTTACGAAAATTTGTACCTGGCGTGTAAGAATTGATTTTTTCATATACTTGTACGTATGTTGCTTGCATAACATCTTCAGCAACCACTTTGTTCTTTACGATTGGAAAGACAAAAGAAAAAATGCCCTTACACGTGCTTTCGTAGATAATCTTTAAGCCATTCATGTCACCATTTTGTAACATGGTAGCAGCATCTTCGAGCCGTTCGAGCATTCTATTCACATCCTCTTATGAAGTGTGCCCCATAAAAGGGTAAGCCGGCCTATTTTATTTGGGTAAAATAATATATGAGGGCAATAATAGACCGGCTTGTGTGTGTAGCTACGGAGAATTGCTACACACATTAAATTATAACTCATTTCCAATTTATTGGAAGAATTTTTTTAATTTTTTTTAAAAATTCTTTATAATTCAATAAAAGTGATAGATTTAAGGGTGATTTTTTTCTTATCAATATAGACAAAACCATTGATTACATCGACCTTTTTTAAGATACCTGTAATAGTAGTAATCTTATTATTTGAGATATAACCAATTTTTACCTTTTTGTTAAAATTTTCTTTTAAAGCGCGATTTATGTCGAATTTTTGCTCTTCACTAAGAATAATATCTATGTCATCTTGTCGATTAGTAATCTTACTAATTTCACCTTTTTGTTCAACAAGAGCGTTGAACGGAATCCATTTTTTCATGCCGCGATCTTTCATTTATGATGACCTCCTATTAATTTGTTCCTTTTTTTGATTGTGGAAGAAGTAGATAATGCATCCAAGCGAGATATTGCATTTTTTCCATATTTAGATTTGATTTTATCTATAGTTTCCGCTAATTGCTTGTTTTTGTTTTTTATATCTTGGTTTTCTAATAAATCTAATTGTTCATATGTTGGACTATATACGCTAGATAAACTTATCGATATTTTTCTAATTGGAGTATCATCTTTTACTAATGTGATAAAATTGCTACAAGCATTAAATATTACTTTTTCATCATCGCTTCCGTAATCAAGTGCGCATTGTTTGTTTATTGTTTTTAAATTAACACTTTTTGAATATCTTAGATGAAATTTTATAACTCGAGCAAATTGCCTTTTAAGTCTTAATCTTGCGCATAGCTCATCAACCATTTCTCTTATTAAAATTTCTAAATCACTTTTAAAATAGTCTCGATCTAACATTTGACCTACTGTTAATGAATTATTTTGAGGTATGTATTTTTCACGTATATCCGCTAAATCGATACCATGAGACAGATAATATAATTCTTCACCAATTACTCCTAATTTATCTTGCAAAATATTAAGCGGGCAATGAGCTATATCACCAACACTAAAAAGTCCTAAATTATTTAATCTTTTTTCTAAATGAGTAGATATACCCCACATTTTACTTAATGGCTTTATTTTATGAAGTTTAGTTTCAATATCACTTTCATCCCATTTGGCGATATTAGTTTTATTTTTTTTAGCTTCTAAATCAAGAGCGCATTTTGCAAGAAACATATTAGGACCAACACCAGCACAGGCAGTTAATGAAAAATGAGTATAAATTTCATCTAACAAAAATTTAGCTAATCCAACACCATCAGTCTTATATAATTTTAGATAAGGACCAGCATTAATAAAAAATTCATCGATAGAATAAATATGAATATCGTCATAATTGATGTATTTTAAAACTAAATCGATAATATTAGCGTTTACTTCAATATATCTTTTCATGCGTGGTTTAGCATATACATATTGGCCAATAGGTAATTCGTATAATCTTAATCTAGATGGAATTCCTTTGTCTTTTAAAAAAGGTGTTACCGATAAGATAATTGTGCCTGGGCCACGAGACTTATCAACCACCACAAGTGGAGTAATAAAAGGGTTAAGATTTCGATCTGCGCATTCAATAGAAGCATAAAACGCCTTTAAATCAATGATAATTATTGTTTTTTCCAAAACTTTATCCTCTATTTATTATTTGTTGATTTTTGTGTTTTATTATTAAATGTAAAAGATAATAATTGTTAATAAAAAAAATGCACAAATATATTAATATTGTGTTATTATTTATTATATAAATAAGCATTACAAGGAGATGATATTATGACATTATCAGTTATTACTACTATATTAGAGGTAATATTATCTTTTCCTTATTTTTTAGATATCATTATTTTCTTGTTTTTACTTATTTCCACATCTTTAGGTTACGCTAAAGGATTTTGGCGTGGCACATTCCGCTTTTTATTTGTTATGGCTTTGTTAGCAATATCGTGGTTTGCTTTATTAGATACATTTGCTAATTATGTTTCTAATACGCTATTATCGCAACTTCATATTACATTTAAAGTTGGAGATTATTCCGCAACATCAATTGCTGAATTAATTGAATATTCTGTTAAATATGCACAAGAGCAAGGAGCAACAATACCAGATAAATTCTTAAACGAAGCTTATATGGATGCTTTTGTTAATTCAATTAGTAAATCTATTGCGTGGTTATTCTTAGTAATTCTCATTCAATTTGTATCTTGGATTATTTCAGGAATTCTATATTTCTTAATTATTCGTTTAATAATTCCAGAAAAAGTACGCAAAGTAAAATTATCATTATTAGGTGCCTTAATGGGTTTAGCTCAATCAGTAGTGGTTACATTTGCTTTTATGATGTCATTTACTAACTTGAGTTCAACATTTAGAAATATAAATTCACCAGGCGTTGGTGCATTTTCTTGGTGTAAAGAAGAAATGAAAATGATTTTTGTGGCTTTAGATCCTACAAATTCTGTTTTATCACCATATGTAAAAACATTAGAAGAAAGCTTAACAAACAAACAATATAATTATGAAGTAGAAGGAATGGATGGCACATTTGATTTAGGCAATGAATTAAAAGAGTTTTTTGAATTAATCTCATCAATAAATGTGACAACGGACCCAACAACTCTTGTTGAACCAGTTGAACCTGATGATAGCAGTAATGAAACTCCAAATAATTCTACTTCAATAAGTACGCCAAGTAATTCTATTGAAGAAAGCTTAAGCGAATAATAGAAAAGAAATATGGACAAAGTCGAGACTATAAATAACAAACAAAAACGAAATAGAATATTTGAAATAGATTTAATTCGTGGCATTTGTATGTTCTTAGTCATTTTTGATCATTTTATGTACGATATTGCTTATATGATGGGCGATATATTTTTGGATTATCCGGGAACAAATAAAGCAATGAACTCCATTGTTGAATTTTGCCGTTGGTATTGGCATTCCGATATAAGAGTTCATGTGCGTACTGTCGCAGTATTTTTATTTTTATGTTTAATTGGAATTTGCTGTGTTTTTTCTAAAAATAATTTAAAAAGAAGTTTTAAACTATTTATAGGAGCAATAGTTATTAGTATAGTCACATTTATTGCTGGACTAGTAACAAATGATTTAGAAATAACTATAACATTTGGTATTTTGCATTGCGCTGCTTTAACACTTTTAATTATTGGATTATTAGAAAAAATAATACAAAACAAATGGGCTTATTGGGTAATCGCGTTAGTTATGATAATTACAGGAATATACTTTTATAAAGATGCTCCTTACGCTTATTATGAAAGTTCAACTATATGGGAAGTGGTATCTGGACTTTTCTTAGGAACTAAAAATTATGGTTCAGATTGCATGCCATTTTTACTTTATGGTGGACAAATTTTTGCGGGTGTATTTATTGGGAAAACATTATACGTTAATAAAAAATCATTAGTTAAAAAAGAATATAAAAATAACACTATTACATTTATGGGAAGACATAGTTTAATGATATATTTAATTCATCAAGCTATGGTCATAATAATACTTGTTGTTATATTATTAATTTGTGGTTATAAAGTAGGATAGATTATGGCAAATTTAATTGAAACTTTCTTAAATAAAAGTGATAACGATACTTGTATATATTTTGAAAATAATTCTTTTACTTATAAAGAAACATTTTTAAATATTAAAAAAATGATGCAATATTTACTAAAATTAGGTATTACGAATAATGATGTCGTAACCATTGCGTTACCTAATATTCCTCAAATGGTATTTGTACTTTATGCTTTAGATACAATTGGCGCAACAATAAATATTGTTCATCCGTTTACAAAAAGAATACCTTTATTCAATTTGATGAAAAAAGTTAATAGTAAAGTACTCATTACTTCTGGGACAAAATACAGACAAGAAGAATTTAAAAATATAACGATTTTAGTGGCAAATCCCTTGAAATTTACCAATAATTTGTATAAATACATTTATGATATTAAAATAAGAAAATCGCACTGTGCTTGTTTGGATTTATATACAAATGAAAAGACAAAAAGAATTAATATTCATAAAAGAAAATCAGGCGAAGATGCGATATTATTAAGTTCAAGTGGCACAACAGGAACACCAAAAATAGTAAAATTATCAATAGATGCATTAATAAATATGTCAAAAAAATTGCCGTTTATTACTTATAGCGAATTATCAAATAAAGCTATGCTAGCGGTGTTACCTATTTTCCATTGCTTTGGTTTAGCAATGGGTGTTGTAGCGCCTCTATATAATCATATGATTGTGACACTTATGATAAGATTTAATGTTACAAAAGTGACAAAACAAATTAATAAAAAACATATTAATTTTATGATAGGCGTACCAAGAATGTATGAAAAATTATATGATTATCATGGATTTAAAAAAGCAAATCTTGCACAATTAGAATTATGCTTTGTTGGCGGAGATAAAATAACAAAAGAATTTACTTTAAAATTCAATGAATTATTAAATAAAAGAAATTCCTTAGCAAAATTATTACAAGGGTATGGTTTAACCGAAGCTTTGGTATGTGTTGTAAACAATAAATTAGAAAACAAAATTGGTTCATTAGGTAAGCCAATGCAAGATAATGAAATGTTCATTGTTGATGAAAATGAGAATATATGCTTACCAAATGTTGTTGGTGAAATTGTTTTAAAAACCAATTCAATTATGAATGGATATTATGATGATAATCAAAATGTAACATATAAAAACATCAAAAATTCTATAAAAACAGGTGATTTAGGTTATATTGATGATCAAGGATTTTTATTTTATAAAGAAAGAAAAAAACGTCTATTCAAGATTAGCGGAGTTAATGTGTTCCCTAATGAAGTCGAAGAAATAGTGCGCGAATTGCCGGAAATTAAAGATGCTGCGATAGTGTTTTCTAATGTTCCTAAAGCACATACCATACTTTTTGTATCATTAACTAAATCAATAAAAAAAGATAAAATGATTAAAAAGATAAATAATTACTTAGAACCAAGATTAATTAGATATGCCTTACCGAAAGAAATTAAAATTATCGAAAGTATTCCTAAAAACACCTTAGGAAAAACAAATTATTTGGCACTAGAAAACAAAAGCAATCAATAAATGCAGTTATTTCCAAAAAATTTTATATTTTATAATAAAATATAACAAATTGTGCTTAAAAAAAGACTATAAAAATATGTTTGACTTATGAATTTTAAGTGTTAGTATGAATTTGGTTATGACTATTTATTGGAGTTTTTTATGTGGAATATTGCTATTATTGAAGATGAAGAGGCTATGTCAAACCAACTCGTTTCCTACTTTGCTAAGTTTGGTAAAGAGAATAACGAGTCCTTTTCCTTTGCAATTTTTAATAATGCGGAAACATTCTTAAAAAACTATAAAAAAGAATACTCCGTCGTTTTAATGGATATTAATCTGCCAGGAATGAACGGAATGGAATGCGTTAAAAAATTACGTGAAATTGATGATACTGTATTAGTGGTGTTTGTTACAAATTTAAGCCAATTTGCGGTTGATGGTTATGAAGTAAAAGCTTTTGACTTTGTTGTAAAACCAATCTCTTACTATAATTTTTCTTTAAAACTTAAACGTGCATTATCACATTTGTCTTCATTAAATAACTATGAATTAGTAATTTCCACTAAAGACAAAAAATATTTTATTAACATTAATCAACTAGTTTATATTGAAATTCGTAATCATACAATAATATATCATTTAGTAAATGAAGAAATAAAAGGATCCGGAACATTAAAATCACTTTACACTAATTTAAAAAAGCATCATTTTGCATTTTGTAATCAATGTTATTTAGTTAATTTAGCTTTTGTAAAAGGCATTGATGATGGCTTTTTATTAATCAATAATGAAAAAATTCGCATTGCTTCATCAAGAAAGAAATCATTTATGCAAGAGTTAACTGCATATATAGGAGAAATTTAAATGCTTATTTATTATAAAGTTTTATTCATGTTTGAGATAATAGTGGCAGAACTGCTTTTTTCTTACCACTTACCAAAAAGAAAACATTTTTGGTCTAGATTAATTAGTTCATCATTAATTTGTTTATTTATTGCTTATATATTTCCAATTCCAGATAAATTTGGATATACGTGGTGGTATATATCTATTATGTTCTTCTTATTATTTGCTTGTTCTTTTTTAGCCATATTTCTTTCTTTTAAAATGAATTTTGAAAGTGGCTTATTTGTCACAATATCCGGGTATACAATTCAACATTTAACTTATTCAATTATAAATTTAATTACAAATGCAATTGGCTTTTTTGATTTTTCTAATATGTACACTAAATCACCTTTAGATTTTTCAAGATTTGATACAGGAACATTAATTGTATGTTTGATTTATTTATCAGTATTTATTATGACTTATGGTATTACTTGGATCACTAATCATCGAAATAATGATAAAAATAATAATTTAACAATTCGCTCAAATAAAGTATTACTATTTTGTGCAGGTGCATTTTTAACTAATATTATTTTAAATTCCATTGCGGTTTATTCTAAAAACGAAAAATCATCTTTAGTATTATTAAATGCTTTTAATATTTTATGTTGTATATTAGTTCTTTACATTCAGTTTTCCTTAATCAAAGAAAATAAAATGGATATCGAATTAGCGCATACTAAAGAAGCTATTAGACAATCTAAACTCCAATATGAAATTCAAAAAGATAATATTGAGTTAATTAATATTAAATGCCATGACTTAAAACATCAAATTGGTAAATACGCTCGTCAAGGTGGATTAGATGAAAAAACTGTATCAGAAATGAAAGATGCAATTAACATCTATGATTCAAGTGTTAAAACTGGAAATGAAGTATTAAATATTGTTCTTACTGAAAAATCATTAGTATGTAACAAAAATAAAATCAATTTATCTTGCATGGTAGATGCCTCAGGATTAACAGAATTTAGTGAAGGCGATTTATATGCCTTGTTTGGTAATATTTTAGATAACGCAATTGAAGCAGTTAGTCAAATATCTGATGTTGAAAGAAGATGTATTGGACTACATGTTCAATCATTTCCAGGTTTTGTTTCTATAATGACAGATAATTATTATGAAGGAAAAATCAACTTTAAAGATGGATTACCTGTTACTCTTAAAGAAAACAAACTAGATCATGGCTTTGGTTTAAAATCCATTCGTTTGATTACTGAAAAATATGATGGCGAAATGCATATTAGCGCCGAAGATAATGTCTTCAGATTAACTTTATTGTTTCCTCATAAAAATAATTAAAATACGAACTACACTCCTAAAAATACGCTTCAAATATACATGTAAGCGCTTTTTTATTATATGTTTGTAATGCGAAAGGAGATAGGTTGATGAAGAAAAAACCTTATTATTTATTTGCATGGATACTAGGCGAAGCAGCCTTTTTTATCACTATAGCGGTAGTGGTTCTTTATTTTGTACTGAACGCTATTGCGGGCGCCACTAGTGGATCCATAACATTATTCACTAACTGGTATCAAACACTATTATTTATTCTTGATGTTTTATGCTTTGTTGGTATTGGCGTTCTTGTTTATTTATCAATTAAACAAAAGAAAAAATTGAAGAAGGAGGGGAAAAATGATGCTTAAAAAGATTTTCAGAAGAGATGTATTTACATTAGTATCACTTTTTTCATTTATTTGGTTTTTAGTATTAGAAATAGGAACACCTTATGCTAAAAAATATTCTTCTACAATTAATTCTATTCTTAATGAACAAGAAACAATTACTATTGGTGGAGGTAATACTTATTACCAAAGTAAATTTTTAGACGAAACAAATAAAAAAGATGATAAAGCAATGCGTAATAATTCTATGAATGTTACACGTAAAGTAGATAACGAAGGTACAGTATTATTATGGAACAAAAATAATGCTTTACCATTAAGTGAAGGAAATAAAGTTTCGTTATTTGGTATTGCTAGTGCTAAATATCAAATTGCGGGTGGAGGATCTGGAGCAATTAACGCTACACAACCAAAAAACTTCATGGATACTTTAGAAACCTCTACAAGTGAAGGTGGAGCTGGTTTTGTTGTTAATCGTGATTTATTTAATGCCTATGATGGCTTAAAAGGAAGTTATGGTTCAACAAGTGTACAAGGAAACTTAACCAAAGATCCAAACTATAACGGAAAAAATGGTTATACCGATGGAAGATATCGTGAGTTCTATATTAATGAAGTTCCTTGGGATATTTTAAATTCCAAAGTATCAGGCGGTATTGATGCTTCAATTGCTAAATATGAAGATGCAGCGATTATGACAATCACTAGAGATGGATCAGAAGATGGAGATACTTGGTTTAAATCTGATGAGTGCTTCGATAATAACTATTTAGACTTATCTTTTAAAGAAGCAGAAGTTTTAGAAAAATTAGTTGCTTATAAAAATCAAGGCAAAATCAAAAAAGTTATAGTTATTTTAAATAATGCTTCACCATTACAAATGAAACATTTACTTAATTATGATATTGACGCTTGCTTATTAGCAGGTGAAGGCGGGCTATCATCATTCATGTCTTTAGGAGATATTTTATCTGGTAGAGCTAATCCTTCCGGAGCACTTGTTAACGCAATTGCTTATGATCATTATTCTGCACCCGCTACTATTAACTTTGGCGATTTTAAATGGGCAGAATCAAGAAATTTACCAGAGACAAACTTAGGTGTATACAATAATTTCTATAACGTATATCAAGAAGGAATTTATGTTGGGTATCGTTATTATGAAACTAGATATGAAGATACTATTTTAGGAGTGAATAATGCTTCTAGTAGTGCGGGTGTTAAAAATGGTGATTCTACTTGGAAATATGAAAGTGAAGTAGCGTTCCCATTTGGTTATGGCTTATCTTATACTAACTTTGAATTTTCTAATTTAAAAGTTGAACATGAATCTGGTGATTTCTTAGGAACTTACAAAGTTAGCGTTAATGTCAAAAACGTTGGTGAAGTTAAAGGAAAAACACCAATCCAAGTATATTTACAAAAACCATATACCGATTATGACAAGGAAAATGGTGTAGAAAAAGCATCGATTGAACTTGTAGGCTTTGAGAAGTCGGATTTATTAGAACCAGGAGAAGCTAAAACATATGAAGTTTCTATTAAAGGTTCAGAATTAAAAACTTTTGATACATATGGAAAAGGAACATATATCTTAGAAAAAGGTAATTATTATTTATCAGTTGGTTTAGATAGTCATGATGCTTTAAATAATATTTTAGCTAGTAAAGGTAAAAAAGCCGCAGATGGCATGGTTGATTCACGTGGAAAAAGTGCGGATGGAAATGCTAAATTATCGCATTTAATTACTATTAATGAAGACGACTATGAAACATTTGCTAAATCAGAATACACAAATTATGATATCGAAAGTCAACTTCAAGATGGTGATGTTAATTTATATGAAGGAACAAAAGATCAAAAACAACAATATCTTTCAAGAAGCAACTGGAAAGATACATATCCTACTCCAGTAGTATTAAAGTGTATTAATGATCGTATGGTATCTGATATGCAATATGGACATGGTCCAATTGACGCGACAGGATACGAAATGCCATTATATTCTACTAAAACAATTGATGATTCATTCTTTGATAAATACACAGATTTAAAAGAAAAGAAACTCAAATTAATCATGTTGCTCGATTTAGAATATGATGATCATGTTTGGGATGATTTATTAAATCAATTTTCTTTCCAAGAAATGAATTATTTATTATCGGGAGGATACTTAAATGTTAATGGTTCATCAAAAGGCTTACCAGCAGGTCGCGCAGATGATGGATCATCTGGAGTGAGAACTAATAACCCAACAACAGGTACATTAATGGGATTCTCTAATGAAACATTAATGGCTCAAACTTGGAATAAAGAACTTGTTAAAGAATTAGGAGAAGCATTTGGACATGAATGTTTCCATGCTGGTGTTCATCAATTATATGCGCCAACTTGTAATACACATCGTACTCCTTATGGTGGAAGAAACTGGGAATGCTTCTCAGAAGATCCTTATATTTCCGGAATGATTCTTGCTAATGAAGTACAAGGAATTCAAAGTGTTGGTGTTGTTACAACTGTTAAGCACTTTGCGTTCAATGATCAAGAGATTAATCGTTGTGGTGATGCCACTTTCTTAAATGAACAAACAGCGCGTGAAATATATTTAAAATCATTTGAAATTGGTGTTACCGAAGGTAAAACTGGTGCATTAATGGCTTCATTTGTTCGTTTGGGCTGTATATATGGTGGTTCTAACTATGGCTTAATGCATGAAATCTTAAGACAAGAATGGGGATTTAAAGGATTTGTTGAAACTGATTCGGCCTTTAACCAAGAATATATGACTACAAGTGAAGCACGTGCAGAAGCAGTTATCGCTGGTGTCGATTTCTGGATGGATGGCGCTCCTAATATGCAATGGGCAAATTACGCTAATAACGCTAAAGTTTGTCAAGCAGTAAGAGAATCAACACATCGTTATTTATATACTTTCTTACATTCTTCTTTAATGAATGGTGTTTCTTCTAATACGCAAATCATTAAAGTTGTTCCTAAATGGAAAACAGCTTTAAATGTTGCTTGTTTAGTAGTTGGTATTATTACTGCTTTATTATTTGCGTGTACGGCATTTGCGTTCTTCCTTCATCGTAATGATGAAAATAAGAATAAAGATAAAGAAGCTAAACTTCAAAAGATGAAAGATAATCCAAAGAAAAATAACATTATTTCTATATCTGGATTAACAGTTTGTTGTATTGCTTTTATTAGTATATCCACTATTACCGCGACAACATCCGCAAAGAACTTCAAGAGAATTAATGATGATGACATTGTTGATGGTGGAAATACTAAGCCAAATGAAAAGAAAAATCACTTTGGAATTAAAGAAAAAGAAGTATTCTACAATGGTATTTATAATGAAGATCAAGATTGTGTCGGTACAGTAGGTGCAGGTTTAGAATTAACAATATCTTATTATATTGAAGCGCCAGAGGCTTCTAATTATAAATTAATTGCGGAAATATCAAAGAATCCAGAAATGAAGACATTTACGGATGTCTATCGTACTTTCATTAATGGTGAGCAATATATGAGTGATACGCAAACTGATATAGGTACAACGTGGTTTGAATATGGAGATATTGAAGTTGGTCAAATTTCTTTAAATAAAGGTATTAATGAAATTACATTTAAATATATTGAAAATGATCCTGCTAAATCATTTAATTTCCGCTCAATTACTTTAGAAGGAAAAGATGAATTAAAACTAGTAGAAAAACCAACTGTAGTTATCGAAGGATCTTACACATTTAAAGCAATTGATTCAAAAGTAGAAATCATCAATAGTGGATCAAAACAAAATCAAACTGAGGATTGTATTGGCTGGGACGCTAATTTAGGTGATCACGTTGAATTTGCATATTATATTAAATCTGATAAAGCAGAGACTGTTGATTTCTATGTTGAGATGTCAAGTAAACCAAGTCCAGAAATATTCACAGATGCTTATCAAACTACAATTAATGGCACTAATTATCATTCTGATACACAAACTCCAATCGGAGGTATGTGGTCTGATTATACCGAAATTTATCTTGGTAAAGTAGAATTAAAAGCTGGAACAAATATTATTAAGTTTACTTATCGCCCAGCAGATTGGCAAACATTTAACTTCCGTTCAATTCGTTTCCAAACTGACTCGGCAAAATTAACTTGGGCTAATTAAATTTAGGAGGAAAAATAAAAATGAAAAAGTCTAAAGTGACGATTTTAAGTATTTGTGCATTATTATCATTATGTGCACTTGTATCATGTAATAATGATAAGCCTAGCGGATCTACAAGTAATAGTATAAGTAATTCTATATCTACATCAACAAAAGATGAAAACCATAAGTATAAAGTTACATATACTCAAAGCACAGACTATACCATTAGTGGTTTAGAAAGTGAAGGCTATAAAGTAGGAGATAAAGTGACATTTATTATTAATGTCACTGACTCTTCTAAATCTGTGGCGAAAGTAGTGGTAAATAATCAAGAATTAGAAGCAGTTTCAGGAGCATATTCATTTATTATGCCAGAAAAAGATGTGGTTATTACCGTAACTTTAAGTGATATTAAAGTAGCAAGTATAAAATTAAATAAGAATGAAGTAAAACTAAATTTAGATGATCATAAAGAAGAAAAATTAGAAGTATCATTCATGCCTAGTGGCGCTAAAGGAGAGATTATTTGGGATAGTTCTGATGCTAGTGTAGTTTCAGTAGAAGATGGAAAATTAAAAGCTTTAAAAGCAGGTAGCGCAACGATTACTGCAAAATTATTAAGTGATTTTTCAATTAAAGAAACATGTTTAGTTACTGTTGAATCTAATTACGAAGATTATTCATTTAACGGAATTGATGCTTCTGTAACTTCAGGAACTAAAAATTTAAGAGAAGATATTGTTGGCTTTGAAGGAGAAGATGCTTTAGTAACTATAAATTATGTTATTAATGCAGAAAGAGAATCTGACTTTGAAATGGGTATTAATGTTTCCGCTAATACACGAGCTTTCAAATTAACAGATATATTCACTATTACTTTAAATAACGAAAAAGTATCTTCTAATGCTTATACTAAGGTAGGTACTTGCTGGGGTGATTATAGTGAAATTACTGTAGGAACATATCATCTTAATAAAGGAGATAATACTATTACTATTAGTTATGATAAATCACTTACTGATTGGCAAACATTCAACTTTAAATCATTAGAATTACATGCTCCGCAAACATTAGTATTTAAAAACAAAGAAGAACCAGTAAGAATGACTTCTATTACTCTTGATCAAAAAGAATTATCAACAGAGTTTGAAGTAGATAAAACAATAAAACTTACCGCCGCGGTAGCGCCACTTGAAGCTTCAACTAAATTCATCAAATGGGAATCAAGTGATAATGGTATTGCTACTGTAGATAAAGAAGGTACTGTAACTATTAAAGGTATTGGAAAAGTTACAATTACTGCAACTTGTGAATATAATACAGAAATTAAAGATACTTGTGAAATAACAGTAACAACCAAGCAAAATGTCTATACATTTGATGCTATCAATGATATGGTCTTAGTTGATACTGGAGAAAAGAATGAAGAACAAAATTGCGTTGGTGTTTCTAGTGATTATAGTGCGCACATTGTTTACACATTTAATTCTGATAAGGCAGGAACAATTAACTTGTCAGCTATAGTATCATCACATGATGTAGCAAGAAAATTTACTGACGTTTATGCATTAAAAATTAATGGTGTTACCCAAAATAGTGAAGGAATAATCCCAGTTGGTGCAATGTGGACTGGATATACTAGTGTTGCTCTTGGTTCATTTGAAGTAGTGGAAGGAACTAATACAATTGAGTTCACATATTTACAACAAGCCTTAACATGGCAAAGTTATAATTTCCGTTCGATTGGTATTACTTCTTATAATGTTATTACATTAACAGAAACTCCTAGACCAGCAGAAAAGCATACTTTAACAATACTGGCTAATGACGCTAATGTCGCTACAAATGGAAATCACGATGCCGAAGGTGCGATTGGCGCTATCGGTTTTGATACTGTTAGAATTGTTTCTAAATTTAATGCTGATAAAGCGGGTAAAGCCACATTAAAAGCCACATTATCTGCTAGTCCTGATGGAAGAGCTATTTCTTCAATTTATAATATGACTGTTAATGGCGTGAGCGTTACTCCACAAGGTAATTTCTCAGTTGGAAATCAATGGGGAAGTTACATAGAATATAACTTAGGTGAAATAGATGTAATTGAAGGTGAAAATGTCATAGAATTCTCTTATGAGTGGGCTGTTTCTCAAGGCTGGACTTATAACTATAAAGGTATTTCATTAGAAAGTGAATCAACACTTACATTACTAAACGCTAATCAAAATATTGAAAGTATTACTTTAAATAATCTAGAAGCAACAATGAAAGTTGGAGATGAATTACAATTATCTGCAACTATCGCACCAGACACAGTTTTAAATAAAAATGTTACTTGGGAATCAAGTGATGAAACGCTTGCTACAGTTGATAAAAATGGTTTGGTAAAAGCAATTAAAAATGGAACAGTAGAAATAACTGCAACTTCTAAAGTGGATAACACTAAAAAAGCGACATGCGTTATTACTATTGCTGGTGCAACACAAACTTATACATTTAACGCTGCAGATGATAAGACACTAGTGGATCAAGGAACTAAAAATGCAAGTGAAAACTGTGTAGGAACCGATGGAACTTATAGTGCGCATATTGTTTATAAATTTAATTCAGATAAAGCAGGAACTATTAAGCTTTCATCAACTGTATCTTGCCATAGTGCTGCACGTAATTTCTTAGATGTTTATGAAATTAAAATTAATGGCACAGTTATATCATCTTCTGCAGTTATTCCAGTTGGCGAAATGTGGACACAATATGTTCAACTATTATTAGGAGAGTTTAACTTTGTGGAAGGTGAAAATACTATTGAAGTGACATATAAACAACAAGCATTAGGATGGCAAACATATAACTTCCGTGATATTCAAATTGTTTCTGAATGTGGCATAGAATTAGTAAATGCTAATTAATGTAGATTAAACTGTTTAATTAAAAAACTGTGGAAACTTAATTATTTAAGTGCTTCCGCAGTTTTTATTTGCTTTTTAAACATGACAAAATCATACATAAATTATTACTGCTATTTAAACTTGTATTGTTAGTAAGTGCTTTTTTTGATAAAAAAATATAAAACGTATATAACAAATATGAAAAATAATATTTCAAAATTATTAGTTCTAATTCGAAAAGAAAAATAGTGCACATTTGCACTATTTTGTATACTCCATTAATTTATCACCGGTCAATAAGTTATAAATACCAATCGTATTATTCTCCCATATAGCGTAAGAATTGATTTTGTCGCCTTTTGGAATAGAAATAGATCCCGGATTAATATATGTAACACCATCTATATTTGTTATTTCATGGATATGGCTATGACCGAATAAGACAACATCGACTTTTTTCTTTTTATATGGATTTTGCGGATTAGTTTTATGCCCGTGTGTTAAATAAGCAACGATATTATCATCAATTTCTTTTGCTTTTCTTATTGGAAACTTTAGAACCATTTGATCGACTTCAGCATCGCAATTACCACGAACACAAATGATTTTATCTTTGAGCTCATTTAATAAAGGAATAATTTTTTTAGGAGCATATTGCTTTGGTAAGTCGTTTCTTGGACCATGGTATAAGACATCACCTAGAATAAGAATTTTATCGCATTTTTCTTTTTTGAATACTTTTAAGGCTTTATTTAAATAATAATAAGAACCATGAATATCAGATATAATCAAATATTTCATATTAATCCACCTCGAACCTAGTATAATGCTTTTTACGAAATAACAAAAGCAAAATTATAAATATAAGGTTTCATATTTATTATTAATGAAATTATCAACGTTTTACTGATTGATTCTAGATAGTAAGATTCAGCTTTAGCATAATTTTTTTATAATAAGTGTTAGCAATATTAAATAAATTGATTGGTAAATTAGCGTTATTAATATTATGTTTGTTGATATTATCTATATAATTTTTAAAGAATTGTCTAGAAATTTATAACTCATTAATTTCAATTGTGTTTTAATGTGAAGCTATAATCGTTTTAATAAAACAATCCATTTTTGCGGATAATTATAGTTTTTACGTTCGCTATAATTTGCTCGATAATCAGTAATTATTATTGAAAAGATGATATAAAAATTATTTTTTATTAATTGAAATATGTTTTTTTATTTATATAAAAAAACGAAATTACTGAATAATGTGTAATTATTAAAGAATCGCTTTTGACAAGCTATTTTTTATATTTTTCAACAATGTAAAAAAATGAATGCGTTTTTCTTGACAAACGGTTTTTTGCCATAGTATTATTTTGATTGCACGCTTAATAGGAGGAACAAAAAGCATGAAAAAGAAATTTTTAATTGGCAGTCTATTACCAGTATTAGCCGGAATGGCAGTTGTAGGATCAGGTTTCTCACTTTGGTTCTTTAATAACACAACAGCAACAGAGACACAAAGCAATTTAGACAAGAATGTAACTCAATTAGTAGAAATCGGTACTATTACAGTTGCAGATAACTTCACAGTTGTTTTCGACCAAAAAACTAGAACAAATGATTTGGCAAATGCTGGATTAGCCGCAAATGGTATTTATGTTGATTTTGGCTCTAACACAAACAAAGTTGCTAAATACAATCGAGCAGTAGATGGAGAAGATATTATTGCCGATTCAACAAAAGTAGTCTTTACTACAAAAATTGAATTAACTAATGGTTTAGATGAACTTGTAAAAGTTGCATATAAAACAAGTGATAGTGCAACTAAAGACTTCACTTATAATGAAACTTCACATTCATTCTCTTATGTTTTAGAATTCGATAGCACAGTTGCTACTGATGCAATGGTATTTGATTGGGAAAAAGTAGTACTTACATACGTTAACGAACCAAAAAACAAAACAGAATACGAAGAGTTCAAAACAAAAGTTACTGCTGCAGCTACAAAAATTAATGTAACTTATACTGCTACATTAACTGGCGTTAAAGCTTAATAGTTTACAAAAAGAGAATAAAAATTTATTAAATATTGCTAGTGGGAGGGGTGATGGCAAATGGAATTTACTAGTTTTTCAAAATTGAATATAAGTGATTATGTGTATATTGTTGGAATAGTAGTTATATTGCTATTTGCTATAGCCTTTATAACGCTAGCAATATTTTTCTTTAATGCTAAAAAGAAAACAATTACACATAACCTAGAAGATGAAGAAATTCAACTTGAAATCGAACAAGATTTAAAAAAGTTTGCTAAAAAGAATAAATCAAATGAAAATATAATTGCTTACTATAATAAAAAGCAAAAGAAGAACAAAGTGTTTGGTAAAATTGGTGCGAGCATTGTAACTATGTTATATATTGCTGTTGTAGCGCTAATAGGTTTTTCTGTTTCTGTAAAAAAAAATAACCAACAAATGTGGTTTGGAAATACTGCTATGCTTGTTATTGAAACAGATTCTATGTCGCAAGCTTATAAAGGAAATACGTATTTAAAAGATTATGAAATGATGGGCGAAGAAAATCGTATTGCCCAATATTCTTTCATTACTATAACTAAAGAACGAAAATATATTGATAACATTAAACCATTTGATGTAGTGGCTTTTAAAATGTTATCAAGTGACAATAAAACATACATAACAATAGTACATCGTCTAATTGAAGTAACATACGATGGAGAAAATAATCCTTTATATACATTTAGAGGAGATGCTAACCCTAAATCGATGTCTGGTGAATTCCAAATAAGCAAAGATAAGATTATTGGAGTGTATGAAACGGATGGATACAAAGGAACTAAAAATTTAGCACTTGGATACGCTATTTGTTATTTGCAATCTAATATTGGAATTGTTATTTTGGTAATTACATTCATGTTATTACTAATATATTCCATTTTAGTCGAGAAATTATTTGTAATTTATGATCAAAGATATAATGAACTATTAGTAATAAAATTAGGTCAAATCATGGATGAAATTAATATTGAAGAAGAGACATCAACTATTGATGAAACTGCATTAGAGATTAACGAAAATGCCTCAGAAGAAGAAATTAAAGAAAAAATTGAAAACATTGCCAAAGCAAATCATATAAATAAAGAAAATATGATGGTTAAAAAAGGTCGTATTTATTATCGTGATCAATATGGCAGATTTATTAGTTTAAGTAACTATTTAAATTTACCAAAAGAAGGATTTGTAAAAAAAATAGAAGCAAAAAAATCTATTAAAACGAAAAGTGTAACACCAAAAAACATTGACAATTCGCGACCACGAGATGAATTTGGTCGTTACATTAAAATAGAAGAATCTCAAAAAACACCGACTATTAAAGATAAGGTAGGTGTGAAGTAAATGAATAAACATTTGTTAATTTTACTACCTTTGCTTATTTTGCCTTTAATAGTTGGCGGTGGATTTGCTTTATTTTATTTTGGCGATAACTCAACAAGCAATAAGGATCAAAAAGTAAGTATTGATATAGCAAATAATCCGGAAATAGGCAGTATTGAATTAAGATATGCTGATGAAAATGGTAACTATCTTGAAACCAATAATGAAATAGAAAATACCGACTTCAAAAATCAAGTTTTTATGGATTTTGATTCAGTTTATCTTATTAGAAATGATAATCCTACGACAAAACGTAGTTTTACGATTTATTATGCTAAACCAGAACATACCACAAGCGTTCTTAATTTAAATGTTACATTATTTTGTGACATTACTATTACAGATACAGATGCTAGAGGTATAGAAATCATAGAATTTAATGACGAAAATGGCGAAGAAAGATTTTATCCATCTTCAAAATCAGTTCTAGATATTTATGAACCATCTGTCGTTTTATATGAAAATTGGGATGATAACTTTGAACTTATTAGTGGTGGCAAAGCAAATGATACGACCGCAACATATAGAGCTATAGTAAGAAATAATTTATTAGTGGGAAGTTCAACAAGCCAAAATTGGCATACAACATTTAATATTGACTTCAATTATAAGGATTATGACGCTATTAGGAACGGAGAACGTTTCGAAGGTAATATGGCGCCTAGTATATCAGAATTTGCTGATTCCTATAAAAATAAAATTATTTCTAATAGAAAAGCAATGGAACATTCCAATGTAAAAATCACTTTTTATTTACAAGTTGTAGGAGAAAATTAAATAGTTGTTAGGAAAGGAGAAATATGCAATGAAAAAAATATGGTCATTAATGTTAATTGGATTAATATTTATAGCAACAGCAGTTACTAGTGCTTTTGCATATTTTACTTTTACTGAACCTGTGACTATTGAAAATATCACTACTGGCGCTGACAACGCTAAGTTTACCGAAACAGAATCAGATTTTTATAAAGTATATTTCTTTGCATCACCTTATTATGCAACTGGTGCTACGATTGATAATAAAGAAGTAACCGATCCACTAAAAATTGTTGATAGCGGTTCTAAAAATCCATATAACCAAGACAATGAATATGGTCTTATTGGCGGTAAGGTGTCAGATGCTTTTGCAAACGCTATTTTTCCGAATACTAATGATAAGTATTATATTTCAGCGGAGAGTATTGATAGTAGTAAATTAGGTACATATGGTGCTATTAAATTTTGGCCACAAAAATATTGGTCAGGATATATTTTAGCAAATCCTAATTATGGAATTTATGAAAGAACAAGTACATATGTCTCATTAACAGTTAATGCTAATATTCCTGCAGATGTGTTATCAGATATCATCGCCCAAACAGTTTTTAAAGATCGATACGGATTTGGTCCAGAATTTATTGGATGGACCTATGATATGGAAGCTTGTAATAATCGTGTTAGATATAATGGAAAAAGATATAAAAGTGGAGACATGAATCGAATTGATAGCAGAGGATATGGAGTTAATGGTAGTAATGACCAAATTGGAAACTATGGTTTCCAAGGGAGTATTGAGCAAATTTCTTCTTCAACATCTTTATATTATATAGATAATATGGGAAGCACCAATTCGCAAACAGCATCAATTGATGGGTCTTTAAAAGGCGATCACGTGATATATTTATATCCTGTTTTCACAGCTAAAAACTACGATGCAAATAAATGTATTGGCGGAGTTGCCACAACGTTTGCTAAATTTAGAATTAATCCAGAAGTTGATGAAAACGGCCAATATACATATCAAACTAAGCAATCTGGAGAAATTAATTATGCTGAGAAAAGATATACAGTTGCGTTATTCCAAAACGAAACATCAAATATTAATGAACCTAACTATTTTACTAACGATATGTATTTTGATACAAGCGGGAATAGTGAAATTAAAAATATACAACTTGATATGGATCCAGCAACTGGTTCTGGCTCATGGGCTTCTTATTGGACTACAGCCTTAAATTATGATGATTTAAAAGCTTTAAATTTGCCGAGTGGGTATTACAATATTTTTATGAGTTTATGGATTGCAGATCCAACAGGAGATAAAGAAACAATTCAAACTCAAAATGTTAAAAAAGTTATTGAATCTTTTGAAAATTCAAATAAATATGTAAAGGTAATTAGTTCTAAAAGAGAAGATGGAACAACGCCAGGCATTCACTGGATGGTTATTGATAGTGCAAAGCCTGATGATAAAAAAGCTGTGTGCTATGTTATTGGATTCCAAAAATCAGAAGATTATCGTATTACTGGTAATTCATTGAATGGTTCTATTAATAATTTTGAATCGGCTAAACGTAAAAAATTATATCGTGCGTCAGTAAATAGTGATGATAAAGAATACTTTTTTAGTGATAGTTTATCATTGAATCTTAAAGATGAGTTTTCAATATTAGTGGAAAATACAACCACTAATACAATTCCTTATTCATTTAGTGAAATGGATGAAGAGACACTTGGCGTGTATAATGATGCTTTAATGGCATCCAATCATAGTAATAAAACGCTTTTTGTTAGTACTGGTAGTAATAAAAACATTAGTTTAGTAACCACAAATGGCACAAATAATAAAATGGTTTGCAATAAGGCAGGAATATATGAATTTATGGTGGCAATTGAATATAAAGATGGAGTTGCTTCAAATATTAGTGTTTCATATCGTGAATTAGATGCAAGTTACTTTATATTTATTTTAAAATCAAAACCAACTGATGATACATTCTTTGATTCAGAAGCATTACAAACTTCTAACGAATTTTTAGCAATGGGATCATTTAGTTTATATAGTTCTATTATTGATACTATTGCTTTCCAAGGTAAAAATAGTGAAGGATTAACTATTAAAGAGATTCATGAAACTTATCCTAATATGGCATTTGTGGATACCGCAACGGGATGGGAAATTAAATATAGTTTGTTTAAAAGCGGTAAATTTATTTTAAATAGAAATTATGTTATATATTTAAATCCAAATAGTTAATTTATAAAGGCAAGGCTATGTAATAAATCCTTGCTTTTTTTGGCTCTTTACACAAAAACATTAAATAAAATATAGCAAAATTTATTGACTAGTATTATAATTGTGTAGTTTGGAGATTTAAAAATGATTTATTCGGTAATTGTAGCGGTTTTAGTATCAATATCTATTATTTTATTAATATTATTTAAACCAAATATTAAAATAAAAAACATAAGTATAAGTACATTCTTTATACCACCTTTAGTTGGAGCAATTATCTTACTTATATTTAACATCGTACCAATAAAGAATGTTGTCGATGCATTTACATCCGCTAGTAGCGTTAATCCAATCAAAATATTATTGTTATTTATTTCTATAGCCTTAATTTCTATCTCTCTTGATGAGTTAGGATTTTTTAAATATATTGCCATTAAAGCATTGAATAAATGTCATAATAACCAATATGTTTTATTTTTCATTTTATACGCCCTAGTAGCGGTTTTAACAATATTTACATCCAATGATATAATTGTATTAACATTCACACCGTTTATTGTTTATTTTGCTAAACACGCTAAAATAAACGCCATTCCTTATTTGATTATGGAGTTTATTACCGCGAATACATATTCAATGCTATTTACAATTGGAAATCCAACTAATATATATTTATCGAGTTACTTTAATATATCATTTTTAGATTACTTTAAAGTAATGTATTTGCCAACTCTTTTCGCGGGCTTTACATCATTAATAATATTACTATTAATATTTAATAAAGATTTACATCAAGCGATGGATTTAATAGATATAGAAGAAGCTAAAATAGATAATAAACCATTAATGATAATTAATTTAATTCATCTAGGTATAACTATTATTTTATTAGCAATTTCTAACTATATTCATTTGGAAATGTGGATTATTTGTTTATGTGCGGCTTTATCTTTAACAATATTCTTAATTAGCGATGCTATTATTCATAAATCAGCCACAACAATCAAACATGTTTATAAAAGACTTCCTTATAACCTAATACCATTTGTACTCTCAATGTTTATTATTGTCTTATCATTAGATTATAATGAAGTAACATTACATATTGCGGAATTTTTAAATAAGATAGATACTTCAAAAAATATGACAATTTTCACTTATTTATTAACTTCTACAATATCTGATAATCTAATAAATAATATTCCAATGTCAGTGCTGTTTGCGCCAATATTAAATGATGTTAGTAATTATCAATTACCAGCAATATACGCGACGATAATTGGTTCGAATATTGGTGCATATCTAACACCAATTGGCGCTCTTGCAGGTATTATGTGGATGTCATTACTTAAAAAATATGATGTAAAATTTACTTTTTTTGATTTTATGAAATATGGAATAATTATTGTTCCTGCTGTTTTATTAATGTCGTTATTAGGACTAATGGTTAATGGCTAATAAAAAAGATACTTAAACTAATTTAAGTATCCGTTATAAGTATCTGCTTTTAATATTTTCTTAGCATTTTCAATACGATCATCATTAGGTGTATCGACTCCTTTTAAAGGATAGTTGATTCCTAATTTTTCATATTTAAATACGCCGAGTGTATGATAAGGTAATATTTCTACACGCCTTACATTATGAAGAGAACTAATAAAGTCGGAAGTTCTTTTTAATAACTCATCATTATCTGTTAATGTTGGAACTAAGACATGTCTTATCCAAATAGGAATGTTCTTTTCATCTAAATACTTGAACATTTCAATTACGTTTTTATTAGAATGCCCAGTGATTTTGATATGTAAATCTTCATCGATACATTTTAAATCTAATAAGAACAAATCTACATATTTTATAAGCTCATCAAATTTATTTAGGAATGCTTCATTTTTAGAAAAAGGGCCACCTGATGTATCAATAGCAACACTAATGTTATTACGCTTGCATAACTTTGCAAATTCAATTAAAAAGTCGATTTGAGAAAGTGGTTCACCACCAGATATTGTAATACCTCCATGATCTTTCCAATAAGGTTTAAATCTTATCATTTTTTTAAGCGCTTCTTCAGGAGTAATAGGATTACTTTTTGAAAAAGCCCAAGTATCAGGGTTGTGGCAATATAAACATCTAAATGGACAGCCTTGTAGAAATAAGACCGAGCGTACGCCCGGTCCATCTACTAAAGCAAAGCTTTCTATTGATTGATAATATCCTAGTACTTGTTCCATTATAATGATTTGTGGCAAGTTCTAGCGATAACATCTAATTGTTGTTCTTTGGTTAAGTCAATAAATTTAACTGCATAACCAGAAACACGAATTGTGAAGTTTGCATATTCTTCTTTTTCTGGGTGTTCCATGGCATCGATTAATTTTTCAGTTCCAAAGACGTTAACATTTAAGTGGTGCGCACCTTGTGCAAAGTAGCCATCTAGTACTTGAGAAAGATTATTTTTTCTTTCAGTATCATCATGTCCTAATGCAGAAGTATTAATTGTTTGAGTATTAGAGATACCATCTAATGCCCATTCATATGGTAATTTAGCAACACTATTTAATGAAGCTAATAAACCAGATTGTTCAGCACCATAAGATGGGTTGGCACCTGGAGATAATGGTTCACCTTTTTTTCTTCCATCTGGTAATGTACCAGTAGCTTTACCATATACAACGTTAGAAGTAATAGTTAAGATAGAAGTTGTAGGTTCAGAATTACGATATGTGTGGTGTTTTTTAATCTTTGTTAAGAATTTGTGTAATAACTTAACAGCTATTTCATCAGCGCGTTCATCATCGTTACCATATTTTGGGAAGTCACCTTCGATTTCGAAATCAGTAGTGATACCTTCTTCGTCTCTAATTGCTTTTACTTTTGCATACTTGATTGCAGATAATGAGTCAACAACATGTGAGAATCCCGCAATACCAGTAGCGAATGTTCTACGAACATCAGTATCAATTAAAGCCATTTCAGCAGCTTCATAATAGTATTTATCATGCATATATTGGATAGCATTTAATGTGTTAACATAAATTCCTGCTAACCAATCCATCATACGATCGTATTTAGTTAATACTTCATCATAATCTAAGTATTCACTTGTAATTGGCTTATATTCAGGACCAACTTGGATGTGTGTTAATTCATCAACACCACCATTTATTGCGTAAAGTAAGCATTTTGCCAAGTTAGCTCTTGCACCGAAGAATTGCATTTCTTTACCTGTTTGTGTAGCGGATACGCAGCAGCAGATAGAGTAATCATCACTCCAGATTGGACGCATTACATCATCATTTTCATATTGAATAGAAGAAGTAGTTACAGAAATAAGTGAAGCATATTTCTTGAATCCATCTGGTAATCTTGTTGACCATAAAACTGTTAAGTTTGGTTCTGGTGCAGGTCCCATATTTTCAAGAGTATGTAAGAAACGGAAATCGTTCTTTGTTACTAATGAACGGCCATCGTTTGCCATACCAGCAACTTCAAGAGTAGCCCATACTGGGTCACCTGAGAATAATGCATTGTAAGAAGGAATTCTTGCGAATTTAACCATTCTGAATTTCATTACTAAGTGGTCGATTAATTCTTGTGCTTCTTTTTCAGTTAATGTACCTTCGTCTAAGTCTCTTTGAATGTAAACATCAAGGAATGTAGAAATTCTACCAACTGACATTGCAGCACCATTTTGTGTTTTAATAGCAGCTAAATAGCCAAAGTATAACCATTGAACAGCTTCTTTAGCATTAGTAGCAGGATTAGAAATATCAAATCCGTAGCTAGCCGCCATTACTTTCATTTCTTTTAAAGCTTTGATTTGCATAGAGATTTCTTCTCTAGCTCTAATGACATCATCAGTCATAGTTTCATCGCCGCAGTTAGCTAAATCTTCTTGTTTCCAAGCGATTAAAGCATCAATACCATAAAGAGCAATTCTACGATAGTCACCAACGATACGGCCACGGCCATAAGTATCTGGTAAACCTGTGATAATTTTATTATGACGGCATTTTTTCATTTCTGGTGTATAGACATCAAATACGCCATCATTATGTGTTTTGTGATAAACAGTAAAGATTTTGTGTAATTCTTCACTTGGTGTATAACCATAAGTTTTACAAGCTTCTTCAGCCATCTTAATACCACCAAATGGCATAAATGCTCTCTTTAATGGTTTGTCTGTTTGTAAGCCAACAACTTTTTCTAAATCTTTAGTTGCTTCATCGATGTATCCTGGTTTGTGACTTGTGATAGTAGATACGATTTCAGTATCCATATCAAGTACTCCACCTTTTCTTCTTTCTTCTTTTTGGAGAGCGGATAATTTTCCCCATAATGTATTTGTGGCATCTGTAGGTCCTTCAAGAAATGATTCATCACCTTTATATTCAGTGAAATTTTCCATAATGAAGTCTCTAATATTTATTTCTTCTTGCCATAGGCGTCCTTTAAATCCACGCCATGCTAATTTTTGTTCTTCCATAGTTAATAACCTCCTACTTGACTTCTCTATTCTAAACAAAACTTCTTTAAACGCAAAGCAATATGCTCATAAATTTTCCAAAAGATATTTTTTGCAATGATAAGTTTATAAAATGCATTAATTTATAGACAAAAAACACATAATTTTAATTGAGCAAGTCTTATTTACTAAGACAGCGTAAGATTATTTTGCGCTTTTTTAAGTATAATCATAACGCCGAAGTATATTTTACATTTATAATGTAAATATTTCTAGATAATGAAACCATTTTCAATGATAGAAAGCGCTGAAAAGTGTAACTTTTTAAGCCACACGGAAATTAACATATAGTTTTTATTAGAGAGTTAAAAAATTACTACAAGAAGCATTTTGAATTTTTCTTTAGCGTACACTGCATGTGGGTGTCCCGCTGGCATAACAATTGATTCGCCGTCTAATAATTCATAAACATCTTCATCAATAGTTATTCTTCCAACACCTTCTAAACAGGTGATTAAAGCATCGCCGCCAGATTTGTGGCTTGATATTTCTTCGTCTTTATCAAAAGCAAAGAGAGTCACACTAACGGAAGCGTTTTGTGCGAGTGTTTTAGATACTACTTGACATTCTTGATAATTTACTTCATTTTTAAACTTTAATTTTTCTTTTACATTGATATTTTTCATTTTTGTTAACCTCTTCTATTATTATGCGCTATAAAAAAACAATAAAGCATTCTTTGATAAAAAAGCAAAGTAATAGACAATTATTAATATTTTATAGTCAAATTTAATGTTCTAATAAATAACAATTTGTAGATAAATTTTATAAAAAGTCGACAAAAGCGAATTAAAGTTATTTGTTTTTTTCTTAAAACCATAAAACAAGCAATTTGCAACTCACTAATTTTTTTGTTTAACTTTAAGTATGAAAAAAAGTGAAATTGAAATTGTTAAATATCCAAAGATTAAACACATCAAAATGTTTGTTAATGAGATTAAATCTGTAGAAAATCATATACATAATGATTTTGAAATTTTTGTTGTGCTTAATAACGTTGGAGTAGTGAGAATAAATTCAAATTCATATGATGTAAAACAAGGAGACATTATTTTTATTAATTCTGGAGATGTTCATTCGTTATCTTGTAAAATACCTTTTGATAATAACGTTGCTAATCCTACGTTTTTATTAATACAGATTTCTAATCATTTTGTTCGTGAATATTTTCCACAAATTCAAACTTCAGTTTTTAAATCAAATAATCTAAAAAATGTTTTATCAAGTCAAGATTATAATTTTGTTTTGCGTTTATTAATTGATGCCGCGACTGATTATTTTTCCGGCCGTGACTTTTATCAACTTGATGTTATATCAGAAGTAGCAAAAACTTTAGCTGTTTTGTATCGAAATCTTGAGCATGAAATAATAAGCGAAAGTCAAAAACAAAAAATAAAGAAAAAAAATAATCGTTTGGAAAGAATTATTTCTTATATTGATGCTAATTTTGATACACAAATACGCTTAGAAGATATTACAACTAGGGAAAATATTTCTGTAACACACTTTTCACATTTATTTACAGCAACCTTTGGTATGACATTCCAAGAGTTCATTAGTATTAAAAGAATGGAACAATGTATAAGACTAATGTCAAACAAAGAAAAAACATTAATGGAAATATGTTATGAATCAGGGTTCTCTGATCCAAAATATATGAATAAAGTTTTTCTAAAAAAATATGGATGCACACCAAAAGAATATCGAAAGAAGTATTTAAATTATAATGAAAATATTTTTGAAAGTGCGGGAAAATTAGAACGCATATTTAGTGATTATGATTCTCTTAAAGCCGTTAATGAATTTAAAAGTCATTTAAACTAAATGATTATTCATGAATTAATTTTTGTCTATATTCTCTTGGCGTCATCTTTTTTATTTCAATAAAGTTTCTATTAAATGTTCTTAAAGATGTATACCCACAGTTATAAGCTAAATCGCTTATCGGAGTAGTAGAATCATCCATCATTAGTTCGCATACTTTATTTATTCTATATTCATTTAAAAAAGATAAAAAGTTAGAATTTAGACCAGTGTTAATAATAGAAGATAAGTAGTGATAATCATAGCCTAGTTTTTTAGCTAAACCTTTTAATGTTATTTCATGTTGATAGTTTTCTTCTATGTATGTTAAGACATGTTGCATAAGGGTATTATATTTAACATCACGAGGAATAGATTCACTTTTCGTGTATAAATAAACTAAATAATAGAGCAAACTTTTTAATAAAAATATATTATCTGTTTGTTGTAAGCGCTCAACTAGTCTATTTTCACTTTTTAAAGAAAAATAAGGCTTTTTAGAACAATATGTTAAAGATTGCTTGTAATACTTTGCAACATAAGAAGAAGCAAAGATTAATATGAATGTTTTGGAATGCTTGGGTGTATTAAAAGAATGGATTTGGTTTGGAAGTATTAATAATCCTTCTCCGCTTTTAATGTTGTATTTTTCTTTTTCAATATTTATGGTTATTTCTCCTTCGAAGACGTACACAAATTCGAAGGAGTCGTGAAAATGTAAACCAAATTCAAAATCAGTATCGTATTGACGGTATAAGTAATTAATAGATGATGAGCGGTGATTTTCGTATGCAATCATAATAAATTTCTCCAATCTTAACTTTTGTCTATTATTATAAAACTTTTGCAATTGTTACGCAAGGTAAGACAACATAAAATGATGATGTAAAGGAAGGAAAAAAATTATGGAAAAATTCCCAACAATTAAAAAAGTGAAGTATGAAGGTCCTAATTCCAAAAATCCTTTAGCATTTAAGTTTTATGATGCTAAAAAGATGGTTTTAGGCAAAACAATGGAAGAATGGCTACCATTTGCTATGGCTTGGTGGCATAATCTTGGAGCGGCAGGCACTGATATGTTTGGCCGTGACACCATTAATAAAGCTTTTGGAGCTAGTGAAAAAGGCACAATGGAACACGCTAAAGCAAAAGTGGATGCTGGATTTGAATTTATGCAAAAACTTGGCATTAACTATTTTTGTTTTCATGATGTTGACTTAGTTCCAGAAGATGAAGATATTAATGTGACAAATGCAAGATTAGATGAAATAAGTGATTATATTCTTATAAAAATGAAAGAAACTGGTATTAAGTGTTTGTGGGGAACCGCAAATATGTTCTCTAATCCACGTTTTATGAATGGCGCTGGGTCATCTAATAGTGCAGAAGTCTATTGCTTTGCCGCTGCACAAATTAAAAAAGCATTAGACATAACTGTTAAATTAGGCGGACGTGGATACGTATTTTGGGGTGGAAGAGAAGGATATGAAACCTTACTTAATACTGATGTCAAATTTGAACAAGAAAACATTGCACGTTTAATGCATTTAGCAGTTGATTATGGCCGCAAAATTGGCTTTAAAGGTGATTTCTACATTGAACCTAAACCAAAAGAGCCAATGAAACATCAATATGATTTTGATGCTGCGACAGCAATTGGATTTATAAAACAATATGGTCTTGATAAAGACTTTAAACTAAATATTGAAGCAAATCACGCTACTTTGGCGGGACATACTTTCGAACATGACTTAAGAATTGCCTCAATTAATGATATGCTTGGCTCAATCGACGCTAATCAAGGTGATCCAATACTAGGATGGGATACTGATGAATTCCCATTTGATGTTTATAGTGCTACATTTGCCATGTTAGAAGTTATAAAAAGTAAAGGATTAACTGGCGGATTTAATTTTGATGCCAAGACACGTCGCCCATCCAACACTATTGAAGATATGTTCGAGGCATATATTTTAGGAATGGATACTTTTGCTTTAGGTTTAATTAATGCAAGCAAAATCATTGAAGATGGAAGAATTGAAGAATTTATAAAACAAAAATATTCTTCATTTGAAGAAGGAATTGGTGTAAGGATTCGTGATAATACTGTGACATTAGAAGATTTAGCTAATTATGCTAAAGATAAAAAAGTATGTGCCAATCCAGGATCTGGTAAACAAGAATACTTAGAAGCAATTGTTAATCAAATAATGTTTGGAAAATAAAAATGAAAACATATATTGGTTTAGATTTGGGAACAAGCGGAGTTAAAGCTCTTTTAGTAGATGAATTTGGAAACATACTAAAAGAAAGTAATAAAAATTACCCGATTATTTACGATAAAGAAAACTATGTGGAGCAAAATCCTCAAGAATGGTTTGATAAAACGTTACTTGCTATTGAAGAATTATTATCTAATCAAAATAAAGATGATGTTAAGGCTATCTCATTTGGAGGACAAATGCATGGTTTAGTGTTACTAGATAAAAACGATCAAGTAATTCGCCCAGCAATATTATGGAATGATGGAAGATCTAGCGAAGAAACCAATTATTTAAATAAAACAATTGGCCAAAGTAAGATATCTAGTTATACTGGCAATATTGCTTTTGCGGGATTTACCGCGCCTAAAATATTGTGGGTATACGCTAATGAAAAAGATAACTTTGATAGAATTAGTAAAATAATGTTACCAAAAGATTATTTGATTTATAAATTAAGTGGCGTTTTTGCTAGTGATATGTCTGATGCATCAGGCATGTTATTATTAGATGTAAAAAATCGAAAATATTCAAAAGAAATGTTAGAGATATGCCATATACATGAGAAAGAGTTACCAAAATTATATGAATCTTACGAAGTTGTAGGAAACTTAAAAGAAGAAATATCTCAAAAACTAGGACTAAAATCTGACGTCAAAATTATTGCTGGCGCTGGAGATAATGCCGCAGCTGCAATTGGAACTGGAACAATTGGTAATGGTGCTTGTAATATTTCTTTAGGAACAAGTGGAACGATATTTTTATCAAGCAATCATTTCAGTGTTGACGAAAAAAATAGTTTGCATAGTTTCTGTGATGCTTCAGGAAAATATCATTTAATGGGTTGCATTTTATCGGCTGCATCTTGTCGAAAATGGTGGTTAGAAGAAATTTTAGAAAGTAATGATTATCAAAAAGATGAAGCAAATTTAGCGGATTCTAATGTTATTTTCTTGCCTTATTTAACAGGAGAAAGATCACCACATAATGATGTTAATGCTCGAGGTGCTTTTATCAATTTAAGCGCAACTACTACAAGAGGAGAAATGTCAAAAGCGATACTTGAAGGAGTGGCTTTTGCATTAAAGGATTGCTTAGAAATTGCTAAAAAAAATGGAATATTTCCAACATATTCTTCTATATGTGGAGGTGGCGCTAAGTCAAGAACTTGGAAACAGATAGTAGCGGATGTCTTAAATATTCCCATCCATGTTTTAAAAACTAATCAAGGCCCTTCTTATGGTGCAGCAATTCTTGCCATGGTTGGTGATGGGATATATAAAAATGTTGAAGAAGCAACAAAAAGTATTATAAAAGTTGAAGAAATAATTCAACCAAGTCAAAATAGAATAGAGTACTATCAAAAGAAGTATGAATTATTTAAAAAACTTTATCCAGCTTTAAAAAATATTAGAAATTAAGGAGCAAAAATCATGAAACAAATTGTTAATCCCTATTTACCATCACATGAATATATACCTGATGCTGAGCCAAGAATTTTTAACGGAAGAGTTTATATTTATGGATCACATGATTTATTTAATGGAAAGAATTTTTGCTTAGGTGATTATGTTACATATTCCGCTCCAATTGATGATTTAACTTCTTGGAGATACGAAGGTGTAATTTTTAAAAAAGAACAAGATCCACTAAATAAAAGAAAAAGAGCTTTATACGCTCCAGATTGCATTCAAGGAGTAGATGGAAGGTATTATCTATATTATAGCGCCATTGGCACAAACGTAATTGGTGTTGCTGTATCTAATTCTCCAGCAGGGCCATTTGAGTTTTATAGTCATGTAAAATATAAAAATGGAACAATCTTAGGAAAAGGTAAGAACGATGTTTTTCAATTCGATCCAGGAATATTTGTAGAAGGAAATGATGTGTACTTATATTCAGGTTTTTGTCCAGATTTATTAGGAGTGTTTGTTACTGGTGGAAAAAGAGTATCAAAAGTAGGACCTTTATGCATCAAATTAGAGACAGACATGTGTACTATCAAAGAAACTCCACACGAAATTGGAGTAAAAAGTGTTTATAATTCTAAGAATACCAAGTATAAAGGACACGAATTTTTTGAAGCATCATCAATGCGTAAAATAAACGGTAAATATTATTTTATTTATTCATCTATTTTAGGCCATGAATTATGTTATGCGATTTCCAATTATCCTGATCGAGATTTTGAATATGGAGGCACTATTGTCTCAATTGGAGATGTTGGATTAGGAGATATCAAAGAAGTTAGAAGTGCTAATAATATGACCGGAAATACACATGGTTCTATATTATCAATTAATGATAATCATTATATTTTCTATCATCGACAGACAAATCGCCATTGCTTTTCTAGACAAGCTTGCGCAGAAAAAATTATGATTCTAGAAGATGGCACAATTCCACAAGTTGAGATAACATCTTGTGGATTAAATAATGGACCATTATTAGGTAAAGGAGAATATGAAGCTCGTATTGCCTGCAATTTAAAATGTAAAAATGGTGGAACATTCTATCGACTATTTAAAGGATTTGGAAGGCCATACTTTACGCAAAGTGGAAAAGATCGCGAAATTGATGGAGATCAGTATATTGCTAACATTAAAGATGGAACAACAATAACTTTTAAATATTTTAAATTTGATAATTCAAAAAATATTAAGATTTTGGTTTCTTCAACAAATAATGGAACAATGAGAGTTTATGATGAAAATAAAAATAAAGTAGCGTCTTTTGCTATTCATAAAGGCAAAGATGTTTTATATGAATCAAAATTAGAGATAACTGATGGTATTCATCCTTTGATTTTTAAGTATGAAGGCAAAGGAAAATTGTCATTTTTTAAATTTGTTTTAGGATAAAAAGGCGAATAGTAAAAATAACAAGATTGTCTTTATGTATTTTTTATCAACATTTTGCATATATTTATAAGTTATAGCGTTAAAAACCTATATTTTTAAAATTATGGCATAGTTTATAAAAGCATAACTAAAATAGCAAGATTGTCATTTTTGTAAGCGCTATCTTAAAGCATTATTATAGTGTAATAATTATCAAAAAGGGTCTTTTACTTTCTTGATAATAACAAATATGCGCAAAAAAGCGCGGAAAGGGAATTTATGAAAAAAAACAAACTTTGGTTAGGGTTATCCTCAGTTGGCATTTTGCTAACAACAGCATTTATTTCATTAACTAATGTTGCTATGGATAACGAAGGATTAATTAACGACGTTTTAGGATTGAATGTTCGTCAAATTAGTTCCAAACGTTCTGACTATGCTGAAGAAGATGGAAGTTTATCCGATGCAGGCTGGAAAAGAATGATTCAAGATTCTTATAAGTACTGTGTTGAACAAGAAGAGCAGGGTGCCGTTTTATTAAAAAATGATAATGGATGTTTACCTTTAACAAAAGAAGAAAGAAACGTCACATTATTTGGACGTAATAGTGCACACTTGTGTTTACGTTCTGGTGCCGGAGGTGCTGCTCCAAATGAAAAATTAGTTGTTCATTTAAACGATGCATTTGAAAATAATGGTTTTAATTATAATAAGACTATTTGGAATATGTATACTGGTGGAGGAGAACCATCAGAAACTAATATTCCTGAGGTTGCTGTAAGTGCATATACAGCAGGTATTAAAGCATCATTTGATACTTTTGGCGATGCTGCAATTGTAACATTTGTACGTGTTGGTACAGAAAATAGTGATCCGAAAGCCGGAATTCTTGATTTACAAGAAAATGAAGCTAACTTATTAAAAATGATTAAAGAATCAGGTAAGTTTAAGAAAACAATTGTCTTATTAAATGGTGCGATGCCAATGAGTTTAGATTGGGCCAACAAAGAAGAATACGGCGTAGATGCTGTATTATGGTTTGGAGTTCCAGGATACTATTCTTTAGATGGTGTTGTTCATATTTTAACAGGGGAAGCTAATCCAAGCGGACATACACCTGATACTTTCTCCGCTCATGCATCAAATTCTGCTGCTTATCAAAACTTTGGCGATATTAATTTTGATGGTAGTGCAGGCGTAGATAGATCAAACAAATACGTATCTTATGCAGAAGGTATTTATGTTGGATATAAATATTATGAAACAAGATATGAAGATTGTGTTTTAAATCAAGGAAATGCAAATGGTGATGCCGGAACTTATGATGGAGAAACTAATTGGACTTATGACCGCGAAGTAGCATATCCATTTGGTTTTGGTTTATCATATACAACATTTGAGCAAAAGCTTAATAGCGTTACTTATAAAGCTGATGAAGATACTTTTGTAGCTAATGTAACTGTTAAGAACACTGGCGAGGTTGAAGGAAGATCATCAATTCAAGTGTACTGCCAAAGCCCATATACAGAATATGATAAAGAACATTTAGTGGAAAAATCATCAATTCAATTATGTGCTTATGATAAAGTGCTTCTTGAACCAAATGAGTCAAAAACATTGGATATTGAATTTGATCGTTATTTCTTAGCTTCATATGATCGAATTAATAAAAAACAATACATTTTAGAAGATGGTGATTATTACTTTGCACTTGGTAATGGCGCTCACGAAGCACTTAATAATGTTATAGGAGTTAAAAACCCATCTGCGGCATTAACTGACCATAATGGTACAAATTATCAAGCAAGCGCAAATTGTGTGCAAAAAGTAGCTATTTCTGGCGCTATGGATGCATATAAGTATTCACACTATGATGACTCAGTTGAAGTTACTAACCAATTTGATGATGCAGATGTTAATTACTGGGCAAATGATGACCAAAAAATTACATATTTAACAAGAAAAGATTGGCAAGCAACTTTCCCTAAAAAATTAGAAGGGTTGAAGCTTAACGATAAAATGAAAAAAGGACTCGATATGAGAATGTACACAAAAGCCGATGATGCAGAATCATATAGTGCGGGTGCTGGTACAAAGTATGGAGTTCAATTAAAAGATGAAGAAGGAAATCCATATCGTCTTAAATTCTCTGATATGGCTAAACTAGAATATGATGATCCTAAATGGGATTTATTCATTAAACAAATGACATTAGATGATTTAGTAATTTCAATGTCTGATAACCGTGGCATTTTAGCGGTTACTTCAGTATCAAAACCATCTAACTCTATTAATGAAGGACCAGAAGGTTTATTGTCTCCATTTGCTTATGGTGATGGAAGATGGGCAACTGGATTTGCTACTGGACCAATCTATACTGCAACATGGGACCATGAAATGCAAAAGAAATTTGGTTATTTCTATGGTGAAGAAGCTTTGCACTGTGGTGTTGCTGCTGTTAATGCTCCAGGAGCAAACATCAATAGAACACCTTATGGATCACGTGCTTCAGAATATATGTCGGAAGATGGTATTATGAACTATTATGTTGCAAGTAATATAGTAAAAGAAGCTAGAAAAAAAGGCTTAATTATGAATATTAAACACTGTTTCTTAAACAACCAAGAAACTAATCGTCAAGGTGTTGCAACATTCTCTAATGAACAAGCCATTCGTGAAATTTATTTAAAGCCATTTGAAGGCGCCTTAACAAAAGGCGAAGGCCTTGGTATTATGACTTCATATAATAGAATTGGTTTAACTTATGCTGCATGTCATCAAACTTTATCAAATCAAATACTTAGAACTGAATGGAAATATAAAGGTTTAATTATTGATGATGCATTGCAAGGTGAAGGATCATATACTTCAACTCGTGATATGATTGTTGGTGGAACTGAGGTATTCTGTCTTGATGGAAATAGAGGTCAACAAATTAAAAATGCTATTACATCTACTGATGATGGATATTTATTAGAACTATGTCAAAAAGCGAATAAAAATATCATGTATGCTTTATCTAGATCATGGATGGGTGATGTCGCTGATAGTGGCAAAGATTTAGAAGAAACATTTAAATGGTGGAAACCAGTTATTTATACTATTGATGGTGTATTTGGCGCATTTACCTTAGCGGCTATATCATTGTTCATTATCTATGAATTTGTTAAAAAGCCAAAAGAATTGGTGAAATAGGGGTGAATAAAATGGAAATGCTTAAGAAAATATTTAAAGGCAAAAAAGTTGGATTCTATCTCATGATGTTAGATGCTATACTTGCACTTATATTTGGTATATTATTCTTAGCCACTTATAAGACGTCTATGGCTAATAACGCTGTACCACATACGCCAGAAGTAATTGGGATTTGTGCATTATTATGCTTTGTAATTGAAGTAGTGGCCTTAGCAATGCCAGAACATAAATGGATTCATTTAGGAGCTTTACTCGCTATGTGTTTCTCATTTATGAAGCAAATATATTTATTTCCTAATCTTATTGCTGACCAAATTAACCATGTTGAATTCCAAGGTGGTAATTTCCCACTTAACTGCGTGTACACAGTAATGCAAATAGCAATAATAACTATAGCAATTGTAGCATCTTTTAAAGATGTAACAGAAAAAGAAGAACCAATTAAATTTAATAAACCAAATATTATTCGCTATAGTATTGGTGCGTTAGCTATTATTATTGCCACTTCTGCAAGTGGAGCAACAATCGCATCGTGTAAAGCTAGAAACAATTCTTATAATGATAATACATTAGGATTTAAAATTGACGTAGAAAAAGAATTTGGTGATGTAGTTACTGATTATCCTTATGATCCTGCTTCTGTTAAATTTAGCAAGGCTAATAATCCTTGGGCAAAGAAAACCACGGGCGAAATTGAAAAAGCTGTAGGCACTAATAGAAGTGAACGTAGAGATAACGATCGTTTCATTGTTTATCAATTTGAAGGATTCTATGCTGAAGGATATCAAGGAAACTATTCTAAAACTTATGGCTATCTATCGCTTTGGGATGATGGATTATATAATGGCGTTCAAGACAATAAAAACATCTTTGGATATTGGTATAACATTGAAGAAGATGGCTCGGATTGTTTAGTTATGATTGATAATCGTGGAACAAACGCAAATATGATGTGCGTAAAATCAAATTCTAAATTCTATGATTGGACAGCGGATATTAAACTTGATTTCTCATGGGGAACTCGTTCGTTAAAAGTTAATGGATTCTTATATACACCGGCAATTGGTATGTATATCGATACCGGAACGGATGACTTAACTTATGAATATGGCGAAGAAATTGATACAACCAAGTGGACAGCAATGCAAGTAAGAAATGATTTACGTGTTGGTGCTGTATTTGATCCAGATAAAACAATTAAATGGTCAATTCCAAATACTAAAAAATATCCAGGAAAGCAAATAGTTAGAGCAAACTGGGATACATTTACTTGGGATACTAAAGTTACAATTGGTGTTGATCAAGGTACTTATGTACTCGATGCATCAAATGAAGCAGTTAAGAAAACATATCGTTTCGTTGATGGACTTGATACTTCTGGAATATTAGTAAAGCGTATTACTGAAACAAAAGAAGAAATTTTAGATACAAGTTTATTAAAGAGCGAATTAGATTTAGTAAATAAAAAAGTTAATGTAATTATGCCTAATAAGACAGTTCAATCTTATGACATTACACTTGATGATTCAGAAGCATCAAATACAATCACTGGTAAGATTGGCGAAGTGGAAACCAAATATATTGTTAAATCTTTAGATACAATGAAAGTAGTCTCGGGCGATAAGACAGTTGATGTTAAAATCGAACTAACAGGATCATCTAAACTTAAAGCAATTGTAATTGGTGAAAAAATTAGTGGTGATGATGACTTATTTAATTCATTGCCATCTAAAATCTCAATGGTCGAAAAAGATGGAAACTTAGTAATACCAGAAAAGAGATATTTCACAAGTACAACAAAAGCTAACCCATATTCTCAAGATGGTAATACATATTTTATCTTTGATTTAGCTAATGAAAAAGTTGATGTTATGTGGACATTTACATATCAAGGACCACAAACTCAAGAAATGCAATGTACATATACATTATCTGGAGATTTGGCAGATGGTGTTAGAGTAACATTACAATCATGTATTAAAGAGACCAATGGACAATGGCAATGGTCAAGTAATAAATCATTTACAATTACAGAATGTAGTGTAGATGACTTGCCATTTGCTCCAGTCTTCTAAAAAACAAGATTCGAAGATTCGATTTTTGAGGGAACTAGATGGAATTCTAGTTCTCTTTTTATCATTAAATAAAAAATCCACTAAATCACTTTATTTAAGTAAAATTTTAGTGGATATATCAATTAAACTGGTGGAGCCAACGAGGATCGAACTCGCGACCTCTTCGTTGCGAACGAAGCGCTCTCCCAACTGAGCTATGGCCCCATGTAGTTAATATTATAATTAATTGGATAAAAAAAATAAATAATTTGTTAAATAAATTATTTTGCTTATATAAGATTTAATCATTGATAACTTATTAACGAAAAGAAAACGTTTTTCATAAATAAATTTTTATTATGATTTTTCTTCCATTAAATATGCATAGTGGTATAATACAAAGTTGTGAATTTGCAAGGAGATGTTTAAGATGTTTAATATGTTTTTAGAAGGCATTGCTAGTGATTATTATATTATATTGTTGCCACTAGCACTAATTCTTATATTTTCAAAAATATTTATGAAAATATGTAAAAAATTAAATCTACCATCGGTAATTGGTATGATTGTCGCAGGTTTATTAATTGGGTTAATTTCTTACATACCTAATCAAGATATATTAAATGAGACAACTCAAGAAGGATTAGGCTTCTTATCTAAAATTGGTGCAATCTTAATTCTTTTCTCTGCAGGTTTAGAGACAGACTTAAAACAGATTAAGTCAGTGGGCGGCCCAGCAGTCATTATTACGATTGCGGGTGTTGTTGTTCCAATGGGCTTAGGATTTTTAGTTGCAACATTATGTAATGGTGGCTTTGCTAATCTTACTCATGATGCATTACTTACTAATTTATTTTACGGAACTATTTTAACGGCAACATCAGTTGGTATTACTGTTCAAACATTACGTGAAATGGGAAAACTTAATAGTAGAGTAGGATCTACAATTGTTGCGGCAGCAATTATTGATGATGTATTAGGCATTATTGTTTTATCGTTCGTTCTTGCATTCAAAGGGAATGGCGGAGAAGCAGTTAATCCTTGGATTGTTGTTTTAAAAACAATTGGATATTTCGCAGTTATTGCTGTTTTATCATTTGTGGCTAGTAAAGCCTTTAAGTGGCTTGATAAGAGATTTGAACACCATCGTTTGGTTCCAATATTCAGTTTAGCATTTTGCTTTATTATTGCTTATTTAAGTGAAAAATATTTTGGTATTGCTGATATTACAGGTGCATATATTGTTGGATTAATCTTATCCACTAATAACGAAAGCGGATATATTGAAAGAAAGACAGACATATTAAGTTATATGTTATTTGTTCCAGTGTTTTTTGCTAACATTGGCATATCCACTAAATTTGAAGCAATAAGTGGCTCGTTTGTATTATTTGGTTGTTTATTTATTATTGCAGGTATTGTTGGCAAACTTATTGGATGTGGAATTGCCGCAAAATGCTGCAAATACTCATTCTCTGATTCTGTAAAAATTGGTGTTGGCATGATGGCTCGAGCGGAAGTATGTCTTGTTACAGCTTCTAAGGGAGCGGGAATTATTGATAATAACATTATGCCATTCATTGTGATATTAATTATTGTTACAAGTTTGTTATCACCAATATTCTTAAAATTAATATATAATCACGATAAGAAAAAAGAAGAAAAACTTCAACTAAAAGAAGCAGGATCTAATCCTGATTTAAACACTCAAGACAATTAAAAAAATTGGCGCTTTAGCCAATTTTTATTTTGCATGTATCATTATAAATGCTATCTTCTTTAATGATTTCATCAACACTTTCTACGCTTATAAATCCGCTTAATGGATTTTTAATACTATCAACATGTCCCACGATTGTGGCATTAACTTCGCTATATTCAAAACTTAAATCACATTTAATCATTTTACAATTTTTAAGAGTAAGATTTTTGCAATAGCATAGAGGTTGTGTTCCTTCTATAGTGCAATTAATTAAAGTAAGATTTTCAGAATACCAACCTAAATATTCTCCTTTAATGTAACTGTTTTTAACAGTGACATTTTTTGTATGCCAGAAAGCATCTTTAGTATCTAATTTTGAATCTTCAATAGTCATATTTTCTACATATTGATAAGAATACTTACCAGCAAAATCGATATTTTTAATAGTTATATTTTTACTATCAAGGAAAGCATATTCTCCAACTAAACTACAATTAGTAAGAGTTAAATTATCACTTTTCCAACCAAATTCTGTGGAATTAATTTTAGAATTAGTAATAGTTATATCTTTACATTCACGTACAGCTTTGACTCCGTCAAGTACACAATCTTTTATACTACCATTTACGCAATACCATAAACTTGCACGACAATCGATATGAAATAAATTGTTAACCAATTCAAAGTTATGATTATGCCAAATCGGATATCTTAAACATAGTTCTGAATTTTGAATTTTAATATTACGGCATTCTTTAAAAGCTGATTCACCATCTTCTTCGCCTTTAATTTTACAGTTATCAAATATTGTATCAACAGAGTGATAAAACGCTCTTTCTTTGCCATCAGTTACGTCTTTAATAATCATTAGTCTCATCTCCGTTCATATTATATTAGATGTTAAAAAATTTTTAAAGTGATTTGCATTATGTTAATTATATAAATTAAAAATTTTAAATTGTTTTTCTGGATGTTTTCTGGATGTTTTAATTGTTTGAAGTGATATATAACAAATCAAATTTTAAAAATTCAATTTGCTAATTTTATTATTGATTTTAAAAAAATCATAAAATAGTTTACTTTATGCGAGCAACAATATAAACTAACTTACGGTAAATAATTTTATCGGAAAGTTGGAATCACTATGGAAAGAAAAAGTATACTAATTGCCATTGGCGGAGGCTCGGGTTCAGGAAAAACAACTTTATCTGATTATCTAGAAACAATATTCAAAGATGATTTAGTTCGTGTCTCTTATGACACCTATTGTAATGACCGCAGTCACTTATCTCCAGAAGAAAGAGCCAAAAGCAATTATGATGTTCCAGAATCATATGATGCACCATTATTTAGTAAACATTTAAAAGAATTATTAGAAGGCAAAAGTATCCAAAAACCAATTTACGATTTTAAAACTCACTCACGAATCAAAGAAACCCAATTAGTGGAGCCTAAAAAAATTATCATTGTTGAAGGTATTATGATTTATCAAGTACCGGGTATTCGTGATTTATTAGATTTATCTATTTATGTAGATACTGATGCTGATGTACGCGTATTAAGAAGATTATCTCGAGATGTTAAAGAAAGAGGACGCACAATCGAATCAGTAATTGATCAATACTTAACTACTGTTAAGCCATGTCATTATCAATATATAGAACCAACAAAAGATGATTGTGATATTGTCTTTATTAATAATGATAATAATGGCTTAGATGAAATACAAATTGAAAAAGTTATGCGTAGAATTAACGAGCTTATAAATCGTTAAGAAACTCGTAATATTCGTGCCAGCGATATTCCCTAATTGGATAAACACTTCCATCCTTAAAATACAAAACTAAAGCAGGTTTAATGTTATGAAATGAGTCAAGATACTCATATCGTATTAATAGACCTGCTTTTATTTTCTTTTTTATAATTCCATGGTAATTAAAGTACATATAATTAGTTTATGAAAAAAATAAAAAAACATTAAAAAAAACATTTTAAAAAAATTGAGCGTTATTATAATAATTATTTTTCTATTTTTGGTGGGTTCATTTTAAGTTTATAACAATTTGTTGATAAAGTCTAGTAAAAAATTATGAAAACGATTTTATATAAAAAAGACTATTTTTTTTAGTTTGTTCTATAGTATAATAGAAGTGAACCAACCACAAAATTTTATAAAAAAGTGGCTTGCAATCGACGTTTTTTATAAAAAAACATTTTGTATAGTAGATAATATTGTGTATAATAAATTAGAAGAAGGAAGAGAAGACTACAGTATTAAATCTTCCTAATTCAAAATAGATAAGAACGCGCAAATGTCGCAGGAGGAAATTTATGAAAAAATCTATTTTTACAATGTCTATGACTGCATTAATGTTATTATGTGGTGCTGCTGGATTATCTTCATGTAACAAAGATAACAGACAAGTTATTAACATCCAATTCGTACCATCTAATGACCCAGGTAAATTAGCTACTTTAGCTAAAAAAATGGCACCAATGCTTTCGAAAATTGAACCAGAATACAGATTCAATATTACTACTGGTACAAGCTATGCTGCTACAACTCAAGGTTTATTATCTGATCAACTTGATATTGGTTTCTTAACAGCTTCTGGTTATGCTGAAGCAACATTAAAGAATCCAGGAAAAGTAGAAGTATTAATGACTTCTGTTCGTAAAGGTTATAAAGTTCAAGAAGATTACACAACTGAAGCTGACCAAATTAAAGCTATGAACCAAGAAATCGAAGGATATACTTATCATGGTGAACAATCTAATACAGATGTTAACTGGTACTCTTCACAATTAGTAGTAAGAAATGAATATTATAAAGATGCTAATAAAGATGGAAAAATTGATATTCTTGATATGGCTGGTTTAACTATTGGTAGAATGGGAACAACTTCAGGCGCTGGCTATTTAAGACCATTACATTATTTATATGAACATGGTATGGAAATGGTTGATGATATCACAGATGCAACAAAACAAATCAAAGGTAAATATTTCCAATCTGGTTATACTGCAGCTTGTGAAGCTATGATGAATGGCGAAATTGCTGGATTCTGGGGTTATACTGATGTTAGATATTCTAACTTCTATTCTAAATCAGATAGTAAACACTACAAAGATGATAAATTATTTGAAGATTATAAAGTAGTAGCAATTACTGATGGTATTTATAATGATACTATTTCTTGCCGTGCTAATCTTGATCCAAAAATCAAAGAAGCTGTTAAACATGCTTTCAAAGAATTAGTTAAAGATGGTAGCATTGATAAAGAAGGCACAGGTGCTTTCTATCTTTATAACTTATATTCACACACAGGCTATACTGATGCTAAAGATTCTGATTTTGAAAACGAAAGAAAATTCTATCAATTCTGTGTTGACAAAGGTTTATTAAATACAAAATAAGAAATAAAAATTAATTAAAAAGGAAATGAAATTATGATAGTCTTTGAAAATGTTACAAAGACGTACCCAAATGGATTTACGGCTTTGAAAAATGTAAAATTGACTATCAATGATGGAGATTTCGTTTGTATTATTGGCCTATCAGGCGCTGGAAAATCAACAATAATTAGAACTATTAACAAAATGCATCCGATTACTAGCGGAAAACTAATGGTTAATGGAAAAGATATTTCTGCTGCTAAAGGTAAAGAACTTCGTTCAATCCGTAAAAATATCGGTATGATATTCCAATCATTCAATTTGGTGAAACGTTCTAGTGTCTATAAAAATGTTCTCTCAGGTAGAGTGGGTTATCACTCTACCTTTGAGTGTATTTTTGGCCTATATTCAAAGGAAGAAAAAATGCTTGCCTTACAATCACTTGATAAGTTAGGCATTCTCGATAAAGCATTTGTTCGTGCTGATCAATTAAGTGGAGGACAAATGCAAAGAGTTGCTCTTGCAAGAGCCTTAACTCAACAACCATCATTGATATTAGCTGATGAGCCAGTTGCGTCTCTTGACCCAATCACTACTTTATCAGTTATGGATGACTTTAAAAGAATTAATCAAGAAGAAAAAATTACTATTGTTGCTAATATGCACCATGTAGATTTAGCACTTAAATATGCAACAAGAATTATTGGTATTCGTGCAGGTGAAATTGTATTTGACGGAAAGCCAGAAGAAGTAACAGAAGAAGCATTAATCAAAATTTATGGCCGTTCTTTAAACCATAATGAGAAATTAGGAGTGGATGATAATGGAACCACAAAATAATGGTTTTTTATATCGCCTAACTCATAAAACCATGGTTGTTAGCACGGATGAATTTGGAAATCCTACTAAAGTAGTGGAAAAGAAAAGATCACTAATTTTAGTATGGGTTCTTTTGTATGCGCTAATATTTGGTCTATGTTTTATATTTTTACCAATGGACAATAAGATAAGATTTGATAAATTAGGTGAAATTGTTTCTCAACTATTTGTACCATCAGAGTGGTCGCTAAAAACAAGAGATGCATGGTGGGATTATTTATGGAATGTGGCGTGTTTTAAAATATGGCAAACTGTCGAAATGATTTTTATTGCCACAGTATTTGGTACTTTGCTAGCTGTTCCTTTTTATATGTTAGCATCTTCTAATGTTATGAAAAACAAAGTTGTTAATCAAATTGTGCGTGTATTAGTGAATATTTTGCGTACTATTCCGACATTTGTATTAGCTATTATCGGAGCTATATTTTATGGCTATAGTGAAACAGCAGGTGTTTTTGCGATGACCTTATTTACATTTGGTATTATTTTTAAATTAATGTATGAATACGTAGAAACTGTAGATATGAATCCTTTTGAAGTAGCAATATCTAATGGTGCGAATAGATTACAAGCTTATGCATTAGCTATTCACCCACAAGCAAATCCAATGTTTATTTCAAATTTCATCTACACATTTGAAATCAACATTCGTGCTTCAGTTGTATTAGGATTCGTTGGCGCTGGTGGTATTGGCCAATTATTATCCGATGCAATGGAATCAACACAATATGATAAGATTGGTGCTATTTTAGTCCCATTATTTATTGTTGTATTCGTTTTACAACTTATTTCTAGTTACTTAAGGAGGAAAATTAGTTAATATGAAAACTATAGAAGAAAATGCATATACTAAGTTGCCTTGGTACAAGAAAATGTTTTATAAAGTCCAACACCATTTTACAACAATTGATGAGGCATACAAAGCAAGACCGAAAAAATGGATTTATAATTTAGTATTTATTGTATTGCTTGTTGGGATTGTTTTATATTTTAGTCTAGATGTAGATTTATTTAACCATTTTAGAAACCCAAACTGGGGTAAATTAGGAAAAATGCTTGAAGGCTTTTTACATCCTAATTTTGAATATATGTTTGGCTTTGGAGAATTATTTGATTTTTCAACATCAGTTATTTATCAAGTGATTCAAACATTTGCAATAGCGTTTGTTGGAACAACAATATCTTCTTTGCTTTCTATTCCGTTTGGATTTTTGGCAAGCCGCAAAATAGTTGGAAAATATGCAATTATTTCGGAAACCTTTTTAATTTTGATTAGAACTTTCCCGGAATTGTTATTAGGATATATATTTATTCAAGTGTTTGGCTTTGGACCAGTTACTGGTGTTGCTGTACTTTCAATCCATTCCGTTGGTATGATTGGGAAAATGTATTCGGAACAATTAGACTTAATTTCTAATGAACCTATTGAAGCGCTTGATGCGGTTGGTGCAACTCCTTTTACACGAATTCAATATGGTGTAGTACCACAAATAGCTCCTAACTTTGCCAATGTTATTTTATATCGTTTTGATTTAAATATTCGTACCGCTTCAATTTTAGGATTAGTTGGTGCTGGCGGTGTTGGTTATCCGATTAATGTTTATTCACAAAATGAACACTGGAGTGAATTAGCCGCGGTTTTATATGGTGTAATTATATTGGTTATTGCTGTCGATTTATTATCATCATTCTTAAGAAAGAAATTAGTGTAGTTATGCGTAAATTAATTCTTTTAGCGGGACTTCCTGGAACAGGAAAATCATATTATGCTCAATCAATAAAAGATGAGAATTGTCATATTATTTCAAGTGATGAAACACGTTTTGCTATTACTCATGATTATCGTGTAATTCTTGAAGATATGAATATTGTTTATGATAAAATGATTGAAACTGCTAATGTATTATTAACTAATAATGAAAATATTACAGTTGTTTTAGACTCGACATTTTTAGATGACAAAAGAAGAAACTATTTTCTTGATAAAATAAAAGGCGCTGACTACATTCAATTAGTAATGTTAAAAGCAAATATTGATACAATTCTAAAGCGAAATCATAAAAGACAAGAAGAAAAATGGGTGCCAGAAGATGTTATATTATCAATGATGGAAAGATATAAAGATCCAAGTTCAGATAATATTTACCGCTACAATTTTATTAAGGTGGTTTATGTAAATGACTAGTTTAAAATTTTTAGGTAATGGTTCAGCATTTAATTATGATTTAGATAACACAGCAGCTTATTTTAAATATGATAATACTTTTTATATTTTTGATTGCGGAGAAAAAATTGCTAGCAAAATTGTAAAATATATCAATTTTAGCAAAGAAAATGATGTGGTTATTTCTATAACACATATGCATGGGGATCATATTGGCTCACTTGAAGCATTGCTCGTTTATTTAACTATTATAAATCCGGTCCATAATGTAACTATTTTGTGCTCAAATAAAAACAAAATGATAGCATTTTTAAAATTAACAGATTATAACTATGAATTGGTCAAAATTATTGAAGATAAGATTTATAAAGATAAGAATGTTACTATTGAATCAGTTGAGGCAAAACACATATCGGATAGTCGTAGTTATTTTGTTTATTCTCCTTTAGAAAAATTCTTTTATTCTGGAGACACATGTTTATTAAATAAGAAAGCAAAACAAATGTTTTTTGCAGGTGAATTAGATACTCTCTATCATGAAGTTAGTGATAAAGATTCTAATTTTCATATCGGTTTAAATACTTTATGTAAAGAAATACCGCTTGAATATCGTAATAGAGTATTTCTAATGCATTTTGATAGCGATTTGTTAATAAAAAAATGCATTGATGAAGGATTTAACATAGCAAGAGTAATTTAATGATTACCTTGTTTTCAATAACTTTTTGAGATTAGCACCTTAGTTGTGCTTTTTTCTTTTGCTTAAAGACTATTAATGGTATAATATATTGCTTACGAGGAGACTTGAGATTATGAAAGATTTTTGGTTAGAAATAAAACATGTTTGTAAACAAACAGGGGCAAGATATGGAATACTTCATACTCCCCATGGTGATGTTGAAGTTCCGATGTTTATGCCAGTTGGAACATTAGCAACTGTAAAAGCTTTATCACCTGAAGAAGTTAAGGCCTGTGGGGCGGGAGTAATTTTAGCTAATACATATCACCTTTCTTTACGACCAGGTGCGGATATTGTTGAAAAAGCTGGTGGCTTACATAAATTTATGAATTATGATGGACCAATGCTTACTGATTCTGGTGGTTTCCAAGTTTTCTCTTTAGCGGAACGTCGTAAAATAACCGAAGAAGGAGTAACATTTAAAAACCATTTAAATGGCGCGAAATTATTCTTTTCTCCAGAAATTGCTATTGATATTGAGCAAAAATTAGGTGCAGATATTGCGATGTCTTTTGATGAATGTCCACCATATCCTGTTAGTTATGAATATATGAAAAATTCTGTTGAACGTACTTTAAGATGGGCGAAAAGAGGTAAGGATGCACATACAAGAAAAGATCAAGCTTTATTTGGTATTGTCCAAGGTGGCGAGTTCGCAGATTTACGTAAAATGTGCGCGGAAGAACTAACAAAAATGGATTTTGATGGTTATTCCATTGGCGGTACATCAATTGGTGAACCAAAAGATGTTATGTTTAAAATGGTTGAATATTCTGTCCCTTACTTACCAAAAGACAAGCCAAGATATTTAATGGGTGTTGGTTCAATTGATTATATTTTAGAAGGAATTGCTATGGGCGTAGATATGTTTGACTGCGTTTTGCCGACGAGAATTGCCCGTCATGGTGCTTTAATGACTTCTAAAGGCCGAGTTAATATCCGTGATTTAAAATACGCAGAAGATTTTACACCACTTGATGATGAATGTGATTGCTATTGTTGCAAAAACTATACAAAAGCTTATCTAAGACATTTATACAAATGTGATGAAACATTTGGAAAAAGACTTCTTTCTATCCATAATATTAGATTTTTAATTCACATGATGGAAGAAGCACGTAAGGCAATTCAAGAAGACAGATTCGGTGATTTTAAAGATGAATTTATAAAAAAATATGGAGATAAGAGGGGATTTTAATGGATATTAGTTTATTTGATTTTGATTTACCAGAAGAGTTAATTGCGCAATCGCCAGCGAAAAAACGTGATGAATCTAGTTTAATGGTTATTAATAAAGATACAAAAACTTATGAACATAAGCATTTTTATGATATTGTTGATTACTTACATGCGGGTGATGTTTTGGTTAGAAATAACACTAAGGTTATACCGGCTCGATTGTTAGGTGAAAAAGAAAAAACTCATGCTCATGTTGAATTGTTATTGTTAAAACAATTAGAAAATGACAACTGGGAATGTTTAGTTGGTAATGCTAAAACGGTTAAAGTTGGCACTATCGTTTCTTTTGGAAATGGTGAATTAAAAGCAGAATGTTTAGAAATTAAAGAAGAAGGCATTCGTATTATGCATATGATTTATGAAGGTGTATTTTATGAAGTGCTCGATAAATTAGGCAAAATGCCTTTACCTCCATATATTCGTAAACAATGTGATGATAATTCACGTTATCAAACTGTCTATGCTAAAGTGGAAGGAAGTGCCGCCGCTCCGACTGCAGGATTTCATTTTACGGAAGAATTATTTGAAAAATTAAAACAAAAAGGTGTTATTGTTGTAGATGTTACTTTACATATTGGTTTAGGAACATTTAGACCAGTAAAAGTGAATGATGTTTTAGAACATCATATGCACTCAGAATATTATGTTATGAGCCAAGAAACTGCGGATATCTTAAATAAAGCAAAAAAAGAACATCGCCGAATTATTTCAATTGGTACAACCTCAACACGTGTTTTAGAATCTGTTATGCAAGAATATGGAACTTTTAAGGCATGCTCTGGCAATACCTCAATATTTATTTATCCAGGATATAAGTATTTAGCGATTGATGGACTAATTACTAATTTCCATTTGCCTAAATCTACTTTAATTATGCTTGTATCCGCTCTTGCGGGACGTGAATTTATTTTAGAATGTTATAAAGAAGCCGTTAAAGAAAAATATCGTTTCTTCTCTTTTGGAGATGCAATGTTTATTTATGGAAAAGAAAATTAACTATTATTTAGAATCTCTTAAAGAAATAGAAGCATTAAATGGCAAGCGTCCAACATTACTTTTACATGCTTGCTGTGGACCTTGTCTTACTTTTCCAATTAAATTTTTAAGTCAATATTTTGATGTTACTATCTTTTATAATAACTCAAATATTTATCCTGAAAGTGAATATCAAAGAAGAAAAGATGAACTTAAAAAATTTTTAGAATATTTCTATAAAGATTATAACGTGCGCGTGGAAGTGATTGAAACGCCTTATGATAATGATACGTATAACAAAGACTTAGAACCATACAAAGATCAACCAGAAGGATTAGATCGCTGTAAGATTTGCTATACCAAAAGAATGGATGAAGCGTTTAAGTACGCTAACGAGCATAGGTTTGATTATTTTACAACAGTTATGACTATTTCTAGGCAAAAGAATAGCCAAATTTTAAATGCTATTGGTAAAGAATTAGAGAAAAAATACGACTATACAAAATATTTTTATTCTGATTTTAAGAAAAACAAAGGCATAGATGAAGCACGTGAAATGCGTATTAAATATAATCTTTATCAACAACTTTATTGCGGTTGCAAGTATACTTATCACAAGCAATTTTTAGTAAAAAATCATCAAAAAGAAGAACAAAAATAACGATTAAGCGAGTTGAAAAAACTTGCTTTTTTTGTAATTTAAATTTTGCTTATAATAAAGATGCTTCCTTAAAGAACTAACAAACTTGTTCTAAAAATCGACCTTATATTATAAATATAATATTTATTCAATAAATAGTGAAAAAATGCTTGACTATATAATGCGTTTTTGATAAACTTTCAATGTTTGATGCTTGCGATGAAGTGCAAGGTTGCTGATACGCCGAAGGCTGTTGTCATGAATGAGGCGTTCAGGGAATTTACACGGAGCAACGTCTAAGCCTGATTTAGACAAAGGAGGAATTATTCATGGCTAAAAGTAAAAAGATTAGAGTCCGCTTACAAGCTTATGATCACAAATTAGTCGATGTTTCAGTCGAAAAGATCATTGATGCGGCAACTAAATCTGGGGCCAAGGTTGTAGGTCCTATTCCACTACCAACGGAAAAACAAGTTTATACAATCTTAAGAGCTGTTCACAAATATAAAGATGCTCGTGAACAATTTGAAATTAGAACTCACAAGAGACTAATTGATATTGTTAACCCAACTAAGGAAACAGTAGATGCATTACGTAGATTATCCTTACCAAGTGGTGTCAATATCGATATCAAGTTATAAGGAGGTAAAACATCGTGAAACAAATAGTAGGACGTAAAATGGGTATGACTCAAGTCTTCGCTACTGATGGAACAATGTATCCAGTTACAGTTATCGAAGTTTTACCAAATGTCGTAACTCAAAAGAAAACCATCGAAAAAGATGGTTATGAAGCTATCCAAGTTGGCTACGAAGAAAAGAAAGAAAATCGTGCTAACAAAGCTGAAAAGGGTATCTTCGCTAAAGCAAACACCACACCTAAGTACGAATTAAGAGAACTTAAGGGTGATGAAATGGCTAAATACAACGTTGGTGATTCAATCACTGTTGATATTTTCCAAGCTGGTGACGTAATCGACGTTACTGGTACAAGCAAAGGTAAAGGTTTCTCTGGTGCTATTAAACGCTATGGCTACACAATCGGACCTAAAGGACATGGATCTGGCTATCACAGAGGCTCAGGATCTTATGCAACAATCGGTAGAACAAACAACCGTATTCATCCTGGTAAGAAATCTGCTGGTCATCACGGTAACAAAACCGCAACTATCTTAAACTTAGTTGTTGTTGCAGTTGATGCATCAAAGAATGCTCTCTTAGTAAAAGGTGCAATTCCTGGACCTACAAAATCAATCGTTACAGTAAGAAGTGCTGTTAAAGCTCAAAAAAGCGCAAAAGTTATTAAGACTTTAGTAAACAACACTGCTGCTGCAGCAGAATAGTGAGGTATAACTATGGCAGAGAAAGTAAAGAACGTTAAGGTTCCAGTCGTATCTATGACTGGCGAAAATGTTTCAAATATGTTACTTAAAGGTGAAGTATTTAACATTGAACCTAATAAATCAGTTATGTTTGATGCTGTTCAAGTTTATCAAGCTAACAAACGTCAAGCTACTGCAAAAACTAAAGTTCGTTCTGAAGTTAGCGGTGGCGGTAAAAAACCATGGAAACAAAAAGGTACAGGTCGTGCTCGTGCAGGATCTAGCCGTTCTCCAATTTGGGTTGGCGGTGGTACCGTATTTGGACCAGACGGAAGACAAAATTACTCATTATCAATGAATAAAGCAGCTCACAACTTAGCTCTTCGTTCAGCTTTATCTTTAAAAGTAAAAGAAAAAGCAGTTGTTGTATTTGATAAATTAGATTTAGCAGATGCAAAAACAAAAAATATGGTTAGTGTTTTAAAAGCAGTTAACGCTGGTAAGAAAGTCCTAATCGTATTAGATGAAGAAAATGAAAATGTTATTAAGGCTGCAAGAAATATTCCTGGTACAATGATTGTTCCAACTGATAATGTTTGTGTTTATGACTTATTAAATGTTGATACTGTCGTTGCAACAAAGGCAGCTATCAAAGCAGTTGAGGAGGCACTTAAATAATGGCAAAGAAAACTCAAGAAGCCGCAGAAAAGCGCTTCGCAAAACCAACTCCAAAACAATTTGATGTCATTGTTCGTCCAGTTATCACTGAAAAATCAATGGCTATGGCTCAAAACCAAAACAAGATTGTTGTTGAAGTATTAAAGTCAGCTAATCGTGCTGAAATCAAAATGGCTTTCGAATCAGTATTCCAAGTCAAAGTAAAAGAAGTCAACATTATTAATGTTGATACAAAAGCAGCTAAAAGAGGCACACGTTATCCTGGTATGATTCCTGGATACAAAAAAGCAATTGTTACACTTGCTGATGGTGAAGCCTTAGATTTATTCAAAGAATAGTCCTTTATATATAAGGATATAGAAAAATTTAAATATAGGAGAAAGATATTATGTCAATTAGAACATACAAACCGACGACTCCAAGCCGTCGCCAAATGACAAACTCGACATTTGAAGAAATTACAACAAGTACTCCTGAAAAAAGTTTATTAGTTAGCATTAAGAAAACTGGTGGTCGTAATAACAACGGCCGCATCACAACTCGCCATATTGGTGGAGGAAATAAACGTAAGTACCGTCTTGTTGACTTCAAGAGAGTAAAAGATGGAATCCCTGCAACAGTTGCTACTGTTGAATACGATCCAAACAGAAATGCAAATATTTGCTTAATCAACTATGTTGATGGTACAAAGTCTTACATCATTGCTCCAAAAGGAATCAAAGTTGGAGACAAAGTAGTATCTGGCGAAGCAGTTGATATTAAAGTGGGTAATGCCATGAACATTGGTAATATCCCTGAAGGTACCTTAGTTCATAACGTTGAACTTTATCCTGGCAAAGGCGGTCAATTATGCCGTGCTGCTGGTACAAGTGCTCAAGTTCTTGGTAAAGAAGGAAAATATGTTATTATCCGTTTAGCAAGTTCTGAAGTTCGTAAAGTATTAAATACTTGCCGTGCTACAGTTGGTGAAGTTGGTAATGAAGACTGGAACTTAGTCAACTTAGGTAAGGCTGGTAAAAATCGTTGGTACGGTGTCCGTCCAACAGTTCGTGGTTCTGTAATGAACCCATGTGATCACCCACATGGTGGTGGTGAAGGTAAATGTCCTGTCGGACGTGATGCACCTCGTACACCTTGGGGTAAGAGAGCTCTTGGTGTCAAGACAAGAAACACAAAGAAAGCATCTAACCGTTTAATCGTTAGAAGAAGAGACCGTTAATAGGCAAAGGAGGAAATGAAACATGGCTCGTAGTTTGAAAAAAGGCGCATTCTGTGATGAACACTTAATGAAAAAAGTTGAAGCACTAAATGCTGCAAACAAAAAAGAAATTATTAAAACTTGGTCAAGAAGATCAGTTATTTATCCACAATTCGTTGAACATACCTTTGCAGTTTACAATGGTCACGAACATATTACTGTTTATGTAACAGAAGATATGGTCGGTCATAAATTAGGTGAATTTGCACCTACTCGTACCTACAAAGGTCATACCGGACATACTGCAGAAGATAAAGCTGCAAATGCCGCTAAGTAAGGAGTGTTAAAATATGAAAGCAACAGAAGCAAAAGCAACAGTTACATCAGTAAGAGTCACTCCTAGAAAGTGCCGCTTAGTTATCGATTTAGTTCGTGGAAAAGATGTTAAGGTTGCATTAGGAATCTTAGCTAATACTAATAAATCTGCTACACCAATCGTAGACAAATTAATTAGATCAGCTGCCGCAAATGCTATCAACAACCACGAAATGGATGAAGATAAATTATACGTCGCTGAAATTTATGCAAATGATGGTCCACGCATGAAGAGATACTTACCTCGTGCTAAAGGATCAGCATCTGGCTTAGTAAAAAGAACTGCCCACATTACCGTTGTGGTCAAAGAAAGATAGGAGGAAGCAATTTTATGGGTCAAAAAGTTAATCCAAATGGTATGCGTTTTGGTGTCAATCGTGATTGGCATTCAAGATGGTATGCAAATAACCAAGATTTCGCAACCTTCTTAAACGAAGATATTAAAATCCGTGAATTCTTATCTAAAGCTCTTAAAGATGCTTTAGTATCTCACATTGATATCGAAAGACAAAAAACCGAAACTAATAACTATATTAAAATTATGGTTCACGTCGCTCGTGTTGGCGTCGCGCTCGGTCAAAATGGTGACAATATTAACGCTGTCAAAAAACAATTAAGCAAAATTTTAAAGAAACAAAAATTCGGCTTAGAAGTTGTTGATGTTAAAGAACCAAATCTTGATGCAAATATTGTTGCTCAAACAATCGCACGTAAATTAGAAGAACGTGCTTCATTCAGAACTGCTCAAAAAATGGCAATTAGAGATGTTCGTAAAGCTGGCGCAAAAGGCTGTAGAACAGTTGTCTCTGGTCGTTTAGGCGGAGCTGATATTGCTCGTAGCGAAGGTTATAAAGAAGGTATCATCCCTCTACATACACTTCGTTCTGATATTGACTATGCATTAGCAGAAGCTGCAACTACCTATGGTCGTTTAGGCGTTAAAGTCTGGATCTGCCGTGGTGAAGTTCGTCCTGTTAAAAACGTAGTTAAGAAAGGAGAATAATTCACATGTTACAACCAAAGAGAGTTAAGTATAGAAGACCTCATAGTTTAAAATATGAAGGAAAATCTAAAGCTGGTAATGAAGTATCATTTGGTGAATTCGGTCTCCAAGCTACTTCGGGAAATTATATTACAGCTCGCCAAATCGAAGCTGCCCGTGTTGTATTATCAAGATACACAAAAAGAGGCGGACAAGTTTGGATTCGTATATTCCCACAAATGGCAAAAACAAAGAAACCTGCCGAAGTTCGTATGGGTTCTGGTAAAGGTAGCCCAGAGTCATGGGTTGCAGTTGTTAAAACTGGCCGTGTCATGTTTGAAATTGGTGGAGTTGGAGAAGCAAATGCTCGCGAAGCACTTCGCTTAGCAGCTTACAAATTACCAATTAGAACTCGTGTCATAGCAAAAGAAGGAAAGGGTGAATAAACATGAAATTAAGCGAAATTAGAGAGTTAAGCACTTCTGAACTTAATGAAAAAGTTTATCAATTGAAGGAAGAGTTATTCAACTTACGCCGTAAACAAGCTGTTGGACAACTTGAAAAACCTATGCAATTGAATTATATCCGTAAGGATATTGCCCGTATCAATACCGTTCTTAGAGAACGTGAATTGGGAATTAAATAGGAGGACTGAAACATGGAAGAAAGAAATACCCGCCGTGTTATTCAAGGCGTAGTTACATCTGACAAAATGGACAAAACAATTACTGTTTTAGTCGAAACTCACAAAAGACATCCAAAGTATGGTAAGAGAGTTAAATACGCTAAGAAATATTTAGCACACGATGAAAACAATGTTGCAAAAATTGGTGATGTTGTTACTATCATGGAAACTCGTCCTTTATCAGCTAGAAAACGTTATCGTTTAGTTGCTGTCGTAAACACAGAAAATGAAAAATAGGAGGAAGATAAAGTATGATACAAACAGAAACAAATCTTGTTGTAGCAGATAATACTGGTGCTAAATCAGTTCGTGTCTTCCACTTATTCGGTGGTTCTCACCGTAAAAGTTCTGGCGTTGGAGACATTGTCTTATGCTCAGTAAAAGATGCTATTCCAAACGGAAAAGTTAAAAAAGGTGACATCGTTAAAGGTGTTATCGTTAGAACTAAAAAGGCTTATAACAGACCTGATGGTTCAACCATTAGATTTGATGACAATGCAATTGTCTTAATCAATGATGATGGTACTCCACGTGGCACACGTGTCTTTGGACCTGTTGCTCGTGAACTTCGTGATAAGGGCGATAAATTTATGAAGATCGTTTCCTTAGCTATCGAAGTCTTATAATAGGAGGTAGCCAAAATGAAAATCAAAAAAGGTGATAAAGTCATCGTTATCGCTGGCGCTGACAAAGGTAAAACTGGTATTGTTCAAAAAGCATATCCTCGTTTAGACCGTGTCGTTGTTGAAGGCGTTAACGTTCACAAAAAACATAAAAAACCTACACAAACTAACCCAGAGGGAAGTATTGTTGATATCTATGCTCCTATTCATGTTAGTAATGTAGCACTTGTAGATCCAAAAACAAAGAAAGCAACACGTGTTGGCTATGAAGTTGTTAAGGGCGAAAAAGTCCGTGTAACAAAAGCTAGCAAGAGCGTTGTTAAATAGGAGGTTAGAGTATTATGAATAGATTAAAAGAAAAATACACTACCCAAATCGTACCTGCATTAATGGAAAAATATCACTATGCTTCTGTTATGCAAGTTCCACACATCGAAAAAATCGTTATTAACGTCGGTGTTGGTGATGCAACTTCTAATGCTAAGTTATTAGATGATTCAGTTGCAGAATTAGCTCAAATCACAGGACAAAAACCTGTTATTACAAGAGCAAAGAAATCAATCGCTTCTTTCAAATTACGTGAAGGACAAGCAATTGGTTGTAAGGTTACTTTAAGAGGAGAAAGAATGTATGAATTCCTTGATAAGTTAATCTCTATCTCATTACCACGTGTTAGAGACTTCCGTGGTATTAGCAAAAATGCTTTTGATGGCCGTGGTAATTACACATTAGGCGTCAAAGAACAATTAATTTTCCCAGAAATTAGTTATGAAAAAGTCACTAAAGTACGTGGTATGGATATTGTTGTTGTAACAACAGCAAATACTGATGAAGAAGCATTCACATTGCTTGAATTAATCGGTATGCCATTCCATAAATAAGAAGGAGGACATCTAAATGGCAAAAACATCTATTAAGGTTCGTTGTGCACGACCACAAAAATATGCAGTTAGAGAATACACACGTTGCGAACGTTGTGGACGTCCTCACGCAGTAATTCGTAAATTCAAATTATGCCGTATCTGCCTTCGTGAATTAGCTTATAAAGGCGAAATTCCAGGTATGAAAAAGGCAAGCTGGTAAGCAAAGGAGGAAAATGAGTTATGATGACAGATCCTATTGCAGATATGCTTACAAGAATTCGTAACGCAAATGTGATGCGTCATGAATCAGTTACAATGCCAAGTTCAAATATGAAAGTACATATCGCTGAAATCTTAAAAGAAGAAGGTTTCATTAACGATTTCATCGTTCTTGGTGATGTAAAGAAAGAATTAACTATTACTTTAAAATACGTTGGTGGAGAACGTGTTATCTCTGGTTTAAAGAAAATCTCTAAACCTGGATTACGTGTTAATGTCCCTGCTGACAAACTTCCACGTGTATTAAGAGGATTAGGTATTGCTATTATATCTACTTCTCAAGGTTTAATGAGTGATAAGAAAGCCCGTGCTCTTGGCATCGGCGGCGAAGTTATCGCTTATGTTTGGTAGGAGGTAACAGTATGTCACGTATTGGTCATAAAGTTATTGAAATACCTGCAGGTGTTACTGTTGATTTCGATGGTAACCATGTAACAGTTAAAGGACCTAAAGGAACTTTAACAAATACCTTTAATCCACATATTACATATAAAGTTGAAGGAAATACTATTACTTGTGTTCGTCCAGATGATACAATTACTATGAAGACTATCCATGGTACAACAAGAGCATTACTTCACAATATGGTAGTCGGTGTTTCTGAAGGATTTAAGAAAAAATTAGAAATCGTCGGTATCGGTTATCGTGCTGCTATGAGAGGGGAAAACTTAGTATTAAATATTGGTTATTCTCACGAAGTAGTTATCGTACCTGATGTTGGCGCAAAAATTTCTACACCATCTGCTACAGAAGTAGTTGTTGAAGGTGCAGATCGTCAAGCAGTTGGACAAACTGCTGCAAGAATTCGTGCAGTTCGTGAACCTGAACCTTATAAAGGAAAAGGTATTAAATATACTGATGAGTTTATTCTTCGTAAAGAAGGAAAACGTGCTGGTAAGAAATAGTCGGTAAGGAGGAAATGAAACATGATTAATAAAGAATCAAGACAAGTAGTTCGTGCAAGACGTCATGAACGTGTTCGTGCTAAAATTAGCGGAACAGCTGAAACACCTCGTTTAAGTGTTTATCGTGCAAATGCTAACATTCATGCTCAAATTATCGACGATGTTAAAGGCGTAACTTTAGTAAGTTCATCATCAGTTGCTCTTAAATTAGCAAATGGTGGTAACATTGAAGCCGCTCAAGCCGTTGGTAAGGACATCGGTGAAAAAGCCGTTGCCTTAGGTATAAAGAAAGTAGTATTTGATCGTTCTGGTTATGTTTACCATGGACGTGTCAAAGCTGTTGCAGAAGCCGCTCGTGAAGCTGGCTTAGAATTCTAGGAGGAAAGAAAATGGCAGAAGAAAAAGTAACACCAGTTGAAGAAACTGTGGTAGAAAATACTGAAAACACTGATTCAGAAAAAGCTCCTAGAGCTGATCGTCGTCCTCGTGGTGATCGTAAAGATCGCCGTGATGGTGGCCGTAGAGGCGATCGTAGAGATCGCCGTGAAAAACCTGAAAAGGAATTCAATGAACGCGTAGTTGCAATTAACCGTGTTAGCAAAACTGTAAAAGGCGGACGCCGTATGAGATTTGCTGCACTTATGGTTATCGGTGATGGCAAAGGCCGTTTCGGTTATGGTACTGGAAAGGCTGGAGAAGTCCCAGATGCAATTAAGAAAGCTACAGAAGCTGCTAAGAAAAACTTGCTCCATGTCCATTTAGTTAAAGGCGGAACAATCGCTCATGAAATTAATGGTGAATTTGGTGCTTGCAAAGTTTTATTAAAACCTGCACCTGAAGGTACTGGTATCATCGCTGGTGGTCCAGTCCGTGCTGTCTTAGAATTAGCTGGCGTTAGAAACATTTACTCAAAAGTCTATGGCTCACGTACACCAATTAATGTTATTCGTGCAACCGTTAATGGTTTGAATAACGTTAAATCATACAATGTAGTCAAAGAATTACGTAAATAGTTTATAACCAAAAATAAATCAATAATTTATAGGGAGGTGCAAGATATGAAACTGCATGAACTCGAATACACAGAAGGATCACGTAAGAAAGCATTCCGCGCTGGTCGTGGAATTGGTTCTGGAAACGGAAAGACTGCTGGTAAAGGTACCAAAGGTCAAAATTCTAGAAGTGGCGGCGGAGTCCGTTTAGGATTTGAAGGTGGACAAAACCCATTATATCGTCGTTTACCAAAACGTGGATTTAACAATATTTCACATGTTGACTATGCAATAGTTAACGTTGAAATGTTAAATAAATTCGAAGAAGGCACTAAAGTCACCCCTGCATTATTAAAAGAAGTCGGTTTAGTCCGTAAAGAATATGATGGAATTAAAATTTTAGGAAACGGAAAACTTAATGTTAAGTTAGAAGTTTCTGCTCATAAGTTCTCTAAGGCTGCCGAAGAAGCTATTAAGAATGCTGGCGGAACAACCGAGGTATTGTAATATGAAAAAACTCGGACAAATCTTCAAAAATAAAGATATCGTTGATCGTATATTCTTTACATTAATGATACTCTTAGTCTTCCGCATCGGAGCGTCAATCTCAGTTCCTGGTGTTAAAATCAGTGATAATGCTGGATTTGATAGTTTAGATGTCTTAAGTATGATGAACCTTTTAGGCGGTGGAGCATTATCAAGTTTCTCCATATTCGCCTTGGGTGTGTCACCATATATTACCGCACAAATTATTGTGCAATTACTTTCAATGGATGTATTACCGGCCTTGACCGAGTTAAATAAACAAGGTCAATATGGTCGAAAGAAAATGGAAATGGCAACTCGTTACTTAACCTTACTTCTTGGTGCAGTACAAGCATATGGTATTATAAAAACCATGGAAGCTACTGAATACATTGAAGTTACAACGATTGCAAACTCTGACTTCTTAACTTATGCCTATATAGTTACCGTATTAGTAGCTGGTGGTATGTTAGTTATGTGGTTAGGTGACCAAATTTCTGTAAAAGGTATTGGTAATGGTATTTCTGTAATTATCTTTGCCGGTATTGTTGTTTCATTACCTAAACAAATCGCTGAAGCGTTTGTACAATATATGTCAAACCCATTATTGTCAAAACAACCTTCATTAATTGTTGCAGGTGGAGCAAGATTCTTATTATATATCCTTGCTTATTTAGCAATTATTACATTCGTAATTTATATTGAAAGTTCAAAAAGAAAAATCCCTGTTCAACATGCTGGTAAATCCGGTGGAACTGGACAGAGATATAGCCAAGCAAGTTTCTTACCAATTAAGATTAACTCTGCTGGTGTTATTCCTGTTATCTTTGCTTCATCAATCATGATGGCACCACAAGTAATTGTGAGCTTCATTGATGGCGCGGATACAAGTGCAGAATGGCTCAACATATTCTCAAGTTCAAAAATGACCACTATGCCTTGGTTTGGTGGAAAGACATGGCAAATGCCATGGGGCTTGATTATCTATGTTGTCCTCATTATAGCCTTTACATTCTTCTATTCTTCATTACAAATTAATCCAGAACAAATGGCAGAAAACTTCCAAAAGAATGGTTCTTACATTCCTGGTATTAAACCTGGTAATGAAACAGAAAGATACGTAAAGAAAGTATTAAATCGTGTAACCTTCATTGGTGCATTTGCTCTTGCATTTATTGCTGCGTTACCAGTTGTGTTAGTATTGGTTGGATTACTTCCTCAATCATTAGCACTAGGTGGCACAGGATTAATCATCGTAGTTGGTGTTGCTCTTGAAGTTAGTGCACAAATTGATGGCTTGGTTGCTGGTAAGAGCTTCGAAGAAGTTCAAAACCGTGCTGGAAGGGAGTAAAAAACAATGTTAAACATTATTTTAATGGGCCCACCTGGTGCTGGTAAAGGCACACAAGCTAAAAAGATTATTGCTTCTTATCATATCCCACATATTTCAACTGGTGATATGTTTAGAGAAGCGATAGCTGCTCAAACTCCAACTGGAGTCTTAGCGGCAAGTTATATCAACAAAGGTTTGTTAGTACCTGATGAAGTAACAATCGCTTTAGTTAAGGAAAGACTTGCTAAAGATGATTGCGCTAATGGATTCTTACTTGATGGATTCCCAAGAACAATTCCTCAAGCAGAAGCATTAGAAGAACTAACAAAAGAAATTAATCGTCCAATAACAGCAGTAGTTAATATCACTGCTGATCGTGATGTCTTAACAAAAAGAATTACTGGTAGACGTGTTTGTAAATCTTGTGGAGCTCCATTCCATGTCGAAACATTAAAACCAAAAGTTGATGGTGTTTGTGATTATTGTAATGGCGAATTAGTCCAAAGAAAAGATGACACATTAGAAAGTTTAGCAGTAAGACTTGATGCTTATGAACATCAAACCTTCCCATTAGTGGAATTCTACGAAAAACGTGGACTTCTACATAATGTCGATGGTTTACTTGGATTAGATGAAGTCTTCGAAACCATTTGTGATATTTTTGAAAGGATCAAATAAAAAAGTATGATAACCTTAAAATCACCACGAGAAATTGTGTTGATGCGTGAGGCTGGTAGGATTGTGGCTAGTGTATTTGATGCACTAAAGCCACACATCAAACCAGGTGTTACGACTAATGAACTTAATCGTATCGCCGAAAAAACCATACGTGATCAAGGCGCAATTCCATCTTTCTTAGGATACGGCGGATTCCCTGCCTCTATATGCACTTCAGTAAATGAAGTATTAGTGCATGGTATTCCAAACAATAAACCTTTAAAAGAAGGAGATATTATTTCTGTCGACGTTGGAGCTATTTATAAAGGCTATAACGGAGATGCAGCAAGAACTTATGCTGTTGGAAAAATATCTGATGAAGCTGCTCGTTTAGTAAGAGTAACAGAAGAAAGTTTCTTCGAAGCTGTTAAAATTATTAAACCAGGTATTCACTTATCAGATATCTCGCATACAATTCAAGAATATTGCGAAAAACATGGTTATTCATTACCAAGAGATTATACAGGACATGGTATTGGTACCGAAATGCATGAAGATCCAGCAATTCCAAATTATGGATTACCTGGACATGGTCCAATTTTAAAAGAAGGCATGTGCCTTGCAATTGAACCAATGGTGGCAATGGGAAAATACGATACCCGTGTAATGAGTGATGAATGGACTGTCAAAATGGTAGATGGCAAATTAGCTAGCCACTATGAAAATACTCTTGTAGTAACTAAGGATGGCGTTGAAATCCTTACACTAGAAAGTAATAAAAAGGAGTGTTAAACTAACTATGTCAAAAGAAGACGTTATTGAAGTAGAAGCGGTAGTCGTTGAAACTTTACCAAACGCAATGTTTAATGTAAAGTTAGAAAACGGAGTCGTAATATTAGCCCACGTTTCTGGTAAAATCCGTATGAATTACATTCGCATCTTACCAGGTGATAGAGTTACGGTTGAAATATCGCCATATGATTTAACACGTGGTAGAATAACATTCAGATACAAATAAAAAAATTTAAAAAGAAAGTAAAATGGAGGAAATTATTTATGAAAGTTAGACCTTCAGTTAAACCTATTTGCGACAAGTGCAAAGTTATTCGTAGAAAAGGCCGTGTAATGGTTATTTGCGAAAACCCAAAACACAAGCAAAGACAAGGTAATTAAGGAGGACATGCTATATGGCACGTATTGTTGGAGTCGATATTCCAAATGAAAAAAGAGTTGTTATTGCTTTAACCTATATTTATGGTATTGGTTTAACAACATCTAAAAAGATTTTAAAAGAAACAAACATTAATGAAGATATTCGTGTTAAGAATTTAACAGAAGATCAATTAACTGCAATTAGAACAGAAGTTGCAAAACACAAAGTTGAAGGTGACTTACGTCGTGAAGTTGCTTTAAACATTAAACGTTTAACCGAAATTGGTTGTTACCGTGGCTTACGTCACCGTAAAGGTTTACCAGTTCGTGGACAACGTACAAAGACTAATGCTCGTACTCGTAAAGGACCTAAAAAGACTATTGCGAATAAGAAGCAAGCAGTTCAATAGAAAGTGAGGATAATTAAAAATGGCTAAAACCACAGTTTCTAAGAAGAAAAAAATTAAAAGAAGCTATACTAAAGGTATCGCTCACATTCACTCAACATTTAATAATACCATTGTTACTATCACTGACGAAGCAGGTAACGCAATTGCTTGGTCAAGCGCTGGTGCATTAGGATTTAAAGGTGCTAAGAAATCTACACCATTTGCAGCTCAATTAGCAGCTGAAGCTTGTGCTAAAGTTGCTGTTGATCAAGGTATTAAAACAGTTGATGTTAACGTAAAAGGACCAGGATCTGGTCGTGATTCTGCAGTTCGTAGTTTACAAGCAGCTGGATTACAAATCCAAATGATTACAGATACTACACCTATTCCACACAATGGTTGCCGCCCACCAAAGCGTCCACGTGGATAATAAATATTATTTAGTCTACTAACGATTGCAAAGGGAGGAAAAAAATATGAGCAAAATCGTAAGTCCATTCGCAAAAATTAAATTTGATATTGCTGAATTCGATGGTAACACTAACTATGGTAAATTCGTAGTTGGACCATTAGAAAGAGGTTATGCTTTAACAATTGGAAATTCATTAAGAAGAGTTATGCTTTCTTCATTACCAGGTGCTTCTGTATTTGCTATTGAAGTTGAAGGAGCTCGTCACGAATTCTCTGCACTTGAGGGTGTTGAAGAAGATGTTACAATGATTATCCTTTCCTTAAAAGATTTAGTTTTAAAAATTGACGATGAAGAATCAGTCACTAAGAGAATTGAATTAGAAGTAGAAGGACCTAAAGTCGTTACTGCCGCTGATTTAGTTGTTCCAGGTGATGTCGAAGTTATTAACCCTGATTTAGTCCTTGCTCACGTTGCAGAAGGTGGAAAATTAAAAATGACACTTTATGCTCGTAACGGACGTGGTTATGTAACTTCAGAAGGTAATAAATTACTTCGTACAGGTATGAATATTGGTACAATCGCAACAGATTCTAACTATTCACCAATTACAAAAGTAAATTATGAAGTACAACCAACTCGTGTTGGACATAATGCAAATTATGAAAACTTAGTATTAGAAGTTTGGACAAATGGTTCTATGCTTCCACAAGATGCTGTAGCACTTGCTGCAAAAATCTTAGTCGCTCATTTCGAAGAATTCTTAAAATTAAACGAAATTACTCGCGATATGAACATTGTTGCTGAACCAGTTGAACAAACATCTAACAAATATGAAGATATGACAATTGAAGAATTAGATTTATCAGTTCGTTCATATAACTGCTTAAAGAGAGCAGGTATTGCAACTGTCTTAGAATTAACTCAAAAGACAGAAGAAGATATGATGAAAGTACGTAACCTTGGTAAGAAATCACTTAAAGAAGTTAAAGAAAAACTTCTTGGTATTGGTTTAGGCTTCAAGGATTACATTGATTAGGAGGAAGTTTAAATGGCTACACAAGGACGTAAGAATGTACATGGTAAAGGTGGCGTTCGCTTTAAAGCTGCCTATACTTCAAGCAAATATAAAGCAATGTTAAGAAACGTTGTATCAGAATTAATCGTTCATGAACGTGTTACTGTTACTGCTGGCTGTGCTAAAGATGTTAAAAATTTAGCAGAAAAATTAGTTAGCAAGGCTAAAGTTGGCGATTTACACAATCGTCGTTTAGCTGCTGCAGTTGTTCGCTCCGAGGTTTATTGTGATGCAGAAAAGAAAGTAACTGCTTTAGACAAGTTATTTAATGAAATTGGTCCACGTTATAAAGATCGTAATGGTGGATATACAAGAGTATTGAAGCTTGTTCCACGTCGTGGTGACAATGCTGAAATGGCTATTGTTGAATTTGTAAAATAGTTTTTAATAATTTTTTAGACTAACCAGTTGGTTAGTCTTTTCTTTTACCTTACATCATATATTTATTTAGGGATATAATATGAAAAAAATAAATATTGATTTAGTTTTTAATTTGCTTTTTCCATTATTAGTAAATTTTGTTATTTCTATGCTTTTAGGGGATTTTTCTTCTTATTATAGTAATTTGAATAGTTTAGTTCGTGTGCCATCGATTTTATTTCCGATTATTTGGTCAATATTATATTTAATGATTGGATATGTTAGTTATAAATTAGATGAACTAACGGATGTTAAAGGAAGTAAAATATTTTATATTCAATTATTATTTAATGTCTTATGGACTCCTTTATTTTTTGGTTTACATTTATCATTGGTGAGCGCAATAGATATTGTAATATTATTAGGATTATGCATTTATATGCTAATTTATTTATTTAAAACCAATAAGAACTTAGCGTATTTATGGATTCCATATGTTATTTGGTTGTCTTTTGCAACATTTTTAAATATAAGTATTGCTATATTAAATTAATTGAAATAATGCTCAAGAATTAGCGCTTTTCTTTACTAGAGAATAAGTGCTTTTTTTTATTAATTAAAGCACTTACAATGCTATAAATATGCAAAAATTAAAAAATTATCAAAATATGCAATAATATTTACAAAATGCAATATTTTTATGTTATACTAAAAAAGTATTTTATAGTATTTATATAGATTTTATATAAATGTCTTATTACTAGGAGGATTTTTTAAAATATGGCAAAATTGAGTTCAGCCGCTTGCAAAAGGGTTGAAGAAATCATCGCTGAGTATAAGAACGAAAATACACCATTAATGATGATCTTGAGCCAGGTTCAAAAAGAATATGGCTATATTCCTTTTGAAGTTCAAGAAATCGTATCTGAAAAATTAGGTATACCTGTTTCAGAAATATATGGTGTAGTTACTTTTTACTCATTTTTTTCTTTGAAACCTAAAGGCAAATTTGTTATTGGAGTTTGTTTAGGAACTGCATGTTACGTTAAAGGTGCACAACAAATATGTGACAAGTTTTCCGAACTTTTAGGTATTAAACCTGGAGAAACAACGGAAGATGGATTATTTACTATTGATGCCTTACGTTGCATTGGAGCATGTGGTATTGCCCCAGCAGTAAGCATTAATGGAAAAGTATATCCTAAGATGTCAGTTAATCAAGTACAACAAGTAATCAATGAATATCGTAAGTTAGGAGGAGAAGCATAATGATTAAAACAGAGCAAGAATTAAAAGATAAAATTGCTAAATGCACTCACTGCTTAGATATTAAATTTAGTGGAGAAAATGGAAAACGCGCTATTGTGGTTTGTGGTGGCACGGGCTGTTTATCTTCACACTCTGATGAAATTAAAAATCGATTAGAAGAATTAATTAAAGAACATAATTTAGAAGATAAAGTAACGGTTAACCAAGTTGGTTGTTTTGGCTTCTGTTCTCAAGGACCATTTGTTAAAATTTTCCCAGAAGATACTTTATATCATATGGTTAAAGTAGAAGACTGTGAAGAAATTATTGAAAAAGATATCATGGGTAAAGAAGTAATCGATCGTTTATTAATTACTGATCCACATACCCATCAAAAAGTTGCTAAACAAGATGACTTGAATTTCTATAAAAAACAAGTACGAATTGCTTTACATGGTTGTGGCGTTATTAATCCAGAAGATATTAATGAAGGATTAGGCTATGGCGCTTTCCAAGGCTTAGCTCGTGCTTTAAAAATGGATAGACAAGAAGTAATTAATGAAATACTTGCTTCTGGATTACGCGGTCGTGGTGGTGGCGGATTCCCAACAGGAAGAAAATGGCAATTTGCCTATAACCAAGATAGCGAAGAAAAGTATGTTGTATGTAATGGTGATGAAGGCGACCCAGGTGCCTTTATGGATCGTTCAATCTTAGAAGGTAATCCATTAGCGGTTATTGAAGGTATGATGATTGCGGGCTACGCAATTGGAGCAAAGAATGGCTATTTCTATGTTCGTGCTGAATATCCAATCGCTGTACATCGTTTGACTGTTGCTATTAAAGAAGCGGAAGAATTAGGATTACTCGGCGATAATATTTTAGGAACAAACTTCTCATTTAGAGTTCATTTAAGATTAGGAGCTGGTGCCTTCGTTTGTGGTGAAGAAACGGCCTTATTAAACTCAATTCAAGGACAACGTGGAATGCCACGCCCTCGTCCTCCTTTCCCAGCTGTAAAAGGATTATGGGATAAACCAACTATTGTTAATAACGTTGAAACTTTAGCTTGTGTTCCTTATATTATTCGTGAAGGCGTTAAAGAATTTACTAAGTATGGCACAGAAAAGTCTAAAGGTACAAAAGTATTTGCCTTAGGTGGAAAAATTAATAATGTTGGATTAGTAGAAATTCCAATGGGAACCACACTTCGTGAATTAATTTATGATATTGGTGGCGGTATCCCAAATGATAAAAAATTCAAAGCTATTCAAACCGGTGGCCCATCAGGAGGATGTTTAACTAGTGAATATTTAGATACTCCAATTGATTTTGATAATTTAGTCGCTCTTGGCTCAATGATGGGCTCTGGAGGCGCAATTGTCATGGATGAGGATAATTGTATGGTTGACGTAGCTAAATTCTATATGGAGTTTATTTGTGACGAATCATGTGGTAAATGTTCTCCATGTCGTATTGGTACAAAAAGAATGTTAGAAATTTTAACTAAGATTACTAATGGCCAAGGAACACTCGAAGATATTAATCGCTTAGAAGAATTAGGAAGAGCGACACAAGCTGGCTCATTATGTGCTTTAGGACAAACTGCCGCGAATCCAATTATTTCGACAATGAGTCATTTTAAAGACGAATATATTGCTCACGTAGTGGATAAAAAATGTCCAGCAAAAGTATGTAAAAAACTTATGGAATACTACATTCAACCAGAAGTTTGTAAGAAATGTAGTAAATGTGCACGTGGATGTCCAGTTAATGCTATTCATGGTGAAATTGGTAAGACTCCATATGTCATTGATTCCGCTAAATGTATTAAATGTGGTATGTGTATAAGTGCATGTCCATTTAAAGCAATTATTAAGAAATAGTGGTGAAAAAGATGGAAAAAGTAAATATTAAAATTGAAGGTCACTCTTATCAAGTTGATGCTGGTTTAACTATTTTAGAAGCTGCAAAAAAATGTGGATATACAATTCCTACTTTATGTGCTTTTAATCATGGTGAATGCTCTAGAGGCTCATGTCGAGTTTGTTTAGTAGAGGTTAAAGGTGCAAGAGGTTTAGTAGCGTCTTGTGTATATCCAGTTAATGACGGAATGGAGATTATTATTTCTTCTCCAAAAGCCGTTAGTGCGCGTAGAACTAGTGTGGAATTGCTATTATCTAATCACTCGAAGAACTGCCAACAATGCACTAAAAATGAATATTGTGAATTATTAAATGTTGCTAAAATTACTGGTGCTAGAGACAACATGTATGAAGGAAGTAAAACCCCAGTTACTATTGATGAATTAACTCCATCTATCATTCGTGATACATCAAAATGTGTATTATGTGGAAGATGTGTGGAAAGATGTAAAAATGCACAAGGAATTGGTATTTTAGGCTTTGAAAATCGCGGCTTTAGAACTATTGTAGCGCCTGCTTATAATCGTTCAATGAAAAACTCACCATGTATTTTATGTGGACAATGTGTTAACGTTTGTCCTACTGGTGCATTAATGGAAAAAAGCGAAATCGATAAAATTGACCAAGCTAAAAAAGAAGGCAAATATATTGTTGTACAAACCGCTCCAGCAGTACGTGCTGCTTTAGGTGAAGAATTTGGTATGCCAATTGGAACTTCTGTTACTGGCAAAATGGTCGCGGCTTTAAAACGTTTGGGTTTTGATAAAGTTTATGATACAAACTTTGCGGCGGATTTAACAATTATGGAAGAAGCTACTGAATTATTACATCGTATTAAAGAAGGCGGACAACTTCCAATGATTACCTCATGTTCACCAGGTTGGGTTAATTATGCAGAATATTTCTATGGTGATTTATTAGGACATTTGTCAAGTTGTAAATCACCTCATGAAATGGAAGGTGCAATAATTAAATCTTATTTTGCCGAGAAAAAAGGCTTAGATCCAAAAAATATCTTTGTTGTATCAATTATGCCTTGTACAGCTAAAAAATATGAAAAAGAACGTCCGGAAAATGCTTCTAAAGATGGCTTAAAAGATGTAGACTGTGTCTTAACTACACGTGAATTAGCAAGATTAATTAAAAGATCTGGTATTGATTTTAGAAGATTACCTGATGAAGAATTTGATCAAGATTTATTAGGCGAATATACTGGCGCTGGTGTTATATTTGGTGTAACAGGCGGCGTTATGGAAGCAGCTTTAAGAACAGCATATTTCATAGTTACTGGTAAAGAACATGAATTAATTACATTTAAAGAAGTTCGTGGCTTTGATGGCTTAAAAGAAGCAGAAATTGATTTAAATGGAACAAAAATTAAAGTCGCTGTTGCTCATGGCATGAAAAATGCGAAACCATTATTAGATGATATTCGTGCTGGTAAATCACCATATACATTTATTGAAATTATGGGATGTCCAGGCGGATGTATTAATGGTGGAGGACAACCATTTGTTAAGCCATGCTTCTTACCAAATGAAGATGATAATATATTAGATACATATAAAGAAAAACGCGCTAAAGTGCTATATTCTGAAGATGAAAAGCAAGTATTAAGACAATCTCATCGTAATACTCAAATTCAACAACTTTATAAAGATTATTTAGGTGAACCAAATAGTCATAAAGCCCATGAATTGTTACATACTTCATATCACGCAAGAGAGCGTTATCCTGAAAAATAAATTATTTTAATTTAAGTGGAAATGGTGCCAAAAATGGCACCATTTTTTAAACCAAATAATATATATTATTTGAAAATTAATGAGTTTGAAGCAAAATACTTTTTATTAACAAAAGATAATGCTATAATATTTATTAAGGCGGGGATTATTTTATGGAAGTTAAAATCTATAATTCTTTAACTAACAAAATTGAAGCATTTAAACCAATACACGAAAACAAAGTTAATATGTATGTTTGCGGACCAACTGTTTATAATTATGTACATATAGGCAATATGCGCCCAGTAGTGGTATTTGATACATTTAGAAAATTTCTTACTTATATTGGTTATGACGTCAAGTATGTTAGTAATTACACAGATGTAGATGATAAAATAATTAAACGTGCCCAAGAATTAAACAAGCCAGAATCAGAAATCACTGAATTTTACATTAAAGCTTTCGAAGATGACTTGCATAATATTAATGCTTTAAAGCCAGATGTAACTCCAAGAGTTACTGAGTATATGTCGCAAATAATTGCGTTCATTGACAAACTTGTAAAGACTGATTATGCATATGTTATTGATGGCGATGTATATTTCCGTGTAGAAAAAATTAAAGATTATGGCAAATTATCCAACACAAAAATTGAAGATTTATTAGTTGGTGCTAGAATTGATGAAAATTCTAAAAAAGAATCGCCATTAGACTTTACTTTATGGAAGAAAACAGAAGTAGGTATCAATTGGGATTCACCTTGGTCAAAAGGAAGACCGGGTTGGCACACAGAATGTGTTGTGATGATTAATTCGATATTCCCTGGTGGACTTATAGATGTTCATGGTGGAGGTTTTGATTTAAAGTTTCCACACCATGAAAACGAAATTGCACAATCAGAAGCATATAATAACTGTTCCTTAGCTAATTATTGGATGCATAATGGATTTATTAATATTAATAATGAAAAAATGTCTAAATCGCTAGGAAATGTTATTACCGCTCACGATGCATTAAGCCAATATGGCGGCAATAATGTTAGATTGCTTTTGATTTCCACTCATTATCGTGCACCAGTTAATTTTTCTTATGACTTGTTAGTAGCAGGTAATAATGAAATTACAAAAATGACTAATATTATGCGTCAATTAGCAGTTAAATTACAAGAATTTGACGTGTCTTTTGCTAATGGTAAATCAAGATTTATTGAGCCATTCTTAAACGCTTTAGCGGATGATTTAAACACCTCTAATGCCTTAAGTGAATTACATAATGTTATTAAATTAGCTAATCAAGCATTAAGAAAAAAAGATGTGGATTTGTCAGAAATTAATGATTTATTTTCCACAATTAAAGATGAGCTTTATATATTAGGTATTAATATTGAATATCCTATTTTATCTAGTGATGATAAGAAACTTTTAAGTGAATATAACTTAGCCAAAACAAACAAAGATTTTGCTAAAAGTGATGAACTACGAAAACAATTGATAGATAAAAGGATATTATAAGGAGGGCTTATGAATATTTTTTCATACTTTTTTGATGTAGTGCCACCGAATATTTTCAGTTTGGACGATAAAATAATCGGTTTTTTTAATCAATATGCATGGTGGGGAAATTTATTACTTGCTTTTATTAGCATTTTCCTTGCTTGTGTGTTTAGTGGATTAATCGGCTATGAACGTGAATCGCATGGACATTTTGCAGGATTTAGAACACACATTTTAGTGGCGGCAGGTTCGTCATTAATTATGTATGTATCCATTTATGGATTTAGTTTTGAATCATTTCCTAATCATGATCCAGCAAGATTAGCAGCTCAAGTTGTTACTGGCATTGGTTTTTTAGGCGCTGGAACAATATTGAAAACAGGTGTTGATATTAAGGGATTAACTACCGCAACAACACTTTGGGTTTGTATGGCTATTGGTCTTGCTACAGGTGCAGGAAGATTCACTGTTGCGTTATTCACCACCTTAATTGTTTTAATTGTCTTAAAATTTTTAAGGCATGCAGAAGCAAAGGCGTTTGAAAGAACACCTCGTTTAGTTATGATTTGCGATTATAATGCTTTTGCTATTAAAACCATTAAGGATTTAGCGGATAAATTTAATATAGCTATTAAAAACATTAATACACAAATTTGTGATTATCATGGGAAAGATGCTATTAGCATTAGCATTTCGTTAATCGATGTTAAACGTGAAACTGTAGATCAATTCGGGGAAGAGCTTAGAATAGCTCTTAAACCTTTTGAAATCAAATATTAAGCGAAATTGAGACAAATTTGAGACAAAAAGGAGTTTAAATATGGCACAATTAATATACGGAAGGAACACGGTGCTTAGTGCCCTTAAGGAGAATAAAGTTAAAACCATTTATATTACTGATAACTTTAATTTTAAACCAATAAATGAATTAATAAGTAATAGTAATTCATTTGGTGTTAAATTTGTTAGTAAAAACGACCTTGATAAACTTTCCCAATTTGGGAATCATCAAGGTGTAGTAGCGGAAGTAGAAGAGTATCAATATTGCTCTTTGAATGATTTAATTGCTAAAGCAAGTAAATCAAAATATCCATTATTAATTATTCTTGACGGCGTAAAAGACCCTCATAATTTAGGCGCAATATTAAGATGCGCTGATGCATATGGGGCAAATGGAATAATTATTAAAAAAAATGGACAAGTACAAGTTAATAGCACGGTAGCTAAAGTCTCAACTGGCGCTATTGATTATGTACCTATATGTCAGGTTACTAACTTGGTACAAACTATTACTACTCTGAAAAAACAAGGTTATTGGATTGTTGCATCCGACGGATCTGCTAAAGAAGATTATCGTCAAGTCGATTATCGTTCACCAATCGCATTAGTGATAGGCAGTGAAGGCGAAGGAATTTCAAGACTAGTATTACAAAATAGTGATTTTATTACTAAAATACCTATGGTCGGTCATGTTAATTCTTTAAATGCTTCAGTCGCAACCGCGGTGTACTTAGCACAAATTTTTAACAACAGGTTTCCTTCTTAAACGGAGGGCTTTATTATGGGCCGTAAATACATGTTGGAACCGAATAACAAATTAGAAGAATTAAAATTAGTAGAACTTGCAAAGCAAGGCAATCAAGAAGCAATGAGTGCATTATTAGAAAAATATGATGCATTATTGACATTAATCGTTATTAACCAAATGGCAAACATCTGTGCTAAAGGCATAGAATATTTTGAGTTGAAAAATATTGCCAGAATAGCGGTGTTTTCTTTTTTGAAATACTATGATGAAAATCGCTCGTCTTTTAGAACATTTATTAGTTTAATTGTTAATCAAGAAGTGAAAAAACACATTGTTGATTTTATAAAAAGACAAAACGAGTTAAAGCAATGCTTATTCTTAGATGAAAAACCTTTTGAAGAAAGTGATATTACTAATGATGATTTAGTACCAAGCGATGAAAAAAGTCCATCGCAATGGTATGAATTAAACGAGCAATATGACGAGTTTAAAGAAATAGATGAAGACTATTTATCTAAGAAAGAAAAAGCAGCTTTATTGCTCAAAGCAGCAGGCTATAAATATAGCGAAATAAGTGAAATTATAAATACTAAAGAATCATCGGTTGACATTGCTTTAAAAAAATTCAAAAAAGAAAAAATCAAAAAGGTTAAATAAAATAACGATTAATGTGAAAAATTAAAACTGATTTTTTTGTATAAAATGCGATTTTATGCTTAAAAAAACCAGTATTTTTTCGTGTACAAAAAATTAGCACTATAATAGCGCTATTTATTTCTCATTTGCTAAAAATAATTGGAGCATTTTAATCAAAATACCGCTGTGATAAATATTTATAAAATATAAAATTGACTATTTAATGCTTTCGTGATATATTCTAGGCACGAGATGAGGTGTTTTTGTATGCGTGAAAAAGTCATTCTTATTTGTTCGCAATGTTTGTCAAGAAACTATACGACTACAAAACAAAAAACAAATTCCACTAATCGTCTCATGATAAAAAAATATTGTCCGAAGTGCAATGCTTCGACACTGCATAAAGAAAGCAAATAAGGAGGTTTTTTTATGGGAAAAACAAAAAAATACTTACAAGGTGTTGTAAAAGAAGGAAAACGTGTAAGATGGCCTAGCCGTGAAACAATTTTAAAATCTTTAGGCGTTGTCTTAGTTATAACTATTGTAGTTGCCTTATGGTTATCTTTAGACGATTATATTGCCGCCGTGTTAATTAAAGTATTACAAAATACTTTCTCTAAATAGTTGAGCGGTAGGAGGAAAAATTATGGCAAGTGAAAAACAATGGTATGTTGTTAATACTTATTCTGGTCACGAAGACAAGGTTAAAGTAAATCTTGAAAGACGTGTTGTTTCTATGGGACTTGAAGACTATGTTTTCAGAATCATAGTTGCGGAAACTGAACAACCAGTTTTAAAAGATGGTGTTCCAACAGGAAAAACAAAAATCAAAAACTCTTATCCAGGTTATGTCTTTATTGAAATGATTATGAGTGATGAAGCATGGTTCATGGTTAGAAATACACCAGGAGTTACTGGATTCGTTGGATCATCTGGTGGAGGTACTAAACCTTTCCCAATTCCAACAGAAGAAATCGAACCAGTACTTAAAGGATTAGGTATGGTTGATAAGAGTATGTACTCACGTTACGACATTGGTGATTTAGTAAAAGTTTTACGTGGACCACTTGAAGGTAGCGAAGGTCATATTACAGAAATTAATACTGATACTGGTACTGTAAAAGTTGAAACTGTATTCTTTGGACGTTCAACTATAGTTGAAGTTGATTTTTCTGAAATAGATAAAATTTAATGGTTTTCTAATCATAATAATGAATTATCCTTTCGAGTTTAGTTTTTATTTCAAACTAGCTATATCGAAAGGATTTTTATTTTGGATTATAAACCACCGCTTCAAAGTAAAAACGCTATTTAGATTATTTTGTTCTCAGTTGAGGAAAACTATTTTTTAGTTTTAGAAAGCACTTTATTATTGAGAAGATCATTTTTTCAATTTATAATGCCTTTTTCGAAAGAGAGGTAAATTATGAGAAAAAAATTATTTTGTCTATTAAGTGTTTCTTGTTTGTTAGCACTTGGTGCTTGTGATCAAGGAGGATTATCTACGTCTAACAGTGACGCATCTACTCAACCTTCAACAAGTTTGAAAGAACGTTACAACTGTATTGACATAAGTGAAGCATTAGAAATTGCTTCTAAAGCTAGTGAGCCAACACAAGAAAGATATTATCTTTATGGCAAAATTACTAGTGTTTCCAATTATGATTATGGAAGCATGAAAATTGAAGACGAAACTGGTAAAATTTATATTTATGGAACGTATAGTGAAGATGGAAGTGTCCAGTACAAAAATTTAGAATATAAACCAGATGTAAATGATGAAATTGTTATTTATGCTACTCTTCAAACTCATAGTGGACAACCAGAAGTAAAAAACGCATGGTTAATTGATTATGTCGATAGTAGTACACAATTTGATGTTAGCGAATATGAAAAAATGACTATTGCTAAAGCTAGAGAAGCGGAAAAAGGCAAAAAAGTTTTAGTGTCAGGTGTTGTAAGTAAAAAGACATATGCGACAGGAAAGAAAGAAAATGGCTTTTATCTTGTTGATAATACATCTTCTATTTATATTTACGATTTATCAACCGTATTAAAAGTAGAAGAAGGCAATTCTATTACTTTAGCGGCAACAAAAGACTACTGGATTTTAGAAGACGAAGTGCCTTTTGCTGAAAAGTATGGTTACAATGGATCATGCCAATTAACCAAAGGACATATTGTTAGTAATGATGAAGGTAATACTGATATCGATATAAACTGGGTTGAAGAAACAACTATAAAACAAATTATGGATACCCCTGTTACTGAAAATATTACAAATAAAATTTTTAAAGCAAACGCATATATAGGTAAATCTCAAAAGCAAGGATATGTTAACTATTATATTGATGATCTTGATGAAACTACAGGATCTTATGTTTATACACAATGTAACGGTAGTGATTTGAATTGGCTTGAAGAATTTGATGGAAAGATTTGTACAGTTTTAGTTGTAGCAATCAATGCTAAATCTACAATATCTGGATGTTTTTGGAGATTTATTCCAATTTCTGTTAAAGATGAAGGATTTATTTTTGATAAAGCTAATGTTGAACAATTCGTATATGATTATAAGGTTAAAACCTTATTTGAAGATGTATATACAGGCGATCCAAAAATAGCAGTTCCTGTAACCGTTTCTTCATCACTTTTAGGCTTTGAAAACGCAAGCATTAGTTATTCTTCTAGTAATGAAAAAGTTGCATATTTTAGCGAAGATGAAGGTGCTTTAACATTTCATACTAATGAAGTAGGTAATGCTACGATAACAGTTAAGATTAATTACGAAAATAATGCGACATTTGTTAAAACATTTAATGTTTCAGTTACTTTACCAAATGTTACGGAATCTATAACAGTTAAAGAAGCTATTGATAGTGAACTTAACTCTATTGTAACTGTTAAAGGTATTGCTGGTCCATCATTAGTGAATAAAGTGGGATTTTATTTAATTGATGAAAGTGGCACAATTGCAATTACAGCATCTTCAGAAACTATTAGTTCTATTAGTTTAGGGAACGAAGTCATATTAAAGGGAACGCGTTCGCAATTAGGAGTTGTTCAAGATAAATCGGTTGGCGAAATTTTCCTTGATAACTGTGAATTAGTTTCAAATTTATATGGAAAACATGATTACTCAACTGCATCATTTGATAGTAGCAAAACTTTAGCGGATTTAGCTAAAATTAAAGCGACAGAAGACGTTACAGCACAAGTATATGTATTCGAGGGAACTTTTGAAAAAGTTGTACAACTAAAGTACTCTAATATGTATGTTAAAAATGGTGATACAAAAATCCGTTTATATTGTTCAAATGCCGATCAATATGAATGGTTGGATGAGTTTAATAATCAAACTGTCACCATTGAAATGGCTCTATGCAACTGGAATGGTAAAAATTATTACACTGGCTGTGTATTATCGGTCATAGTTAATGGCGTAAAAACCATGAACACTCTTGTTTATAACCAAAACAATTAGTAAAAAATAGGCCACATTATCGCTAAAAAAATGTGGCTTTTTTTTGGTGTGACGGGCACGTCATATATCTAAAGGGTGGAAGTCCCAAGTAGGAAAGTCGTTATAACTACATAGCGAAACTCAAGTCTGTTATCGTGAGGTATGAGATGAAAGAAGAGTGTAGCAAATAGACTGGGTAGCGAATAGAAACTTGATATAAGGCAATTAACTAGTGATGAAGTAGCCAAACATACTAAAATCACAAACGACCGTAATAGTTAGATAGTAAATCAAGTACTCAAGGCTAGAAAGATATATGGCTTACCCCGTGAGGTCTTGGAGATTTGAGAAAACTCAAAGTCGAAAAAGGTTTACTCCAAGAAGTCAGCAGAGGTCATAGTAACTGAAAAGTGAAGGACTGAATAAATAAACCTTTGCGTAGTACAAATAATTGTGTCTACATAATCCGAACGGATAAAAGTAATAAGCGTAACTTATGAAAATAAGCCTAAAACGATAATCTGTAGACAAACGAAAAGGAGGAAAAGCAAAACTATGAAGTTGATTGAAGAAGTCTTATCTAAAGACAACTTAAATGAAGCATATAAACAAGTCATAAGAAATAAAGGCGCATCAGGAATTGATGAAATGACTTGTGAAGAAGTAAAAGGATATTTAAAAATCTACGGTAATGACTTAATCAATCAAATCTTAAGTCGCAAGTATCAACCACTTCCAGTAAAAAGGGTGGAAATACCAAAGCCAAATGGTGGAATAAGAAAATTAGGAATACCAACAGTAGTGGATAGAATAATTCAACAAGCCCTAGTACAAAAACTAACACCAATATTTGAGCCAACATTCAGTGAATACTCATATGGTTTTAGACCAAATAGAAGATGTCAGAATGCAATAGATAGAGCATTAGAAGTAATCAATCAAGGCTATGAATGGATAATTGACTTAGACTTAGAGAAGTTCTTTGATAATGTACCACAAGACAAACTCATCCGAATAGTGGATAATGTAGCAAAAGATAGTGATATCACGTGGATTATACATAAATATCTAAAAGCCGGTGTAATGGTAAATGGACATTTTGAAGAAACAAACATAGGAACACCACAAGGCGGAAACCTTTCGCCTTTATTAAGTAACATATATTTAAACGAGCTTGATAAAGAATTAGAAAGAAGACAACTACACTTTGCAAGGTATGCAGATGATTGTGTTATCTTTGTTAAGACAAAGTTTTCAGCGGAAAGAGTAATGAAGAATATTGTTACTTTTATTGAAAATAAACTTAAATTAAAAGTTAATGCCGAGAAAACTCATATTACAAGACCAAGTAAACTTAAATACTTAGGATTTTCATTTTGGAAAGATAAAAACGAATGGAAACCTATGCCTCATCAAGAAAGTTTCAAAAGATTATTCTTTAAATTAAAGAAATTAATGAAACGTTCTTGGAGTATTGACCTAACTTATCGAATTAAAAAGATAAATGAAGTCTTAAGAGGTTGGATTAACTATTACCGTAAATCGAGTATGAAGAGCAAATTAACCTCCTTAGGCGAATGGTTAAGAAATGCAATAAGAGTAGTTATATGGAAACAATGGAAAATGCCTTTAAAACAAGTTTCATCATTAGTCAAACTAGGGATTGATGAAGAGCAAGCAAAAGGACTTACTTATTGTAGAAGAGGTTATCAATTTATTGCACATTCGTGTGTTATACAAAGGCCAATAACTAATGAGCGACTAAAGAAAAGAGGACTTTTAAATCCCCTTGAATACTATCTTAAACCGATAGCATAGAATGTTTATTTAAACCGCCCTATACGGAAGACCGTACGTAGGGTGGTGTGAGAGGAAGCGGAAAAGTTTACTTTTCACTTTCTACTCGATTGCTTTCAAGACAAGTTATTAAAAAAAATCTTGCATTGCAAAATGCGATTAGATATAATAAACAAGCATAGGGCTAGTTTAATTAGTTCTAAGCTATGCTTAGTGGAAGGATTAAGCGATTAATCCAATGACCACGGCACGGACAAAAAAATCTATAAGGAGGTAAGTCACGTGAGTAAAAAGATCGCTAAGGTAGTAAAATTGGAGTTACCTGGTGGAGAAGCTAAACCAGGACCAAAACTTGCAACTGCTGGTATTGTTATGCCTAAATTCTGTACAGACTTTAATGCAAAAACAGCTGACCGCAAAGGCGAAGTAGTTCCAGTTATTATTACAGCCTACGAAGACAAATCGTTTGACTTCGTAATCAAAACTTCACCAGTAGCAGGTTTGTTATTAAAAGCTGCTGGAATTAAGAAAGGTTCAGCAAATTCTAAAACCACAAAAGTTGGTAAAGTTAGCAAAGAAGAATTAAGAAAGATTGCTGAATACAAAATGCCAGATCTTAACTGTAACGATGTTGAAGCAGCAATGAAAGTAGTTGCTGGTCAAGCTCGTAACATGGGCATTGAAATTGACGAATAAATGTAGGTGGAAGGGACAATACCCGTTATTACCACTAAGGAGGAAAAAATATGAAGAAAGGTAAAAAATATTTAGCCGCTGAAAAAGCAATTGACGCAACAAAGTTATACACAATTGCTGAAGCTGCTGAACTCGTCAAAACTACATCAACTACAAAGTTTGATTCTACAATCGATGTATCTTTCCATTTAAACGTTGATCCAAAACAAGCAGATCAACAAATCAGAGGAACAGTTATTCTTCCTCACGGAAATGGTAAAACAAAGAAAGTTTTAGCTATTACACACAAAGTTGATGAAGCTACTGCTGCTGGCGCTGATTTCGCTGGTGGTAAAGAAATGTTAGAAAAAATCAAAAATGAAAACTGGTTCGATTTTGATGTCATCGTTGCCACACCTGATATGATGGGTGAACTTGGTAAAATGGGACGTATTTTAGGACCTAAGGGTTTAATGCCTAACCCAAAAACTGGTACTGTTGCAATGGATATTGCAAAAGCTATTCAAGAAATCAAAGCAGGTAAAGTTGAATACCGTGTTGATAAAGATGGAAACATCCATGTAAGTATTGCACGTTGCTCATTTGATACAGACAAGATTATTGATAACTTAAATACAATTTGTGATCAAATCGTTAAAGTTAAACCTGCATCTGTAAAAGGCGCATATGTTAAAAACGCTGTTATCCATACGACCATGGGACCAGCTATCAAAATTACATTTAACGGTCGTATTTAATTAAAGTTAGGAATTCAATATACCCAAGACAGTAACGACGCTATAGTTTAAAAATGTTACCGAGGTGTAGGATAATTTAATAAAAAAACTTATTCTCTCGCTTTTTCGCGAGTAACTTCAATGTATATTGAAACCTCATAAAAATTTTGAAGAAAGGTTAGGAGGTTAGAACTATGAATCAAGCAATTTTAAAAGCAAAACAAGAAATAGTTTCTGAAATTACTGAAGGCATTAAAGGCGCTAACTCTATTGTAGTTATCGAATATCGTGGCTTAACAGTTGATGAAATTACTGAAGTTCGTCATGCTTTAAGAGCAACTGATTCTACATTACGTGTTTACAAGAATTCTCTTGTTGAACGTGCATGTGATGAATTAGGACATAGCGAACTAAGAGAAATTCTTGAAGGACCAAATGCAATTGTATTCTCTAAAGATACAATCAATGGACCTAAAGTAATTGCAAAATTTGCTAAGAAACATGAAAACCTAGTCATCAAAGGTGGCCTTGTAGAAGGCAAGATGATGAATGCTGACCAAATTAAAGTCATCGCATCATTACCAGGACGTGAAGGTTTGATTTCAATGTTCTTATCGTGCTTACAAGCACCAATCCGCAACTTCGCCTGTGCTGTTAAGGCAGTTGCTGAAAAAAATTAATTTATTAGGAGGAAAAAACAATGGCAAAGTTAACAAACGAAGAAATTATTGCTGCTATTAAAGAAATGACAGTAGTAGAATTAAATGATTTAGTAAAGGCTGTAGAAGAAGAATTTGGCGTTACTGCTGCTGCACCAGTTGCAGGAGCTGCTGCACCAGTTGAAGAAGAAGAAAAGAAAGGACCAACAGAAGTTTCTTTATGGCTCAAATCTGTCGGTGCTTCTAAAGTTCCAGTTATTAAGGCTGTTCAAGCTATCACAGGCTTAGGCTTAATGGATGCTAAAAAATTAGTCGATGGTGCTCCTGTCGCAGTTAAAGAACATATTTCACCAGTTGAAGCAGAAGAACACAAGAAAGCTCTTGAAGCTGCTGGCGCTGAAGTAGAAGTTAAGTAGTCTAAACTACCTAATTTTTATGAGAAGATTTAAACCTGCTTTTGCGGGTTTTTATCGCTTTTTAAGGGGGTGCGAAAATGTCACAATATTTTGAAAATGATTCAAGTTTAAAATCGTCTCCAAAATTGATAAATTATGATATTTATGAACGACATTTTACCCTCAAAACTGACCTTGGTGTTTTTTCAAAAAATGGTATTGATGAGGGAACTTATGCTTTTTTAAAAGTGTTGGTCCCTCTTCATTTGCAAGGTCGCATTCTTGACGTCGGATGTGGCTATGGTGCCCTAGGATTGACCCTCGCATCGTTTATACCTAATGCACAGTTTGTGTTAGCGGATGTAAATGAACGGGCACTAGAGCTTACCAAAGACAACATAAAAAAATTAAATTTAGCAAATGTCACTTGCCTTCAAAGTGACATATATCAAAATATTGAAGGATTATTTGATTCAATAGTTATTAATCCTCCGATACGAGCGGGAAAAAAAGTAATTTACGCTATGTTTAAAGGAGCATATGACTATTTGATTGATGGCGGTTCATTGTTTATCGTCATTAGAAAAAGTCATGGTGCATTTAGCGCTCGTGATTATATAACGTCGATATTTGGTAATTGTACTTTACTTAAAAGAGATAAAGGATATTACATTTATCAGGCTACTAAAAACAAATAATAAAAACAATGAACTGATAATTTTTAGAGAGGGGCCATTATATGAACTATAAAAATTATAAACATCTTACAAACGATCGTATTGATTTCTCAAAAATTTCTGGAACATTACCATTACCATATTTGGTTGAAATTCAAACTGAATCATATGCATGGTTTTTAAAGACCGGAATTGAAGAAGCATTTAAAGATGTATTCCCAATTTCTAACTATGCTGATGATGTATTTATTGAATATGTAAGTTATAGATTTCTTGAACCTAAATATGATTGGTTAGAATGTAAGTGTCGTGATTTAACTTATTGTGCACCACTTAAGGTTACATTAAGATTATGTTTTAAAGACTCTGGTGAAATTAAAGAAAAAGAAGTCTTCATGGGTGATTTCCCATTAATGACTGACAGTGGTACTTTTATTATCAATGGTGCTGAACGTGCTATTGTATCACAAATCGTTCGTTCTCCAGGTGCTTATTTAAGAAAAGAATTAGATACAAAATCAGGTAAATATATTTATGGTGGCGATTTGTTACCAACTCGTGGTACTTGGTTACAATTCGAATCTGATTCCAAAGATTTATTATCAATTCGTATTGAAAGACAAAGAAAAATGCCTGCAACTATTTTATTAAAGGCTATTCTTGATGTTCAAAATGTTGAAGAAGGTAATAAATTAATCACTGATTTATTTGGTGATAATCAAATGCTTTTAAATACTCTTAAAAAAGATGAAGATACAAAATCATCTACTAGAGCTTTAAGAGAAATATTTATTAGATTAAAACCAGGCGAACCATACAACGAAGCTGGTGCAATCACATTCTTAACTCAAAGACTTTTTGATCCAAAACGTTATGATTTAGGATGTGCTGGTCGTTATAAATATTCCTCAAAATTAGGAGTTTATAACCGTTTACCTGGTCGTGTTTTAGCAGAAGACTTAATTTCTGCTGATGGCGAAGTCGTTTATGAAAAAGGCACTTTATTAACTAAGGCAATGGTTGATGAATTACAAAATGTTGGTTTCTTTGAAAAAGGAGCTCATGAAAGAATTTTACCAATCAATACTAACCTTGATGCACATGGAAAAGTTAATATTGTTAAAGTTTATGTTGATGAAGAACAAACTAAAACAACAAATATTATTGGTACAGATTTAGATCAATCATTAAACTGTGTAACTATTTCTGATATCCTTGCTACATTCTCATATTTTATGAATATTATAGAAGGATTTGGTGAAACAGATGATATTGACCATTTAGGTAATCGTCGTATTCGTTGTGTTGGTGAATTAATCCAAAATCAATTCCGTAATGGATTAACAAAAATGTGTAAAGCAGTTAAAGACAAAATGTCTATTTCTGATTTAACCGAAGTTACTCCACAACAACTTATCAACATTAGACCTGTTGCAAGTGCAATTAAAGAATTTTTCGCTAGTTCACAATTATCGCAATTTATGGACCAAACAAACCCTCTTGCAGAGTTGACAAATAAACGTCGTATTTCTGCTTTAGGACCTGGTGGTATTACTCGTGAACGTGCTTCATTCGCTGTGCGTGATGTTCACTATTCACATTATGGACGTATTTGTCCAATTGAAACACCTGAAGGACAAAATATTGGTCTTATTAACAATCTTGCATGTTATGCAAAGATTAATAAATACGGATTTATTGAGACTCCATATCGTCGAGTCGAAAAAGGTACATGCCGTGTCCTTGAAACCGCTGATTACTTAACAGCAGATCAAGAAAAAATGTATCTTATTGCTGAAGCTAATACTCCATTAGATGAAAATCACTGCATCAAAAATGATTTAGTTATTGCTCGTGAAAATGGTGAAACAGTTTTAGCACCAAAAGAAAAAATTGACTACATCGATGTATCGCCAAAACAAATCGTTTCAATCGCTGCATCATGTATTCCATTCCTTGAAAACGATGATACTACCCGTGCTTTGATGGGTGCTAACATGCAACGTCAAGCCTTACCTTTATTAAATCCACATGCTCCTTATATTGGAACAGGTATGGAACACTTTATTGCTAAGGACTCTGGTATCGCTGTTGTTTCTAAGGAAGATGGTATTGTTAAATATGTTGATTCTACAAAGATTGTTACAACTAATAATGGCGTAGATCGTACATATCACTTACAAAAATTTATGCGTTCCAACCAAGGAACTTGTATAAATCAACATCCAATTGTTAAAGTTGGAGATCAAGTTAAAGTCGGACAAATTCTTGCTGATGGTCCAGCAATGGAAAATGGCGAATTAGCTTTAGGACAAAACGTCACTATCGCATTTATGACTTGGAATGGTTATAACTACGAAGATGCTGTAATTATGTCTGAAAGATTAGTTAAAGATGATGTATATACTACAATTCACATCGAATCTTATGATTGCGAATGTCGTAATACTCAACTTGGTCACGAAGAATATACTCGTGATGTTCCTAACATTAGTGAAGACGCTAAGACTTATCTTGATGAGCGCGGAATTATTATTCCAGGCGCAGAAGTAAAAGAAGGAGATATTCTTGTTGGTAAGATTACTCCTAAAGGACAAACAGAACCTACTGCGGAAGAAAAACTATTAATGGCTATCTTTGCTGATAAAACTAAAGATGGTAAAGATACTTCATTACGTGTTCCACATGGTGGTGCTGGTGTTGTTCTTGATGTTAAAGTATTCTCACGTAAAAACGGTGATGAACTTCCACCAAAAGTTGATGAAAAAGTTCGTGTCTATATTGTCCAAAAGAGAAAAATCTCTGAAGGTGATAAGATGTCTGGACGTCATGGTAACAAAGGTGTTATTTCCCGTATTTTACCTGTAGAAGATATGCCATTCTTACCAGATGGTACACCAGTTGATATTATGTTAAACCCATTAGGTGTTCCTTCTCGTATGAATATTGGTCAAATTCTTGAAATTCACTTAGGTATGGCTGCTAAGAAACTAGGCATGAAAATTGCTACTCCAGTTTTCGATGGTATATCTAATGAAGAAATATTTGATTTAATGAATAGAGCTGGATTAAGTCCAGATGGTAAGACCATTCTTTATGATGGACGTACAGGTGATCGTTTTGATGAACGTATCTCTGTTGGTATCATGTATATGATTAAGTTAGTCCACATGGTCGATGATAAGTTACATGCTCGTGCAACTGGTACTTACTCAATTATTACTCAACAACCTTTAGGTGGTAAAGCACAAAAAGGTGGACAAAGATTTGGTGAAATGGAAGTTTGGGCTCTTGAAGCTTATGGTGCCGCTCACACATTACAAGAAATGATGACAATCAAATCTGATGATCGTGTCGGACGTCGTAAAGCTTATGACGCTATTATTAAACAAAAACCATTACCAAAACCAGGTATGCCAGAAGCATTCAAGTTATTAACAAAAGAACTTCAAGCTTTAGCATTAGATTTCCGTTTATATGACCAAAATGGTGCAGAAATTGATACATCAGAAATTTCTAAACAAGCAGAAGCAGAGGAACATCGTATTCCTCAAGCAGTTAAAGATTTAACTGATCAATATGCTTTTGATGAAGAAGATTCAATGGACATTGTTGATGCTATCAATGATGAAGAATAAGGAGGACAATGAAAATGTTTGATATTAATGATTTAAAGTCAATTAAAATTTCTCTTGCTTCTCCAGAAAAAATTCGTGCATGGTCTCATGGTGAAGTTAAAAAGTTTGAAACTATTAACTACCGTTCTCAAAAACCAGAAATGGGCGGATTATTCTGTGAAAAAATATTCGGACCTTCTAAAGATTACGAATGTCACTGCGGTAAATATAAGAAAATTCGTTATCAAGGTGTCACTTGTGAAAAATGTGGTGTCGAAGTTATTTCTAAAGAAGTTAGACGTGAAAGAATGGGCCATATTGAGCTCGCTTCACCAGTAACTCATATTTGGTATTTAAAGAGTGTACCATCACGTATTGGTCTAGTACTTGATATACCTGCAAAACAACTTGAAGAAATTATTTATTTCGCTGCTCACGTTGTTATTAATCCAGGTACATCTAAATTCTTAACAAAAGGACAACACATTTCTGAAAAGAATGGTCCTGCAGACTTATTAGTTGTAATTAAAGACTTTGTTGATAAATTAGACAAAGATAGTTACGACTATACTCGCGCTAATGAGTTAATTAGCAAATTAGAAAACTATCCACAAGAACCTTTTGATTTCCAAACTACAGCAGCATTTATTTCTAAACACACTGGTGCTGAGTTTGGCGAAGGTGCAGAAGCAATCAAAAAATTATTAAAAGAAATTGATCTTGATGCTGAATCTGCAAAACTTCGTGCTCAAATTAAAGATTCTAAGAAAGATAAACAAAAGAAATTAATGAAACGTTTAGCGGTTATTGAAGCTTTCCGTTCATCTGGAAACAGACCAGAATGGATGGTCTTAGACTGCATTCCTGTTTTACCACCAGACTTACGTCCAATGTGTAAACTTGAAGGTGGACGTTTCGCTGTTTCTGATTTAAACGAATTATATCGTCGTGTTATTACTCGTAATAATCGTTTAAAAAGATTAATCGAAATGAATGCTCCATCTGTTATTCTTTTAAATGAAAAACGTATGGTGCAAGAAGCTGTTGATGCTTTAATCGATAATGGTCGTAGAAATAAACCTGTACAAGGTCCTAATGGCCGTACATTTAAATGTTTAACAAGTATCTTGAAAGGTAAACAAGGTCGTTTCCGTCAAAACTTACTTGGTAAACGTGTTGACTATTCAGGTCGTTCAGTTATTGCTGTTGGACCAGACTTAAAGATGTATGAATGTGGTATCCCACGTGAAATGGCTATTCAATTATTACGTCCATATATTGTCTCTTTATTAATTAAAAGAGGATATGCATCTGCTCATAAACAAGCAGAAAAATTGATTGATCGTTATGATGAAAAAGTATTTGATATTGTTGAAGAAATTATTAGCGACCACCCAGTATTATTAAACCGTGCTCCTACATTACATAGACTTGGTATTCAAGCATTCCAACCTAAGTTAGTAGCAGGTCGTGCAATTCGTTTGCACCCATTAGTCTGTACTGGATTCAACGCTGACTTCGATGGTGACCAAATGGCTGTTCACTTACCATTATCAAAATCAGCTCAAGAAGAGGCTATTGATTTAATGTTAGCAAGTAATAACATCTTAGGACCTAAAGATGGTAAACCAATCGTTACTCCATCTCAAGACATGGTTCTTGGTAACTACTACTTAACACTTGAATCAACTAAAGAATACTTTGAAGGCCGTGCTAAAAAGTGTGAAGAAATGGGCGACCATGAAGAAGCTGAACGCTTCACCTTATATGCAGAAAGCGAAGGAAAAGTATTCCGCAACATTGATGAAGTTGAACGTGCTTATTTAACAAAACAAATCAATTTACATAACCGTATTGCTATTCCAGGTAAAGAAATCAATAAAGATAATTTAACTGATGAAGAATATAATGGTTATTTAATTACTACAGTTGGTAAGTTAATCTTCAATAAGATTTATCCTGCTGATTTCCCTTATTTAAATGATCCAAGTAATAAGAAAAACTTTGAAAAAACTATCGCTAGTGACTTTGTACCAAAAGGAACAAATATCAAAGAATATATTGCTAATCAACCAATTAGAAAACCATATTGTAAGAAAGATTTAGGTACAATTATCAATCAAATCTTTAAGAGATATGGTACAACTAAAACATCTGTCGTTCTTGATAAGATGAAAGACCAAGGCTTTAAGTATTCTACTTATGCTGGTATTACTGTTTCTATTGCTGATATTAATGTTGTTGACGAAAAGAAAACATACATTGAAGAAGGAGATAAGGCTGTTAATACTGTTAATAGCATGGCTAAAAAAGGTTATTATACCGATGCTGAAAGACATAAGAAAGTTGTTGAAATTTGGGAAAATATTCGTAAGAAATTCGAAGTTGCCCTTAAGAAACACATGGATACCGAAATTGATAACCCAATCTATATGATGGCTAATTCCGGCGCTCGTGGTAACATTTCTAACTTTACTCAATTATCTGCTATGCGTGGACTTATGGCTAACCCATCTGGTGAAACTATTGAATTACCAATTAAATCATGTTTCCGTGAAGGTATTAAAGTTAGCGAATTCTTCATTGCTACTCACGGTGCCCGTAAAGGTGGAGCCGATACTGCATTGAAGACTGCTGACTCTGGTTACTTAACAAGAAGATTAGTCGATGTTTCTCATGACGTAGTTGTTAGAGAAGAAGATTGTGGTACTGATGTCGGATTTGTAGTAAGCGAAATTAGAGATACTGCAAGAGATCAAGTAATTGTTCCATTAAAAGACCGCTTATTTGGCAGATATTCATTACATGATATCGTTGATCCTACTACTGGTGAAATTCTTGTTCCAGGCAATACATTAATGTCTGAAGCTGATGCTCAAAGAGTAGTGGATGCTGGTATTACTCACGTTGAAATTAGATCTTTACTTGGATGTCAAACAAAACATGGCGTATGTAAACACTGCTATGGCTTGAACTTAGCAACTGGTAAAGAAGTTGAAATTGGTGAAGCAGTTGGTATTATGGCTGCTCAATCAATTGGTGAACCTGGTACTCAATTAACCATGCGTACATTCCATACTGGTGGTGTTGCTGGTAGCGATATTACTCAAGGTTTACCTCGTGTTCAAGAATTATTTGAATCACGTAATCCAAAAGGACGTGCCGTTATTTCTAAGATTAGCGGTAAAATTAAAGATATTAAGGAAAATAATGGTTGTTATACAATCACTATTGAAAACGAAGAAACAAATGATACCAAAGTTGAAACAACAACATTTGGTGCAAGACTTCGTGTTAAAGTTGGCGATGAAGTAAAACCTGGTCAAAAGATTACTGAAGGTGCTATTTACCCAGTTGAATTATTAATTAATGCTGGCGTTTATGAAGTTGAAAAATACATCATTAAAGAAGTACAAAAAGTATATCGTGCTCAAGGTATTGAAATTTCTGATAAACACATTGAAGTTATCGTTTCTCAAATGTTACGTAAAGTACACATTCTTGATGGTGGAGATACAAAACTCTTACCAGATACTTTAGTAGATAAAGAAGCATTTACTGAAGCAAATACAGAAATCTTACTTAAAGGTGGAAAACCTGCAGTATGTGTACCAGAAATCTTACGTATTACTAAAGCCGCTCTTGAAACAGAATCATTCTTATCAGCTGCTTCATTCCAAGAAACTGCAAAGATTCTTACTGATGCCGCAATCAAAGGTAAGACTGATATCTTACATGGCTTAAAAGAAAACGTTATTACTGGTAAATTAATTCCAGCAGGACGTGGACTATTAAGCGATGAACAAGAAGATGAATTACTAGAAACATTTGATGTTAAATCAAAGATGGACTTAGTAAAGCAACAATACATTGAAAAGTTCGATCAAAAATAGTAATTAATTAAACACTAAACTAAACCATCTCGTTATGAGGTGGTTTTTTAGCTTAATTATTTAGAAAAAAATTACAAAACCTTTGTGTTTATAAAGTGTATTTGCTATAATACTATATACTTATAGATTTTAAGAATTTTAAGGAGGTTATTTCTATGAAAAAACTTTTAAAAAGTTTATTTGCACTTGCAGTAGTGGCTACAACAGCTTTTTCATTAACTGCTTGTGGAGGACCAAGTAGAGTAAAAAGATCAAGCTTTAAAACTTCATTAACTCAAGTTCGTAAAAGTAGAGGACATAAAGCCGATTTACCATCAACTGGCAAACAAAAAGTATTAGTTATTCCTGTTGAATTCGTTGACTATCCTTGTAGTTCAACTAAACTTGCTAAATATGGTGGCTGTGATGGATTAAGAGATGATATTAGAAGAACTATGTTCGGTAAATCCGAAGAAACAAACTGGGAATCTTTATCATCATTCTATAAAAAGTCAAGTTATGGAAAATTAGATATTAGTGGTAAAGTTACAGAATGGTTTAGACCAGAATTATCAGCTCAACAATACGCTTTACAAATGGAAGGCAATAATACTGGTATTTCTGATAGAATTCTAGATGAAGCGGTTGAATGGTACAAGAGTAAATATGATGATATTGATGATTTCGATCAAAATGGTGATGGATATATCGATTCTGTTTATTTAATTTATACTGTTCCAAAGAGATCACAAATTTTACCAGCAAACTCAAATATTGATACAACTGATTTGTTCTGGGCTTACACATTCTGGTCAAATTCACATACCGATATTAATCTTGATACTGATAAAGATATATTACCAGTAGCATCAACATACTTCTGGGCTAGCGTTGACTTCATGTATGAAGACAAAATGCTTAAAGATGGAAAATATGTTGAATGCAAAGATGAAAATGGTGACTGGTTGCCAGATGCTCATACATTTATTCATGAATCTGGTCACATTATGGGACTACCAGACTACTACACTTATGGTCCACAAAATTATATTGATGACTATGGTGCTTTAGGTGGAATTGATATGATGGATAATAACGTTGGTGATCATAACGCTTATTCTAAAATGATTTATGGTTGGACTGAACCATATGTTGTAAGTAATTCTACTGTAAAAGGAGATTCAACTACAATTACAATTAAACCTTTCTATTCTTCAGGTGATTTCATTCTTGTTAACGCTAACTGGGGTGGATCAATGTTTGATGAATATGTATTATTAGAATACTATCAACCAGAAGGATTAAATAAATATGATTCAGAACATCAATTTGCTGGTTCTTATCCACAAGTATTCCAAAAACCAGGTGTTAAAGTATATCATGTTGACTCACGCTTAGCTGGTTTTGACCTTGCAAGCGGTAATGTTACAGTTGCTAGTAGTGGTATTTTCGTTGATTTTATCGATGATATTTCTAATAGATTCTCATATTGTGATATTGCTAATGATAATTCAGTTACAAGAAGCGCAATTCCTGAATATAAATTAATTGAATTATTAGAACCATCTGGTGAATGTTCATTTAAACAAAAGAATGATAAAGGACAATATATTACTCCTTACGCTACAGATGCATCATTATTCCATGAAGGCGATTCCTTCGGTTATGAAGGTAAAGCTTACGCTAATTACAAATTACATACAGGACAAAATATTATTACTAAAGCCGGTGTTCCAACTGTTGATAAAAATGGATATGAAGGCGATGAGTTAGGCTTTAGATTTGTTATTGAAAAAATGGACAAGAATGGTGTAACCATTAAATTTGAAAAAACAGGTAATAATTAAAATTCTAAAAATTAATACTTTAAAATTTACTAAAAACTATATCATTTAAAATGATATGGTTTTTTTTACTCACTAATTATGTTAAAATTATTTCTATGAAAGGTAAGAAGATGACAATGAAAAAAAAGAGTTTTTTGGTTTTAGGATTAGTATTATTTTTATCAGGCTGTAGTGCATCTTCTTTATCGACTTTTAACAATTATTCGAAAGATAAAGACAAATATGTAGAAATTCAAGAAGAAGGTTATTATAAACCAGCTAAATATAGTTTGAATTATCAAGAAATACTTCAAGATTTTCCATATTCAAGCAGTGAAAAAATCATCACAATACCTTCCACTGGCGAAAGACAATTATTAGTTATTCCTGTGGATTTTACAGATTATAGTTGCTCTACATTAAATGGTGGATGCACCAAAGCTAAAAATAAAATCCATAATGCTTTTTTTGGTGTTGATAATCGTAATGTGTTTAGTTCAGTTACATCATATTTTAATAGTTCTAGTTTTGGTAAATTGCATTTGCGTGGAGAAGTAATGGATTGGTATCATAGTGAGTATTCTACAAACGATTTACTTAATGATAAAAAAATTGTTAATGAAATTGCTAAATCCGCAATTAAATATTATAAGAGTCAAGGTGTTGATTTATCTAAATTTAACACTGATAGCGATAAATATATTGATGGAATTGCTTTTATTTATGCGGCTCGTTATCAAAAAAAAGACACAGCTTTATGGGCGTATCAATCATCAATGCCGCCTTATACTGCAAATGAACTTAAAAATGATGATAACCTAGCTAGAACATATTTGTGGGCAAGTTATTATTATATGAATAGTGAAGAAGATTTTGCTAAAGTTGATACTCATACATATATTCATGAAACAGGACATTTGTTAGGGCTAAGTGATTATTATTCTCAAGATGCTGCGCAAATATTTAAACCAATGGGTGGCATGGATATGATGGATTATAATCTAGGCGATGAAAATACATTTTCCAAGATGCTTTTAAATTGGACAAGGCCTTATGTTATTCAAGATGAAACAACAATAACTATTAATGCTTCTTATAAAAATGGTGATTGTATTTTGATACCTTCTAAATCATGGAATGGATCGGCAATGGATGAATATTTATTAATTGAATTATATTCTCCTAAAGGATTAAATGCTCATGATAGCAAAGTAGAATACACTACAGGAGACAAAAACTTTTCTTTAATGACTAAACCAGGAATTAAAATAATGCATGTTGATGCGCGTATTGGTCACTATATGACATATGCTCAAAATCCTTTTATCGGTTATGATGGTGATGAAGGAGTAGCAGAAACACTAAAAAAATATGATTCTACTGGGCAACCCCATTATCGCAAACTAGCGCATTCTAATACTTTATCTTATTCAGAAGACAATATACCTTTAGTTTATATTATTGATAAGCATGGTGATAATTATTTAAAGCAAGGTAATTTGGTTACTAATGATAGTCTTTATGTTGGGGGAGATGTTTTTAGAAAAGACTTCACATATAATAATGGCGCTACATTAGAATATAACATTAGAATTGATAAATTGAGTTCTTCTAAGGCAACATTAACATTTACTAAAAAAAATAAATAAATATAATTTTTAAGTCCACAATAAGATGTGGATTTTTTTTGACACTAGCGGAATAAATTAAAAAAAATTGTTGACTTGATATATTTATATATCGTATAATTATTACGCATGTGCACAAGACCTAGTGGTCGTTTTTAAAAAGATGACATTGATACACCGGGAATTGTGTGTTGCTAGAAGAAATATTTGAAAGGAGAACATACTAATGCCAACTATTAATCAATTAGTACGTAATGGTCGTAGCAAAACTACATTTAAATCCAAAGCTCCTGCATTAAACAAGAGATGGAATTCTTTAAGAAAGAAAGAAACATCACAAGATGCAGCACAAAAACGTGGTGTCTGTACCCGTGTCGGTACTATGACTCCTAAAAAACCAAACTCAGCTTTACGTAAGTACGCTCGTGTACGTTTATCAAATGGTTATGAAGTAACTGCTTATATTGGTGGTGAAGGACATAACTTACAAGAGCACTCAACCGTAATGATCCGTGGTGGACGTGTTAAGGATTTACCAGGTGTTCGTTACCATATTATCCGTGGAACATTAGACTGCGCAGGTATTGAAAAACGCCGTCAATCTCGTTCATTATACGGAACTAAAAAACCTAAAGAAAGCAAATAATGATTAAACAAATAACAATTGTTTAAGGAAGGAGGATTTATTATATGCCACGTAAGGGAAGCGTTGCAAAACGCGATGTGTTACCAGATCCAATTTATAACTCAAAACTAGTAACACGATTAATTAACAAAATAATGGTAGATGGTAAGAGAGGAACTGCTCAAACTATCTTATATAACGCATTTAAGAGAATCGAAGCCAAAACAGAAAAACCTGCAATGGACGTATTCGCAACTGCAATTAACAACATTATGCCAGAACACGAATTAAAAGTTCGTAGAATTGGTGCCGCTAACTACCAAGTTCCAATTGAAGTATCTCCAGATAGAAAAATTACATTAGGTCTTCGCTGGTTAGTTAACTATGCTCGTTTAAGAAACGAAAAAACAATGGAAGAAAAACTTTGTAACGAAATTATTGATGCCGCTAATGGTACAGGTGCATCAGTTAAGAAACGTGAAGATACTCACAAAATGGCAGAAGCTAACAAAGCTTATGCACATTATCGTTGGTAATAGGAGGAAGTATTTCAAATGGCTCGTGAATATGATTTAGCCCATACCCGTAATATTGGTATTATGGCCCATATTGATGCTGGTAAAACAACAACAACAGAGCGTATCTTGTTCTATACAGGTAAGATTCATAAGATTGGTGAAGTCCATGATGGTGGAGCTACTATGGACTGGATGGTTCAAGAACAAGAAAGAGGTATTACAATTACTTCCGCTGCAACTACTGCATTCTGGAAAGGTAACCGTATTAATGTTATCGACACTCCGGGACACGTCGACTTTACTGTAGAAGTTGAACGTTCATTACGTGTACTTGATGGTGCTGTTACAGTACTTGATGGTAAAAACGGTGTTGAACCACAAACTGAAACTGTTTGGAGACAAGGTAGTAAATATGGCGTTCCACGTATTGTTTTCGTAAACAAACTAGACGCTATTGGTGCTGATTTTGATATGTGTGTTGAAACATTACACTCAAGATTAGCTGCTAACGCTGCTGCTATTCAATATCCAATCGGAATTGAATCAAGCTTAAGCGGTGTTATCGATATTATTGAAAGAAAAGCATGGAATTATTCTAGTGATAAGGCTGCTGCTCCAACTGAAGGACCAATTCCTGAAGAATATAAAGAAAAAGTTGAAGTATTACGTCAAGAATTATTAGAAAGATTAGCTTCTTTCGATGATGATTTAATGATGATGGTATTAGATGGACAAGAAGTTCCTGTCGATTTAATCAAAAATACTATTCGTAAAGCTGTTTTAACTGGCGAATTCTTCCCAGTTTTAGCAGGATCTGCTTATAAAAATAAGGGTATTCAATTATTACTTGATGCAGTCATTGACTACTTACCAAGCCCACTTGATATCCCACCTGCAGTAGGTACATTACCAGATGGATCAGAATATAAATGTATTCCAGATGATAATGCTCCATTAGCAGCATTAGCATTTAAGATTGCTACTGACCCATTCGTTGGTCGTTTAGCTTACTTCAGAGTTTATTCTGGTGTTGCTAAAGCTGGTAGTTATGTCTTAAATTCAACTAAAGGTGTCAAAGAAAGATTTGGACGTTTAGTATTAATGCACTCTAACCACCGTCAAGAAGTTGAATCAGTACACGCTGGTGAAATCGCAGCCGTTATCGGTTTAAAGAACACTACAACTGGTGATACACTTTGTGATGAAAAATTAGATGTTGTATTAGAAAAAATGGAATTCCCAGAACCAGTTATCGAAGAAGCTATTGAACCAAAATCAAAAGCTGACCAAGATAAAATGACTTTAGCTTTAATTAAATTAGCTGAAGAAGATCCAACATTCCGTGTTCATACAAATAACGAAACTGGACAAACTATTATTGCTGGTGTTGGTGAATTACACTTAGATATTATTGTTGACCGTTTAAAGAGAGAATTTAACGTTCAATGTAACGTTGGTGCTCCACAAGTTGGATATCGTGAAACTATTAAAACTGCCGCAGAATGTGAAGGTAAATACATTAAACAATCTGGTGGTCGTGGACAATATGGTCACGTATGGATTAAATTCGAACCAAACCCTGGTAAGGGATTTGAATTCGTCGACGCTATCGTCGGTGGTACTGTTCCACGTGAATACATTAAACCAACTGAAGATGGTTTACGTGATTCATTAAATCGTGGCTTAATTGCTGGATATCCAGTTGTTGATATCAAAGCAACATTATTCGATGGATCTTACCATGATGTCGACTCATCTGAAGCTGCTTATAAAATTGCTGCATCTATGGCTTTAAAAGAAGCTGCTAGAAAATGTAATCCGGTTATTCTTGAACCAGTTATGAAAGTTGAAATTACTGTTCCACAAGAATACATGGGTGATGTAATGGGCGATATTACAAAACGTCGTGGTACTATTGAAGGTATGAATCAACGTGGAAATGCACAAATTATTGATGCATCTATTCCACTTGCAACAATGTTTGGTTACGTTACAGATTTACGTTCATTTACTCAAGGCCGTGGAAACTACACAATGCAATTCGATCATTTCCAAGAATGCCCACGCTTTGTAGCTGATGAAATTATTAAAAAATCTGGCATGTCAAACCGCTAATTTAATATTTATTTATATAATAAATATTGATTTTAAAACTAATTTGCTATATTATGAATTCAGTTAGAATTTTTATTAGAAAATAAGGAGGAAATTCAAATGGCAAAAGAAAAATTTGATAGAAGTAAAGTCCACGTTAATATTGGTACTATCGGTCACGTTGACCATGGTAAAACAACATTAACAGCGGCCATCACTAATGTTTTAGCTAAACAAGGTGGTGCTAAGGCTACAGCATATGACCAAATCGATGCTGCACCAGAAGAAAAAGCTCGTGGTATAACAATTAACACAGCTCACATTGAGTACACAACTGCAAAACGTCACTACGCTCACGTAGACTGTCCGGGACACGCTGACTATGTTAAAAACATGATCACTGGTGCTGCTCAAATGGATGGCGCTATCTTAGTTGTTGCTGCAACTGATGGTGTTATGCCTCAAACTCGTGAACACATCTTACTTGCTCGTCAAGTTGGTGTTCCTTACATCGTTGTCTTCTTAAATAAGACAGACTTAGTTGATGATCCAGAATTAATCGACTTAGTTGAAATGGATGTCCGTGAATTATTAAATTCATATGGCTATCCAGGAGATGAAACTCCAATTATCCGTGGTTCTGCAAGATTAGCTCTTGATGGAGACCCAGAAGCTGAAAAAGCAATTCTTGAATTAATGGATGCTGTTGATACATATATCCCAGATCCAGTTCGTTCAAATGACTTACCATTCTTACTCCCAATCGAAGACGTACTTACAATTACAGGTCGTGGTACTGTCGTTACTGGTAGAGTTGAACGTGGTATGTTGAAATTAAACGACGAAGTTGAAATCGTTGGTATTAAACCTACTAAGAAGTCTGTTGTTACAGGTATCGAAATGTTCCGTAAATTATTAGACTTCGCTGAAGCTGGAGATAACGTCGGTGTATTACTCCGTGGCGTTAACCGTGATGAAGTAGTTCGTGGTCAAGTTCTTGTTAAACCAGGATCAGTTACTCCACATACAAAATTCGTTGCTTCTGTATACGTTTTAACAAAAGAAGAAGGTGGACGTCATACCGCTTTCTTATCTAACTATCGTCCTCAATTCTATTTCCGTACAACTGATATTACAGGTGTTATTACACTTCCAGCTGACGTTGAAATGGTTATGCCAGGTGATAACGTTACATTAACTGTTGAATTAATTCACCCAGTTGCAATTGAAAAAGGTACTAAGTTCTCTATCCGTGAAGGTGGACGTACTGTTGGTGCTGGTACTGTTAGCGAAATCCTTAAATAGTTTCATTAACAAATACATAAAATTAGGATCCGATTTATTCGGGTCCTTTTTTATGCTAAAATTAATTAGGTGATTGAATGTTTTTACTCTCGGAATTAGCAAAATATATTGTCATATTTGTAGTGTTAGAAATTGTATCTTTATTTCCTTTAATTATTTGGCAAATTTCTAAAAATAATTTTTCTAATACTGACATTCGTTTAAAACGTATAAAAACATGGGCGTTACGTTCTATTTTTTGTGCGATTTTATGCAGCATTTTATTTATTTTTCTTCCCAATTATCGTACTAAAATATTAATATTATCCGTAGTATTAATATTATTTAATGCAGCTTTATTTAAAACAAAGTTATTTTAATAATACTTTCTTTGCAAAAGTAATATATTTATCGACAATATCAATAAATATTATTTCAGCTTCTTCATACTTTTTTGCTATCATTTTTAAAATAAATAATTGCCATTTTTTGTATATTTCTAATAAATTTACATTTGAACTTTCAATAACATTTTTTCCTAACTCTTCAATATTATCCATTAAATCATTAATGTGATTATTGAATTTTTTTATAGCGGATTTATCATTTAAATTTACTAAATCAACGAAAGTTAATAGTTCATCTTCTAATTCCACAACTATAGCTTTGATATTATAACTATTAGCTAATGGTATATGTTTATCAATGCACTCAATAATACTATCGACACTTTTGCTTAAACTATCCATTATGGCTGGGACATAATCAGGAGTGAACATTTTTGCTAATATACTTTCTTTTATAGCAAAAACATGATACATATAAGTAAGCAGGCATTGATTATCAACACACGCTGTTATTTTAGGCGGAATATCTCTATTTTCAACAATAGGAATATTTAGTGGTTGTCCACTATGAATATGAGAATATCTTAGTATGGGGTTAAGCCGTATAAGTTCTCCTTCATCTAGTCTAAATTTATTAGAAATACTTTGAATTGTTTCATTTGGCTGAACAACATATAATTGCATTTTAGTAAAATTTTCCATATATACCTCCAAGCATTACAATGCTATGCCAAATATTGTTTTTTTATTCTATTTTACTTTTAACAAAATATATGTATAATATAGGAAAACGTTAGGACGTGAACATATGGAAGATACAATGAATGAAAATAGTAATAAAAATATAGAAAACAATATAGATAATGTTGTTCCACCAGTTCAACGTGCTAGTTTATCTAAAAGAATAATAGCAGGAATATTGGATTTTTTCATTTTTGTATTTTTAATGTTTTTAATTCAGCCTTTTGCTATAAATCCCGCTGTTAAACATTTTGCAAAAGATTACAATATGCATGAAAATCAAATTTTAACATATTATAAAGAGTCAGGACTAGCAACTGTTACCGATGATAATAAATTACAAGCAGTTGATAAAGAAAAATATATTGAAGTAAGCCAAAAATATTTTAATGAATACTGTTCTAGTGGAGACGATGGTAAGGCGTGTTCAAGTAATAAAAAAACATTCAAAGAAATTTTAGCTGATAATGAAGATTTTAAAGATAAATATGAATTTGATGAAGAAGGTAATTTTCAAGTAAAAAAGAGCGAAAATGAAACTGACGATGAATTTAAGGCTAAAAAAGAAAATTTAGAATATAGCATTTACATAAAAAGTGTAACATATCTTACAAATTCTCAAGCTTTTAAAGAACATTATACATACATAAATACTGTTTCTACAATCTCCGTTTGTATTTCTACAGTAATTTCTTTAATTATATGTTATTTATTACCACCATTAATAAGCAAAAAATCACAAACAATAGGGCAAATGATTTTTGGATTATCAATTGTAAATAAAGACGGATACAAAGCAAAGAAGTGGCAAATTTTAGTTAGATTCTTGGCATTTTCGGTTTTAAATTTTGTATTAGGTATAACATTCCTTATGATTGTACCTTTAATATCTTTAGTTATGATGTTTTTCACAAAAAATAATACAACTTTACACGATTTATGTTCTCAAACTGTTGTTATAGATGATAAATTATCAACGATATATAATAATAAAGAAGCACAAATAAAAGCAATTCAAAAAGAATCTGAAAATGATACTAATTTTATAGAAAATTCAGTAAATGATGATAATGAAATTAATACTATAAAGGAAGACAACAAAAATGAATGAAAGTAATGAATTAAAAGCAGAAGTCCAATCGCAAACTGAAGAAGTTAAACCATCAGTAGAAAAAGCAGGTTTAGGTAAAAGAACAATCGCTGGAATTATTGATCTATTTATTATGTTATTTATCACTATTTCTTTGTTTAACATTGCAGTAGTCCCATTATTTAATTTGTCTAGTAACGTAAAACAAGTACAAAGTGATTTGAATCAATTAATGCTTGATTCTCATTTGTATAATTGGAATGAAGATTCAAAAGCTTTTGAATTAGTTGATGAGAGCAAGTATATTGAATCTGCCAAATATTTTGTTGAAAATTATTGCATAAACACAACTACAGAAGGGGCTTGTTCAGCAATTGATGGAAAGAATACTTTAGCAAAAGTTGTTTATGAATATAAAAATTCTTCTGACAAATATGTATTTAGAGATTTTTATAATGAAAATTTTGAGTATATAGGTGAGGCTGATAAACAAAAAGAAATTGAAAAGCAAGTGTATTATTTAGTAGGCAATTATTTTAAAGCAAGTGATGCTTATAAAAAAGCAAATAATAAATATACGTTATATTTTAATGCTGAAGCATATATTTCACTTTTTATAGCATCAGCTTTGACTTATTTGCTTGTACCAATGTTAACTAAAAATGGTAAGACATTTGGTAAAATGATGTTCCAATTAAGTCTTGCTAATGCTAAAGGATATAAAATAAAGAAGTCTCAAATAGTGGTTAGATTTTTAAGCTTCTTTGTGGTTAATGTTTTGTTAGGCATAATGACTATGTTTATTTTACCATTCATCTCATTTACTATTATGGTATTTTCAAAGAAAAACAATACAATTCATGATTATCTGTCCGCTACCATGGTTATTGATGACCGTTTTTCATTGATTTATAACAATGAAGAAGAACATTTAGAGTCTTTAAAAAGACAAGAAAAAGATCAAGAAGAAATCATTCTAAATCGTCAAAAAATTAAAGATGAAAAAGGCCAAGATAAAAAATAGAAAAAACAGCGTTTTTGTCGCTGTTTTTTTATGTATAAAAAACAAAAAAAGAATATGTTTTTAATGTAATTAAAAAAACAAAATGAATGCGCTTTCTAAAAAGCCCTTTTTTGTTTGCATAGCATTATGATATATGATAACATTTTAATGTAAGTAGACAGTATTTAAATACTGTAGAAGGAGAAAAAACATGGAAGTTAAATTAGAAAATCTTTCCAAAGTCTTCCCAGGTTCTAAAAATAGACCTGCAACAGTAGCCGTCAATAATATGAATTTGACAATTCCTGATGGAAAATTGGTGGGATTACTAGGACCTTCTGGTTGTGGCAAGTCAACAACTCTTTATATGATTGCTGGGTTACATAAAGCTACAGAAGGAAAAATTTATTTTGGTGATTTAGATGTCACAGGCATGCCACCAGAAAAAAGAGGTATTGGACTTGTATTCCAAAATTATGCACTATATCCACACCTTACAGTTAGACAAAACATCATGTTCCCTTTGGAAAATATTAGGCCTAAGTTACCAAAAGAAACAATGTATGAAATCACAAACAAAATGGCTGCATTAGTAGATATTGGTAAATATCTTGAACGTAAGCCAAAAGAGTTATCAGGAGGGCAACAACAACGTGTTGCAATTGCACGTGCGTTAGCTAAAACTCCAAAAGTCTTATTGCTAGATGAACCATTAAGTAACTTGGATGCTCGTTTAAGGCTTCAAACTCGTGAAGAAATTAGAAGAATTCAAAGAGAAACAGGAATTACAACTATTTTCGTTACCCACGACCAAGAAGAAGCAATGAGCATTTCAGACTTTATTGTAGTCATGTGCAATGGTGTTATTCAACAAGTTGGAGAACCTCAATATGTTTATGATGAACCTGCTAATTTATTTGTAGCAAAATTCTTAGGATCACCTGCTATTAACGTGTTTGATGGGAAAATTAAAAATAATAAATTATACATTAACAATAAGATTCTTGATTCAAAAGGTTTTGAAGGCAAAGATGATTTAGATTTAGGCTCAGAAGATGCTTATGAAGCATTTAAAAAAGCTGGGTTTAATGGTGAATATAATGATTTCTTAAAAGTTGTTTATAATTACGAAGAACAAAGTGTTGAAAATAATGAGGCGGTAGCTGAAGAACCAAAAGTTTATGAAAAAGGAGAACCTATCGTAGACTTAGAAATTCAAAATGACATTATTCAAAAGTTTGTTGATAAGAATCCAAACTTAAATGTTGAAAGCATTAATGATGCTTTGAATAATGTTAGAATTGAAAAAAAACTTAATAGATCAGTTAAAATTGCTATTCGTCCAGAAATGTTTATTATCGATCCAAAAGGTCGTATACCTGTTAAGGTAGCTTATGTTGAACATATTGGTCGTGATATGTCAATTGTTGGTAATATTGATAAACAATCTTCGAAGTTAAGAATAATTATTTCTTCAGAAATGCGTTCATCAGTTCAAGAAGGATTAATGATGTTCTCTGCAAAAAGATTATATGTCTTTGAAGAAACAGGAGAGAGGATAAAATAATGGAAGGAAAAAGAGATGGTTGGAAAGCTGCTCTTGCTCTAGCTCCTGCATTAATAGCATTATTTGTATTTATGATTATCCCAATCGTATATGCTGTATTAATGTCTTTTATGGAAGATTTCAGTTTTAATGAAGGTGGACTTATTAATTTCTTTGCAAATTCATATATACAATTTCCTTCATTAAGAGGTTATGCTGATGTATTAGGAGATCCTGATTTCCAAAGAGCTCTTGGAAACACTGCATTACTTGTTATAGTATCTGTACCATTAACAATTATCATTTCTTTAATGATGGCAGTTTGCTTAAATAGTATTAAAAAATTACAGGGATTATATCAAACAATATTCTTCTTACCATATGTAACTAACTCGATTGCTTTAGGTATGGTATTTAAAGTTATTTTTGGTAGAGATACTGGGTTATTAAATGCTATATTAGGCACAGCAGGAAAAGCGTGGATTACTGGTGGCAGATGGGAAATGTTTGCAGTTATTGTAACTTATACTATTTGGACAGGATTAGCTTTTAAAGTATTGGTATTTATGTCTGGACTTCAAAGCATCGATAAACAATATTATGATGCTGCTCGAATTGATGGAACAAGCAGAGGAAGAATTTTTAGAAAAATTACTGTTCCATTGTTATCTCCTCAAATTCTTTATATTACTATTACATCATTCATTGGTGCATTCAAAGCTTATACAAGTGTTATTTCCATCTTTGGTGGAGGATCTAATGGTTTAGGTAACTTTGGTGGTAGTAGTGGTAAAGAATGGTTAACTGTTGTTGGTTACATTTACCAATTTGTTGATGGATCACAAAATGGTGGTTTAACTAAAGCAGCAGCGGGATCAGTTATATTACTTATTATAATTATGGCAATTACTGGCGTACAATTCTTAGTCAGTAAAAAAAGAGTCCATTATTAAGGAGGTAAAGTATGATAGAACGTGATATGTACTTTGCTGATGAAAAAGCAAGAAAAAGATACCAAATAACGAATATTATTACAAAAATATTACTTTATACTTTCTTAACTATAATGGCAATATTTATGTTAATCCCATTTTATTGGATGATTAACACATCTTTAAAAAGTCGTGCAACAATGTTAGAAGAAAATTCTCGTGGCATGCCTTATTTCTTTGCTCCAAATCCAACATTAGATAATTTTAAAATTATTTTGATTGGTAGTTCTGGAAGATCTTCAGAATTCTTACAATATTTCTTAAATACATTAATTGTGGGTATTTGTAGTACAATAATTACTGTTGTTACAACAGTGCTTGCAGCTTTCGCTTTTGCAAGATTAGAGTTCAAATTAAAAGAACCAATATTTATGGTTTTATTAGCTACTATGATGATTCCTGGAGAAATGATGGTTATTACCAATTTCCAAACAATCATGGCTCTCAACTGGGATAATAAATATATTGCATTAATATTGACACACGCAATTAGTGTATTCTATATATTCTACATGCGACAAACATTCCAACAAATACCAAATGAATTATATTTGGCAGCTAAAGTTGATGGCTATGGCGATTTTAAATATTTATGGAAAGTAATGATTCCAATTGCTATGCCAACCATCGTAACAATTATTATTTTATCTGTAATGGGATCTTGGAATGCTTATATTTGGCCAAACTTAGTTGCTTCTGGTACACATCCTTGGTTTGGTAATTCTATGAAACTCGTATCAAATGGTTTAATGGCAACATTCTCTAGTGAATTTAGTTCGCAAGATGAAGTAATGTTAGCTGGCTCATTTGTTGTTACGCTTCCTCTATTTATTTTCTTCTTATGTTTTAGAAAATATATTATGCGTGGCGTATCAAGAAGCGGTATCAAAGGTTAGTAGCGCGTTAAGCGTTTATATAAAGAAAGGAAAAAAATATGAAAAACAACTTTAAATTATTAAGTGTTATGTCAATGATTGGTGTTATGACACTTGGAGTAACAGGATGTTCCAATGTTAAAAAAGGTAGTGTTGTTGAACCTAATGTTATTTCTATTAGCAAATTAAAAGAAAGGTATACAGAAAGCAATCCAATTCAAATTAATTTCTGGACAGGATTTGGTAAAGATATTACTGAAGGATTAGATCAAATTATTGCTGATTTCGAAGCAAAATATCCTTACATTGATATTGTACATGAATCAAAAGGCGGATATTCAGGATTAACAAAAGCTATTAACTTAGCTATTACAACTAGAAAATATCCACAAGTTGCTCTTGGTTATCCAGATCACTTTGCCCAATATATCTATAATGGTATTCAATGTGATTTAAGTGGATACATCAATAGTAGTGATCCAGATTTAAAAATTGATATCAATGATTTCAATGCTGATTTCTTAAAAGAAAACTTAGAACTAGCTTATAAGAATGATGATACATCTACTCCTTATATAATGGGATTACCATTTAATAAATCAACAGAAGTAATGGTATATAACAAAACACTATTTGATTTTTACGGATTAACTGTTCCAACAACTTGGGATGAAGTAAAAACAGTCGCTGAACAATTTCAAACAAAATTAAATGCAAACATTGGCGGTAAAGCAAATGTTGGTTCTACATTTGGTAAGAAAATTTATGTTGTAGGAGATGACACATATTATTCTTATTCAGAAAACAGCAAGACTATTGTAGTGGATGCTCAAGGTAATGAAGTTGATACTTCTAAAAATAATCCTATCCAAGGAGTTGACGCTACATTTGATTTCTCAGGTGTGGCCGCAAAAGATTTCTACCCAATTGGCTATGATTCACAAGCTAACTTCTTTATTACATCATTAAGACAATTTGGTTCTGATTATACAAAGCGTGGTACAACAGTCGAATCTGGTTATGTTGCTTTTGATACTCCAGAAGCAAGAGAAATGATTAATTACTTCAAAGATATGAATGAAAAACATTATTTAGGTATTCCATATACTTGGGAAGAAGAATCATATTGTTCAAATCCATTTAAAGCATTAAAATTAGCAATGACAATTTCTTCATCTGCTGGTTTATCTTATAACATTGCAGCTGGTGCAAAATTCAAAATTGGTATTGCTCCAGTACCTTATAAGAGTGCTGATAAGAAATTCGTAATTTCTCAAGGTACTAACATTGCTATGTTAAAAGCAAATGAATACCAAAACTTAGCTTCTTGGTTATTTATTAAATATTTAACAACCGAAAAGAATGCTGACTTTGCTATTAAAACAGGTTATCTTCCAGTAACAGCTTCAGCAAAGAATTCTGAAGAATATCAAGATTTCTTAAATCAAAAAATTGGTACTGATGCTGATAAGGCAAGAATTGCTGCAGCAGATGTAGCTAATAATACTTATGGTGATGGTACTTGGACAAACTTCGTTGATCCTGCATTCCGTGGCTCAAATGCAATTCGTAACACAGTTGAATCTGCAATGCCTATGGCTTTCTATGGTAATGAAGGAACAACATATAGCGCCGATCAATTAATTCAATATTTATATAGACAATTAAACACATACGTTGAAAATAAATAAGGTGATTAAATATGAAAAATAAACTAATTAAAGCAATATTTACCACGTTAGTTATTGGATTGATGGCAAGTTGCGGATCAAATGATAATGGTCCGCTAACACCTGCTGATTTAGAAAAACGTGGCACACCTGTAACAGATAAAACAAAATTAAGAGACCCTAATTTTGAAACAAAAGATTTTATTGACACAGGTATTGGCTTAGTAGAAAGTGTTGCTTTCTGTACTGATGGTGATACAACAAACTTTATGGTTAAACATAATGGCAAATACGAAAAAATTACTATTAGATACAATGGTATTGATACACCAGAATCTACTGGTAGAATTGAGCCATGGGGAAAGCAAGCTAGTAAGTTTAATGCTGATAAATTAAATAATGCTTATCGTGTTGTATTAGATTGTGAAAGAAATATTTATGATACAGTCGATGGTAACGGACGTTATTTAGGAATGGTTTGGTATCAACCGACTAAAGATTCAGATTTTAGAAATTTAAATCTTGAACTTGTTGAATTAGCTTATAGTAAAAATTATAACTATGAAACAGAATCAGTTTACTTTAATGCCTTTAAAGAAGCTGGTGATTATGCTGAAAGATGCGGCGCAAAAGTTTATGGTGAAAGAGACCCAATATTTGACTATTCTGAACATATTTATGAATATGTAAATGGATATGGTGTCCAAGGAATTTATGATAATTATTATGATTATACAAATGAAAATGGTGAAACTGTTCCTGGCATTGGTGAAACTGAAACACACTCGGGTTCTAAATGCCATGTTAAAGGCGTTGTAATTGGTATGATTGGGGATTCATTCGTATTAAGAGATCTATTCAAAGCTGAAAAAACTGGATTATATGCCACAATTTATTGCTTTACTGCTTATGGTTCATCAATGGCTTCAATTTTAAAAGTTGGCTTAGTTGTTGAGTTTTATTGTACAGCGACACAATTTAATGGCAATATTCAATTAAGTAATATCAATGTTAAATTCTCTGGTAAACAAAAGTTTGTTGTTGAAAACGATTATGAAAATGATGAATTTATTCCATTTACTGGCCCAACAAAAGATTATCCAGAATTAAATCTTGATCCAATTAGTATTGATAATACTACCGCTACTAAAGCCATCTTAGAATCTAAGAAAAATCAATATATTGAAACAACAATCACAATAAGAAACATCGAACAAGGCGATCGTGATCCAGATGGAAATATTATTAGTGGCACTGAATATAATTCTTATTTTAGAAAAGATGCGAGCAAGGGACACTTAACAATTTATGCAAGATTAAATAATGGCCTTGTATTTAACTTAAGAGTTGATGGCTCTACTTCGCCTTTCCCAGATGAAACTTTATTTGAAGTTGGAAAGAGTTATAAAGTAAAAGGATATATGATTCCTTATTTCGATAATTATCAAATGATGATGTTTAATAATATAGCATCATACAATTATATTACACCAATTAATTAAAGGGAGAAAAAAACACAATGAATAAAAAAATAGGATTTTTAGCAGCAGGATTAATGTCTTTATCATTAATGGCATGCTCAAATGAAACTAAAACAATCGCAGAAGAAGCTGTTAAAGGAGCTGCTATTCTTACAGCAAATTATGAAAAAGTAACTTCTCAATTACAAATGATTAATCAAATCACAGTTTTAGTAGGAGAAGAAGATGTTGTTGTACCACTTACATGGGAATCAAGTCAATTTACAATTCTTGAAGATAATGATTTGCATGTCACTTATGCTACACCTATAAATTTACCTGAAGTAGGAGCGGCTGATGTTGATTACACCTTAACTGCAACAGCAACTTATAAAGGTGCAAAAGCTAAAAAAGTATTTACAGGAAAATTGTCTGCTACTGCTAAAGTTGATAAAGTTACAGTAGCGGAATTTAAAGCATTACCAGTTGATTCTAATAAGGAAGTAATAGTAGAAGGTATTATCAGAAAATCATTTGGTGGATCTACTAGTGCTGTTTTAACTGATGACACTGGCTCAATCTTAGTTTATACACAAAATGCTATTGATTCTTATGTACCAGGTCGTAAAGTTGCTGTTAGAGGAACTAGAGGAAGCCATGGTAAATATGTATACGATTCTAAAGGAAATAAAGTCATGCAAACAGAAGATCCATCAAAGAATCTAGAAATTCCTTATGATGAACTAATTTATACTTCAATGGAAGTTTTAGATATTTGTAATGAACAAGCAAGTCTTCAAAGTGCTATTTCTACAACAGTTGATGAAGTTAATAAATGGGTAGTTGATCCTACTAACAATTCATTTGTTAATTACTCTGGCAAATTGTTAAAAATGACTTGTGATATCGTTAAATATGATCCAGGTTCATACCATGTTTGGGAAGCTTGTCCAACAGGACAAACAAGCCCATATATTCAATTTTACTGCAATAGTAATGTTACTGATAATTTAAATGATATAGATGCTTATTTAACACCATTCGAAGGTAAAAAAGTAGAATTAGGTATATTTGTTTATGACTTTAACAGTAAATATAATAATTCTAAACTTAAAAATGCATTTAGATTCATTCCTGTAAGTGTTACATTAATTGCTTAATTGTATTTGTTTTAATATAAAATGGGACTGTTCGAGAGAAGCAGTCCCATTTATTATATTTGCTTTATAAAGCTTAGATGTGTTAAAATACTAAAAAAAGAAAAACTTGAAAGTTGGTGAAGCGAATTCTTGATTCGAAAGCAATGAAAAATAAACATATAATATTATCAATTTTATTTTTATCTCTTTCTCCATCTTTAATATCTTGTGATAATAATAAAACAATTGTGGTTGTACCACCATCTATTTCAATAAAAACAAGTGTACCTTGCTCTTCTTTATATCATTATGGTGATAGTGGCACTGTACCGTCTTTATCTCAGACTAAGTATTATACTTCTAAAGACGAAGTAGCGTTATATTTGAAGACTTATAATGATTTGCCAGATAATTATATAAGAAAAGATCAATATAATAATGGCGGAAAAAACACATATGGCTCTAGTACTAGAGTTGGCGGAGATTATTTTTCTAATAAATATGGAAATGGTGAATACATGATTAATGTCGCTCGATCAATGACTGAATGTGATATTGCAAAGTCTAACACCAATAGGGGAGTTGAAAGATTAGTATATAGCAGTGACTTTAGAATATTTTATACAAATGATCACTATGAAACTTTCCAAGAATACTTAGGATATAAAAACTGGGGGCCAAAATTTAATAAAGGACAATTTGTTGCTGTTTGTAAATAGTAACATTCTTGTATACTTATAATGACTTTTTATTGGAGATCATTACGGAAGTAAAAAGAAGTTTTTTACTCGTCAATGGTAATACAGTGACAGTCTTTCTTCTTACTTATTCATTTTGGTGATGTTGTTAGATTCTATTGCTGTGCTGGTAAGTTTAATGACACAATGCAATTGTCTTTAAAGACAAACTTTATTTATCGTAAAAAGCATTTCGAATTTTAGCGGATAATTTAATAGAATCAATTGCAGAATATCTCGACTGATATTAATTCAACATTCTTCCAAGTGGCACATGCATATGAATGTTATCTCCATATTTTGATAAATATCTATTAATGTTATTAAACAACACAAATGAAAATTATGTTGTTGATGTAACAAATAAATAGTTTATAAGAAAGGTAATTTAACAAATGAAACAATTAAAATTATTTGCAGTAGCAGCAGCTTTAACAATTACTAGCTTTGCATTAACATCTTGTGGTGAAGACAAGAAAATCGCTGCCGAAGCTTTAAAAGCAATTCCTAACAATGCATATAAAAAAGTAGATTCTTCTTTATCACTATACGGAAGTATTATGGTTAGTACTTCATCTGGAAAAGCAGAAGTATTAATCGACTGGACAGGAACACCAACAGAACGTTGGATATTCTCCGCCCGTAATGAATATGGTAGAATTGTCGCTACTCCAACTTTACCAGATAAAACTAAGAATGAAGAAGCGGTAGCGTTTACTTTAACTGCAACAGCAACTTATAAAGGTGCAAAAGCTACTAAAATGTTCGAAGGATTATTAATGCCTGTAGTTAATAATTAATTTATAGTAATAGAAACTAACAATCAAGAAATTGATACTGAAATGTTTATTAATGCTCATTCTACCGGGAACTTTTTAGCAAGTGTTTCTATTACCAAAATGATTTATGATAGTGCTGATGCAATTTCTTCATTTAACGTTGATGCTGCAGTAGATTCTGCAGTTAGCACTGCAATTGAAACATTATAGCCTTGAGAAAAAATCCTACCAAAGAAGAATTTGGTAATCATGGCAATGAAATTATTGGTGTTGATTTATCATTAAAAATTCATCTAATTCTAATAACGCTGATGCATGTTCATCTTTATATTCTTATGGTAATAAAAACATGCCAAAAACATTATCGGAATCTGGATATTATTATACAAAAGATGATATTGCCTTATATCTTGTGACATTTAAAAAATTACCAGATAATTATGTTACAAAAGACGCCATTGGATTGGCGTTGGCAAAAGCGAAAGAATTGGAGGAGATTATTTTAGTAATTATTCCGATGATTCTCCAACAACTTATGTCTTCCTAACTATAGTAATTTAACAGAATGTGATGTTAATTCTAGTGGCACTAGCGGAAGCAAACGTGGCACTCATAGAATAGTATATACAATGTCGTTCAAAGTGTTTTATACTTATGACCATTATGATCATTGGCAAGAACATTTAGGATATGATAATTGGGGGCCAACTTTTTCTTCCGGAAATCATATAAAAATTTGTCAATAATATAAAAATTGCTTGAATAATTGTATTGGATATAGTAATATATTAAATGCAAAACGGACCATTAGCTCAGCTGGTAGAGCAACTGACTCTTAATCAGTGGGTCACAGGTTCGAATCCTGTATGGTTCACCATCTTGCTTATTTAGCTGTGTATATTACACGGCTTTTTATTTATATTAAAAGGAGTGTCATTTATGGATAATTTTGTTTCAGAAGATAAAGTGTTAGAACTATTAAAGAAAAAATATATATTATTGGCTGTTTCAAAAAGTTGTAAATTATCATTTCGTACAAAATTAGTTCATAATCGTATTATTTTTACTAATGAAAATATGACTTTGCGTTTTTTAGAACAAGAATTTATAAATATTTTAAATCAATATACTTTTTATTTAATTGTTGACGATAATGATATTACCATTAATCAAGAATTTGATCCATTAACATTAAAACAATAATTTATTTTATTACTCTTTTTATTCTTCTAGAAAGTTTTGCTGCCACTTCGTAAGGAATGGTGGCATTTTTGTTAGCAATATCATTTATAGTTTGATGTTGTCCAATTATAATAAAAATATTATTCATATTAATTTGTGATTCACTATATACCATAAAATGATCCATACATGTAATACCAACTTGATGTAAAATCGTTCCATTTACTTCTACAATATTTTTATGATTCCTAATTAATCCATCCCCATATCCTAACGGAATTGTATAGATATATCCATCTTTATTGACTGGTTCTTGATTATAGGATACTTTCTCTAATGCATTGATTTTGATTTCATTAATTGCTAATGATTTAAGTGTTAGAACTGGCTTACTTAGATCAAGACCTTCTACTAACCCATATAACGCTAATCCGATTCTTATTGCATTTGTGAAATTATTATCTTTTAAAAAAGTAGAAGTAGCTTGACTATGAATGATTAGACTATTGTTCGGTATTTTTGCAAGGCATTTGCTAAATAATTCATTTTGTTTTTCATAATTATTGTCCGAAGTAAAATGTGTAAAAACACCTTTTAAAATTAGTTTAGATTTATTAATTATTTCTAAAGCCTCATCCACTTCATCAATTCTTATTCCATCTCTATTCATACCAGTGTCGATTAACAAATGAATAAAGATAGGTAGATTGCTTTTTTTAAGTAATTTTAAGTATTCAATACTAATAACACTTAGTGTTATTCTAAAATTATAAGCATAGGTAAAATTGTCACATTTTCCTAATAAAAGAATGGGTATAAATATTAATCCCTTACGAATTAACATGCATTCTTCTAAAGAAGATACAGCGAACATTTTTGGTGATAAAGGGGCTAGAATTTTAACAATTTCCATTAATCCATGGCCATAAGCGTTACTTTTAACTACGCAAATGATATCTTTTTTCACTCTATCTTTGATGCTTTTATAATTTTCAATAAGCTGATTTTTTGATATTTCAATATATCCGCGCATATAATCACCAATAAAGTATATGAAAATGCGATTAAAATGTACACTTTAGATTTTTAATATTTAATTTTTCTTATAAGTATTGTATACTTATAATGGTTTTTTATTGGAGGTCATTATGGAAGTTAAAAAAACATTTTTATCCGTTGATGGTAATACAGCGGCAGGACTTGCTTCTTACTCATTCACTGAGGTAGCAGGTATTTACCCTATTACACCATCATCCCCTATGGCAGAACTTGTTGATGTTTATTCTTCACAAGGAAAGCTAAATTATTTTGGAAATACTGTAAAGGTTGTTGAAATGCAATCTGAAGCTGGTGCATCTGGTACAGTTCATGGTGCATTACAAGCTGGTGCATTAGCTACAACATATACAGCTTCTCAAGGTTTGTTGTTGATGATTCCTAATATTTATAAATGGGTTGGTGAACTTTTACCAGCAGTATTACATGTATCTGCTCGTTCATTAGCTACAAGATCATTATCTATTTTTGGCGATCATCAAGATGTCTATGCTGTACGTCAAACTGGTATTACAATGATTTGTTCACATTCAGTACAAGAAATTGCTGATTTAGCTCCAGTAGCGCATTTAATTGCTATTAAATCTGAAGCGCCAGTTATGCATTTCTTTGATGGATTTAGAACATCACATGAAATTCAAAACGTTGAATTTGTTGATGAAAGTGCTTGGAAGGATTTAATTGATTATGATGCACTCAATAGATTCCGTGTTCGTGCATTAAACCCACACACTCATGCAGTAACTAGAGGTGGAGCGGAAAATGATGATATCTACTTCCAAGGTAGAGAAGCACAAAATGCTCATTTTAATAAGATTGTTGATATTGCTGATGAATATTTCAAAAAAGCAAGTGAATTAACAGGACGTAATTATGCACCTTTTACATATTATGGTGCACCAGACGCTACTAAAATTATAATCGCTATGGGTTCTGTTACTGAAACTGCAACAGAAGTAATTGATGAATTAGTAAAAGAAGGACAAAAAGTTGGTCTTGTTAAAGTACACTTATATCGTCCATTCTCTGCTAAACACTTAGTAAGTGTTATTCCTGATACTGTTAAAAAGATTGCGGTATTAGACCGTACTAAGGAAATGGGTGCTACTGGCGAACCATTATACTTAGATGTTGTTGCGGCTTTAGAACAAATGGGACGTAAAGTTGATGTACTTGTTGGTGGACGTTATGGTTTATCTTCAAAAGATACTCAACCAAAACATGTAAAAGCTGTTTATGATTTCTTAGATATGGAAAAGCCATGGACAAGTTTCACTGTAGGTATTAATGATGATGTTACTCATTTATCTATACCTGTTGATGATTCATTCCATGTTAAAGCAAATTATACATCATGTTTATTCTATGGATTAGGCTCTGATGGTACAGTTTCTGCTAATAAATCATCTATTAAGATTATTGGTGATGCTACTCATCAATATGCCCAAGCATATTTTGCTTATGATTCACGTAAAGCTGGTGGCGTAACCCGTTCTCACTTACGTTTTGGTAAGACACCAATTCATTCAACTTATTATGTTCAAAATGCTGATTTCATTTCTTGCTCACTTGATACATATATGTACAAGTTTGATATGTTAAAGAACTTGAAAAAAGGCGGAACATTCTTATTAAATACTGATTTAACTGATGAAGAATTAATTAAATCAATGCCAAATAGAATGAAACATCAATTAGCGGAAAAAGAAGCAAAATTCTATGTGATTGATGCAAATAAAATTGCAAAAGAAATTGGTATGGGACGTCATACTAATACAACATTACAAGCTTCATTCTTCTATTTAAATCAAAACATCATGCCATATGCTGATGCGCAAGAATGGATGAAGAAATTTGCTAAAAAGAGTTATGCTAAAAAAGGTGACGAAATTGTCCAAATGAACTACAAGGCTATTGATGCTGGTGCAGAAGGACTTCGTGAAATTAAAGTTGATCCAGAATGGATTAATTTAAGTGTTGCTCGTGTTATAAATAAAACTGGTGATGATTATTTTGATAGTTATGTCAATGTAATTGGTTCACTTGATGGTGATGATTTACCAGTATCTAAATTCACTGAATGGGAGTTATTAGATGGTACAATGAAAAACGATATTACTTATCGTGAACAACGTTCTATTGCCGATAATGTCCCTGTATGGAATAAAGAAAACTGTATTCAATGTAATCAATGTGCATTCGTATGTCCACATGCTACAATTCGTCCATTCTTATTAAATGAAGAAGAAGTAGCTAACATGCCAAGCATTGCTAAAGATGATTTAATGGACGCAATGGGCGGACCAAATGTTAAAGGATTAAAATTCCGTATTCAAGTTTCACCAAAGAACTGTGTTGGATGTGGATTATGTGTTGTTCAATGTCCAGGTAAGATGGGTAAAAAAGCTCTTGAAATGGTTGAAGCTAAGACTCAATTCCCACAAGAAGAAGCTGCAGAATACTTATTCAAACATGTTGAATATAAAACAGATAAATTCCCAGTTACAACAGTTAAGGGTGCAAGTTTCTTAATGCCTTATACTGAAGTATCAGGTGCTTGTGCTGGTTGTGGTGAAACTCCTTACTATCGTTTAGCTTCGCAATTATTTGGCAAAGATATGCTTGTTGCTAACGCAACTGGATGCTCTTCAATTTATAATGGTTCTACTCCATTAACACCATTCTGTACTGATAAAAATGGTGAAGGTGTGGCTTGGGCTAACTCATTATTTGAAGATAATGCAGAATTTGGTTTTGGTATGCGTATTGCAACTAATTATAAGCTTGGTCAAATCTTAAAGATTTTCACTGAAACTAAAGATCAAGTAGAACCTGAATTAAAAGAATTAATTGAAAAATATATTACTAACTTCAAAAATCGTGAACTTGTTAGAACATTTGTTAAAGACTTAGTTTCTTTAGTAAAAGCAAGTAAAAACGAAGAAGTTAAGAAAGTATTAGAATTCGAACGTGATTTAATTGATAAATCTGTTTGGATTGTTGGTGGCGATGGCTGGTCTTATGATATCGGTTATGGTGGTGTTGATCACGTTATTGCTAATGATGAAGATGTTAATATATTAGTACTTGATACAGAAGTATATTCGAATACTGGTGGACAATCTTCTAAATCTTCTCAAGCTGGTTCAATTGCTAAATTTACTGCATCTGGTAAAAAGACCGCTAAAAAGTCACTTGCAATGATGGCTATGGCTTATGGAACAGTTTATGTTGCACAAATTTCTTTAGGCGCTAACCCAATGCAAGCTATTAAAGCAATGAAAGAAGCAGAAAGTTATGATGGACCATCATTAATTATTGCTTACTCTCCATGTGCTAACCATGGTATTAAAGGTGGATTAAGTAATGCTCAACGTGTTGAAAAGGCAGCAGTTGAATGTGGATATTTCCCAATCTTCCGTTACGATCCACGTCTTGAAAAACAAGGTAAGAATCCAATGCAATTAGATTGCAAAGAACCTAACTTTGATTTATTCCGTGATTTCGTAATGGGCGAAACTAGATTCTCTCAATTACCAAAAGTTAATCCAGAACATGCTGAAGAATTACTCACAAAATCATGTGATGATGCTAAAGCAAGATGGAAACGTTTAAAACGTTTAGCGGCTAATATCGAAGAATAAAAATTAATTTATGCATAGGCTCTTCATGAAAATGGAGAGCTTTTTGTATAAAATTGGAAAAATGATTTAAAATAAAATTGTATTATGTAACATGCCTAATAAAATTATGTTACAATAACAGAAAAGAGGATCTAAATATGACATTTCCAAAATCTATTAAAAACACGATGCTTAAAGATGAAAGCGTTATTAAAATGGCATCTCAAAAATCACCAATTGTTGGTTGGGCAATTGTAAATTTTTTAATTCCAATTATTTTATTAGCGGTTCCTTTAGTTCTTATTAATTTAAAGGTGCTACCTGCTATTGTAACTGAATTTTTGACTAAATATCCTTTTGTAGAATATATATTTATAGGCATAATGGCGCTTTGGATATTTATTGTTTTTTGTATATTTATTCATAAATTAAATAACAATAAGAAGTATTCTGTTTATCTAACTAATAGACGTGTGCTAATTGCGCAAGGTAATATTATTACTACAATTCTTTTCCCATCAGTATTAGGTGTTGCGATGCGTAAAGATGAGGATGAGAATTATGCTGGAGTAGCAACGATAGAAATTCATACAGCGAATAAGATATATGAAATGAAAAAGATGAAAGGCGGAAACCAAGTAATTGGTATGCTTCTTCAAATATTGTTTGGAGCCACAATCGAAGTAACTAAAACCGATGATAATGGTAGCAAAACAAAAGAAAATTTCAATGTGGAAAAGAAAACTCTTGATAATAAAATTGTAGAAAAACAAAAAGAAGTAAAAAGAGTGGATACTGAACCAGTTACACCTAAGCCGGTAGTTAATGATAAAATTCATAGTGCGATTGGTGAAAAAAAAGAAAAAGTAGAAGAAGAACAAAGCAATCAATAATTTGATTGCTTTTTTGAACAAAAATTGTTTAATTATTTTATGTTTGTTATAAAATGTTTTATGAGGTGAGTAGTAATGAAAAATAATAATATAGTAATAAAAGGTGCAAGAGAAAATAACCTTAAAGATATATCGCTTACAATACCAAAAGATTCATTTGTGGTTTTTACGGGATTATCAGGTTCTGGTAAATCGACATTAGCGTTTGATACAATTTTTAATGAAGGACAAAGACGATATATTGAGTCGTTAAGTAGTTATGCCCGTCAATTTTTAGGTAATGTAGAAAAACCAGATGTTGACGCTATCGAAGGATTATCACCTGCTATTGCGATTGATCAAAAAACTACATCACATAACCCACGTTCAACCGTAGGAACAGTAACAGAAATATATGACTATTTACGTTTGTTATTTGCGCGTGTTGGTGTGCCATATTGCCCTACACATCATGAACCCATTGTAGCTTTTACTCCACGTGAAATGGTGGATATTATTTATAAATGTGAATTAGGCACAAGAGTGCAAATTATATCCCCTGTTGTTAGAAGTGAAAAAGGAACTCATAAAGATAATTTAAATAAAATTAAGGCATCAGGTTTTGAAAGATTAAGAGTAGATGGCGAATTAATGCGTATTAATGAAGTGCCAGAATTAGAAAAAAATAAACGTCATAACATTGATATTGTTGTAGATCGTATTGTTTTAAAGGAAGATTCTAGAAGCAGAATCTATGATGCTCTTGATATTGCTTTAGACTGGTCACATGGTTATGTTATTTTAATGCTTAATAATGAAGAAAAATTATTATCTGAGCATCATACTTGTAAATATTGTGGATTTTCAGTACCACATCTAGAACCACGTTTATTTTCTTTTAACTCACCTATGGGATGTTGTCCGGATTGTCATGGTTTAGGAATAAAAAGACAAGCAGCGGAAGACCTTTTAGTTCCTAATCAAGAATTAAGTATTAACCAAGGGGCAATTGTATTTTATAAAAATATTGTCGGAACTAAAAATCTTGATTGGCAAGATTTTGAAATGCTTTGTAAATTATATAAAATCCCTATGAATATTCCTTTTAAAGATTTAACTCCAGAACAAAAAAAGATTGTGTTTGTGGGTTCACCAGTTCCTCATGCTTATACTTTAGTTTCATCTTCTGGAAACGTAAATCATCGTAATAATTTTATTGAAGGTGTAGCTAAAAAAGTAGAAAGATTATATCAAGAAACACAATCTGATATGACTCGTGAATGGTATGGAAGATTTATGCGTGACTATGAATGTATGACATGTCATGGTGCGCGTTTATCGGATGAAGTACTTTCTGTTCGCATTAATGGTTTAAATATTTATGAAGTTACATTACTTTCTATAAGTGATTTACTTAAATTTATTGATGAAACTGAAAAAACTTTAACTAATACACAATTAGAGATAGCTAAGATGGTTTTAAAAGAGATTAGAAATCGTGCGCAATTTTTAATATCAGTAGGATTAGATTATTTAACTTTGGCACGTATGTCTATGACTTTATCAGGTGGAGAATCACAAAGAATTAGATTAGCCACTCAAATTGGTTCAAAATTATCTGGTGTTTTATATGTATTAGATGAACCAAGTATTGGTTTACATCAACGTGATAATGACCGACTTATTAAAGCACTTAAAGAAATGGTTGATTTAGGTAATACGCTTATTGTTGTAGAACATGATGAAGACACAATGCGTGCTGCGGATTATATTGTTGATATTGGGCCAGGTGCCGGAAGTCATGGTGGAGAAGTTGTGGCCGCAGGTAGTGTTAATGATATTATGAACTGTGAGAGATCAATTACTGGTCAATATTTAAGCGGAAAGAAATTTATCCCTTTGCCGCCAGCAAGATTAAAAGGTAATGGTAAATATATTTATATAAAAGGTGCTAAAGAAAATAACTTAAAAAATGTTAATGTTAAAATTCCTTTAGGATGTATGGTACTTGTTACTGGTGTATCCGGATCAGGAAAATCATCATTAGTAAACGAGATTTTATGGAAAGCCACATATAAATATTTAAATAAAGATACAATGGTTACGCCGGGAAAATATTCTTCAATTGAAGGATTAGAAAATATTGATAAAGTTATTAATGTTTCTCAAGAGCCAATTGGTAAAACACCAAGAAGTAATCCGGCAACATATACGAAAGTATTTGATGATATTCGTGATTTGTTTGCTCAAAGTGTCGAAGCAAAAGCACGTGGGTTTGATAAAGGCAGATTTTCATTTAATGTTCCTGGTGGAAGATGCGAAAACTGTGAAGGTGCCGGTGTCACAAGAATTAATATGAACTTCTTACCAGATGTTTATGTTAAATGTGAACATTGTGATGGACAAAGATATAATGAAGAGACTTTATTATGCACATATAAAGGCAAAAATATTGCTGAAGTTTTAGACATGACTATTGAAGATGCATTAGAATTCTTTGAAAATAGGCCAAACATAAAAAGACGTTTGCAAACATTATTTGATGTCGGTTTAGGATATGTTAAGTTAGGACAGCCAGCAACGACACTATCAGGTGGTGAAGCACAACGTGTAAAACTAGCTTATGAATTACAAAGAAGACCAACAGGAAAAACACTTTATATTCTTGATGAACCAACGACTGGCTTACATACTGATGATGTATCTCGCTTAATTACCGTATTGCAACGTATTGTTAATAATGGTGATAGTGTTGTTATTATTGAACATAATTTAGATGTTATTAAAGTTGCTGACTATATTATTGATTTAGGACCAGAAGGTGGAAACAGAGGCGGCACAATTGTTGCTACTGGAACACCAGAACAAGTTGCTAAAGTTGAAGAATCTTATACCGGAAAATATTTAAAAGAAGTTTTAGCTAAAGAAAAAGCTAGAAAAGACAAATTTAATAGTGGTAATTACTAGTAATTAGTGATAGTCTAGTGATATAAAAAGGTGGATGATTGTATGAAAATAGCAGGAATTATAGTTTTATTAATAGGCCTTGCATCTTTTGTTAGTTTAATTGTAATGAAATGGAAAGGCAAATTAGATAAATTATCTTTAAAGTATGTGATAATTTCGGTAGCATCCTTAGCTATTGTTACATCAATAGGAGCATTCTTGTTCTCTTATGGTGTTAGTTTAGGCGGAGACAAAATTGGCGGCTTAGGTTTAGCTGAGATGATTATTACAACTCTTTTAATTCCTATTGATGTGTATTTTGTATTTACTGCTTTATGGATTAGAAAAAAAGAGTTACCTCTTGAAGGTAATGAAAAGATGCACAAGTTACTTAAAATTTGTGGCATTGTTGCCGCGGTATTACTAATACCACTTGTATCATTATATCTAGAATCGCTTACTCCTTATATGACATTTCCATTACCAAAACGCATTATTCCTATCGGTGATGGTGGATTAACTTTCTATGCTTTATTTATTATTTGTGGTGCAGTAGTGGCATATTTTATTTCTGATGATAAAATTGCTAAAGAAGGATATCCACACGGAATATTTGAAGATTTACTTTATACAGCATTTCCGGCTGGTATTATAGGTGCAAGAATCTGGTATGTTATTGCAGAATGGAATACTAAATTTGCGGGACGTGACTTTGTTGAAGTATTTAAAATTTGGGATGGTGGATTAGCTATTCACGGTGGCGTTATTTTAGGCGCTATTGTTGGTGTGCTTTATTTAAGAAAGAAGCATAAAGAACTTCCTATTCTTAAATGTTTTGATATCATTGTTCCAACAATTTTAATTGCTCAAGCAATTGGAAGATGGGGCAACTTTATGAATGCGGAAGTTTATGGAAGAGAAGTGGCAATGAGCGATTGGAGTTTCTTACCTACTTGGATTTTAAAACAACAAGCTACTATGGCAAAAGAACCTGGTAATATTGTTATTCCATTATTCTTAATTGAAGGAATAATAAATATCGCTTCTTATTTCTTAATTGTTTATGGCGTTGGCAAAGGACTTAAAAAGTATATTGTTCCAGGTGATATCGGTGGACTTTACTTCGTAGCATATGGAATTATTCGTTTCTTCTTAGAACCATTAAGAAATGAAGCATTTATTATGGGAGGACATGAACAAGAAGTATTTACTTCTCAAGCAATGTCTGCAGGATTCATTGTCTTTGGTGTCTTAGCAATCATAGTATTACATGTATTAGATTATAAAAATAAAAAGAAAGCAAAAGCAGTAGTTGAAGTAGCAAGTGAAAATAATGAAACAAAATAATAAAATTTACGATTCAATTATTATTGGTGCTGGTCCAGCAGGACTTAGCGCTGCTATATACTTAAAAAGAGCAAATATTGATGTTTTAGTTATTGAAAAAGGCGCTTATGGTGGCAAGGTTAACTATACTGCAGTCATTGATAACTATTTAGGTGCAGAAAAAGCTTTTGGGCCAGATTTGGCATTTAAATTTTATAATCACGCAATAGAAAATGATGTTGAGATTATTAGTGATGACATCATTAATGTTACGAAAAAAGATCAATTATTTGTTATTCAATCTAATGATGAAGAGTACTTGGCTAAAACTATTATTGTCGCAAGCGGAACAACAGATAAAAAATTAGATTTAGTTAACGCTAATAAATTTGAACATCATGGAATTTCTTATTGTGCAGTTTGTGATGGACCGCTTTATAAAAATAAAGATGTTGCTGTTCTTGGTGGTGGAAATTCTGCTTTAGAAGAAGCATTATATTTAACAAATATTACTTCGAAAGTATATTTAATTCATCGTCGAAATGAATTTAGAGGCGATAAAAAGGTGATTGAACAAATTGAAAACAATCCAAAGATTATCTTGAAATTATCTCTTAATATTGAAGAATTAATTGGCGATAAATCATTAGAGCAAATAAAACTAAATAATGGTGAAATAATTAATGTTTCTGCATTATTTCCATATATTGGACAAATACCGAATACGCAGTTTTTAAGTTTTAAAAATTTATGTAATGAAAATGGCTATATTATCGTAAATAATAACATGGATACAAATGTTCCAGGCTTATTCGCGGCAGGCGATGTAACAAATCAAAAATTAAAACAAGTTGTTACTGCCACTAGTGATGGGGCAATCGCGGCGACAAGTGTTATAGAATATTTACGAGGTTAATAAATGATATTTGATACTCATACTGATGTTTTATTTGATATTATAAATAACAATCATTCTTTTTCTTATCACTTACATGAAATGAGTGGTTATTATGGTGCAGTTTTGAATTATTATTTTAAGGGGAATGAATCTTATGACTCATTCCTTTTTGTATTAGGTGAGATTAAGAAATTTTATAATTCTAATTTAAAAATTATTAAAAAACATAATTTTGTTTTAGGCATAGAAGGATTAGGACCATTAAACTTATTAAGTGATATTAAATTATTAAAAGATGCTGGTATTAAAATTGTTACTTTAACATGGAATGACGCTAATAAAATTGCCACGGGCACTTATCAAAATAAAAAACGAGGATTAACACCTTTTGGTAAACTTCTATTAAGCGAGTTAAAAAAAGAAAATATTATTCTTGATTTATCACATTTAAATGTTAAATCATTTTATGATGTTATGAAAATTTATGATGGTAAAATGATTGTAAGCCATTCTAATGTAAGAAAACTTAAAAATAATGAACGCAATTTAACAGATAATCAATTATGTATTTTAAAAGATAAAAATATTTTAGTTGGTGTTAATACTTATCATAAATTTGTTGGTAAAGATATTAATGATTATATAAAAATTATAAATTATTTAAAAAGTATGATTGGATTAGATAAAATATGTTTAGGACTAGATTTTGATTATTATTTAAGTAATGTTAGCAGTAGTGGATCTATAAAAGAACTTCAAAAACCAGGTGATCTTAACAATTTATATAATAGTTTAATAAAAGAAAAATATTCTCGTGAAGAAATAAAAAATATTTTTTATAAAAATGCCATAAATTTCTTTAAAAGTACACTCATTATGTGATAATATATAAAAACATTGCGAGGTGAAGTATATGGATAACGAAATATCTTTTACATTTTTGGTTAAACAAGAAATAGCCTCACAAGAATTTGAAGAAAATAAAATTAGAGCAATATTATCTGCTTTTAGTAAAATTAATGGGCGCCTAAGTATTCAAAATAATAGCGACAAAATCATTTTGCAAACTGAAAATGCTAAAGTGGCTAAATTTATTTTTAAATGCTTACAAGTAAGATATAAAATTTCTCCACGTTTTGCTTATTTAAAAAGTATGCATTTTAAAAAAAGCATAGTTTATCATGTAATAATTGAACAAAAAGTAGATGAAATATTAAAAGATTTAGAAATGTTATCTTTTGAAGGTAATACTAAATCGTTTGTTCGTAGCGGAGAAAGTCTTGAAGGCTTTTTAATTGGTGCTTTTTTAGCTTCTGGCTCTGTTAATAGTCCATATAGTTCTAATTATCATTTAGAAATTTCCACAATTGATGAGGAATTGTCTAAATATATTGCAAACGTAATAACTAGAATTAAATATATCGAGTTTACACCAAGAATTATTAAGCGCCGCAACCACTATGTTGTATATTTGAAAAAAAGCGATCAGATTGCAGATTTTTTAAAACTACTTGGTGCAGCTGATTGCTGTTTAGAATATGAAGATGTAAGAATTAATCGTGATTATAACAATAATGATAATCGTTTACAAATTTGTACGGACGCTAATATGTTTCGCACTGTTCAATCAGCCCAAAAACAAATAGAAGATATTAAACTAATTGATCAAATGGTTGGGCTAAAAAATATTGGTAATGATAAACTTAGATTATTAGCGGAATTACGCTTAGAATATGAAGGTGCGTCTATGATTGAATTAGCGGAACTTTTAAGTGAGAAACTAGAAAAGACTATTTCAAAATCAAGTGTCAACCATATGTTTAGAGCAATAAAAGAAAAAGCAAATGCATATAGAAAAGGAGAAACACCAAATGATTAATAGTATTAATACTAATGCTCAACTTGGTAAAAGAATTGAGTATTTGCGTAAACTAAAAGGATGGTCACAAGAGGACTTATCTTTAGAAAGTAATGTAAATAAAAATTATATTTGTGATTTAGAAAATGGTAGAAGAAATCCTAGCCTTATGATTTTAGTTAGAATTTCTCGTGCTTTAAAAATAAATCTTCAAACTTTATTTCAAGGTATTGAGTGATATCACATCATCAATAAGACCATATTCTTTTGCTTCCAAGCTTGACATAAAATAGTCGCGATCGGTATCTTTCGCGATTTTTTTAATGTCTTGTCCAGTATGGGCGGCAAGCATTTGATTTAATTTGTTCTTCCAATATAAATATCTTTTAGTCATTATTTCAATGTCGCTTACTTGACCTTGCGAACCACCTAGTGGCTGATGAATCATAATTTCTGTATTTTCTAAAGCAAATCTTTTGCCTTTATCTCCGCTAGAAAGTAAAAAAGCGCCCATTGATGCACATAAACCAATTCCGATTGTGGATATTGGACACTCGACTTTTTTCATAATATCGTAAATTGCTAATCCAGCATATATTGATCCACCAGGCGAATTTATATATATAGTGATAGGTTCTGTTTGATCTTTAGCATTTAAAAAAAGTATTTCAGCGACAATAAGTGCTGCAAGTTGATCAGTGATTTCATCATTAATCATGATTATTCTTTGTTCAAGAAGTAAAGAAAAAATATCTTTGCTTTCTTTCCCATCATAATTGTTGGTAATAATAGTTGGAATTATTGGCATATTATCTCCCCTTTATTTAAATGATAGACAAAATAATTTTATTTATTCATAAATAATGTTTGAAAAATAAAATAAATGAAAGATTTATGCAATTTGTTTCATTTTTATTTAAGTTGTATTATAATAACTATCGGTTAGTACTAATTACATTAGTACGAAGAAGGAGAGTTTTTATGAAAACAGTAAAAGATTTAAATGTCGCAGGTAAACGTGTGTTAGTACGTTGTGACTTCAATGTCCCTTTGAAAGATGGACAAATTAGAGATGACAACCGTATTGTTCAAGCATTACCTACAATCAAAGAACTTATTTCTAAAGGTGCAAAAGTTATTTTAATGAGCCATTTAGGAAAAATCGATCACAAAGATCCAGTTAAGTTAGCAGAAGGAAAAGCAAAAAATACTTTAGCTCCAGTTGCAGTTCGCTTAGGTGAATTATTAGGAAAAGAAGTTGCTTTCTGCCCTGAGACACGTGGCGAAACATTAAAGGCTGCAGTTGATGCTTTAAAAGATGGAGATGTCTTACTTGTTCAAAATACTCGTTTTGAAAAAGGTGAAACAAAGAATGATCCAGAATTATCTAAAGAATGGGCTAGTTTAGCAGATGCATTCGTTATGGATGCTTTTGGTTCTGCTCACCGCGCGCATGCATCTACATATGGTGTTCCTGAAATTTTAAAAGCAGAAGGAAAAGAAGTTGCTATTGGTTTCTTAGTTGAAAAAGAAGTAGTTAATCTTTCAAAAGTAGTTGAATGTGAAGAAAGACCATATTTAGCTATTTTAGGTGGATTCAAAGTTTCTGATAAAATTAAAGTTATTAATTCTTTATTAAAGAAATGCGATAAGATTATTATTGGTGGCGCTATGGCATACACATTTGTTAAAGCTTTAGGCGGAAAAGTTGGTGTTTCTCCAGTTGAAGAAGACCAATTAGACTATGCTAGAGAAATGTATGCATCTGGTAAAATTTTATTACCAGTTGATAGCGTTTGTGCAAATGATTTTGATAATCCAACTGAAATTAAAACAGTTCCAACAAATGATATTCCTGATGGATTTGAAGGACTAGATATCGGACCAAAAACTCGTGAAATCTATACTAAAGAAATTGAAAAAGCAAAGACAATTTTCTGGAATGGACCAATGGGTGTATTTGAAAAAGAAGCTTATCAAGCAGGTACAATTGCTGTTTGTAAAGCTTGTGCAGAATTAAAAGGCAAAGCATTTACAGTTATCGGTGGCGGAGACTCTGCTGCTGCATGTAAACAATTTGGCTACAACAATGAATTCTCACACGTTTCAACTGGCGGCGGCGCTTCACTTGAAATGATTGAAAATGATGGCCATTTACCTGGTATTGATGTAATAGGTGACTAATTATGAAATCAAATAGAACAAAATTATTACTCGGCAACTGGAAAATGAACAAAACTATCAAAGAAGCAAAGGCTTTTGCTAAAGATAGTATTGAAATTTACCAATTAGCTAAAGAAAAAGGCATTGAAATTGGTGTTGCTCCTACATTTTTATGCTTAGAAGCAGTTAAAAAAATTAATCCAGATATGATTGTTGCTGCTCAAAATCTTCATTATGAAGATCATGGCGCTTATACTGGTGAAATTTCTATTCCAATGTTAAAAGAAATTGGAATTAATTGGTCAATTATTGGACACTCAGAACGTCGTCAATACAATGGCGAATCTTCTTTATCTTGTAATCGTAAAGTTTTAGCAATGATTGCTAATGATATGGTTCCTGTATATTGCTGTGGTGAAACGCTTGAAGAATTTGAAAGTGGTATTACTAAAGCTATTGTTCGTGATCAAATTAGAATTGGTCTTGCTGGCGTTGATAAAGAAAAAGCTAAAAACATTGTTGTTGCTTATGAACCAATTTGGTCAATCGGCACAGGTGTTAATGCTTCAAAAGAAATAGCAGAAGAAGTTTGTGCTTTCATCCGTGAAGTATTAACAGAAATGTTTGGAAGTGTTGCTAATGAAATTAGAATACTTTATGGCGGTTCTGTAAAGCCTGAAAACGTTAAAGACTATTTAAGCATGAAAGATATCGATGGTGCCTTAGTAGGCGGTGCCTCACTAAAAGTTGATTCTTTCAAAGCTTTATTAGAAAATATTATTGATTAGTGGTTATCCACTAATCTTTTTTTGCTAATTTGTTTTAAAAATGGCAAAACTAATATATAATAGCTTTATATAAGAGTAAGGAGGTTTTTTTATGGAATATGATTCAACTATTTCACAAACTAATGAGTTCTCGTTAGCAAAAGTATTTGGATGGTTATTTATGGCTTTGGGAGTAACTGCTTTATCCGCGTATGGATTTGCTGCATTATTATCATCAGGATTTGTAACTCCAGAAGCATATCTAGGTGTAATGATAGGATCAATTATTCTTATGATTGTTGAGACTTTTATTATTCAATATCGTGTTTTGAAAAATAATAAACCATTAACAATTCCATTTGTAATTTATGCTATTACGATGGGACTTATGATGTCATCAATAGTGCTAGTTATTGATAGCAAATTGTTGATTGTATCTTTTGGAATATCGGCTGCTTTATTTGGTGTAATGGCTTTATATGGATATTTAACGAAAAGATCGTTAAATAGAATGGCAAGCATGTGTGTTGTATTGCTTTTAGGAGCATTAATTATTAGTTTGATTAATATTTTCTTAGGAAGTTCTACAATAGACTGGATTGTATCATTTGTTACATTCGGAGTAATTATGCTATTTATTAGCATAGATATGTGGAGAATTAAAACAATAATTGATTCTGGAATTAATTCTAGAAATTTATGCCAATATTGTGCTTTTGAATTATACGTTGATTTTATGTATTTATTTTTACGAGTTTTACAATTTGTAGCAGCATTCTCTTCTAATAGAAGATAATAATTATTTAAAGTGAATTGAGATTTAGCCCATAGCAATATGGGCTTTTCTTTTCCTTTATATATATAGGATAATTGATATTAAATTGCTTTAATTAGTGACCGCTAATAACTTTCAAAAAAAATTAAAAAAATGCTTGCAAATGGTTTTGAGTTGTGATTAAATAAGAAAGTCGAGCGATTAGAAAGCTTGATAAATAAAGATATTACAGCAATAAAAAATATGTAAAAAAATGTAGACATATTTAACTCACTGTGATATACTAATAAAGCACTAAGGTTAAGAGCCGAAGTGAACTGATCTTTGAAAACTAAACAGAATAAAACAACAAAACAACGTCAATTTTTATAAAGAAAAAATTTATACAAAACCAGAAATAATAATGAACTAGGAAATAAAAACTATGAGAGTTTGATCCTGGCTCAGGATGAACGCTGGCGGTGTGCCTAATACATGCAAGTCGAGCGAGTGAGCCCTTCGGGGCGAGCTAGCGGCGAACGGGTGAGTAACACGTAGGTAACCTGCCTATTAGCCTGGAATACCCGAGAGAAATCTCGGCTAATGCCGGATACGTGTTTGGAAGGCATCTTCCAAACATAAAAGGGGCAATTGCTCCACTAGTAGATGGACCTGCGGCGCATTAGTTAGTTGGTGAGATAATAGCCCACCAAGACGAGGATGCGTAGCCGACCTGAGAGGGTGATCGGCCACAATGGAACTGAGACACGGTCCATACTCCTACGGGAGGCAGCAGTAGGGAGTTTTCGGCAATGGGGGAAACCCTGACCGAGCAACACCGCGTGAGTGATGAAGGTCTTCGGATTGTAAAACTCTGTTGTGTGGAAAAAATGACAGGTAGAGTGGAAAGCTACTTGTTTGATGGTACCACACCAGAAAGCCACGGCTAACTACGTGCCAGCAGCCGCGGTAATACGTAGGTGGCAAGCGTTATCCGGAATTATTGGGCGTAAAGAGTGAGCAGGCGGTTATTTAAGTCTGAAGTCAAAGGCTATGGCTCAACCATAGTTCGCTTTGGAAACTGGATGACTAGAGTGCGAGAGAGGTAAGCGGAATTCCATGTGTAGCGGTGAAATGCGTAGATATATGGAGGAACACCAGTGGCGAAGGCGGCTTACTAGCTCGTAACTGACGCTCAGTCACGAAAGCGTGGGTAGCAAATAGGATTAGATACCCTAGTAGTCCACGCCGTAAACGATGAGAGCTAAGTGTTGGGGAGACCCAGTGCTGAAGTTAACACATTAAGCTCTCCGCCTGGGAAGTACGCTCGCAAGAGTGAAACTTAAAGGAATTGACGGGGGCCCGCACAAGCAGTGGAGCATGTGGTTTAATTCGACGCTACGCGAAGAACCTTACCAAGACTTGACATACGATTAAATACCCTAGAAATAGGGGGATAGCTATAGTCGATACAGGTGGTGCATGGTTGTCGTCAGCTCGTGTCGTGAGATGTTGGGTTAAGTCCCGCAACGAGCGCAACCCTTGTCC